>CALFPJ010000027.1 GCA_937919655.1 uncultured Gemmatimonadales bacterium
GGCGTCGACTGGCGTCTTCGCTGCCGCCACCACCACCGTGAACCCGCGGCCCCAGGTAGACCATGCTCAGATTCGTGCCACCGGAGTTCGCCACGATCAGGGTGTCGCCACAATTCGCCGTCATGTTCGCGGCGTAGCAGTTGTTCAGACCGAGACCCCAGGGACCCGCGCCCACCGCGATACTCGAGCCGAACGTCCGGTTGTCGAGGTCAAAGATCTCAACACGGTCTCGGTCAATAGTCGACATCATGAGCGTGTGGCGGAATGTGTCGACCACCGCGTCCATAATCTTGCCCCCGAAGGGGAGGAGCGCCGTATGCCCCGCGACCACCACGCGCGGGAGGGCTCTGACCTGCCCGGTCGCGGGCGACGGTCTCGCCGGTCGCCATCGCGGCAGTCGTCCCAAAGAGGCGTAGTCCAAGTGAATAGGTGCCGGCGCATAGTCGTCTCTCTCCAAATCATTTCGATCAGTTTGAGCTGCGCACGATGTGCGGCGTGACCAGGATGATCAGGTCACGTTGCACTTCTTGCTGTCGGGTAACCCGGAAGAGGCGGCCGATCACCGGGAGGTTCATTAACAGGGGGATGCCTTGCCTTGCCTCGGTACGCTCGCTTTGGGTGAGGCCGGCGATCACCACCGTCTCCCCGTCTTTCACCAACACACGCGTGGTCGCCCGTTGCGTCCGGAAAATGAAGCCCGCGTCAGACTCGGCCAATTCGGCCGCGGAGCGCTCTGCCAGCAACTCGAGCAGAATCATGCCGGTCGCAGTGACGTGCGGCGTAGCCTGAAGCTTGATACCGGTCTCTTGCTGCGTCACCTGTGCGGTCGGGAAGGTACCACCCGCCGCTCCACCGGCCCCCGCGTCGATGGTCCGGATCGGTGTCAACTCACCGACCAGGAGGTCTGCGGCCACGTTGTCGATCGTCGTGATCTGCGGCTCAGCCTCGATATCGCTCAGGTTCACCTGTTGTAGGGCGTCGATAAAGCTGATTAACTGGTGACGTCCGATCACCATGGACGTGAGCATCTGAAGCGTCGGGCTACCGACTCGCGCGGCGGCGTTGCCGAGCGCGGCGATCGAGTTGCCTCCGAGTGAAACGACTGCGGTGCCCTGCTGCACCGCCTCGTCAGGCAGGCTAAGCACCCCGTCTCCATTCAGGTCGGATGCACCGGCCGACAAGGCGTTCAGCTGATTTCCACGGGAGTCCTTCAGTTCATACGTGACGCCAAGTTCGGCCAAGTCCGTACGGTTGACGAAGATGATCTTAGCCCGAATGGAGACCTGCGCGGTCTCCACATCGATCTGCTTAAGCAACTCCACCACGGCAAGCTGGACACGATTGATGTCCGACACAATCAGAGTATTGGTGCCCAGTCCGACCGTGATGTTGCCTCGGGCGGTCAGGAGGGGCTGAATCGCCTGCGACAACTCCGTAGCGGTCGCGTAGTTGATGCGATGCGCCCGAGTGAGGATGGGCTCAATCGCCTCCCGATTGTTCAGGTCGTCGATATTGTCGACACGAATCATGCCGTTCGCGTCTTCCTGGGCCACGAGACCGTTGGCCGACAGGATGGTCTCAAGCGCAACGTCCCACGGCTGGTCGCGAATTTCGGCGGTGACGAACCCGGTAACGTTGGAACCTGGGATGACCGACTTCCCGGAGAACGTCGCGAAGTGTAGCAGTACGTTCTGAAGGGGCTCCTGCGTCCAACGCATGGAGATGCGTTCTGTTTGGCTTTGGGCCTGCAACAAAACGGGGACAGCGACCGGAGCGAGTTCCGTCGGATCGAACGCGGTCATCTCTCGCGCCCCGGACGACCACGGCTCAAAGCCTGCCACCTCAGGATTCTCAAGCGTGATCCTCAATCCCTCGGGGCCGGCCACGATCGCATACCCCATCGGCGCAGTCAGTTCGAACACAACCCGCACCATTTGCGCGGTGTATTGGCTGGCTCGAATGCCCCGGATGCCGCCTCGGTTTACCGACCCAAACTCGTTGCGCGGCAACGCGTTGGTAGCTCCCGTCAGGTCCACCACAAGGCGGTGGGGTCCTTCCAGTGTGAAGGCGCGGTGCTCCACAGGCCCACCTACCGCTATCAGGACGCTCGTCTGCTCCGCTACTGAGGTGATCGCCACTTCCGTGACTTGCCCTCCGAAGAATAGGAGCGCGCCCCCCCACAGGGCGAACATCGAGGTCATTGGTTGCCTCCAAGGAGGTTGAGAGGTCGCATCGTCCTGCGATCCGTGATCCCGAATTCTTCGACGTCCACCACTACAGACTCCAGCGTTATTTCCACCACTGTGATATTACCCACGGTCTGGCCGACTTTGACCGCGTATGAGTCACCCAATACGGCAGACAACGTGCGGTCTTCAGCCACCGTGATTGCGGAGGTGTTGAAGATTGCTACGCTGTGGCTCGCGGTCTCTGAGTAGATGATCCCCGACAAGCGGAGATCCTCGAAGCGTGGCCCACCCGCATCAGAGGACAGAAGCGGCCGAAATGGATTGGCCCGTGTGAACGCCGGGTACTGGAAGACCTCACGCTCGAAAACCAGTTCGGTCTCCACTTGCCCAGGAGGGGCTGTCGGCGGTGCATCTTGGGCTCCGGCGCCTGCTGGAGTGACCATAACGGCGGCAAAAAGAAACGCGGATGGGAGGAGTCGACGCATGATCAGCCTCCTGGGAGCGCGGCAGGGGGCGGCGCGGCGGTCTGGTCAGGGAGCACGTAGGTCTCGATGCGGAAAGTCACGATCACGGGTGACACCATTTCTGGGAACCGAAGGGGCTGGTCGTAGATCTGAACATCCAACTCGACCGGCGTCACGATCCTGGAAAGGCTCGCGACGTTGGTCAGGAAGCGAGCGACGTTGTGGTACTCGCCGATCACAGCCATGTCGTAGGCGGTCTTGTCGTAAAACGCGCCAGTTTCGGACGGCTCCGGTACCATACGCAGGAGTTCCACCCTGGCCTGACGGGCGGCACCAGAAACGTCGTTCATCAATGAGGCGACTTCCTCAGCAGCCGGAATCAACTCTTCGAGTTTCGCCACATGGCGCTCATAGACCAGGTTGCGCTCTTCGAGTTCTCCTCCTCCGCGGGCCGCCTGTACGGAGGCCCTTCGATTCTGGCCCTCCAGGCCCTCTACATGTTGGACGACCAAGCCGTTTTCGAGCTGCATGGGGGCCATCACGTAAATGCGAAACGGTACGATCGCGACCAGCAACGCGACTCCGCCCAGCATCCAGTTTCTCTGCTTAGGATCGGTGGGATTATACCTAGGCATGCCTAGTTCCCTCCGGTCGTGTCTGTGACAGCTTCTTGGGCCGAAACGCTTTCATCGAACAACGGCACGGTCTCAAGGTCTTCCATGGGTGGCGGCTCGAAAGTCGCCAACAACTCGAAGACGTAGATCAGGGCGTTCGGGTCGGTTTCCGAAGGAACCTGCTCCATTCGCTCGGGACTGACGGCCCGAAGGAACAACGACGCCTCAAGCTGATTCATGTAGGTCGTGATCGCTTCGATACTGCCCGCCCGGCCCTCGATGCGAATCTGTATCGGGGTGTCACCCGAGAAGAGAACGCTACGAAGCCATGTGTAATCGGGGACGGCGCGGGCCACCTCATCCATGACGTGGGGCCAGACGTAACGACCCGCGTCGATCTCTTGAATAATCGCAACACGCTGCGCGATGGAGTCGCGGCGAGCCATGAGTTGGTTCGTACGCTCGATCAGGTCAGCGAAGCGCACGGAATCTTGGAGGGCCGAGTCGAACTGGACCTGCAGGTCCTCGGCCTCGGAGCGTAGGCCCAGAAATGCCCAGCCCATGTATCCCATGGCGACGATACCGGCGGCCACGGCGAACATGATGTACTGGTCGGGCATTCCGGCTCCTCCCCCTCCTCCCCCAAACTTGGGGAGGGAGAACGAGAAAGACCGACGGCCTCGGCCCTTCTTTCCACCTGGTAGTAAATTGACTTGAATCACAGCTCAGCCCGTCCTCATCTAAGCGCGCAACGCCAGCCCGAGCGGCAAGAGCAGCATCGGTGCCGCTTCTTCAAGCGAAATGTCACCAGCGGCTCCCGGGCGAACCGGAACTCGCTCGAACGGATTGACCAGTTGGGTCTCCACGTTCATGCGGGTGGCGAGGGCAGCCACCATGCCGGGGATTCTCGCGCCACCCCCGCTCAGGAAGATTCGCCCGATGGTCTCGCCGTCTTCACGCGTCATCAAGAATGCACTCGCGCGCTCGATGCCAACCGCGACTTCGTCTGCGGAAGCGTCCACGAACTTCTCAAGATTCTCGACCGTCTCACGGCCCTGAACCACGTCTTCAGCCTGTTCGGCAGTCAAACCCCGCTCGCGTTGCAAATCTTCACGAATCTTTCGAGAACCGAACGGAATGTCGCGCGTCAGAATCGGAACCCCGTTCCCCAGGATGTTCACGTTGGTCGTCTCGTGGCCGACGTTAACGAGTGCGATGATGCCGTCCTGAGAATCCGGATAGTTGTGCTCGAACGCGTTATGAAGCGCGAAGGCATCGACATCAATGATGATGGGATTCACGCCGGCGTCCTGTAGCAGGCCGACCTTGTTGTCCACCAGCTCCCTCTTGGCCGCGACAAGGAGGACCTCCATCTGGAGGCCATCGTCATGGGGATTCAGAATTTGGAAGTCCAGCTCGACGCTCTTGATGTCGAACGGGACGTGCTGCTCCGCCTCCCAGCGAATCACCTCGCGTGCGTCGGACTCCTTCATTCGATCCATCTCGATCTTCTTGATGATCACGTCGTGGCCGCCCACCGCAGTGATGACCTCGGCACCCTTGAGACCAATCTCCTGAAAGAGGCCCTGGACCGCATCTGACACGAGGCCATAGTCCATGATCTCGCCTTCAACGATGGCATCCGGCAGGAGCGCCCGCATAGCGACGCGCGTCACTTCGGGCTGATCACCCGAATGATCGACCTCCACGACCTTCACGAAGCCAGAACCAATGTCCAGGCCAATGGAAGTTCGCTTTCGTCCAAAGAGAGCCATTCGGCGCCTTCATCGCGAGGGATGGGGAACAAATATTCCTCAGAATACTCCGACCAGCTTATCACAAAATGTTAAGTCATGTCAAAAAAATATGCGAATCGGACCAAACAAGAGTTTTAGTAAACATTTGGCGCAAAACATTCGATAAAGAAGCCGGCGGCGGACACCCTATCCCGCCGCCGGCTGCGAGGTCCAGCTAGTTGATGACGCTCGACAGGTCGATGAAACTTCGAATGGTTAGCGGTCTGGCTCGGGTGAGGCCATCGTTTCCGAGGATGGCCCGCTCCAACGCGCAAGTCGAATATTGGACTTGAGACCCACCCACGAGGCTCTGCTCCGTGAGGTCCACGTTAGAAGCCATGACGCCCCCCAGGATGCGATTGCCTGAGCCCTGCGTCTCGAAGCTGCCCTGCACGATCACGACACCGTTGAAGACAAAACCTCCGCGTAAATCCAGACCGCCGTCAACCAGAAGAATACCCTGCCCGGTGCCACCGGACTGGATCCGCAACGACGGCCCACCATGGTAGATGATCGGGAAATAGTCAGCGCATGCTGACGCGACATCCCCCTCAGGATTACCCCAATTTGTCAGCGTAGCAGTGACACAACCGCCACCGGCCGTCGAATCTGGGCCGGTAGCATTGATAATCGAACCCAACGAAGTGACAGTCTTGTCGGCCAGGGAGACCAGGTCGTCCCAGGTCATGTCGCCGAATGTCGTGAACGTCGAGTCCACCATGAGCGAGTCCTGCATCAACTCCGGAGTGCCAGAAATATTGGAGCCACCGCTGGTCGTATCGCAGGTGGTAATCTTGCTAACGCCAAGGCCCGTGTAGGAGCAGGTCACCACATCAGTCGAGTCAGAGCCCTCCCATCTCACATCGGCCGTGTCCTGAGCGACGATGCCGGGCTTATCAGTGAGGGAATTCGTACACACTGAACTCCAGCCGTCAGGATAGATGTCCTCGCCATGCACCTCCGCCGTTCCCTTGAGGTACGTGGGACCGCGCGTGGTGAGTGCGCCGGGCGGCGCGATATCCGCTGAGAAGAGTCGTACGATCAAGCCGGACCGCCGGCTCGCGCCCGCAAACTGGGTACCACCTTGCGTGACGGTACCCGTCGCATCGAGATAGAAGAGTCGTGTGCCCAGCCTCCTCGCCGTAACACTCCAGGCACCAATGTCGAGGGTGTCGGTCAGCGTTGTGTCACTCCATCTACTCATGTTGAGCATGGTGGACGCAGACCAATCGTTGACCACATCGTTGGCGCCCCGTTCGGCTAGGTAGAACGCCAGCTGTGCATTAGAACTGGCGATGCCGATCCTGACCTCTTGCTGGGCCATGTAGAAGCCGGCAGTGACGAGCACCCCTATGATGACCATTGCTCCCACTGCCGCCGGCAATGCGAACCCATCTCTGGCAGATGTGACCTTCATGCTTCTATCTCCAAAATTCGATTCCGCCGCTAATTGCGAAGAAATATGCGGACCGCGACCGAATCGGCCACGGGGTTTCCGGTGGAATCCATCACGTCGGAACTGGTGCGAACGGTGACCTCAATCTGCGTTACCGCAGTCTCGGTGGTCGTGCTATTTCCGTTCAAATCTAGGTACGCGAAGCTGACACCT
>CALFPJ010000028.1 GCA_937919655.1 uncultured Gemmatimonadales bacterium
TCGGATCAGCGAACCGCGCGCTCACGATGTAGCCTGTGAGGCCGATACCCAAAATGAGGAGGGGTACCAGCGCGATCACGACATTGAAGGCAACCGCAACGGCCATGAACAATACTTCGTCTTCGACAGACTTCTCCCACAGTCGTCGGAGAAATTCACGGACGCGGTAACCAGGGCTGTAATGCAACGGTACGGGATGTCCGCCCACCATAGAGGGTTAGTGTCTCGCGTTACGGAGCACCAACTAATCCTCCGCCCCGACTGCCTCCTCGGCCCCGGTGCCGTCCTCAGGCGCGGTCGCCGCTTCGGCTACGGACTCTCTCGCAGCGTCAACACCTGTCCTGTAAGCGGCTTTCGAAGTCGAGAGCTTCCTTTCGAGATCCCCGCGCGCGTCGACGGCAGCCTGCCGCCCGGCGTCAACGGCAACCTTGACCGACTCAATGCGGTCCTGCACACCTTCGCGGGCGGAGTCCAGCTTCACCTCGAGTTGCTTCTGAGCCTCTCGCATCCGCTCTTCCGCGGTGGAACGAAGCTGACGCGCACGCTCTTTGAGATCCTCTTGGGTCTCTGCACCCGATTTCGGGGCAAAGAGCAGGGCCAAACCCGCGCCGACCAGGGCACCGATCACGAAGGAGCCGAGTTGGCCGCCCCCGCTATCCTTTTCAATGACGATGTAGGGTTGTTCGTCGTGGTCGCGCATGGTTGCCTCCAAACGTCCTTGTGGCGAGCCCGATAGTGGGGTCGCCCGTTGGTTTAACCTAACCGTCGCCGTGCGGGCTATCTACAGGTCTAACCTCGGCTTAATCAGACTCACACCATCCATTTGGGATCTGGCTCGGCGATCTCTGGCCGAGCGACACCCTCGCGGCCCATGAGGCCGTAGGTCAGCACCTTGCTGAGTTCCACCCCAGGTTGGTCAAGGGGATCTACGCCGTAGAGCGCCCCCGCAAACACCGTGGCCACCTCGAGAAGCATATAAAGCTGGCCGAGAGCGAACGCGCTTACTTCGGGCAGGGAGATCGTGGCGTTGGGGCGCCCTTCTCTCCTGAGGGCCTCGGCTGTCGCGCTACGCTCCGTCGCCAAGAGTTCACCCAAGGAGTGCCCACCGAGGTACGCCAACGCGGGGATCTCCGGATGACGGTTCGGGATCGCGAGATCTGGCCCGGGGTCGTCCACCGTGACGAACACGACGACTTTGTCCTGCGGTCCTTCCATGAGCAATTGCAAAAGAGAATGCTGATCGCTTGCGCCAAGCGCCGGCAGCGGCGTCGGACCCACCGGCGAGTGGCTCCCATCAAGCCTCAGAGCCTTCCCAAGGCTTTCGCCCCATAGCTGCTGGAACCACAGCGCAAGCGATCGCAGCCGATCACAATAGGGCATGAGGACATGGATAGCCCGGCCTTGATCTGTGTCTGCCCCGTGCAGAAGCGTGGCCAGAATTCCTGCGGGATTCTCCGCTAGCACCGCAGACCGACAACGCACCTCCATGGCGGCCGCGCCGGCCAAGAGCGCCTCGATATCGATTCCGCACACCGCTGCGGGCAGAAGCCCCACGGCCGTAAGGACCGAAAAGCGGCCGCCGACGTTCTCCGGGACCGGCAGCATGGGGATCCCTTCGGCGTCTCCAATTTGACGCAGCGCACCGCGGCTCGGGTCGGTGGTGAACAAGAAATGTCCGCGTGCCTTGTCCGGCCCAACCGTCTTATCGACCAAGTCCCGGATCACGAGGTACTGCGCCATTGTCTCCGCGGTCGCGCCAGACTTGCTGATCACATTGAACAACGTCCGCGCCGGGTCGATTCGCCCCAGGAGTGCGCGTAAGGTGTGCGGATCCGGATTGTCCACCACATGTAGCCGCGGAAAATGATCGCGCTCCTCGTTCGAACGCGAGTTCCAGAAGGGTCCGAGCAGGGCATCTCTGAGTGACGTGGCCCCGAGGCCCGAACCTCCAATACCTAGAACGACGACGTCTTCGAACCACTGACCAAAGCCGTCCGCCAGTGCTGCGACCTGAGCCGCACTTTCGGTCGCATACGGGAGATCTAGGAAGCCGAGGTCACCCGCGGCCCGCCGCTGCTCAACGGCAGCGGCAGCCAGAGCAAAACGTTCGGAGAGCGCGCCGGCAAAGTGAGTCGCGTCGACACCGCCCTCCACCCCAGGGGCCATCAGGTTTCCAAAGTCCAGCCGAATCTGCGTCATGAGGGAATCTCCACTTCCAGTCCGTCGTAGGCGGCAAACACGCCTACCGGGAGTCGCGCATCGAGCTCTGCGTGGGTAACTCGGTGGGTGAGGTGGGTCAGATAGGTCCGACCTGCGCCCACTTCCCGGGCGGCGTCGATCGCCTCTTCAATACTGAAGTGCGCCGGATGCGGGTTGCCGAACCAGAGCGCGTTGAGCACCAGCACTTCGACACCCCGCAGAGCCTCCAGCGTTTCTGCAGGAAGACTCTTGCCGTCCGTGATGTAGCCGAGCTTGCCCACACGGAAGCCATACACTGAGCTCGGCCCATGTGGCACCCGCAGAGGAACGAAGTTCTCATTGAGGATATTCACCGGCTCACCCGCTTCAACATTGTGGAGCTGAATGCTCGGGATCGAACTTCCGGGAGGAGCTTCGAAGGAGTCATCGAAGATGTATTCGAAGTGCCGTTCGATATTTTGCCGGTATTCAGACGCCACATAGGCTTGTACATCGCCACGGCGCGCCGTGAACACGCGCAGGTCGTCGATCCCGTGGACGTGGTCGGCGTGAATGTGGGTGAACCACACAGCGTCGATCTTGGACACCCTGGCGGCCAGGAGCTGAAGGCGAAGCTCGGGCGGGGTGTCCACCAGCAACCGACCGCCCTCAAGGTCGACCAAAGCCCCATGCCGGGTTCGGTGGTCGCGGGGGTCGTCCGACGTACACGTGGGGCAGTCGCACCCCACGACGGGAACGCCGAACGAGGTCCCAGTGCCCAGGAAGGTCAGCTTCATGACAACCGCTACAGACGCTCGAGACGCATCGTGTTCGTTGATCCAGACTCGTAGAAGGGGAAACCAGCGGTGACCGGGACCGAAGCTCCGGGCTCACCTGCGCCACTGTCGATCACGGCCCGACGCCCAACTTCCATTTGGCGCTCATACGACATTTCGACGCCGGAAGCCAACACTGGCCGCACGCCCCACACAGCGGCGAGTTGGCGGTGTGTGAGCGGGTCCGGGGTCACGGCAAACACCGGGACCGACGGTCGATACGACGACACGAGGCGAGCTGAGAAGCCTGACTTGGTCAACACGATGATCGCTGGCGCACCCACCCGGCGAACCGCGTCGACGGTCGCGGCAGCGACCGCGTGTTCGCGTGAGGTCGCACCCCCACGTGAGTGAAGGCCCGGGTGCGTGAGGTAGCGGGGCCCTCGTTCCAAGAAGCCGCTGCGCTCAATCTCCTTGCCGATATCGACGATGGCTTGGAGCGCCTTGAGGGGATGCCGACCCACCGCCGTCTCGCCCGACAACATGACGGCATCTGTGCCATCGAGGATCGCATTGGCGACGTCAGAAGCCTCGGCCCGAGTCGGACGGGCATGCTCGATCATCGATTCGAGCATCTGAGTCGCCGTGATAACGGGGCGGCCGTAGTAGTTCGAGAGCTGGATGATCCGCTTCTGGGCGAGCGGAACTCGTTCAAAGGGGAGCTCGACGCCGAGGTCACCGCGGGCCACCATGACCGCGTCGGTCTCCGCCAGAATTTCTTCGATGGCTCTCAGCGCCTGAACCTTTTCGATCTTCGACACGACCAGCGCCCGGCCATCGACCCGTCGCTTGAGGTCGACGACGTCGTGCGCACGCCGCACGAAGGAAAGCGCGATGTACTCGACCCCGACCTCGAGGGCGAAGTCCAGATCGGAAAGATCCTTCTCCGTCAGCGACGGCGCCTTCACTTTCACCAGGGGGAGGTTGATCCCCTTTCGAGGTTTGAGGGTTCCGCCCCGCACCACCTCAAGCCTCGTACGATCTCCGTCGGTCCCGAGGCAACGGAGCTCCATGAGCCCGTCATCCAGCAGGACCACGTCTCCGGCCACGATCTCCCGCGCCAGCGGCTCATAGGTGGTCGGGATCTCCCCCGGGGTGGCAGCCGCCTGCGGCGCCATCACCACAGCCTCACCGGCGATCAGCTCTATCGGTTGGGGAAGTTCCCCAACACGGATCTTCGGGCCCGAGAGGTCCACCATGACGCCCACGGGGTGACCTACCTGCCTCTCCGCCGCCCGAACTGCCGCGATGGCCGCCCGATGGTCGCCTCGGCTGCCGTGAGACATGTTCACCCGCGCGAGGTCCATCCCGCCCTCCACCATCGCGAGAATGGTCTCAGGGGTGGAACTCGCAGGGCCGAGGGTGCAAACGACCTTGGTTCGGAGCATGTGATTCGGCCGGGACAGGTTCGTGAGGCTGTTGCGTGGTGGCACCAGGAATTGTGGTCGTGACCCGAAGGACGGGCAACACCCACGGACGTACCCGGCCAGGAGTCGGCCAACTGAGTCGGTGGACACGGGGGGTGGCGCTAGGTGAGAGAGCGCGCTTTTTTTCGGCCACTATTCCCATGTGACAAGGGGCGCCCAAAGGCGCATGCCGTACATTCATATTCAGAGCGAGGCGGATAGTCGCGTCCTCGCCGACGACCTTTCAGGCCTAAAGCGCTTCGCCCTCGACTGCGAAGCCGCCGGGTTCCACCGTTATTCGGACCGCCTGTGTCTTCTGCAGCTCACGACGCCGAAGGCGACATACATCGTGGATCCGCTCGCCTTCGACCCGTCCGATCTTTTGCGTGGCGCCCTGGAGGACCCGGACGTCGAGATCGTCATGCACGGGGCAGATTACGATCTGCGCCTCCTTGACCGGGATCTCGGGATCACGCTGCGCGGGCTGTTCGATACTCAGATCGCCGCCACAATGCTCGGGCTCAGTGCGCTCGGACTGGCGGCGCTGCTGGCTGAACGATTCAACGTGACGCTCACCAAGAAATATCAACGCGCGGATTGGGCCGAGCGGCCACTCACGGACGGAATGCTCGACTACGCGGCTTCCGACACGCGCTACCTGTTGGAACTGGGAGACCAGGTCGCTGCAGAACTCGCAACGGCCGGCCGAACCGAGTGGGCGTTTCAGGAGTGTCGCGCGTTAGAGGCGTCAGCCCTCGCGCCGAAGGCCGACTCGGAGCCGATCGACCCCGTCACTCGCGTGAAGGGCGCGAGCGATCTCGAACCACGGCAGGTCCACGGGATCCGCGTGGCCCTCGCATGGCGTGATGAGATCGCTCGCGAGCGCGACAAGGCTCCGTTCCGTGTTGTGGGAAACGACCCGCTCATCGAGGCTGTTGGGATGGCGCCCCACCGCACGGAGGAACTCCTCGGCCTCCAGGGATTCCCCGGCGGACTCGCACGCAACGAAGGAGGCGAACTGATCCGCCGGCTGCGGGCGATCGCGGAGCTCTCGGACGATCAGATCGTGCCTTATCCTCGACGACCGAGAGGACCGGCTCGTGCCACGCCGGAGGTGGAGGCCGTGGCCGACCGACTCAAGGCGGTTAGGAACAGCAAGGCCGATGAAATCGGGATGGCTCGCGGCTCCCTCCTGAGCAACGCGGTGATCATGGAGGTGGCTGTGCGGGCGCCCGCTTCGTTGGAAGAACTGTCCACGGTGGACGGCATGCGCACATGGAAAGTTGGCGTTGCGGGGGAGGCTTTGCTGGCGGCGCTAGCGAAATAGAGAAGTTTGAGCCGGCTGGGTCCGCCTCAACGGCTAGTCAGGCTGCCGATTCCTCTTTGCGCTTGCAGTCGATGCAATAGCGGGCATGCGGCAATGCGTCTAGTCGCTCGAATCCGACAGCGTTCTCGCAGGTGTGGCAGT
This sequence comes from uncultured Gemmatimonadales bacterium, assembly GCA_937919655.1. Lineage (GTDB taxonomy): Bacteria > Gemmatimonadota > Gemmatimonadetes > Longimicrobiales > Gaopeijiaceae > CALFPJ01. The sequence continues at coordinate 5,889 of CALFPJ010000028.1, forward strand.
TACCAAAATGCTTCGGATCGCTGTACATCCTGCGAAGGGCCTCTTCCAAACGATAGAGATAGCGTCCCTCTTTCGTCGCAAAGACCGCGGCTTTTTCTCGTTCTTGGGCTTCAGTACCCTGGTCGGCCATGTGGTCGGTGTAGGCCGCGAGGTCAGAGTCCGCCGACTCTCTGTCAGCCTTCGCCATGTTGTCGAACTTCCCCAACGCCCTGAGTGCACGATCCCTCTCATCGAGGAGCCGCTTCTCCAGATGGGCGAGCTGCTTTTTATTAAGCGCCATGGGTGCCGCTCCTATTAGTCGAACAAGTAGCCGGCAAAGCTAACAAAGGCCTGATTTTCAGTCCACGGTTGAAGTCGTCGTCCCGACGCTACCAGCGGACGAGCGCCGAGCCCCATGTAAAGCCCGACCCAAAGGCCACCAATGCTAGAAGGTCTCCTCGCTTCAGGCGGCCCTCTCGGATAGCTTCGGCCAAGGCGATCGGGATCGTGGCTGCGGTGGTGTTGCCGTACCGCTCGATATTGTTCACGACCTGTCGATCCTCGAGCCCGAGACGCTTCTGCACCATCTGTGAGATCCTCAAGTTCGCTTGATGTGGAACCAGGAGGTCAATGTCTGAGGTCGTCAGGTCGTTCGCCGCGAGTGCCTCGTGGATCGCCTCTGGCATGCGCGTCACGGCGTGCTTGAAGACCTCTTTGCCTTCCATGCGAGGGTAATGGCGGCCGGCGGCAATATCGTCCGCCGAAATACGAGGGTTCTTCTTCGATGAGCTGGCTTCTGCCCACAGGCTCTCGGCGAAACGCCCATCTGCGTGAATATGGGTGGACAGGACGCCGCGGCCTGCGTCCTCACCGGCGGTGAGCACCGCCGCCCCGGCACCGTCTCCGAAGAGGACCGCGAGGTCACGGCCCTGCGTGGAGACATCAAGGCCGGTGGACTGGATCTCGACCCCGACAAGGAGGATGGTGCGGAATTGGCCGCAGCGGATCCAGGCATCCGCCACTGACAAACCATAGACGAAACCGGAGCACTGGGCTCTGATGTCCAAAGCCGGCACACCCTCCAAGCCCAGCGCCCGCTGTAGGAAGACTCCAGTCCCCGGAAAAAAGACGTCTGGAGTCAATGTTGCCAGTACGATCGCGTCTACGGCCGAGGCTTCTAGACCCGCCTCCTCGAGGGCCATCAGGCTCGCCCGGCGAGCCATCTCGGCGCTAGTCATGCCTGGATCGACCCACCTTCGTTCCTGGATGCCAGTGCGTTCGACGATCCACTCGTCCGAAGTGTCCATGAGTTGGGTCAAGTCACGGTTCGTAACGACCCTATCGGGGACGTAGTAGCCCGTTCCAGCGAAGATCGTACGCGGCACATGGCCTCCTGAGGTTGGATCAGATCAGCCATGATAAGCTGGACCCGGACGCGAAAGAACGGGTACCTCCCCATCCTATCAGATCTCCGACTTCAATTAAAGACGTGAAATGAGCGCCGATACCATCCAGTGTCACCGTTGCGGAGAGGCCGCTCCGAAGCTCGAGAAGGCGCCTTTCCGGACCGAGCTCGGCGAAAGGATCATGAGCCGAATCTGCACCAACTGCTGGCAGGACTGGCTGAAGCATCAGACCCAGCTGATCAACCACTACGGGCTCGACCCGAGAGATGCCAAGGCACGCGCTTTCCTCTATGAGCAGATCGAAGAGGTGCTGCTGGGCGTCGGCGACGGCCAGGGAATCGACACATCTAAACAGGGCTCCATCGAGTGGTGACACAGGGTTGACCCCGCCCCACACACCAAACAGCAAAAAGCCCCCGCCGGGTCTCTAGGACCGGCGGGGGCTTCTTGTTTCCTAAGGCTGGGCAAGCGACCTAGGCGAGCACCGCCCGAGCGTGCTCAAGCGCGAACTCGAGGTCTTCTTTGGAGATCGTGAGCGGCGGAGCAAACCGGATCACCTGGCGGTGGGTCTCTTTCGCGAGAATCCCGCGTGCCTGAAGAGCCTTACAGAACGGACGGGCCGGACCGCTGGAATTCTTGATCACGACTCCGATCATGAGGCCCTTCCCCCTGACTTCAGCCACGTGCGGCGAATCGATCTTCCGCAGCTGATCCATGAACCAGCTTCCGAGTTCAGCCGAACGCTCGGGCAATCTCTCATCAAGGATCACTTGAAGGGCCGCCACGGCGACAGCGGCCGCCATCGGGTTTCCGCCGAAGGTCGAGCCATGGTCGCCTGGGGTGAAGACATCCATATACTCAGAGTCCGCGATAACTGCTGACACCGGGTAAACACCCCCGCCCAGAGCCTTCCCCACGATCAGCACGTCCGGGCGAACGCCTTCCCAATCGGTGCAGAACATCCGGCCGGTGCGCCCAAGACCCGTTTGGATTTCGTCCGCGATCAAGGCCACGTTGTGTTTGGTGCAAAGCTCGCGCGCTTTGGTAAGGAAGCCCTCGGGCAGCTCAACGACGCCGCCTTCACCCTGAATGGGCTCGACCAGGAAGCCGACCGTATTCTCATTGATCGCAGCCTCGAGGGCAGCAGCGTCTCCGTAGGGGACCGACACGAAACCGGGCGCAAAAGGACCGAAGCCGTCTCTGGACTGCGGCTCAGACGAAAATCCGACGATGGTGGTGGTGCGGCCGTGGAAGTTGTTATCACAGACGATGATCTCTGCCTTCCCCTCCGGGACGCCCTTCACCTTATAGCCCCACTTCCGCACCATCTTGATCGCGGTCTCGACCCCCTCCGCGCCCGTGTTCATGGGAAGAGCTTTCTCGAAGCCCGTGATCTCGCACAACATTTTCAGGAACGGGCCCATCTGGTCATTGTGGAAGGCCCGCGATGTCAGCGTCAGCTTACCCATTTGAGCGATCGCAGCAGCGATAATCGCCGGGTGCCGGTGCCCCTGGTTCACAGCCGAATACGCAGACAGCATGTCCAGGTAGCGGACTCCATCGACATCCCAAACCCAAGACCCTTCACCTCGCTCAAGGACGACGGGCAGCGGGTGGTAGTTGTGCGCGCCGAACCGGTCGGCTTCGGTGAGGAAGGCGTCCGTCGTGGTCATCGTGTCTGTGGTCATGGTCTTTCTCGCGGTGAGCTCAAAAATATTGAGGAGCGATGAATATGTATCTTTATGCGTCAATGCGGAATAGTTTGCCGTCGAAGTCGCCGATGTCTATCCACCGTCACTCACCGGCGGGTGCTCAGATTCGTCGACATCGAGATAGAAGACGTCAGGCCTGGCATAGTGTCCGGTCACATCGAAATCAAATTTGGCACGGGTGATTGCCGACATGTCGAGGTCCGCGACGAGGATGCCTTCCTCGCCCCATAGTGGACCTGCGAGGCACTCGCCGAGCGGTCCGTAGATGGCGGATCCGCCTTTACACAACGTCTCCGGCCAAGCGTCCAGTTCCTCTTTGATCTCAAGATCCTCAGGATACATGTCGCGGTGAACGTACTGATTACATCCCAGCACAAAACAGCGGCCCTCCAGGGAGATGTGCTGCAAGGTGGCCTGCCACCGTTCGCGCGCGTCTGCGGTGGGAGCCAAATAGATCTCTACCCCTTTTCCGTACATCGCCATCCGCGCAAGCGGCATGTAGTTCTCCCAACAGATCAACCCGCCCACGGTACCGAGCGGCGTATCGATCGCCGTGAGCGTGCTCCCGTCGCCTTCACCCCATATGAGTCTCTCCGCAGCCGTCGGCTTGAGCTTGCGGTGTTTGCCGAGCAAACTGCCGTCCGGCCCGATATACAGCAGCGTGCAGAAAAGCGTGCCACCGCTATAGGTGCTGTCTCGCTCGATGACGCCGACGCACAAGAAGACAGCTGCGTCAGCGGCGGCTGAAGCCATCCGATCGACCTCGGGGCCCGGCACGTCGATGGCGGAGTCGTGGTAGCGCTCCCATACCCGCCGGCCCGCGTCCGAGCGGCCGCCTACGGCCGTCCCAAACGAAAGGCCCCACGGGTATCCACCTACGTAGGCCTCGGGAAAAAGGACCAATTCGGCGCCCTGCTCCGCGGCCTGAGCGGTCATGGAGCAGACCTTGTCGACGGCAGATGGGGTGTCGAAGGGCTTAGCTGCCGCCTGGACGACGGCGACACGGACGGTGCTCGGATGGGTCATGGTGCGCCGGATCGGCTGGAGACGAGTGGGAACGGCCCCCCAAGAATACGACTGGGGGGCGTGGGGGACTACTGCCTCGCTAAGGGCGGCACGCTTACCGATAAGATCATTCGTCGGCTCAGGTGGCGCGCCTACCTACGGGTGACGGCGCCTTCGCTCACGTAGATGACCCCGGCCTTCATCACGAAGCGCACTCGGCCGAGTGAGGTCGGGTCCTGGGATGGATCGCCCGAAAGGCCAATGAGGTCTGCCGCGAAACCGGGGATGACACTGCCGATCTGGTCACCTAGGCCGAGAGCCTCCGCCGCCAACGAAGTCGCCGACACCACGCCGTCCATGGCGCTCTGACCGCCGACCTCGATTCGGTACAACAACTCCTGGTAGTTCCGCCCGTGTGACCCGGCAACGGCGTCGGTGCCAAAGACCATTTTCAGCCCCGGTACCGTCAGACCCTGCCGGAAGACTTCAAGGGCCAGCGGCTGAGCCCGGCGCATTTGCTCGAAGCCTTCTTCCGTGTAGTTCCCGACACCTAGGAAGTGCTCGGCGTTCTCGAAGTAGTTCCTCATGACCAGGTCGATGTTCGGGTCCAGATAGACGCCGCTCGCTGCCATCAGCTCAAGCGTCGCCCGATCCAGGAGGGCCCCGTGCTCGACCTGGGAGCAGCCGGCCTGCACCACCCGCCTCACAGACTCCGGATCATACGCATGCACGTAGGACCGCAGGCCGTGCTCCGTCGCGCGCCCGCACGCGGCGTCCAACTGTTCCTGCGTAAGGGTCGGGACACCACCGTCGCGGATGCTCCCCGAGGCGAAGATCTTTATGGCGTCGGCGCCCATGTCGACCATGCGGTCGACGTGCGCGCGAATCTCCTCCGGTGAGCCCGTCTGGGCAGAGATAGCCTGCACCGCGGTGAGGATTCTCGGGCCCGGCAACGCCCCGCTCGCGATGGCATCGCGAAGCGGGAGGTCTACCGGTGCGCCGAGGCTCAGCGCCGTGGTGACCCCACCCACCAGCGTCGTCCAGGCGTTGGCTGCGGCGTAGAGGGCCTCGTCCTGTTCGGACTCTTCCACCTGCCGGCTATGTGTCATGCCCGTGGCGCGGTCGAAGTGCCACGCGATATGTACGTGCGTGTCGATGAGACCGGGCATGAGCGTGAGGTCGCCGAGTTCGACACGCAGGTCGCCGACGCCCGTGCCACCCGGAACGACACCGACAATGCGATCGCCTCGCACCACCACATCTCGATCCGAAAAGCTCCCACCTCGCCCATCTAATAGCGTTGTCGCATGAAGGACGAGGGTCTCCTGGGCGCCCCCCTGTACGGGACTGGCCAACAGGACCGCACTCAGCGCGGTCAACACCCCTGGAAAGATCCTCATGTCATGCCTCGGTCGGGTATTCGGAACGGTGAATCCCCAACGCTATCCGCTCGACTAGGGGCGCACTAGGGAGCCTCTGCTCAAGAATGAGACACGCCGCGCACACGCTCCCTGGCTGCGGGAGAGATACCGCGGCAGTCATTCGCAGTGACAAACGAAGAAGGCCCATCCGGATCTGCCGGATGGGCCTTCTTCTGTAACGCCAATTCAGCGATTTGTCAGACGACGATCACGCCGTCGGTCAGCCGCACTCGGAGTATCCGCACACATGACACTTTTTGCAGCCTTCTTCGAAGGCCAAATGTCCGGTCCCGCACTCTGGACAGGTGCCCATATCGAACAACGGAGCCGATGAACTCGAACTAGAGGTCATGGCCTGCGTCCCGCCTGCCCTCGGAGTCGAGGCAAGGAGCGGCAGCGCTTCCTGAACGCCCTCCTTCTCTTCGAGGTAGCGCTCAATGGCCTGCCCAATCGCGTCAGGCACCGACAACACCTTGTTCGGCCCGAGCCCGACCGCTCGGTCACAGGAGATGCCGCGTAGCTGGTCCTTGACCTGGGTGATCGAAATCCCAGACCGCAGCCCAAGAGACATCAGGCGCCCGATCGCCTCGGCGTCCGCCATTGCCGGGCCACCTGCCTTGCCGAGCGTGCAGAAGACCTCGAACGGCTTGCCGCCTTCGTCCTCATTCAACGTCACGTACAGATCACCCAGAGGCGAGTTCATTTTCATGGTGTAGCCACGAAGCGCCGCCGGGCGCTGACGCTTGTGCCGCGAGGAGCCCCGAGTCGCGTCTTGGTCGGTCAACTCGTGCTTGAGGCGCTCCACCTCGATGCGCAGGTTATGTGCTTCCTCACGGGCATCCGCCAAGGAATGCTCGAGCACAGAGATGTCCGCGGCCGCATCGGCCGACGCAACGGGCTGTTCCGTCTTGCCTGTGGACAGGACCTGGCCCTCACGCGCCCCGTCCCGGTAGACAGTCACACCCTTGCACTTGAGACTGAACGCGAGGTTGTAGATCTCACGGACTTGATCTTCCGTGGCCTCGCGCGGGAAGTTCGTGGTCTTGGAGATGGCAGAGTCCGTATGCTCCTGGAAGGCCGCCTGCATGCGCACGTGCCATTCAGGCGTGATATCGTGCGCGGTGTGGAATATGCGCTGGACCTCTTCGGGAACCTCATCGAAGTGGATGTGGCCCTCGTTGGCGATGTTCTCCATAAGTTCGGCTGAATACCACCCGCCCTCGGTCGCCATCCGCACGAAGTCGGGGTTCACATCCGGCATGAGCACACCGGCCTGGTTGCGCATGAAGGCGACCGCGAAGAGGGGCTCGATACCACCCGAGCAGCCCGCGAAGATCGAAATGGTGCCGGTTGGCGCAACCGTCGTGAGGTTGCAGTTCCGTAGCGTTCGCATGTCCCGGACCCTGGTTCCGTCAGGGCGGGTGGCGGCCTTGTCATCCGGGCCCCAGATCGACTCCTCCCACGCAGGGAAGACACCGCGAGTCTCGGCGAGCTTCTCTGACGCGTTACGCGACTCTTCGTTGACGAACTCCATGACACGCCGGCCGAGGTCGACCCCTTCTTGCGAGTCATACCCGATGCCGAGTCGCACCAGCATGTCGGCCCAGCCCATGACGCCGAGGCCGATGCGGCGGATGTTCTGCGCGAGATCATGAATCTCAGGCAACGGATATCGATTCGCATCGATGACGTTGTCCAAGAAATGCGTCGAAAGATGAATGACCGTGCGAAGTGCATCCCAGTGGATGCCGTCCTCAGGATCGACTCCGGGGCGTGCGCCTTCCTTTACGAACAGCCCGAGATTGATGCTTCCCAGGTTGCAGACGTCATACGGCAGGAGCGGCTGCTCTCCGCACGGATTGGTCGCCTCGTAGCTCCCCAAGGCAGGCACGGGGTTGTATTCGTTGGCGCGATCGATGAAAAACGTGCCGGGCTCACCCGTCAACCAGGCTCCGTGAATGATCAGGTCGAAGATCTGGCGGGCGTTTTCCTGACCCTGAACCACCTTCGTCTTCGGGTTCACGAGGTCGTAGTCTGCGTCGTTCTGTACAGCCTCCATGAATGCGTCGGTGATCGCCACGGAAATGTTGAAATTGGTAATCTGGGTGGTGTCGTTCTTGCACATGATGAACGAACGAATGTCCGGATGATCGACGCGAAGAATGCCCATGTTCGCGCCGCGCCGCGTGCCACCCTGCTTCACCACATCCGTGCTGGCGTCGTAGAGTTTCATGAAGGAAACAGGACCCGAGGCCACGCCCATCGTCGAACGAACGGTCTCGCCTTCTGGCCGAAGCCGTGAGAACCCGAACCCGGTGCCACCACCCGACTGGTGAACGAGGGCCATGGACTTGAGCGTGTCGTAGATGCCGTTTTTGCCGTTGGAGAGTGCGTCTTCTACCGGAAGCACGAAACACGCCGACAGCTGCCCCAACGGGCGCCCCGCGTTCATCAGCGTTGGAGAGTTTGGCTCGAATTTTCCGTTGATCATCAGGTCGTAGAACTGACGCGCCACCTCATCGATCCCGGCCTCGGAGGCACCATAGGCACCATCGACGTCCGCGATGGTCCTAGCGACACGCCAAAACATGACCTCCGGTACTTCGGTCGGCTCGCCTTCCGCGTCCTTCTTGAGATAACGACGCGCCAGCACGATGCGTGCGTTTTCGGTCAGCTCCGCGTTGGGGAGATCCTCGGGGAGGATGTCATCGAAGATCACTGGCTCACGGGGGGGACGGGGCTGATGAACACGCGGCATTGTTCGGCGGGGCTCCTTGTGGAGGACTTAGTGGAAAACAGTGTACAGTAGAGTTGAAAAACGGCGGGAAGCGGCTCCCGCCGTGGTTTTTGGTGTGGAAAACCCCTACGACCCTACTAGATATTGGGTATGGACCATGATAGGGGCCCCGTATGTTGGGGTCAAGTGATTTCGAGATATGACATGAAAATCACCCAAAATCAGCCACTGTTCGGGTTTTCTTCGGTAATCTGACACGCAAGAACCCCCTGCGCAACACACCGGTCCGTCTCTTCCAGCGTCCTTCTAGAACGGCACGCCCAGCCTGAGGTAGACTGTGGTCCCGGTGCCATCTATGAGGGGGACCGCCGCCCCTAGACGAAAACGCATACTCACCCGGTAGAAGGTGAAGACCTGCGCTGTAATTTCGGCGCCTGCGGAAGCCAGCGTGCTCTGACTAGGATTCGGGAAACCCGAGGGCGATAGGTCGGGTCCCCACGCGTTGCCGGCGTCCACGAACACGGACCCGATGACGCGATCAAAGTGGAGCGGCCACGCCCCCAGTCCCCAATTGAAGAACGCGAGCGGCACGCGATACTCGGCAGAGGCGGACCATGCGTAGCGGCCAAAGCGACTCGATTCGAGGTAACCCCGTACCGGGAAGAAGAGTGGAGACCCACCGAAGAGCGACATGCCGCTGAGTCTCTCCTCGCTGCCAGAAGCTCCCCCGACTCGGAAATAGCCGGCCTGTGCGTCCGGCCCGCGCGCCGCGCCGAAGCTGCCCTGGAGGGCCAACACGTGCGAGGCATACCCAGGACCAGAAATAGGGAGGTAGATCCGTACGCGACCCGTGAGATCGTCAGCGGACCGATCCACGCCGGTGATTCCAGACAGGGAGTCTGGGAGCGTCAGCTCACTCTGTGCACGGGCACGCAGGTACAATGACGCCCCAGCGGCCCCACCCATCTGAAACGAAAAGGAGCGGGCAGTGCCGAGGAAGACGGAGGCGCTGAAATGTGTCAACTGGGTGCTCGGCCTCCGTAGCCCGTACGCAGTGGCGAGTTTCAGCTGGGGGTCGAGCAGCTCGCGATCTTCCCACACGAGGCCCCCTGAGAAGGTCAGAGACGCCGACCGACGCCAGGTCGGGTGGCTGAAGCCTACAGACGCGCTCAAGCGTCGGTCCCGTTCGAGGACAAACAGCGTGTCGGGCGGGCCACCCCCGGACGGGGTTCCCACCCTCGCACCATCATCAACCCAACGCTGTGAGGCGTTGAGCCCGATGACCGGGTTGCCCAAACCGGCGTATGAATACGCGACCCCGCCCTCTGCTTTTCCACCCGTGGTGAACACACGCGCTTCGGCTCCGTAAGCATGGCGACCCACGAGGTCAGTCCCGCCGGTTTGGGCGCCGATCGCATAGCCGAGCAGTTGACGTCTCGGTACGAAGACTTCCCCAATTTGTATGGGTGACGTCTTGACCGGCTCCCTCAGCAATGGCTCCCAGTAGGTCGGCAGGAGGGTCCTAAACGACGAATAGTCTCGGACTTCCCCCTGCGCTGATCCTCTGGCCAAGTCCTCGTCCTCCAGCACAAATCGAGCGTCTGCCTCAGGAGCGCGAGGCGCGGCATCCGGGCTGAAGCGAACCCGCTCTACCTCCCATCCGTTCGCGTGATAGCCTGAGAAGTAGAGCCATGTCCCAGAAGGATCCACGCTCGGGTAACTCGCCCCGGTGCGCATGTTGGTGAGCATGACCGGCGCCCCGGCCTTACCGGTCGCTGAGTCGACGGATGCGCCGAGTACGTTGAGGATGCCAGTGCGGTCTGAGGCCCAAACCAAGTAGCGGCCATCTGCACTCCAGTCGGGCGCGAGGTCCAGGGCCCGGTCTGACGTAACCTCTTCGACGACGACCCCCTCGGCATTCAGGATCACAACGTCGTGGTGGGCCCCTTCCGTCCAGCGGGTCGCTGCGATCCAGCGTCCATCTGCCGAGAGAGCCGGAAAGGCCCAACTCACACCGGGCTGCGGAGACACCAGCGGCACAACGGAGCCATCCACCAAGTTCACACGGACGAGGCCCGTGGTTCCCTCCCCTTCTAAAACAGCGACGGCCCAATTCGCGTCCGCCCCCACGGTGGGCTGCGAAAGTCTGGCTCCTTGAGTCACCCGGCGAACCTCTCCGCTGGTTGAAGCGACATAGATATCGCTGTACGCCCGATACCGATCCGCGAACTCCAGTTGGGCGAATACAACGTCTCCCCCGGGGCCAATATCAAAGGTGGCCAATCGGTTGGTACGCAGGAGCGAGCGAGGCGACGAGCCATCGGGTTCGGCAACCATCAACTGCTGATCGGACTTGGCGTCCGAGCGCTGATAGATCAACGCAGTTCCGTCAGGAGAAACCAATGGATGGAGTCCCCATCGCGCGTCTTTGGTCAGCGTTTCAGGCTCGGATATCGGCCCCAGAACCTCAAGGCGCTCATCGATTGCCTCTGCGGCTGCACGCGCTTCGTCGGCCCAGATGGCCCACTCACGCGACAACGACACCCCGAACGCGTCTTTGCCGGCCGCGTTCAACCGATAGGGGATCCACTGTCCCGCGACTGCATCGACAAACGCGGCCAATCGGTCCTCTCCGTACTTGTCCAGGAGGTGGTCGAAGAACAGCGACCCGTATGCATACGCGCCTGCGCCGAAGGGCCACTGCGGCGATTCTCCCCCCGCCTGTCCGATGCTTTCGAAACGCCCCTCCATCGCCGCCGTACGCAACACCATTTCATGGAAGGTGCCGCGCACGCGCCCGGACTTCGTGAGTCGGGACTCATACCACGTCGCGATCCCCTCGACGACCCATCGAGGAGTAGCCGAACCCGGGAAAGTCGGCCACGGCCCAGCCGCACGCCCAAAAACTCCACGTGCGAGTTTCCCTACGGCCGTGCCCACGCGGTCGAGATGAACGATGTGCGTGAGCTCGTGCGTGATCACAAGCTCCAACCAGTCGTCGAAGTACCCGAGGGCGAGATCGTCCACCGGCGGGCGAGCGTAGACGGTAATTCGGTTCGAGGGCGTGTACTGAGCGAAGCCGTTGGAGACATCGACATGGTCGGTGACTAGGATGTCGATGGTGCCGGAGGGAGGCTCCACGAAAGCCTCTGAGAGCGCCGTATAGGCCAATTCGGCACGATCGCCTGCACTCCGACCAAGCGCCTCCAGGTGGGCGGGGAACGTGACGCGGAAGTGCTCCGTGGCGAGCGTGCGCCACGCTTCGTTGGGGGGAACCTGAGCCCGGGCGTCCCCAGGCAGGGCCGCGAACGCGGCTGCAGTCGCCAGGAGCTTGATTAGCCCCGACCGCACCGCCACCCTTCGGGTACCTTCAGGCCTTCTACTCATCGATATGCCTCCGACTCAGAGCATCTGGTACCGACTCGGGTTCGCACTTGAACGCGCCCGCGGCGGCCCCGCGGACACGCCGGGCGTGTTGCGCGGTATCGCGGAGCGCAGCAAAAAGAAGGGGTCGGCACGGCAGAAGAAGACCGTGCATCGCGAACAGGAGGCCCCCGCCGGATGGCCCAAGGCGGACGACCTCATCGCTTCGGGGGCCGCGGCCGCCGTCGCCAAGGTGCTCGACGCCTGGAAACCGCAAAGGAAGTCGGGCTTCTCGCGCCTGGTGAGGGCCGGCGCTGCCGGGGCTGCAGCGGCACTCATCGTGGACGTCATCAGTCCGCTCCTCAGAGGCCAGGCACGCCTCAATCCGATCGACAAGGACACGGGCGACCGGATGCTCGCGGGTCTTGGACAAGGTCTCATTTACGGCGCGGTGATCGAGCCCCGGATGCCGGGGCCGACCTTGGTGAAGGGTGCCGTCTACGGGACCGCCGAATACGCAGTGGATCCCGCAGGCGGCCTGTCTCAGCTTCTCGGCGCGCACGCGCCGCAGGGACGCTTTCCGATCGTCGCCAGTTTCCTGGAGGAGCTCAATCCTGGCGATCGCGCCTATGTGGAACATGTCGTTTTCGGCATCGCCCTGGCGGTCCTCTATGGATCTAGTGCTAGGAGTACCGGAATTCGCGTCGAGGTGGACGACGAGTAACCGGCATCATCGGGGATATCTGGAACGCTGTACTTCTGGAACAGGACACTATCCTACCTCGAAACCGACAGGACCCACGTCACGGGCTCCTCTGTCCGAAACACCTCAGCAAAGCGGCCCGGTGCCGTTTCGAGAGCGGGCACCAAATAGCGGAACGTCGTGCCCGTGACTTGATCGACCACGACATAGTCCGTGGAGAACACCGTCTCCAGGACCGAGTCGGTTTTGGATGTGAAAGGGTAGAGCTTGACCCTACGGTCAGCCCAAAGGTTGAACAGTCGGGGCTTCCTGACTGTGACCACCGCATCCTGCGGTGTATTCGCCTTTACCCAATCTGCGGCCTCGAAAAAGGTTCTCCAATTCGGGGAATAGCCCGCATAGTGGTCACCGGCCGCGTACCGGCCGAGAAGATCTATGTTCTGCGGAATCCGTCCGGCCTGCGCCGACAGCCCAATGACCATCAGGAGCACCATCGCAACGGCAGGAACCCGGGAGGCGGATTTCACGCGAACGAAGCGAGCCGCCACGGAGATCCCTTCGGCGATGTAGATCAGGGCGAGAGGGATGAGAGGCAGGAGGTAACGCACATCACTGACCACCTCCTCGAAGAGGAAGATGGCCAGACAGCTCAGCAAGAAATACGCTTCCGCGGCCTCCATTCGCTTGCGCATGATCTGCACAAGTCCCACCACAAGGAATCCACACAAGACGACCGCGAGGATCTTCAAGAAACCACCCCCGGCCCACGCGCTGTCGGAACCCACCAAGGCCCGTGGAAACTCGCGGGCCGAATAGATCTGCACGTTGGTGAAGAACCGCGTCACCATTCCTGAGAGGTTCAGGTACCCGGCCTCGGGTTCGTAGACGCTTCGGAGTAGGAACTGGTCAAGGTACGGAGTCACCGTCCCCTGGCGAAGCTGATTTCTGATCATCCACGGGAGTATCACTGCCGTACTCACCGCGGCATGCACAAAGAATTTTCGCCACTCGCGCCGCACCAAATACGCTATTGATGCGCCGCCCACCAGCATGATGCCCACGGACCTCACGTAGTAGCACCACAGTACGCCCAAGAGTCCCAACCAGAAGGACCTGCCCATCTCCTTGCCCTCATCATCGTGGATGAGGTAGAGCGCCAGAATCGTGAAGAAGAGGAACGGGGCTTCGCTGAGTATCCAGCGAGAGTAGTCCACGACCAGTGGATTCACAGCGAACGCCGCTGCAAGGAAGATCCAGAGCCCCGGCCCCGCGCGCTTTCGGGCATAGAGCGCGAAGACCAGGACTGACGCGACCGTGAGCAGGACCGAAAGCATCTTCAAGGCCACGAAGTTCCTGCCCGCGATCATCGTCAGAGGGGCCAACAACAGCGGGTACCCAGGCGGATACTGCACGTGCGCTTGCGGCGGTCCCGGCTCCAAAGACTGGGCATAACCGTCCCCCAGACGGGCGACGCTCTCCGCCAACAATACGTAGCTTGAGCTGTCACCCCCTGTGTGTAGCTTGGGCTCAAAAAGCGCGATACAGAGGAAGAGATTGACGGCAACGAACATCCCCACGACAAGCCTGGTCCGCTGCTCAGTGAGCCCCGCGAGAAACATCGTCTCGGGCAGTACCGTCATAGCCTTCTGCTTTCGCGCCTTCTTCTTCAAGAAGCTCTCCGGGCTGACGCGCTCGACCCCGCCGGAACCGACCGAGTGGCCTGACGACTCAACCGATCTTCCTGGCGTAGACCGTCATCTTGGTGTGCGGGTCGAAATGGAACTGGAGACTCGACAGGTGAAGCCATCGCATGAGGCGCTCCGCGACGCCTCCCAGGAGCGGGAAGGCCAGCTTGATCCTCCTCATCAGAAAGTCCATCCGGATGGGCAGTCCGTAGGAGTCGATGCGGATGACTTCGAAGCCCTGACGCTCCAACGCGGTGGTCAAGGTGCGGCGCGTAAAGAAGTACAGATGCTCACGCGTCCGACGGAAGTCCTCTAGTCGCTTTCCCACGATTCGGGACACAAGGGAGTCACTATCCATCGTGGACACCATGAAGATCCCACCAGGCTTCATCACCGCAGAGATCTTGGCAAGCGAATCGAAAGGGTCCAACAGGTGCTCGATCACATCGAGCATCGCGACGGCATCGAAGGGCCCGCCCTCGTAGGACAAGAGATCTCCACAGAACACCGGGAACGTGTACTTCTTGGCGATCCGTTCCGCTGCGGCCGGATTGTACTCGATGCCCTCGACGTCAAAGCCTTTGTCGTGCGCCACGTCCATGAGATACCCAAGCCCACAACCGGCGTCGAGGAAGCTCATTCCCTCCCGAAACGGGCCATGGGTGAGCTGGATCATGTTGTCGATGAGCTGATCGTAGTTTTGCTGCTTGATGTACCGCTCCGACATGTAGTCGTAGTACCCGTAGATACTCTCGTTCTTGTTGTCGAAGAACTTCTCGTTCTGGTAGTAATCAAACCCGTAAACTTCGTCGAGTTCCTCGCCCTTCGGTTGGGGAAAAAGCCACATGAACGTACATGTGCGGCAACGGTGGATCTTGTGAATGCCGAAGTCGTATTTGACGAAAACATCCTCACCGCCACAGAACTCGCAGGACCCCTCAGGCACCATTTATGGACCTCTCAACTGTCTCTAAATTTCGATGCTTGGCAGCAGAATAAGTGTACTTCGGCCTGCCAATAAACTGGACCGAACAAATGCACGAGGAACGTCCGCAATCACTCACCATTCTCGAGAATGCGCGTAAGGACACCCTGGGCCGCCTGAAGGTGGTCTTGGGCCTCCCCTGCGTCCACACCCAATCGTCCCATGACCAACGCAGTCTTTACATGGCCGCCGGCCTGCTCAAGGAGGTCCGTGGCAGCCTGTCGTTCGATGCCTAGCACCTCCTGAAGAATCCGCTCCCCTCGATCCTGGAGTTTCGCGCAGGTCACTTGCAGGTCGACCATCAAATTCCCGAGTACCTTGCCCATGCGCACCATGGCGCCCGTAGTGATCGTGTTCAATACGAGCTTGGTGGCCGTCCCCGCCTTCATGCGTGTGGATCCCGTGATCACCTCCGGGCCTACGAGCGGCGCGATGACGACGTCGTGCGTATCGACCAGTTCAGCGGACGGATGCGTGCACAACAGGAACCCGGTCTTGGCCCCAATCTCCCGCGCCCGAGCCAGCGCCCCGTGCACGAACGGGGTTGTCCCTGAGGTGGCGATGCCGAGGATAAAGTCACGCTCGTCCACTTGGATCTCATCCATGGCGGCCGCACCCGCTTCGGGTCGGTCCTCAGCCCCTTCCTGGGCGCGCACCAGCGCAGCATGTCCACCGGCGATGATCCCCCGAACCATAGCCGGGTCTGTCCCATACGTCGGTGGCATCTCGGCAGCATCAAGAACGCCGAGGCGCCCGGATGTCCCTGCCCCCACGTAAACAAGGCGACCGCCGGCTCTGAACGCCTTCTCAGCAAGCGCAATCGCCAGCGCAATCGATTCTCGCTCGGCACCCACCGCTTCGGCGACCAATCGATCCTGCGCGTTGATGAGGTCGACAATCTGTAGCGGATCGAGCGTATCGATCTGCATCGATTCCGGGTTGCGTTGCTCGGTGAGGCGGGAATCCCGCATGGGCGCTTGTTGGTTAGTGGAGTCTCAGAGAAACTTTCAGAAGGCTGTTGAAGAAGTACAGAGGCCCGCGTTACGGTGCCACGGCCCGAGGCCCTATGCGGAGCGACGAGGACATAGCACCGCTGCGTCGAGGAGCTCCAACGACGGGGGCACCGCGCGAAGCGTGGTCGGGCCGTGCCACCGTAACCCTCCGACCCGTA
>CALFPJ010000029.1 GCA_937919655.1 uncultured Gemmatimonadales bacterium
ACTTCGGGAGGGCTGACGAGGTCATCGCCAGCAGAAAGGCTGTGCTCAACAAGGCATGGACCACCCATCCAGAGCGCTTTGTCTCCGATCAGCATGTCGTACACCGGTGCGCCAGGCATGAGAGTAGGCCATCACGGGCACCGGTGGTGCGTATCAGCTACTCGATCCTCAACGCCGTCAATGCATGGACGGCCCCAACCGGATCCCCACCCCCAAGTCCAGAGCCACCGCAACCGCGTGGTCCGAGCTGGAGAGCGTCTTGGCGGACAACCAACGGTAGGATAGACCCGGGATAAATCTCATGCGGCCCGACCCGAAGGTGAAACCAGCACCAGCGTGAATGCCCGGGCCCAGGGCGGGGGACTCGCCCTCCGTCCCCACTTCGGTTACTCCCAAAAGCACCCCGAGGCGCAGCCAGGCCCATCCTTTGCGCGCCCCCGCCCCCAGCACACCATGGTTCCCGGTCACGATCAGATCCTGCTCAATGCAGAAGCCCTCCTCGCACCCGAACGCGGTTCGGACATATCCACCGTAGACGCTGAGCCGAGGCGTAATCTGCCGCATGACCAGTGCCTCGTAGGACAGCGCCGGAGCAAAGTCGAGGCCGGCGGCCGTGCCGGTGTGGCTACCCACCATAAGCCCGCCCCGGATCTCGGCGTGGGTCTGCCCAGCGGCTGGACTGTGGACCAACACGGCTCCCAGGGCCATGGCGATGAGCCCGGCAGGCAAGCTCCTCATTCTCACCTCCGCACCGGGCCGCTGTCCGGCAGCCCCTGGCTGAACCGGACGGTCGCGGTCGCACTGATCGCTGCTGGCACCACGCCATCCCGGAGAATGGCGCGAATGCTACCGGTGGCCCTGTCGGTGGCCAGGGCCATGCGGGGAAGGCGCGTCGAGCGATCCACGGTAAGGGCACCCTCGGGGCCGATAAGGGAGATGGCGTCGAGGGCCTCAATACCCTCCGCCCCCAAGGGAACGGCGAAGGCGAACTGCCCTCCGCCCCATTCCACTTCCTGAGGCGCGAAACTCAGGGAGAAGAGCACGCCTCCCTCATGGTCGAGCCCTTCCAAGCGAAAGGGCCCGTCTTCGGAGGGGAGGCGGGGAGGCGCGTCCAGGACAAACGTAGGCTCCAAAAACATCTCCCCGTCTCCGGCACTCCCCCAAAGGAGCAGCACCTGCTGCTGTGCCGCCGGGGCCGGCGACGCGTCTACCTCGAGCCGGAAATCGATGGCCTTCTTGAAGTGGTAGTCGCTGACCCACTTGGGATAGCAATACCCCATGAGGTCCTTGTAATCGTCGGGGTCTCTGAGCACCCCAAGACCCGAGCCGAGGCCCGATTCGTAGCCCCACGCTCCGATGGAGCCGCCGTCGTGGGGGTAGCTTGGATCCGGGCCGCCCGCACCACCGCAGGGGGCGTGGCGGAGGCTGACATTGTGACCGATCTCGTGTGCGAAGGTAGTGGCAGAGGGCCGCCCGACGCTGACCGGGTTGCCTATGGAGGCCAGGCCACCCCATTTGGATCCGGAGGGAAGCACCAGGGCACCGTAATAATTGCGGTGGGATCCCTCTGCGACGCGGAGGGCGGTAATCTCCCGGAGGAAACCCCTCCAACCGCCGTCGGTGGTCAGGTCTGCGGTAGTGGTATAGGTCTCGTGCACCTCCAGGTCCAGGTCGCCGATGGGTAGCATCGACCGGAGGAACCGCAGCGTCGAGCCGGTGGGGGCCAGGCTCGCGATCCAGCCGAAAAGCCCTTGGTTGGAGCTTGAGGCGTGAAGAACCGGTACGATGGTCAGGTCAAAGCGCGGCAACGCTTTGACATCCAGGGCCTCCCGACCCTCGGCCGGAATGCGTACCTGGCTTCCCGGGGCCAGCGGCGTGGTGGCGTCCACGTCCAGCTCGACCACCAACTCTACGCCGGGCTGAAGGACAGAGCCGGGGACAAACGAGTTGAAAGACCGATCCAGGCGGCTCTCGACCACCTCATGCGGGATCAGATACGAACTCGGAAGCAAGGTGACACTGTGGACCTCAGCGCCGTCCAGGTAAAAAGTGGCCCGCCCCCTGGGCTGGTAGAAGCTGGCTGGGTCGCTGGTAACAAAAACGCGGAGGAGCGCCTGAACCCCAGAGATGAGGGGCACGTCGCCCTGGGCATTCTGGACACTCTGGACCAGATAGACGGTGGGCGCCGACAGAGCCACCATGTTCGGGTTTACGCGGAGTCTGGACGAGGCCATGAGGCCCGCTAGCCTCGCCTGGACCCACACCTCGCCGCCGCCCAAGCCCTCCAGGCTCCCGTCGGGGGCGACCCCCACCGCGTCCGGTTCGGAGAACGACCACTGGGGTGACGCCCACGACGGATTTGAAGAAAACGGCTCACCGTGCTGGTCCAGGACCGTCACACGGAGGGGTGCCCGGTCCCCCCGCGTGATCAGGGTGTCGGCTGGCTCGATAATGAGCGACTCGGGGACCCGGTCGGATACCGTCGCGAAATCGGAGCAAGCCCCGCCCACGAGGGCGGCGGCAAGGAGCCAGGATCGGCGGAGGAAGAGGATCGAGGGGGTCATGGCAGGCAGGTTGGCCGCGTCTTATCCCTGGTGCAAGGGGGGTGTAACTCTTTCTTAAACCCCGATATGGCGGACTTCTTGGAGATGGCGTCCTGTTCCAAAACCCAGCCGATCGGCAAGTCGAGGATTTGCAGCGAGTTAGGCTGCCCTGTGCCACGTTGTTCTCGGCCGCCGTGGCACATTTTGGAACCCGACGAGTTGAGGGATGTTGAACACGCCATTGCAGATGGTCATGGTGATGCTCGCCGGCTGGGTGAACGAGCAGCACCGAGCGGTGAATGCATACCTGAAGGAAGAGAACCGAGTGCTGCGCGAACTGCACGGCGACAAGCGCCTGCGGTTCAGCGATGATCAGCGGAGAAGACTGGCCGCGAAGGGCAAGCCGCTCGGGCGGCGGGTGCTGAGAGAGTTCGAGTCGATCGTGACACCCGATACGATTCTGCGTTGGCATCGGGAACTGATCGCGAGGAAGTACGACGGGAGCGCACTGCGCGGACCCGGCCGACCGCCTATCGGGGAGGAAGTCCGCTCGCTTGCGGTAAGAATGGCGGGTGAGAACGAGAGCTGGGGCTACACGCGGATCGTGGGAGAACTGTCGAAGGTTGGCTACAAGGTCTCCCGATCGACGGTACGGCGGATCCTGAAGGAGCGTGGGATCGGGCCCGCCCCGGAGCGATTGCCGCACATGCCGTGGTCGAAGTTCCTGAAAGCGCATTGGGAGGCGATAGCGGCGGCCGACTTCTTCACGGTTGAGGTGTGGACCGGCGTAGGTCTGGTTCGGTACCTGGTGTTCTTCGTCATCGATCTGTCGACCCGGCGTGTGGAGATCGCCGGGATCGCACCAGTTCCGAATGGGCTGTGGATGCGACAGGCGGCCCGCCACCTGATTGATGACTTCAGTGGCTTCCTGAGCGGGAAGCGATTCCTCATCCATGACCGGGATCCACTGTTCACCCGAGGATTCCGCGATCTCCTCTCCTGGGCAGGTGTAACGCCGGTGCGATTACCCCCGAAGAGCCCGAATCTCAACGCGTACGCGGAGCGGTTCGTTCTCTCGATCAAGTCGGAGTGCCTCGACCGGATGGTCATGCTCGGTGAGGGGCACCTGCGCCGGGCGATCGCGAGCTACGTGGAGCACTATCACGTGGAGCGGTGCCACCAAGGCATAGGAAACCGGCCAATCGAGGGGGTTCCAGAATCCGCCCTAGGGCCTGTCTCTCGAAAGGAACGGCTCGGAGGAATCCGCAGCCATTACTACCGAAAAGTCGCTTGATCGGTCGATCGAATATTGGAACAGGGCCACCTCAGGGAGACTTCTTCTTCGATCAGACACCCGAGTTCGACGCCACATAGGCCGAGTCCGTCCCTGACTTCATATTCGCGT
>CALFPJ010000030.1 GCA_937919655.1 uncultured Gemmatimonadales bacterium
CGGAGCTCAAGAACCGCGGCGTCGAGGACATCCTCATCGCCGCCGTGGACGGGCTGAAGGGCTTCCCGGATGCCATCGAGGCGGTCTCCCCTAAGACCCAGGTCCAGCTGTGCATCGTCCATCTCAGCAGAGGGTCCCTGCGCTACGTGTCCTGGAAGGAGGGCAAGGCCGTGGTCCGAGACCTGAAGGCCATCTACCGCGCACCCACGCTTGAGGCAGCCGAGCAGGCGCTGGAGGCCTTCGCTGACCAGTGGGACGGTCGATCCCGCAGATCAGTCGCATGTGGCGGGCGCACTGGACGAACCTGACGCCCTTCTTCGACTACCCACCCCAGATCCGCAAGGTTATCTACACGACGAATGCGATCGAGTCGGTCAATGCTTCACTGCGCAAAGTAACGAAGCACCGAGGCGCATTCCCGACCCCCGACCCCGTGAGGAAGGTTCTGTATTTGGCCATCATGAAAGCCAGTCAACGGTGGACCCGGCCTGTGCCCGACTGGGCCGCCGCACTGAACCATCTGTCCATCGTTTTTGAGGGACGGTTACCCGTTTGATATCGAGGCCATTTACACAGACAATCTGACACCCTCCGGTGCTCCGCGTCCGGCCTCTAAGCGTCCGTACGCGCCAGCGTCGACGCCAGCACCATCCCCACGCCGACCGCCACAAGCGCGAGCGCGACCGAGCCCGCGACATAACCGCCGGCCTTCCACCAGTCGCCGCCGCGCAACAAAGCGACCGCCTCGTAGCTGAAGGTGCTGAACGTTGTGAACGAAGCCAGGAAGCCCAGCGTAACGAACTGACGGATCTCCACAGCGACGTTGGTTTGCATCCAGACGAGTGCGAAGCCGAGCACGAGCGACCCGACGACGTTCACTGCCATCGTGCCCCACGGAAACGCCGTACCCACCGCGTCTTGGACCCACTCGGATACCAAGTAGCGGGACACCGCACCAAAGGCCCCGCCAATCGCCAGGACGAGAAGGGTCACGACACGCCTGCGTTTGTCGGGGGGAGACCGTCTAAGAAGCCACCGATCGCAGATGCGATTTCCGCAGGGGTGTCTTCCTGGATGTAGTGCTTGGCGTCCAAGCGGCAGATCTGCGTGAGCTGAAAGTCCTCGCGAAAACGTTCCATGTAGGAACGTGGGAACGCGTAGTCGTGGAGTCCCCACGTGAGCAGCAGCGGCACATTTCGGAGGCGATCCTGAACCTGATCCGAGAGATCACCCAGCCACAGGCTCGAGTCGATGAGTTGGCGCGGAAGCTCCGCGACCCCAATTCGCCGTTTCGGTGAAGAGGTGGCCTCGCGGTAATGGTGCATGACTTCGTCGGCCATCGGATGCTTCACCATCAGCGGCATGATCTTCTCGACGAAGAAATTCCTGCGCAGGATCTGGCCCTGCATGGGAGCGGAAGACATCACGTAGGCGAAGCCCTTGGCGGCCAGCGTTTCAATGGGCCAGTACCATGTGTTGCCCATCACCAGCGCGCGCAGATTGGAGAGTTCGTTAAGCGCGACCTTCATGCCGATGGGCCCACCCCAATCCTGTCCCATAATGGTGAGGTTCTTCAGGCCCAGTTCGCGCACGAGTTCGGTAACGATCTGAGCGTGTTCGGCCGGGGTGTAGTCGTAATTATCCGGGGCTTCCGAAAGCCCAAACCCCGGATAGTCCACAGCGATGCACCGGAAGCGCTTCTTCAGCCGAATGATGATCCCGCGGTAGAGAAAGCTCCATGTGGGGTTGCCGTGCAGGAACAGGATCGGATCGCCGACCCCTTCGTCCACGTAATGAACGCGCCCTGCAGTGCTGTCGAACCACCGCGACTTGAATGGGAACAGCCTGGAGTCGGGCGTGAACGGTGGAATGTGGGTCAACTGGAGCTGCTCCAGAGGAGTGAGTCGGCTCGCCGGCCCCTACGATGCCGAAAGGGAGTTGGTGACGAAAGTGGCGCGACCCGCTCCCGCTTCTCCGCTCCTCAGCGCCCCGCGCCCGCTCCCAGGCCGACTGCCGGAGCGTAGACCTCCCGCAGACGTTGATGATACTCGGCCAATAGGCGCTGCATCCTCCGCCGTTAGGCAAATGAGAAGTCGAATACGCAGGTCGTTCAGACCTGAGAGTGCGACCTCGGCGACGGCCGATAACACGGTGGGTCGGTACGGACACGAGACCTACGTAGCGCGACGTATAGAGTGCTGTATGGGCGCAGGGTAGATTGGCGAGGTTGGTTTTGTTTTCGAAATTCAGGGAGGGTGAACCATGTCCAAGTCCAATCAAGCCTGGATCCGAAACGTGGCCCGGGCAGGCTCCCTGGTCGCCGGCCTTCTGATTCCGTTGCCCGCTCACGGTCAGGCTACCGGGCTGGAAGTAGGTGTCCTTCCTGCGATCAACTTCGACGCGGATGAGGGCTTCGGGTACGGCGTGCTCGCGGAGCTCTAACAGTACGGTGAGGGCGGGTTGTCACCCTACGTGTGGCCTGCCCGACCAACAGTGTTTTTCACCACAGAGGGGCGCAGGGATTTGACACTTTTCTTCGACGCACCCCACCTGCTCCCTTCTGGTTGGAGGCTCGACGCCTTCCTGGGCGCGGAACGACAGATCGCCACTCCCCTACTACGGTCTTGGTAATGCGTCGGTATATGACGCTGCGCTCGACGCTGAGGATGGGCCTGATCCTTTCTACTACCGGTTTGGGCGGAATCGACATAGTGCGACGTTCAATCTGCAGAAGGGCCTCGGCGAGACTCCCCTGCGATGGCTGTTGGGTGGCGGTCTGGTCAAAAGCGACATCGATCCGGTCCCAGAGGACGACGGGACGACGCTTTATGCGTTGGGCGTAGAGAGCCAAGGGGCCACGGAGTGGTCGAACTACGTCCGGGGCGGGCTCGTATGGGACTCACGTGATCGGGAGACCGGCACCGGAAGCGGTGTCTGGACCGAGTTCTTGGTGCAGCGGGTCGACAAGAGCTTCGGAGCCGATGCCAGTTACACACGCTGGACCTTCACGGACCGCCGCTACTTCGCGCTGAGCGACCGGCTGGTCTTCGCGCACCGGTATTTGCTCCAAGGCGTGACGGCCGGGGTGCCGGTGAATCACCTCTTCCAGGTGCAGACGTCGTTCAAACAGCAGGAGGGACTCCGTGGGGCGAAGACCGTACGGGGCCTATTCAAGAATCGGTTCGTAGGGAGAGGGCTGCTCATCTGGAATGCCGAACTTCGCTGGCGTGCCGCCGACTTTCGCTTTGTGGGCAAACCGTTTCACGTCGTGCTGTCCGTGTTCCTCGATCAGGGCAGGATTTGGGACGGCAACGTTCAGTTCGACGAATTGATTGCGGACCTTCACCGCGGCCTAGGTGGCGGAGTGCGCTTTGGGATGGGTGAGAACTTCGTGGTAGCGGTAGACATGGGCCCGTCCAGCGAGGCGGGTATGCCGATGTACATCGGGTTGGGATATTTATACTGAGCCGTCGCCAAGGTTGCGTTGTCCTGTCACCTTCTTCGATGGAATACAGCCTACTCCTCGGCGCGGTTGGGACGTGCGCGCTCGGAGGATTTCTCCCGTGGATCAGCGCGGAAGTCGTGGTCGTGGGCGCGGCGTTCGCGCTGCCCCCGGGCCAACTTCCCGCGCTCGTGTTGCTGTGCGCCACCGCTCAAGTGTCCGCGAAACTGGTGGTCTACGCGTTGGCGCGCTGGGCGCCCCAGCGGCTTCCCAAGCGAGGTCAAGCCCTCCTCGCGAAGACAGAGCGTTTCGGTGAGCGGCGAGTCCTGCTGGGAGTTATGTCTTTCACGGGTGCGCTGGTGTCCTTGCCTCCGTTCTACCTCATCACGTTGGCAGCCGGCACGCTCAAATCTCCCATGGCCGTCTTCGGTATCGCGGCTTTTCTGGGAACCGTGGGTCGTTACGGCGCGCTCGTGTGGGCGGCGGTGAGGGCAGGCGCGGGGGCGTAACGTGCGTAAGGCCCGCGCAGCCCCCCTCCTCAGACCGTGGTCAACTTCCTCACGCTGACGGGCTTAATCAGCTCACCGGGTGTCCAACTCGTGACGTACCCTGCCACCGCGCTCGCGGCCACCGAGTAGGGCGAGCCGAGGTAGAGCTGCCCCGGGCCTGAGCGGCCTGGGAAGTTTCGGTTCTGCGACGAAATCGAAACGTCGTCTGGTGAACTCGTGACACCAGGTCCGGCGGCGATACATGCGCCGCATCCGGGCTCGATGAACTCGACGCCCATACGCTCGAATAGGTCCATGTAGCCCTTCTCGCGGCAATACTCTCGGACCTCGGTCGAGCCGCACTGAATGAACACGTTCACGTCCGGATGGACCTTGAGGCCTTGGGCGTCCGCCTCCGCGAAGACCCTGGCATACATGTCCATATCTTCCTTCTTGCCTGCGGTGCACGACCCTGCGTAGGCGATGTCGATGCGGATCGGCTTGTCCCCGAGTTCGTCGATGAAGACTCCGTTCCCGGGGTCGTTCGGGAGCGCGGCCATGGGCCGGATCGCCGACGCGTCGATCTCGATGATCTTCACATACTCGGCGCCGGGGTCGCTTTGCATGCCCTCGATGAGCGCCTCGGCGCGGGCGCGATCCATTCCGCGCTCGCTCACCATGAAGTCCACCGACTTCTGGTCCGCTGCGATGATGCCGGTGAAGGCACCGACCTCGGCCGCCATATTGGCCATGGTGGCGCGTTCGTCGACGCTGAGCGCTTCGACCGCCGGGCCTGCGTACTCGATGATCTGTCCGATCGCGTGGCCGTCGCGGATGTACGGATGCCGGAGGATCTCCAGCATGTAGTCCTTGGCGGTCACGTTCGCGGCGG
This sequence comes from uncultured Gemmatimonadales bacterium, assembly GCA_937919655.1. GTDB lineage: Bacteria > Gemmatimonadota > Gemmatimonadetes > Longimicrobiales > Gaopeijiaceae > CALFPJ01. The sequence continues at coordinate 4,823 of CALFPJ010000030.1, forward strand.
GTGTCCCAGACACGATGACCTTGAACGACGGCGGCACGCTGACGCGCACGTCCTTCGTGATCCACGAGTTGAAGATGGCCGTGGTGCCGACGCCGAACGCAACGGCCCCGATCGCACCTGCGTGGGGCGTGTGGGAATCTGTGCCGATGATCAGCATGCCCGGCTCGGCATATGCCTCGAGGATCTTCGAGTGGCAGATCGCCTGAGACCCCAGCTTATGGCCCATCTGCTCGCCGTAGAGCTTCACACCTTGGCGTTCGCTGAACTCGCGTTGCTTCACCTCCAACTCGTTCGCGACATCGAGGAGCCCATCTTCAATGCGCTCCTCGCTCATGACCTTGGACAGGAAGGTGAGGTGGTCGCGAAAGAACAAGATGGAGCCGGGGTCCACGACCTTCGCATCTTTGCCGACCTTGTCCTCGAAGAAGATCGAGGCCATCGGCGTCACGTACTCGTGGCTGAAGCGGATATCTGTCCGGAAAAAACCGGCGTCGCCGGGCTGCACCCACGGCACCCCAGTCTGGCCGGTCGTCGCGTTGGTTACGACGTGTTTCGCGAAGATTTTCTCAGCGATCGTCATGGGCCGTGTCGCGACCGCGCTGTTCTCTTGGGCAGCCGCAACCGGGATCGTGACCTTACCCTGTAGCCGGGCCACGTTGAACTCAAAAAGTCCGCCGTATTCAATAATTTGCTGGGTGATCTCGTCCTGGCCTTCGGTGAACTCGGAGAGCTGAATCTCCTCGCCCGCCAATATGCGGTCGATCATGCCGAAATCGTTCGTCGCGAGCAGGCCGAGGTTCTGGCAATTCTCGTTGTAGATCCGCTCGATGCTCTCAGCGACTACGATCTGGATGCCGGCGTGCAGTTCCGCATAAGGACTCGCTTCTCGACTGCTGCCTTTGCCCCTGCGCTTTCCTGCAACGGAGCACACGAAGCCGCCATTGCGCACGGCGTTACGGATGACGGGATACTCGGTCTCGCCTGTTGCCTGGTTCGTCGTGCGCAGACCCAGGTAGGGGAAGTCGCCCAGGCGCTCATCATAGAAGAAGCAGATGTAGGCCGGGGTGATCTCGTCAGTGGAGATCTGATCCCGCAACCGCGCCTTGAGCTCGTCGGTGAGCTCGACGTCGCGACCCTCGAACAGCTGTGCCTTCATCAACTCGGCGTCGTCCAGGAGGTGGAGGATACGCCCTTCGAACTTCAACGTGGTCGGCCGCTTTTGAATGGGGCGGTCGAGGAGATCTTTGATCATGAGCACCTGTTGGGTTGATACGGCCGAGTGCACCGAAGGCATGCGAAAGGTGCTGGCTCGGAGGGAGTAGGCAAGGGCCTGGACCCCCGAGATCGGGTGGGCGCCTGATTGGGGCGTAGGGGGCTACGGCAACCCATTCGTGACCGAGCTTCATCTACAACTGTCGGAGAAGCAGTACTGAACCTGAGACGAGGTAGTATCGGGAGTCGGAACCGGTTAGGTGCGTGGCTAGGTGGGACATCGTTGGTGGTGGCGTTGGCGGTAGCGCCTGCCGCCGCCCAAGAAGTGATCGAGTTGCCAGGACAGGACCGGATGATCAACGCCAACTTCGAGGAGCTCTACCGGGTCGGTTCGTTCGATGGGGACGAGTGGGAGACATTCGGAGAGATCGGGGGGACGGCCTTCGACGACGCGGGGAACCTCTATGTTTTTGACAGGCAGGCGTCCCGGGTCGTGGTCGTCGATCCTCAGGGTAATTTCCTGCGCGACTTCGGTGATGCGGGAGAGGGGCCTGGAGAGTTCCGCATGTCGGAGTCCGCTTGGAGTCACGCTCAGGTCGGGACCGACTTCATGCAGTTCCAGCCCGACGACGGCCTTGCGGCGTCAGAGGCGACGGAAGCTCGGGTCCTGTACGGGGATGGGGCGCTCTACGTCTTCCTCCGAGCCCACGACTCCGCAGCGGACAGTATTGCGAGTCAACTCACGCCCCGGTCCTCGGAATGAGATTCGTAGCTCGAGCAACGGCGAGTAGCATCTCCATCCGCCGCATTTCCGCACGGGCGGCCAATCGACCAGAGGCGGTCGTCCGGTAGTACCTGCGTTTGGGGCCTCCACTTCCGGGCTCACCCAATCGCTCAGTTTCCTCGACCAATCCCTGCGCGGCCATACGGGCCAGAGAACTGTAGAGCGTTCCGGGCAGGAGGGTCTCCTTTCCTCCCGTTCGGTCCTTCAATTCCTGGATGATGCCGTAACCGTGCAGGATCCGGTCACCCAAGGTGATGAGGATGCTGAGGGCCGGTGCGCTGAGGGGCAGAACTACTTCTGGCTGATTCTCTTCGTGTGCCATCGGTTTCCTCACTCCGTGGTCGACTCACTATACAATTCGAAACTATACCCTTCTGAAATATAGTTAAAGGAGTTCTCACTGTGGCGGGGTCCGGGAGCCACCAAAATAAAAAAAGGCCCCCCGGTTTTCACCGAGGGGCCTTCCCCTGCTCACGCGGCCGAAGCCGCTCTTTATGGTCGCTGCAGGACTTGAACCTGCGACATCCACGATGTGAACGTGGCGCTCTACCAGCTGAGCTAAGCGACCGATACTGCGTACGCACCAACCCGGTTCAACCTAACCGGACCTCTCTACGATGCGTCCATACCCCCACGGGGACTCGAACCCCGGTTTCCGCCGTGAGAGGGCGATGTCCTGGGCCACTAGACGATGGGGGCGTCTACCCCTGAATACTGAAGGGCCCAAATGTTATACAGGGGTTGTTCTAAGGGTCAACCCCTCAACGACTTCCTAGGCCACCGTGTCCTTGTGTTATACTGCCCGCGCTGACGCGCGCTTGTCATCGAGATCCCGGCCACGGGCGCTAAATGATTTTCGGGCAAAGACTTGGCTCTACGCGGGGAAGACGATGGGCACGAAGCTGAATGCAGAATCAATTCGGGGATGGATCCAGGCTAGGAAGGGCTGGAGGCGACGCTCCAACAAACTCACGAAGGAATTCACCTTTAAGTCCTTCCGCGACTCCATCGTATTCGTGAATCGGGTGGCTGGTTTGGCAGACACCCAGGATCACCACCCGGACATCGATATCCGCTTTGCGAAGGTTACGATAGCGCTCTCCACGCACGACGCCGGTGGCATTACGGAGAAGGACATCAAGATGGCCGAGCAGATCGACTTCGCGACATCGACCAACTGACGCGGTTCGACCGGGCTCCGCGCTCGGCGACGGCCTAAGGCACCATCTCCAGCACGTCCTCTAGGCGATCCAGCATGTAGTCTGGTGTTTCCGCGAGGAGGACCTCGTGGGCGAACGGGCCCCACAAAGCGGCCGCAGTCCGGGTCCCCGCTCCGCGACCAGCCTGGAGATCGAACGGCGAATCTCCAACGAAGACCACGTCGCGTGCCCGCTCCGCCAAACCGAAGTGAGCCAACGCGCGCAGCACCGACTCAGGGTCGGGCTTGGGTCGCTCCACCTGATCGGCACAAATCAGAAAGTCGACGTGGTGGAGAAGGCCGCAACAGTCCAACGTCCGGCTCGCGAGTCGACTCGCCTTACTGGTGACTACGCCCACCTTGGTGCCTGCCTCCTTTAGGCGCCGCAGTACATCGTCGGCTCCCGGAAAAGGACTCACCATGTCGTCGTGGATACCCCTTTGGAATTCGACGTAGGTCTGCCGCATGGCCGCGTGTTGGGCGTCGTCGCGAGCGAAGTCACGGAGTTGCACAGGAAGCGGCCTGCCGATGGTGGCAAGGAACCGCGCGTCGGGCGGCGCCTCACCCAGATGCTCCTTCATCGTGTGCCGGTAGCACCGCAGGATCAGTTCGACGGTGTCGGCCAGGGTCCCGTCCAGGTCGAAGAGCACCGCGGGCCATCTTGCGAGATCGGTCACGGACGGCCCTCGTAGCCCACATTGAGGAAGCGCCGCACAATCCTGAAGACCTCGGCATCACGGAGCATTCCCGGGTGCGTAGGGCAACAGACTCTGAAATCGGGCACGCCCGGCAAAACGGCGCTTTCACCCGGGATGATGTGGGTGTCGATGGGCGTCCAGATGGTGATGGCGTCCACGCCAGCGGGGACGGGAGGGGCGGCGTTCAGCGTGTCCATGAACGCACTCTCCGGCTTCATCTCAGCCCCGCCTTCACCCCACGCCAGTAACGCTGAATAGGTGCCACGGTGCGGCGACGCGATGAACACGGCCCGCCGCACAGACGCAGCCCCATAGCGTAGCAGGTACCACCTCGTCCCGAGTCCCCCCATGGAGTGGGCGACGATGTCGACTCGCTCGGCTCCGGTGCGCTTAAGCAGATCTCGGACCGCGGCATCGATCTCATTGGCATGGTCACGGTTGCTGCCCGTAGGTGTCGCAAAGGTGATGGCATCGACCGCGTCACTAGGCCAGCCAGCGGCGATGAGGCGAATGCGAAGCGGCGCGAGATCTCGTGCGGTGTCTACCCAACCTGGCACCAGCAGCACGGGCACTTCTGTTGATACAGCTTCCGTCGATTGCACTAACCGGCCGGGCTGGACGCCGGCTACCGCGACGCTCACGGCGACGCTCACGGCGACCGCCGCCAGGCCTGCCCAAATCACGCGCGTCGTCACCTACCCTCACGGATCAGCCTAACGAGCGTCTCGACGGCAAAGTCCGTCTGGGCCTCCGTCAGTTCCACAGGCGGCGCGAGCTCAAGTACATGCCCTCGGTCGCCTGCGGGCAACACGAGAAGCCCCTCGCGAAGCGCCGACTCCGCGAGCCGAACAGCCCGCCCAGACTCGGCGAACTCGATACCGATCAGCAGTCCGAGCCCGCGCACGTCGATCACGCCTGGGACCTCGCTCACCTGCGCACGCAGCGCCATCAAGATCCGGGAGCCGAGAACGCGGGCACGCTCGGTGACGGCCTCCTGCTCCAGGGTGTCGAGCACGGCCAAGGCCGCCGCACACGCGACGGGGTGACCGAGGAACGTGCTGGTGTGAATCGCTTCACCCTCGCTCGCCGGCCATGTGTCCATGACAGCCGCAGACGCGAGGCAGGCTGACACGGGCATGCCTCCGCCGAGCGCCTTGCCGACGCAGATGACGTCCGGGGCCAGCCCGACCCGCTCAGACGCGAACCTCGCGCCGCATCGCCCCATGCCGGTGAAGATTTCGTCGGCGATGAGCACCGCATCGGACTCGGCGACGACCCTCGAAAGCGCCGCCATGAAACCATGGGGGGCGAGTCGCACCCCAGCGCGCCCCTGGACGGGCTCGATGATCACTGCGCCAATGGGATCGCCATTGGGAGCACCGCCAGCGAGCGCTGCCCGCACGGCATCCAGGGCCCGGTCGGAAGCGTCCGAACCCTCACCGAGAAAATCCGGAAAGGGGGCAAAGGCCACCCCGTCGTAGATTCGGTCCTCGAACGGGGCACGGAAGAGCTGCCGTTCCGTCGCGGCAAGGGCGCCCAACGTGAGGCCATGATAGGCACCTTCGAACGCGAGCACCCCGGGACGTCCCGTAGCCATCTGCGCAGTTTTTAACGCGATCTCCACGGCCTCAGAACCGGTAGAGGCCAGGACGGCTCGCGTGTCGCCCCACGGAGCAAACGCACACAGCCGCTCCATGAGCGCCAGTCGCGGCAGGGAGGGATGAACGTCCCCCATGCCGTGCATCAACTTGCCTGCCTGATGTGAAACGGCTGACACCACGACCGGGTGGGCATGGCCGAGCAACGCCACGCCAAAAGCACTGGTCAGGTCGACGAAGATGTTTCCATCCGCGTCCAGAACGTTGGCGCCACGTGCGGCGTCCCAAAACACGGGCCACGACTTGTCAGAATACGTGACGTTACGGGACTCCACGGCGCGCAGGCGTGCGGTCAGCGCTCGGGACCTACGCCCCGGAGGCCGCGTTCGGATCGCAGGAAGGAGCGACCCGAGCTGATCGACTTGGTCGTTCACGTTCTCTCCCGACCCATCCGGATTTCTTCGGCTAAGGCTGCGTCGGCGCCTGCATCCCCATCACGTGATAACCATTATCGACGTGTAGGGTCTCGCCGCTGATTCCAGAACCGAGCGGCGAGCACAGGAACGCCGCTGCGAAGCCCACGTCGTCCGCGGTAATGGGTCCGGGAATCGGCGAGTGCTCAGAGTAATAGGCCACCATGGCGTCGATCGTGCCAATGGCCTTCGCCGCCCGGCTCTTCAAAGGGCCGGCACTGATGGTATTCACGCGAATCCCGTACTTGCGACCCGCTTCGAATGCCAGCGTGCGCGTGTCCCCCTCCAAGGCAGACTTCGCGGAACTCATGCCTCCCCCGTAACCCGGAATGGCCTTCTCGCCGGCCAGGTAGGTTAGGGACACCAGCGCACCACCGCGGTTCATGAGCGGACCGAAGCGCTGGACCATGCTCACCATGGAATACGCACTCGCGCTGACCGCAGCGAGATAACCCTTCCGACTGGTCTCAATGAGCGCGTTCTGGACCTCGGGCCCGTTCGCGAGGGAGTGCACCACGATGTCGAGGCAGTTTTCACCGAAGTCGGCTCGCAGCTGATCCGCCACACCCTGGATCGTATAACCCTCCAGGTCGACATATCGTTTGTCAGCTTTCACGTCGTCTGGGACGTCGTCGGGCGTGTCGAAGACGGCGTCTAGTGGGTAAATCTTCTCGAATTCGATCTGTCCGCCACCGGGCAGGGAGATGTCGAGCTTCCCTCGCTCGAGGCTCTTGGTGAAGATCTTCAGCGTGGGCGGCCAGGTGCCCACGCACACCGATGCACCGGCAGATGCGAGGGCTCGGACAATCGCCCAGCCAAACCCCTTGTCGTCGGCTACGCCGGCCACAAAAGCGCGTTTTCCGGTCAGGTCGATCGACAGCATCGTGCGGTGCTCCTGGACTAAGTGCTAAGCGGCGAGATATTCGAGACTAGGCCCGGGCGGGACAGGGCCTCCAATAGTACCGGGGCGGGTGCGGGACGCCTACCCCGACACGGCTGGCGGTGACGCGTCACGGCCCATCCCGGCGGCCTTCCCAGACACCCAAAACAGGATGCCCGCGGTCGCCACGAGCGCCATCACTGCCCCGAGCGTACCGCCCCGTTCGACGCCCCAGTACCAGAGCGAGACGATGAACGCCAAGGCGGAGGCGGCCATGAGGCCACGGATTTCCACGCGAACAGCGTAGACAAAGCCCACCACACCCGCGAGCCCCACCAGGATCAACGCGGCCTCAGGCGGCCCATCCAGCGTCTCCACCGCCGTGATGAGACCAAAAGGAATCCACAACAACATGAGGAACGTCACGACGTGCTCCAGCCCAGCCCGCTGCAGCCAATCCGGTCCCCGATGCAGGCCCCACAATGACAGCGAGGCCATGATCCCGAGCCACAGATCCATTGGATACATCGCCTCAGACCTCGCATCGAGCGGGCCCGCCCAGGTCCCGGCGATCATGACGAAGCCAGCGAGGAGGGCCGTGACGAAAGCGTTGAGTGCCCAGGGATGACGCTCACCGCCTGTGTTCTTCGCAAGCACCCGGAAGAGACCCAGCACGGCGACCAGCAGGACCGCATCCATCGCCCACATGACGTCATCGCCCTTGAGCGGAGTGCCCCGGATGAGGAAGAGCCCCATGAATACGAGGCCACAGGCCAGATGCACTGCAGGCATGACGACGTTGCGCCGCATCGCCCGGGGTCCAAAAAAGCCCGTCACCAGCAGCCCAACCGTCCCCGACAGAAACCCACCGAGCGTCTCGTCTGCCCAGGCATCGGTCGAAAATATTGTGGCCGCAATCATGAAGAACAGCCCCGCAATCTGCATGAGATAGGCAGCTGGCAACCATCGGCGTCGATCTTCCAATTGGGCACCCAGAACAATCACGCCCAGGCCGAGGGCGGCGAGCACCCCAGCCCGTTGGCCAGGCCCGAGGTGGGGCCAAGTCCACTCGAGGAAGAGTCCACCGGCGATCACAAGGACCACAGCGGCGGTCGTGGCCAGCACGTACTGCGAAAGGCGACGCGCCGACATGCCAGCCGTTTGCGTCGCCTCACTCCGAAGACGCGCGCTAGTCTCTGCGTCGAGGAGCCCCGCCCGCTCCCATCGATCGATCGCAGCGAGTACCGCGTTTGGATCTCCGCTCATGGCTCACTAGCTCCTTGGGCGCCGGTGGCGACATATACCACGCTTGAAAGTAACAGGCACCGGGCACCCGGCGGCAGCGCGATGGCGGGGGGAGGCGGACCCTCCTAACGTGGCGTGGCCCCAACAAGACCGGAGATCACATGCGTCAGACAGCAACGCTCACACGCACCACCACACTGGCACTCCTCGTTTTCGCGGGGGCCTGCGGCCCAGATTCCGCGCCGGAGACCGCGCCCGAGGCACCGGGCCAGGACCCACAGGCCGTTTCACTCTTTGGCGAGCCACTATTCGAGCAGGTCGACACCGGCGGCGTGATCGCGGCCGTCGATGCCCTGTTGGCGGAAGCCCCTGACGACGTAGAACGGGTGATCGCGGCAGGCCGTGAGCGCCGCAATTTTTGGCAGTACCGACAGGCAATCGAGTTGTATACGAGGGCGATGCAACTCGCCCCTGGGGACTGGCGGCCGTATCGCTACAGAGGGCACCGATACCTGTCACTCCGCGAATTCGATCGGGGAGTCACGGACCTACAAGCCGCCAAGGACCGCGCGCCCCTGAATTTTGACGTGTCCTACCACCTCGGCCTCGCGCACTTCCTGTCTGGCGATTTTTCGGCGGCGGCAGACGAATACCTCCGATGCCTGGCCTTGGCTGACGACCCGGCCGCTAAAGCCGCGGCCGGAGAGGACTTCCGTAGCTGTTCGGAGAATGGGGACAGGCCTGAGTCTATGGTCGCCATGACCGAGTGGGCGGTGCGGGCGCTCCTACGGGCGGGTCGGACGGCTGAGGCCAATGAACTCCTCGCGAGCGTGCCGCTGGACCTCACGATGGAGACGAACATCGCGTACTACCACAACCTGCTCTTCCACAAAGGCCTGATGTCCGCAGCCGACCTGCTAGAGGGCGGCCCTGACGCCCCCTATCGACTAGAGACGATCGGCTTCGGGGTAGCCACTGGGATGTTGGCCGCAGGAGATACCGCCGCCGCTCGGCCAGTCCTAGAGCAACTCTACGCCGACCCGTGGTGGCCGGGCTTTGGAAGGATCGCGGCGGAGGTCGAGCTATACCGAATGGGATGGAGGCCGCGCTAATGGATCCGTCTCGAAGCGGATGACCCTCCCCCAGTACCGTGTCCCAGAAGTTGGTCTGCCTGGGTGCAGCGGCGCACGAATTCCAACGGACTTCGGCTACGGTACACTGGCATCCTGACTCAGAGCAGAAACACGCCCGCGGCAACGTAGGCCGTAAGAAGAATCACGCCCTCCCACCGGCGGATCCTCCAGCCGCTTCGCAGAATCGGGAAGAGCAAGAGTGACATCAACAGGACAGCCGGCAACTCGTGAGAGAGCACGGAACGAGGGACGCCGATGGGTTCGATGACGGCTGCGGTGCCAAGAATGCCCGCGACGTTGAAGATGTTTGAGCCAATCACGTTTCCGACTGCGATGTCGGCCTCATCGCGCATGGCCGCAACCAAGGACGCCGCCAGCTCCGGCAATGACGTCCCCACGGCCACAACCGTGAGCCCAATCACGACCTGTGAGATGCCCAGTGCCCCCGCCACTTCTACCGCACCCTCAACGATTGCGTAGCCACCGAGCACCAAACAGGCAGAGCCGGCCACGACCCAAAAGACGTCTTTGAAGGACACGACTGAGGCGGTCTGGTCCGAGGCCTTCATGTACTCCTCGTACTCCCCGAGGATCTCAGGAGCTTCGTCCTCGACAGACTGGAACACGAAGACCAGGTAGCCCGCCATCGCCATCAACAGGATGATCCCGTCGCCGCGGCTGATCATGAGATCGTCCATGATCAACGGATACAGCGCGAAGGTGACCAGGAGCATCAGCGGCATTTCCCGCCAGACGACCCTCGCATGCACCTCGAGCGGCCGCACCACAGCCGTGAGGCCCAGAATGAGGCCAACGTTGGCCAGGTTTGACCCCATGACGTTGCCTATCGCTAACGTGGCGTTGCCGTCGAGAACCGCCACGATACCAACGACCAGTTCGGGCGCAGACGTGCCGAACGAGACCACGGTCAGGCCGACCACGATCGGACTGATACCCAGCGAGCCAGCAAGGCGCGCAGAACCCCGCACCAGCCATTCGGCGCCGTAATAAAGAACCCCGATCCCGCAAATCAGGAGTACAACGTCGCCAATCAGGCCTGGCAAACGCTTCTTCTCGTCATCGTCATCCTCTCCGTCCCAGCCACATCTTCATCTCCGCCAGAGATCGCGTATTCAGTACGTCTGCAGGACTCAGCCATCCGCGCCGCGCCTGATCGACACCAAACCGCATGTCAGCGAGGCCTCGCGGCGAGTGTGCGTCCGTGCTGATCACCACAGGTACTCCTAACTCCTTTGCCCGGTGAACATGCAAATCGTTGAGGTCCAGTCGGTTCGGGTTCGCGTTCAACTCCACGGCCACAGACAGTTCCGCCGCCGCTTCGAGCATGGCTTCCACGTCTAACTCGAAAGGCTCTCGACGGTTGATGAGCCGACCCGTGGGGTGCGCCAATATATCGACAGATGGATGTCGCATGGCCCGGATCACCCGGTCCGTCATGGTCCTTCGATCTTGATCCATAAGCGAGTGGACGGATACAACAACCACGTCCAACTCCGCCAGGACGTCGTCCGGGAGGTCGAGGGAGCCGTCCTTGAGAATATCAACTTCGACACTCCGCAGGATGAGAATCTCGGGCAACCTCGCCTGCACCTCCGCGATCTCCAGCCACTGTTCGCGGGCGCGCTCCGGAGTCAGGCCACCCACCATCGCCATGGCCTGGCTGTGGTCGGTCAGTGCGAAGTACTCGTACCCGCGGGCGATGCACGCGCGCGCCATCTCTTCGATGCTGGCCTTACCGTCACTCCATGTCGAGTGCATCTGCAAGTCGCCACGTATGTCTTCGAGCGAGACCAACTCTGGCGGCTCGCCACGGATGGCGACCTCTACCTCTCCGCGATTCTCTCGGAGCACCGGTGGCACCCACGCCATACCTAGCGCGGCATACACGCCCTCTTCGGCGTCACCAGCTAGTCGCTCCCCATCTTCTTTACCGAGAGAGGCCGGATCTGCGCCATCCGGAACGCGAAATACGCCCCATTCATTTACACGCAGACCTTGCCGGACGGCGTGTGTGCGCATGGCAACGTTGTGTTCCTTGGAACCGCTGAAGTACTGAAGCGCCGCCCCAAACGAGCGCGGCGGAATCACGCGCAGATCCACCTGGAGGCCCGAGTGAAGGACCATGCTGCCCTTGGTGCTCCCGGCACCACTGATCCGCTCAGCCCCGGAATAGGCCACAAAGTGATCTACGACCGCCGTACCATCTCCGTCGAACTCGGCAATGATATCGACGTCGCCGATGGTCTCCTTACGTCGCCGCAAGCTACCCGCGATCTTCACCCTTCCCACTCCGGGCGCGGCATGAACATGCTCCAGCACCCCTGCGATCAGCTTCTCCACCTCGTGGATCTGAAACCGCCCTGCGTGCTTCCTGTGGTCCGCGATCGCCCGCAGGATCTTATCCGCACTCCTCACACCGAAGCCGTCCAGCCCTTGCACCCGGCCGGCCCGTAGCTCGACTTCGAGGTCATCGACCGTGCGGACCTTGAGGTCAAGGAAGAGCTTCTTCGCTTTCTTAGGGCCGACACCGTCCAGCCGCATGAGTTGAACGAGTGACCGCGGATATTCGGCCGAGACCTCTTCGAGGCGACTTATGCGTCCGGTCTCAATCAGTTCGGCGATGTACTTCGCCACGCTGTCCCCGACAGCTGGCAGCTCGGTGAGATCCTCACCCGCTCCCAGCATGGCCTGCAGTGATCGGCTCAGGCTGTTGATGGTGTTCACGGCGTTGCGATAGGCCCTAATACGGAACGGGCTCGCACCCTGGATCTCGAGCAGGTCGGCCAGCTCCGTCAACGTCCGCGAGACGTCTAGGTTCTCCATCAGACGATGACCATCAGAGAAGAACGACCTCGCCACCCAAGCCGCGCACCTTCTCGACGAAGGCGGCGAAGTCGAGCACGGTCACGCCCAAACGCTCCGCCTTCTCCAACTTGGAGCCTGCGCTGTCGCCAGCAATCACAAAGTCTGTCTTCTTTGAGACTGCTGACACGACGCGCCCCCCTACCGAGCGCCAAGCCGCTTCGGCCGAAGTCCGCGGAATCGGAATGGTACCGGTGAAGACGGCCGAACCGGCGTCCGGGAGGTCCGCAGCGACGGGCTCCGGCCCGACGGGGGCCACACCGCGCCCCAGAATCGCGGCGATCGCTTCCGCGTTGCGTTCGTCGGCCAGGAACGTGGTAATCGTCTCACTCATGATCGGGCCGATCCCGTCTACCGCAGCCAGGTCGTCAGGCGTCGCCGCCAGCAGCGCTTCAACGCTCATGAATCGTTGCGCCAGGTCACGGGCGACGGTGACCCCCACTTCCGGGATTCCCAGCGCGATCAAGAATCTGCGCAGCTCCGGCGTGCGCTTGGACTGGATCGCGTCCACCAAGGCGGTCGCCGACTTCTCAGCGAATCCTTCGAGTGCGATCAACTGCTCCGGCACCAGGTCAAAGAGCTCGGCAAGGCTGCCGACGAGGCCCTTCGTGACGAACAGTGTGGCGGTCTCGTCACCGAGCCCCTCAATGTCGAGCGCCTCACGCGAGCCGAAATGCACGATGCGGGCCTGAAGTTGCGCAGGGCACCCGAACCGGTTGGGGCATTTCGTGCGCGGGCCTTCCTCATAAACCGCGGTGCCGCAGGCAGGGCACTCCGTCGGCATCTCATAGGGAGGCTGGCGTGGGTCCTCATGCTCGACCACCTCAACCACCTGGGGAATCACGTCCCCGGCGCGCTGGATGCGGACGGTGTCCCCTTCGCGCAGATCTTTGCGCCTCAGTTCCTCCCGGTTGTGTAGCGACGCACGCGCCACGGTGACCCCACCCACGACCACCGGCCGCAGGAAGGCCACAGGCGTGAGCACACCGGTGCGGCCCACCTGCACGTCGATCTTGTCGATGCGAGTGATCTCTTGGCGGGGCGGAAATTTCATCGCGAGCGCCCAACGCGGGTGGTGCGACGTGGCGCCGATCGCGGCCCGAGAGGTCAGGTCGTCGAGCTTGATCACGATGCCGTCGATCTCGTAGTTGAGCTGGTCTCGGTCCGTCCCGAATGCCTCGTGATAGGCCAGGATCCCTTCCACGGTGGTGGCGGTCTGAATGCGCTCCGGGACCTTGAAGCCCCAATCGCGGATGGCCTCCACCCCTTCCGTGTCACTCCGAAGCACGGCGCCCTCCACAGCCAGCACGTCATAGACGAGCAGGTCGAGCCTTCGACTCGCAGTGATACGGGAGTCGAGTTGTCGCACCGCGCCAGCCGCTGAGTTCCGCGGCGAGGCGTACGGTTCGGCTCCGGCGGCGATCAGCCCTGCGTTGAAGTTCTGGAAGTCCGAGATGTACATCAGCACCTCGCCACGAAGCGCGAGCACGGCGGGGGCGGGGCGAATATCTGTCCTGAGGCGGAGGGGCACCGTGGCGATGGTGCGCACGTTTTCCGTCACACCCTCGCCGGCGCGCCCGTTCCCTCGCGTGACCGCGCGCGTGAGTATCCCGTCTTCGTACACCAACTCGATCGAGGCGCCGTCGAGTTTGGGCTCGAGAATGTAGGTCGGCTCGTGACCAGCCCCGAGCAGATGACGGATGCGCTCGTCGAAGCGCCGAACTTCGTCAGCATCCTGTGTTGAATCGAGCGACAAAAGAGGGGCCACATGCGCCACGGTCTCGAACTTATCCTGCGGATCCACGCCCACGCGGCGGGTGGGAGAGTCCGCGGAGCCCAACACTGGATGTATCGCCTCGAGTTCCTGAAGCCTTCGGAAAAGTCGGTCATATTCATCATCACCGACCTCCGGACGCGCCTCTACATAATACAGGTGCGCGTGTCGGGTCAGCTCCGCGCGGAGATTCTCCGCCTCCGCCGTGACTTCGGGCGGAGCGGGCGTGCCAGACTCGTGCTTGGGATGAACCGGGTTCACGGAATTCGGATGGGGGTTAACGCGTGACTTTTCGTGGAAGCGTGAATAATAGGTGGCGCGGCCCCACTAGCGAACCGATAATTACCGCCCCGGCGAACCCAAGCCGGCCGGAACGGACACCACTTGGAGGACCCATGAGTTTCTCGCGCGTCATTTCACGAATCAGTCTGGCGGCCATCGCCGTGCTCGTATTGGCCACTGGCCTCGCGGCCCAGGGCATGGAGATCACGACCCTACGCGGCGGCGACGAGGGCGACGGACCCCACGAGCGGCTCATCCTGCGCGGCGCCACGATGATCGACGGAACGGGCGCACCGCCGATGGGTCCGGTCGACATCGTCGTCGAAGGTGACCGCATCGCGGAGATCCGCTCGGTCGGTTTCCCCTTTGCGCAGATCAGGGAAGGACGTCGCCCCCAAGGGGCCACTCGTGAGATTGACGCGACCGGCATGTACGTGATGCCTGGGCTCATCGACATGCACGCGCACACGGGCGGCGCCCCCAAGGCGCCTCAAGCCGAGTACACCTACAAACTCTGGATGGGTAATGGCATCACGACGTCTCGCGGCGTCGGCCACGGCCCCATGATGTGGGCCCTCGGGGAGAAGGCGAGGTCCGAGCGCAACGAGATCGTCGCGCCGCGCATGTTCACTTATGCGCGTCCAGGTGAGGCATGGGACCAAGGAGAGATTGACACGCCTGAGAAGGCGCGTGAATGGGTCCGCTGGGCCGCGGCAGTCGACGTTGAGGGAGCCAAGATCGACGGCCTGAAGCTGACGTCGTATCCGCCCGCCATCATGGAGGCGCTCAACGACGAGGCCGCGATCCACGGGCTGGGAACCGTGGCTCACCTGGCGCAGACCGGCGTATCTCGCATGAACGCCTTGGACGCCGCCGAGCTCGGCCTCGACATGATCACCCACTTCTATGGGCTCTTCGAGTCGATGCTCACGGACTACACAGTCCAGGACTTCCCGCTCAACTACAACTACAACAATGAGCAGGACCGCTTCGGCCAGGTCGGCCGGCTGTGGTACCAGTCCGCCGAGCCTGGCTCCGAGCAGTGGAACGCCCTCATCGAGCGCTTCCTGGAGCTAGACCTCGGCCTCGACCCCACCATGACCATCTACGAGGCGAGTCGGGACGTGATGCGCTCCCGCGAGGCAGAGTGGCACGAGGAATACACCCTTCCGACACAGTGGGACTACTACCAGGCCAGCCGCGAAGCCCACGGTTCTTACTGGTACTACTGGACCACAGAGGATGAGTACCACTGGGGCAAGTTCTACGATAAATGGATGCGCTTCCTGAACGACTACAAGAACGCCGGCGGTATCGTCACCACGGGCTCGGACTCGGGCTTCATCTACAAGCTCTACGGCTTCGACTACATCCGTGAACTCGAGCTACTCCGCGAGGCTGGCTTCCATCCTCTCGAGGTGATCAGGGCGGCCACGTATCACGGCGCTCTGCAGCTCCACAAGCCAAAGGGCATGGAAAACGACCTTCAGTTCGGCGTGCTAGAAGCAGGCATGAAGGCCGACATGATCGTGGTCGACCAGAATCCCCTTGAGAACCTCAAGGTGCTCTACGGCACCGGGGCGCCAAAGCTCAACGACGCGACCGGAGAAATGGAGCGCGTCGGTGGCATCACCTACACCATCAAGGACGGCATCGTCTACGACGCCAAGAAGCTTCTGGCAGATGTCCGTGAGATGGTCGCCAAGCAGAAGGCCGAGCGCGTGATCAGCGAGCAGGACGGGCACTAAGGAAACACCAAGCCGAATCGCCCAAAGCTCAGCCCCCATCCGGCCTGCCGGATGGGGGCTGTTTGTGATTAGCTCGCCAGTGCGAGTTGCTTCGCGACCAGCGCTCGGAACGTCTCGAGTTGGACGGGCTTCGCGATGACGGGTTGCCCAGCAAGGTGATACCCGTTCGCTCCTGCCTCCGATTTCGACAACGCCCCTGTCACAAAAATGGCAGGCGTGTCGACAAGACCCTCAATCTCGTTGAGCGCGGTGAGCAGCTCACCACCATCTATGGACGTCATGATGATATCGAGAATGAACAGGTCGGGGAGGAACCTCCTCGCGGCATCCATGGCCGTCTCGGGCTCATTGACCGCCATGACTTCGTAAAGTCCGGTCTTCTCCAAGAACTCTACGAGGACCCTCGTTACCGAAGCCTCGTCATCGACCACCAGAACTCGTTTCTTTGCCACTTGCAGATACTCTCGGGAAGGTAGGACTGCCAAAGCCCGAGCTTGACCTCGCTCGGCACAATCACAATCTACACTGTCCGCCTCGATCACAAGCAAAGGAAAGCTAAGTGAACATCGCCGAACTCAGAGCGGACACCCCCGGGTGCGCCGAGCGCATCCACCTGAATAACGCAGGCGCGTCACTCATGCCGAAGCCAGTGATCGCGGCAATTCAAGGCCACTTAGACCTAGAATCTCTCGTCGGCGGTTACGAAGCCGAGGCGGAAGTGAAGAACGCGATTGCCGAGGCGTACGAGCACGTCGCCGAGCTAATGCACACGAGTCCAGCCAACATCGCCTTCACCGAACACGCGACCGCGGCGTTCGTGGCAGCGCTTTCGGCCATCCGTTTCGAACGGGGCGACGTCATCGTCACGACCCGGCACGACTACGTCTCCAACCAGATTCAGTACCTGGCCCTCGCCGATCGCTTCGGTGTCGAAGTGCTGCGGGCGCCTAATGCCCCAGAGGGCGGCGTCGACCTCGGCGCCATGGAGGGGCTCATTCACCGAAAGCGGCCTCGCCTGGTGTCGGTGACCCACATCCCGACCAATTCGGGGCTTGTGCAGGACGTCGCCGCCATCGGCGCCATGTGCCGAGCACGAGACATCACCTACATGGTGGACGCATGCCAGTCGGTGGGTCAGTTGCCCCTCAGCGTCGAGGAGATCGGCTGTGACTTCCTTTCGGCCACTTCGCGCAAATACCTGCGGGGGCCGAGGGGCGCGGGCTTTCTGTACGTATCGGACCGAGCGCTCGACTTAGGACTGGAGCCCATGTTTCCCGACCTGCGCGGCGCGGACTGGATCGCCCCAGACCTCTACCAGCCGGCGCCCGACGCAAAGCGGTTCGAGACATGGGAATTCGCATGGGGCCTGGTCCTGGCCACGGGGGTCGCCGCCCGATACGCGCTCGACCTGGGGCTGGAGGAGATTCGGGATCGAGCCTGGGAGCTCGCCGCCCAGCTACGCGTCTCTCTCGCGGCGCTGGATGGCGTCAGGGTGCTGGATCACGGTGCTCAACTGAGCGCTACGGTGACCGCGTCGGTCCGAGGCTGGTCACCGCCAGATCTGGTAAGGGAGCTGCGCCGCAGGAGGATCAACACGACCGGCCAAGCCAGGATCGATGCGGTGATCGACTATGATCAAAAGAACGTGGACGGGGCGCTTCGGGTGTCCCCCCACTATTTCAATACGCCCGATGAGTTAGAGACCCTGGCCTCGGCGGTGCATGATCTGGTATCCTCCCGCTTATGAGTGGCGATCTCTCAGTGAAGGAATTTCAGCGACGCTCCGTAGCAGCAATCACGTGAACGGGAGTAAGATTGCAGGCTGAATTGGAACGGGAGCTGATTCGCATGATCAAAGCCGGCGACACGCGGTTCTACGAGCCCTTGGTCAGGGCTTATGAGCCGTCTGGATTACGCCTGGCCGTGGCGATGATGGGCAACGCTGAAGACGCGAAGGACGCGCTCCAAGACGCCTTCGTAAAGACCTTCAACTCCCTCCATCGCTTCGATCTCAGCCGGCCATTTGGTCCGTGGTTCTTTCAGATCCTCCGCAATCAATGCCGAGACATGCTGCGGAGCCGCAAAGCGCGATTTAAGGTAGAACCCCTAGACGACAGGCTCGAAGAACGGGCAGAGGACTCCGAACTCGGACCGGAACAGGCTCACCAAAGAACTACAGCCAAAGAAACCCTGTGGAAGGGACTGGAGCAGATCGGTGACGAACATCGAGAGATCCTCGTGTTAAAGGAACTCCAAGGGTTTCGTTATTCCGAGATCGCTCAAATTCTCGACATCCCAGAGGGAACAGTGGCCAGTCGTCTGTATCACGCTCGTCACGCTCTTAAAGGAGCCCTCATCCTTTTGGGCGTCGAATATGCTTAGGAGCTTCGATCAGTTGTGAACGAACGCTATTCACCAGATGACCTGATGCGCTTTCTCGACGGCGAGATGTCGCCCGACGAGCGGGCGCGCGTTGAAGTGGAGATCGGGCGGTCGACGGAGCTGCAGCGCGAACTGGCGATCTATCAGGGCATGCGCTCTGATTTTCTATCGCTCAGCTTCCATCCAGCTGAGTATCACAGGTCCGTGTGGGACCAAGTGAACGCCACTGTGGCGCGACCCATCGGCTGGCTCCTTATTGTCGTCGGTATCACCGTTTGGACGGCGTACGGCGCATACGTGTTTTCCGCCTCCCCCCTTGATCCGTGGGAGAAGCTCGCCACCGGCGCCGTGGTGATCGGCGTTCTCACGCTCCTAACCTCCGTGATCTGGGAGCGTTACCGAGAGTGGGGCACGGACCCGTACAAGGACGTCTACCGATGATTGTGGTGACCACCCCCGATATTCATGGTTCTAATGTCACCGGCACCCTCGGGATGGTGCGCGGGAGCTCCATTCGCAGCCGCCACATTGG
This sequence comes from uncultured Gemmatimonadales bacterium, assembly GCA_937919655.1. GTDB lineage: Bacteria > Gemmatimonadota > Gemmatimonadetes > Longimicrobiales > Gaopeijiaceae > CALFPJ01. Next base: position 23,645 of record CALFPJ010000030.1, read on the forward strand.
GAAAGACATCATGGCCGTGTTCCGGAACATCGTCGGCGGCGAGGTCCGCGAATACACGAAGATGCTGGCCGAGGCTCGCGAACAAGCAGTCGACCGTATGGTCGGGGAAGCCCAAGCGATGGGGGCCGATGCGGTCATCAGCGTGCGCTTCCAAACCTCGATGGTCATGTCTGGCGCAGCCGAGATGCTCTGCTACGGGACGGCGGTGACGCTCGACCCCGAAGGTTAGGCAACCGGCCACATCCCTTCAGGCACGATTGAAGAAAGCCTGAAGCGCGCTCGAGGAACGCTTGCTGTTCGCGTTCCCGGCCAGCACTTTCGCTGTGTCCTCCCCAGGGGCGGGCCCGCAGGGGCAATCTTTGGCGACTCTTGCCATCATCCAAACGGACGCGCGGGTAGCTGCGCGTATCGGTACGGCTCTGGGCGGGATGCACGACTTGATGGTACGCTCGTCGTGGAGAGCCCTGCGCGAACTGTTGAGGCGAGAAGACGTTGATGGATGCATCGTGGACGTGGACCACCCCAATCGCGAGGGTGCTCGGGCTGAGATCCGCGCGCTCCGGGCTCGCCATATCAGCTGGGCCATCGTCGCATATGTGGATGCGTCTGCCCAACCAGATTTCTACGACTTGGGCGGACTCGGCGTGGGGCCGACGACGCTCGCTCGAGGACTTCGCCGGACAGGGCTGCCCCCGCCCAGTCAGTTCCTCGTTTGGGGCCGACTTTTGGTCGCAGGGGCCTTCCTCGCCCGGGACGGACGCACCGTTGAGGAGGCCGCATTCGCACTCGGATACTCTTCCGCATCAGCACTGGCCAGGGCAATGAAACGCAAGACAGGACTAACTCCGGGGGAAGTCGCGGTGGCTGGCGGGATGGCCAGCGTACAGAGAGAACTCCTCGCTCGCAGCAAGAAGTCAGGGCGCATCGCTAGGCGCGCTGGCAATGTGATCCTGGCCGCGGCGGCATTGTCCCTGGCGGGGTGCGCAGGCTTTCCAGGGGGTGGCACCGGGGTCGACCGAGAGGCGATCGAGGCGGTGCTCGACGCACCCCCATTGGATCAAGTGCACTTTGGTGTCTACGCCGTCGACGCAAGGACCGGGCGCGTTCTCTTTGCCCGGAACGCACATCGCAAATTCGTGCCGGCTTCTAATCAAAAGGTTCTCGTCACTGCCACGGCAATGTCGCTCCTAGGGCCGGACTTTAGGTATGAGACCGAGGTGTGGGCAACCGGGTCTAGGATGGGTTCGATGCTGGATGGCGATCTCGTGATGCTCGCCTCGGGCGATCCTACCTTTTCTGACCGTTTCTGGGATTCCGGCACAGCTGCGCTCGACGCGATTGCGGACACGCTGTATCGGCGAGGCGTGCACGACGTCACTGGATCGATGTTCGTCGACGTGTCCGCCTGGGATTCCGCGACGGTCGGGCCCACTTGGGAAGTCGAAGACCTCCGCTTCGCATACGGGTCTACCGGCGGCGCATTCGCCATCGACGAAGGCGAAATCGAACTGATCGTCAGCGCGGGACCTGCCGTGGGTTCACCGGCCTCGGTCGCGTGGTCACCGCGCGGGACCTCAGACTTCGTCACCTCTCGAATCGTCACGGCCCCACCCGACAGCAGCACACGTGTGAGGGCGTCGTACCACCCCGAGTCGCGAAGACTCACCCTCGAGGGGCGTGCCGAGTTTGGCCAAATCGACACCGTGTCCGTGGCCGCCCGGGATCCAGTCCGCCAAGCGGCTGCGGCCCTCGGGTCGGCGTTAGGCAGGCGGGGACTCACCTTCCAAGGCGGGACACAGGTCGCGTGGACGGACAGCGTCAGAGTGGGTCGGGGATGTCTCTCAGGCCTTGTACCAGAATGTCCCAACGCAGGCCACATCTTCACCATGGTGTCTCCACCGCTCGTTGACATCACCCAGCAGCTCCTCGAACGCAGTCAGAACTGGATGGCAGAGCAGCTGATCCGCACATTGGGTGCAGAGCGAGGCGAGGAGGGAAGTTGGTCGGAAGGCGTAAAGGTGATTCAGGACTTCCTCGTGGACGAAGTGGGGATCGACAGCTTGGACGTCGCCCCACGAGATGGGTCCGGCCTGTCCGCATACAATCTGGTGACCCCGCGGGCGCTCGTCCGTCTCCTGACCTTCATGGCAAACGGGCCGAACGCAGAGGCCTATCGTGGTGCGTTGGCCTCGCCGGGTGAGGAGGACTCGACCCTAGAGCGCAGACTTCTCGACCTGGAAGGACGGGTCTTCGCCAAGACCGGAACCATATCGAATGTGAACTCTCTCTCCGGATATCTCGTAAGAGACGATGGCAGTGAGATCGTATTCTCAATCCTTTCGAATGGATCGGGCCTATCTTCCTCTGTGGTACGTGCCGCAATCGACGATGTCGTGAGACAGTTCGCTCGCTGAGAGAGCCAAAGCACCATGAGTGATTTCAAGCCCCCGAAGCTCCCGTCAGACAAGGAGCTAGGCCTCTCGAAGAAGGAGATCGAGGAGCTTGAGGCCGATTTTCCCGACGACGGTCCGGAGATGACCGAGGCGGAAATGACGGCGCTTTTTGGTGAGTCGCCCGCTCTTAAGCCTATCGACATCCCGATGCCGAAGATCCCCGTAGAACGTCCGAAGGCTAAGGCGGGACCGGCGACGACCCCGGCGGGTGGCGCCGGCGAGGCTGGGAGCACCGCAGCCGGTGGGGCGCCAGCTGCGGAGGCACCCTCAGCTGGCGCCGGGCCGCAGGCGACCAAAGAAACGAACGCCAAGGCACCCAAAGCGCCGAAGCCTCCCAAAACGCCCAAGGAACGTTTGCCGAGACCGGCACTCGTAGAGGGCCCGCGCTCGAGGTGGAGAGGCGCCGTCACGCTCCTCTTCCTGGTAGGCGCTGCGGTCTTCTCCAGTACCCGCACCGGTCAGCCTCGGCCGGTACCGGCCAACGCGCCAGACACGGTCTTCTCGTCCGCACGGGCCATGACGATGCTGGTGGACATCGCCCGCGAAGCCCACCCGACGGGTTCGCCTGAGCATGCGCGGGTGCGGCAATACCTCGTGGATCGGCTGACGGCGCTCGGGTTGGAGCCTGAAGTGCAGACCACGACGAGCATGATTCAGAACGGCTCCGGGGTGCGCTCCGCCACCGTGCGAAACGTCGTGGCTCGCATGAGCGGAACGGATTCTGAGGGTGCCGTCCTCGTCACCGCCCACTACGACAGTCGAGAGATCGCGCAGGGAGCGGGCGACGACGGCTCAGGGGTGGTCGCGATCCTCGAGGCCCTGCGAGCCAGCCAAGAACGCGGACCGCTGAAGAACGACCTTATCGTGCTCTTCACCGATTCAGAAGAGTTGGGCCTACTCGGCGCGCGTGCCTTCGTGGACGAGCACCGATGGATGGTCGACGTCCGCTTGGCGCTCTCGTTCGAAATGCGTGGCGGCGCGGGCCCTTCGATCATGTTCGAGACCGGCCCAGACAACGGCTGGGTGATCGGTGCCTTCCAGGCATCGCATCCGCATCCGTTCGCGAATTCGATGGCGCTGGAGATCTACAAGCGCCTCCCGAACGACACGGACTTTAGCCCGTTCTTGGACGCCGGAGTTCAGGGCCTGAACTTTGCCGGCATCGACAATGCCCACGTGTACCATCAGGAGTTCGACACACCCGAGAACTTCTCAGAGTCAACGCTGCAGCATCAGGGACTCAACGCGCTGAGTACGATCCGGCACTTTGGCGACCAAGATCTCACAAGCGTCGACGCACCGGACGCCACATACCTGAGTTTCCCGGTGGCGGGCCTCGTTGCCTACGACGCGAAGTGGATCACGCCGATTAGCGGAGGATTGATCGCACTGCTCTTGCTGGCGGTTGGCCTGGCTGCCCGCGGTGGATGGGGTTTCCGAGGGATCCTGATAGGCCTGTTCATGTCTGTCTTCGGCGGCGGTGCTGCCTACGGCATGGCGCTCGCCCTGGCTGAGTGGCTACCGGGCTTCCACCCGGAGGTGGGCAGCCTCCACGGTTCTGCATTCCACAGCGAAGGCTGGTACATCCTCGCTCTGGCCGCCGGCTCGCTCACGATCGTCACAGCCCTGCACGGCATCGCCCGCAGATGGATCCGAGCGGAGGACCTCGCCCTGGGTGCACTTCACCTACCACTCATTATCGCGGTGGCAGTCGGGAGCGTGGCACCTCTGGCCGCGATTAACTTGCAGTGGCCCGTCGCTGCGGCGCTCGTCTCCACCACGATCGGATTGCTGTTGGGGGCCAGGTCACAGGGAACCGTGGGCTGGCTCGCCTCCATGCTGTTTGCGCTGCCGGTGCTCTTGGTGATGGTTCCGCTGACGGAACTGATATGGCTGGCCTTGAACATTAATGTCGCCGCGATCCTGGCCGTCCTCATGGTGATCGGGCTCTATTTGGCACTACCGGCTTTGGAAGGTCTCAGGCACCCGAACTCATGGTGGGCGCCTCTGACCGGCTTGGTGGTGGGTGGCGCTTCACTGGGTATGGGGATCCTGGCGGCACGACCGTCCGCGGATCGACCGGCGCCTTCAACGTTGGTCTACGCCTTCGAGCACGGGACCACGCAGGCGCTGTGGGCTACCGACCCCTCGACTGACTCACTCGACCTTCCGGCACATGTGTGGGCCGCACGGCTGGCCGGATCAGACTTCGAACAGATGCGTGACTTATCCGACTTCGGTTATCCGGACGGTGAGGTTCCGGTCACGTCGGCCCCGACGGTGGACGCCTCACCCCCGTCGGTGGTCGTGGAGCGTGACACGACGTTCGATGGCGCCCGCCACGTCACGCTGTCTGTGCGCTCGCAGATCGGAGCGGAGATGCTGCGGTTTCAATATCCCGAAGGTGGCACGACTCGCCTGTTGTCGATCAATGGGAAGACCATCAGTTCACCCGAGACCATGCGATGGGCGGATCACTGGGGCGTTCCGGATTCAACCGTGCTGCTCGGCTTGGAGATGCCCGCGGAGGCGACGATTCAACTCGACATCATCGAACACCTCCTGCGTCCAGAGGAGCTACTCGGAGCGGACGCATTCGCACGCCCGGAGGAGTTGGCGCCGGACATCAACCGCCTGAGTGATCGCGCGATGTTCAAGTACCGTGCGGCGCTGGTGGACCCACGCTACACACCGCCGGCACCGGGCACAGGTAGTGAGGCACGCACCACCGACACCGGGGTCCCTGCGTTGGAGACCGACGATGCGACGACCGCGCCGGGTGGGGGCGTGGCCCCGGCGGGCGGGACGGCGACCCCGGGCGCCGGTCCTGCCACACCCGTAGACACGGTGGTCGTGACCGACACGGTAGTCGTGAGGGACACCGTCTTCGTGACCGACACCGTG
>CALFPJ010000031.1 GCA_937919655.1 uncultured Gemmatimonadales bacterium
TATGGTTGGGCGCAGGGGGGTCGCCGCCCATGAGGTCGTCTCTCCTCGCTCGCCGCAGAACAAACTACGACTCGTCGTCGTTCCTACTTATGGTCTGGCGAGACCCCTGCGCGCCGGCCACTGTACTTCTTCAACAGCCTTCTGGGCCCCGCCTGATGTCCCTGCGGGCTCGGGGACTTTCTGAGCCAAAGCACAAGGAGCCGATTCGGTGAGCCGGACCTGGGAACAGCTGCAGTTCTTTCGGCCGGGATGGACCGATCTGGTCGAAATCCTGATTGTCGCCTTCCTGCTCTATCGCATTTTGCTCGTGATTCAGCGCACGCGGGCGATGCAGATCATGCTGGGGGTCGTTTTGTTGGCCTTCGCTTACGGCGCCTCGAGGCTCCTTGACCTCATCCTCATTCGCACGCTGCTCGAGGCCGTGTTCCAATACGGGGCGATTGCTGCCTTGGTGGTCTTCCAGCCTGAATTACGTTCGGCGCTCGCGCGCCTGGGCCGGAGCCGCATGATCCGGGTGTTCCAGCGCCTGGAGGGTGCGAAGGTGGCGGAAGAGGTCGTCGAGGCTGCGGTACGTCTGTCTCGGTCTCGCCATGGAGCCATTATCGCCATTGAGCAGGACGTCGGCCTGGATGAGTACGCGGAGACGGGGAGCACCGTTGACGCACGCGTGTCCGCTGAGATGTTGGTGACCATCTTCACTCCGTATTCACCACTGCACGATGGCGCTGTGCTGATCTTTGGCGATCAGATCCGGACTGCCGGCGCGATTCTGCCCCTGACTCAATCGTCAGTGACGGACCGCTCGTTAGGCACTCGGCACCGCGCAGCCATGGGGCTTTCTGAAGAGACTGATGCGGTTGTGGTGGTCGTGAGTGAGGAGACCGCGCAAATCTCTGTTGCCCTAGGCGGCCGCCTTGAGCGGGACGTGGACGTGGACCGTTTGCGGGAGATTCTTTTGGGCTCCCTGCCACAGCATGATTCGCAACTCGTGCCCGCGGCGGCCCAACCCTGAAATCACAAGGAAATGTGGGCGTAAATTGGTTGTAGTGAGTGCGTTGACACCCCGCACCAAGGCACCATAGATTGCGCGGACCTTATAGCTGAGGGAACGCCCCAACAGGGGGCAGAAACCAACATCAGGAGCAGGCTTTCGTGGCCACCCAGTACGAACTGATGAGCCTATTCGCAGACGGCGGGTGGATGATGTATCCACTCGTTCTCTGTTCGCTGGTCGCACTGGGTGTGATCATTGCGAAATTTTGGACCTTGTGGATTGCCCACCACGGTACCTCGCGGGTTCTTCTTGAGGTGGAGGAAGCCGCACTCGCCGGCGATCTCGACAAAGCTTTCGAGATTGCCCGGGACACACCAGGGCCGGCAGCAGCCATTCTCCTCGCCGGGCTGCGACGCATTCGCAACGGCACGCTGACTCAAGGTGAGCTTGAGACTGCGGTCGCTACCGTAGGTACGATCGAGCTCGGCTTTCTTGAGCGTGGCTTGGTCATTCTCGCGACGATCGCGAACGTGGCCCCGTTGATGGGCTTCCTAGGCACCGTCGCTGGCATGATCCTGGCGTTTGCCGCGATCGAAGAGGCGGGTACCGTCGAGCCGACGTTGGTCGCGGGTGGTATTAAGGTCGCGTTGTTGACGACCGCGGCGGGACTGATCATCGCTGTGCCGATCAACATCATGTACAACTTCTTCGTCACCCGGATCGACATGCTTATCGTCGATATGGAGCAGGGCGCTCAGAAGATCATCAACCTCGCGTGGGATATGGACAGGGACGGCAAGATTAAGATTGTGCCGGCCCCGCAGAAGCGGTAGGAACCTTTCGCGCACGCCCCCAGTACCTCTGCATAACCCTGAGAGATCAGAGACATGGCGGTTCTAGGTAAGAAAAAGAGGAAAGTCAGTGACGGCGTCCCGATGTCGTCGACGGCGGACATTGCGTTCCTGCTGCTGATTTTTTTTCTGGTTACGACCACCTTTCCCAAGGACAAGGGTCTGTCCATCGTCCTCCCAGAGGAAGGTGAGGAGGCCCAGGTCAGCCAGAAGAACATCCTGCACTTGATCATCATGCCGAACGGCATCGTTGATGTGAAGCGCGGCGAGAGCCAGCAGATACAGCAGATGCGGCCTCAGGAGATCGAGGGGTTGTGGCGGCAGGAGGTCACGGCGAACCCGAACATCATCGCGGCCGTAAAAACCCACCCTGACGCACCCTACAAGTATATGATCGACGTATTGGACGCGCTCCACAGCGCCAACGCCGTGCGTATCTCTCTTCAGCTTCTCGAGGCGAACTAAGCCATGTCGATCAAGGGTGGTGGTTTTCAGAAGAGCTCAAAGGCGTCTGAGGAGATCCCAGCGTCTTCGTTGGCCGATATCGCGTTCCTTCTCCTGATCTTTTTTATGGTCACGACGGTCTTCCAGTCTGACCGTGACCGGCCGATCGAGTGGCCGGAGGCCGAGGCGGCCCAGAAGATCGATGAAAAGTCGAAGAACATCCTGAACATCTGGATGGAAAGGGACGGGCAGGTCTATATCAACGATCAGGGCTATTCAATGGATCAGGTCACGACCGTGGTTGCGCCGCTGTATGCGGCGACGGAGCGGGCCTTGGTGATCTCCATTCGCGCTGACCGTGAGGTGCCTTACATCTACATGGATCAGGTGCAAAAAGCGCTGGTCGCGGCTGGCGTAGCACGTGTGGTGTTCGCCAGTCAGTTGGAGCAGAAAATGCAGAGGGAGAGACGATGACCGCAGAAGCCGTACCAGCAGTCGAGACCTTTGAGACTGCAAATGATCGCCTGAAGCATTCGTTCAGTTCTTGGTTTTGGGGCTCAATGATCGCGGCGACGTTTGTGCATTTCGCGGCCTTCGCTTTCTGGCCTCAATTGACTGCCGAAGACTTTTCGTTCGATACGGAGGAGTTGGTTGCGATCGAACTCCCCCCGGAAATTGAGATTCCACCGCCGCCGCAGCAGATTTCGCGCCCGGCGACCCCGATCATGGCGGCCGCAGATATCGAAGAGGATATCACGATTGCGCCGACCACCTTCGAGGATAACCCGGTAGAGGACCTGCCTCCGCCGCCGGAACAGGCTGATACAGACCTTTCCGCGGCTCCGACGTTCACCCCGTTCACGGTGGCTCCGTCCATTCTGAACAGGACTGACGTGATGCGGGCGATGGAGCGGGAGTATCCGCCGCTACTGCGCGACGCCGGAATCGGTGGAACTGTGAAGGTGTACTTCTTCATCGATGAGAATGGACGTGTGGGAGACCGCAGGATCGACGAGAGTTCTGGCCACCAGGCGCTCGATGACGCGGCCATGACCGTCGCTGAGATTTATCAGTTCTCGCCGGCGCTCAACCGCGACAAAAAGGTGCCGGTCTGGGTTTCTTTTTCAATTACCTTCCAGGTCCGCTAAACCGGAGCCTGAGAGGCCCTTAGGGACCCCGCCGGCACTCCGGTGGGGTCCCTTTTTGTATGTTTACCACTTGTTATCCCTCTCGCCGTGCCTGCTGTGACTTCTGACGCCATCCTGACCACTGGGTATGCACAGCGCCTGGGTGAATCCTTGCCTCGTGTGCGGGACCTCATCGCCTCGGCGGAGGAGGCTGCGTCCAGGCCCGCGGGATCGGTGCGGCTGGTCGCCGTCACCAAGTCGCACCCGTTCGGGGCTGTGAGGGCGGCGTTGGACGCCGGACTTACAGACCTGGGTGAGAATCGGCTGGAGGAATTGGAAGCGAAGGTGGCTGAGTTTGGCCCCGATGTGGCACGGTGGCATATGATTGGGCATGTGCAGAGCAGAAAGGCGGGCCAGTGTGCGGGGTTGGCCGACGTTATTCACGCGGTGGACACCACGAAGCTTGCCGAACGGTTGGCACGATTGGGAGAGGAACGAGGAAGGGATGTTCGCGTTCTTATGCAAGTGAATACTTCGGGGGAGGCTTCAAAGAGTGGCTTTGATGGCGAGGCCGCGAGGGAAGAGATTCTCCGCTTGGCCGACCTGGAAGGGCTGCAGATTGACGGTTTGATGACGATGGCCCCGTTCGTGGATGACCCCGTAGTGTTGTCCTCTGCGTTTGCCGGGCTAAGGGAGATCCACGCCAGCCTGCGGACGCACAGCCACCGAGTCGGGCCGGAGTTGTCGATGGGTATGACCAACGATCTGGAAATCGCGATTCGAGAGGGCAGCACGATGGTTCGGATCGGTACAGCGCTCTTCGGTGCGAGATCACGATGAAGTTCAACAGGAGCTCGACATGATCGACCTGACACCCTTGGACGTGCGCAACAAGCGAGGTGACTTCAAGAAGCTGCTGCGAGGCTACGATCCGCATGAGGTGGACGTTTTCTTGGAGATCGTTGCTGAGCGGCTTGAGGTGATCGTACGTGAGAATATCCAGTTGAGGGAGCGTTCAGAGACCCTGGAGCGTCAGGTTTCGTCACAGTCAGGTCGCGAACATGCGGTGCAAGAAGCACTCGTCAGCGCGCAGGAGCTGCGGGCTGACATCAAGGGGCAGGCGCAACGGGAGTCAGATCACCTTCTGAAGGAAGCCGAGACGGAGGCGCGTCGTCTGATCGCCGAGGCAGGCGCGGAGGTGCGGAAACAGATCCGCGATGCCGAGAGAAAGCTCCAGATGGGTCAGGACTCGCTTGAGGAAATGGAGCGTCGGCGCACGCGGTTCTTGAAGGCGTTCAGGCAGCTCCTTGAGCGTGAAATGGACGTGGTCGAGGTCGAACAAGAGCGTCCTCCCCTCGAAGACAGAGCCATCGATATGGACCTGGGCGGCGGCCGCTTTGACCGACCCGACGTGGCAGTCACAGAATTCGCTACGGACGACGACCCCATTGATCGGGCGCCCCAGGATGACTCGACCGAGCCGCCGCAGTTGGACGCTTCTATCGACCAACTGGCCGCCGATTTTGGGGGCGCCGAGTCTGGGGACGTGGAGCTTGGAGTGCCGGGTGGCCTGCATGACACGGACAACCCGCAGGCTGATGTGTCCTTCAAAACCTTGGAAGCGCCCGAGGCCGGGTGGAGCGGGCCCAAGGACGATACCCTGGCTTTCCTTTCCGACTCTGATGAGTCGGACCCGGAAGGCGGGCGTTAATCTTGACCCTCCCGTGATGACTTCGACGACCCTGAGCGGGACGATTAGGGACGCAGTGGCCGCGGTGCGCACACGGACGTCGTTCGTTCCACGCGTGGGGATCGTATTGGGCACCGGTCTCGGTGCGCTCGTCGATGAGATCGAGATTGAAGCGAGCGTCGCCTATTCTGCACTCCCCGGCTTTCCGGTCCCGACCGTCGAGAGCCATAGCGGGCGCCTGGTATTCGGTTCGTTGGGCGGGACTCCCGTGGTGGCTATGCAGGGACGCTTCCACCTCTATGAGGGTTATTCCCTCCAAGAGGTGACCCTCCCTATCAGGGTCTTGAAGTCGCTCGGGGCGGAGGCGCTCGTCGTCTCCAACGCGTGTGGCGGCATGAATCCCGAGTGGCACGCGGGGGACCTCGTGCTGATCTGCGATCACATCAATATGCTCGGCGACAACCCGCTTATCGGTCCGAACCTAGATGAGTTCGGCCCTCGCTTTCCGGACATGTCCGAACCGTATGATGTGGGTCTTCGGGCTCACGCGTTGACCGCAGCGGATGAACTCGGAATCGGACTCCGCCAAGGTGTGTATGTGGGGTGGAGTGGGCCCGCCCTCGAGACCCGAGCCGAGTACCGGATGTTGCGCGCCTTCGGCGGGGATGTCGTCGGGATGTCGACAGTTCCTGAAGTGATCGTCGCCCGTCACATGGGGATGCCCGTCTTGGGCATCGGGATCATCACGGACGAGTGTTTTCCCGACGCACTCGAGCCCGTCGACCTAACCAAGATCATCGCGACTGCGATGACTGTTGAGCCTGATTTGACCCGGCTGATTGCGCGGGTTGTGAAAGAACTATGAGCTATCCTGAACTGCCCAAGACCCTCCTCGACCTCGAAAACGAGACCCTTGAGCGCTGGCGCGACGAGGACCTGTTTCGGCAGACACTCGCGGCGAACGCCGGCGGCGATCAGTTCGTGTTCTACGAGGGTCCCCCGACCGCGAACGGACGCCCCGGGCTGCATCACATCATCAGCCGCACCATCAAGGACTTGGTGTGTCGGCACCGGGCCATGCAGGGTCGAGCCATCACCCGGATCGCAGGCTGGGATACACATGGTCTGCCCGTAGAGATTGAGGCTGAGAAGAAGCTCGGCATCAGCGGTAAGCCTGAAATCGAGGCATTGGGCGTCGCCGAGTTCAATCAGGTGTGCAAAGACTCCGTCTTCACCTACAAGGAAGAGTGGGAGGAGCTGAGCGAGCGGATCGGGTATTGGCTGGAGTACTGGCGGCCCTACGTGACGTTCCACACCGACTACATCGAGTCTGCGTGGTGGATCCTCAAGACGCTTGCGGACAAGGATCTGCTTTACCGCGGTCACAAGAGTGTGCCGTATTGCCCACGGTGCGGGACGACGCTGTCCTCGCACGAGGTGGCTCAGGGGTACAAAGACGTTGAGGATCCGTCGCTGACGTTCGTTGCCTCGGTGGTTGACGAGGCTGGCGTCCCGGACCCCGACGGTCGCGCGTTCCTGGCGTGGACGACGACGCCGTGGACCGTTCCGTCGAACGCTGGGCTCGCGGTGCACCCGGGCCTGACCTATGTGGAGGTGGCCCGGGACGGACGGCGCTACATCGTAGCCGAGGCACGGGCGGAGGCGATTTTTGGAGAAAACGCGGACATCGTCAACAAGATGCAGGGTTCTGAGTTGGTGGGTATGCGTTATGCCCGTCCGCTCGACCTGGTTGCGGCCCCCGAGGACCCGCAAAATGGCTGGACCGTTGTAGGAGAAGACTTCGTCAGCGCCGCGGACGGAACCGGCATCGTGCACATGGCCCCGGCGTTTGGTGCGGATGACTACGCTGCAGGCCAACGCCACGGTCTGCCCATGCTTAATCCGATCGACGACGCGGGTTGTTTTACCGCGGACGTCGCCCTGGTGGGGGGGCAGTTCGTGAAGGCCGCGGACCCGGCGATTGTCGAGGAGCTGAAACGGCAGGGCGGCCTCTTCGACATCGGGCGCATGACGCACAGCTATCCACACTGTTGGCGGTGCAGCTCGCCGCTGCTCTATGTGGCCCGCGACTCGTGGTTCGCGCGCACATCGAGCATGAAGGATCAGCTGCTCGCGAACAACGATCAGGTAAAGTGGCACCCTCCTGAGGTCGGTGAGAACCGCTTTGGAGAGTGGCTGCGTGGCAACGTGGACTGGGCACTCTCCAGAGATCGTTATTGGGGCACGCCACTGCCGGTGTGGGTGTGCGACAAGGACCGAGACCACCTGCACTGGATCGGCTCGTTGGCCGAGCTCTCTGCAGCCGCGGGCGACCTCGGTGAGGACTTCGACCCGCATAAGCCGTTCATTGATGAATTGATCTGGGGCTGCGCCGACTGCGACGGCACGATGCATCGGACGCCGGAGGTGATCGACGCTTGGTTCGACTCGGGCGCCATGCCGTATGCCCAATGGCACTATCCGTTTGAGAACGAGGACGAATTCGAGCGTCACTTCCCGGCAGACTTTATCTGTGAGGGGCTCGACCAGACCCGCGGGTGGTTCTACTCGTTGATGGCGATATCCACGCTTCTTGGGCGGGGGCCTGCGTTCCGCAGTGTGATCGTGAACGACTTGATCTTGGACGCGGAAGGGCAGAAGATGTCCAAGTCCAAGGGCAATACGGTCAACCCGTGGGACGCGATTGGCGAACATGGTGCGGACGCGCTGCGCTGGTATCTGATCACGTCGTCGAACCCGTGGGTTCCGAAGCGGTACGACCCAGAGGGGGTCAAAGAGGCGGCGCGGAAGTTCTTCGACACGCTGTTTAATACCTACAAGTTCTTTTCTCTGTATGCGTCGGTAGAGGCATGGTCGCCCTCAGACGCCGACCCGGCTCCAGCCGATCGGCCGTTGCTCGACCGTTGGCTGCTTTCTCGACTCGATTCCGTGGTCGCCACGGTGGGCGCCGAACTCGACGCGTACCAGATCACCCGGGCCTATCGCGTGCTGGGGGACTTCGTGGTGGAGGACTTGTCGAATTGGTATGTGCGGCGAGGTCGGTCCCGCTTTTGGGGCAACGAGGACCCGGCAGACCTGCGGGCTGCGTTCCGGACTTTATGGGACGCGCTGCGACAGGTGACGCTGCTCGCAGCGCCCATAGTGCCGTTTGCCGCAGACTGGGTGCACCGGGCCCTCACGGGCGAGAGCGTGCATTTGCAGCGTTTTCCTGTCCCGACTGGAGTCGCCGACGCGGAGCTTGAGGCGGACATGGACGCCGCGCGCACGTTGGTGTCCCTTGGGCGCGCCGCACGCGAGGAAGTGAAGATTCGAGTGAGGCAGCCACTGCGACGTGTCCAGGCGGTGCTCCCGCACGGGCGCATGCTCGCGGGCGAGCTTCTCGATGTGGTGAGGGAGGAGCTGAATGTGAAAGAGGTGGTCTTCCTGTCTAACGCGGCGGATCTGGTGACGCTGGTGGCGCGGCCGAACTTCCGTGCGCTCGGGCCCCGCTTCGGTAAACAGACGAACGACGCGGCGAACGCGATCCGCGCCTTGGGGCAGGACGTTCTCTCGGCCCACCAGAATGGGCGGCCGGCGGCGTTCGAGTTCCAGGGTGCGATGCATCCGCTTGAGGAAGGCGATGTAGAGATCGTGCAGGAGGCGTCTGGAGAGCTCATTGTGAAGGGTGAGGGGGCGACCACTGTCGCGCTGGACCCCGCGCTCGACGACGACCTGCGCGCGGAGGGTGTGGCGAGAGAGTTGGTGAATCGCATCCAGAGGCTGAGGAAGGACTCGGGCCTGGAAATCACAGATCGCATCGCGCTGGCGATCTCCGGGCCTGCGTCGCTGCAAGGGGCTGCCCAGAGTCATCGTGACTTTATTTCTGGAGAGACGTTGGCGACCAGTCTGACTGTGGGCGATACGATCCCAGATCAGGGATTCGCTGAGGTACGCGAGGTCGACATTGACGGCACCGCCGCACGCATCGCCCTAGCTGTGTCCGGCTGACATGGAGGAGACACGCCACGAGTTGACCGTCGTCCTGGGTGAGGAAGATCGACTTGACAGTTACATCGCTTCGAAACTGGGGCTCTCTCGAACCCGTTCGCAGAAGCTCGTCGCGAGCGGATGCGTACTCGTTGATGGGCGTCCGGCGAAGAAGTCCGAGTTGGTTGTCGCCGACAGCTGCGTCGCGGTGCGGGTGCCGGCACCTGTGGTCGTCGGCATCGAGGCCGAGGACATCCCCCTCGAGATCATCTTCCAGGACGAGGTGTTGGTGGTGGTGAACAAACCCCCGGGTATGGTGGTGCACCCCGGGCCTGGACATCACTCCGGCACCATGGTCAACGCACTGATGCATCACGTTCGTGACCTGTCCGGGGTAGGCGGCCGACTCCGACCCGGGATCGTGCATCGCCTTGACCAGGACACGTCCGGCTTGCTCGTGGTCGCCAAGAACGACGCGGCTCATCTCGCGCTCTCGGACGCACTCCGCCGTCGCAAGGTCAAGCGGCTGTACCAGACCGCCGTGTGGGGACACATCTCGGAATCACCGATCACGATAGAAGCCCCGATCGGGCGCGATCCAAAGGACCGGAAGCGTATGTCCGTCAACGAGGATGGGCGTCCGGCCCTGACCCGGGTCAAGCTGCGGGAGCGGTGGGAGCGGGCCGACTTGCTGGACGTTGCCCTCAAGACGGGCCGCACGCACCAGATCCGTGTACATCTCACGCACATCGGGCATCCGGTGGTAGGAGATCCTGTCTATGGTGTTGGCTGGGAGCGCGGGATGGGTGGCCCCACACGGTCTTGGGCAGTCAAGCTCTCGAACCGGGTGCCGAGACAGTTCCTACACGCAGCAGAACTGACTTTCGATCACCCACTCTCTGGCGAACGGCTGCGCTTCCAGGCACCCCTTCCGGCTGACCTAGCAAAGGCGGCCGCGTGGGCACGTGGAGACGAGGGTTGAGGGCGTCTCGGGGTCTTTTTTTAGCGGTCCCTCTCCCCGATACTTATCGTCCGCTCCACGCCTGGAGATTTGGCCTCCCAAAGGGCCCCAGCACTGGCGAAAATGACGGATCTTGATCCAAACTGACGTTCGACGCCTTCGTGGTCGGGCCGGCCAACAGGCTGGCCTCCGCCGCGGCGCGTTGGGACTCAATCCGCACAATGAGGCCGTCCGCTCAAATCTGGAGATGATCGGCGGCGAGTGAGAACCCGCGTGCGGGACTCCGTACTTTCTGCAGGATGGGCCGCAGTATTTGCGGCGGTGTGTGCGGTGATGTTTTCAGCTGGCGCGGCGGCGCAGACGAGCACCGAGCGGGCCTTCCCTGACACGTTGGCTGGCCAGGCGTATGTCGCCCGAGTGGGCGCGCGGGTCGTCGTGCACCATGCGCCGCGGGACTCCCTTGTAGCCCGCGAGGTCCTTTCCGTTCTGGATCGCCAGTCGCGGCTTCCCGGCCTGCCGGATTCGCTGCCGTCGGGGGTGCACGTATACCTGACGCACGGGCCCGAAGCCTTTGACGAAATCACCGGTGGCGCGGTCCCAGAGTGGCGGGCTGGAGTGGCGATCCCGAGCCTGAATATGCTTGCCATTCCGCTCGGTGAGGGGACGCGGATTCTGAACCTTGAAGGCCGACGAACGCTTCGGCACGAATGGGCGCACCTCGGCTTGGCTGCGGCGATCGACGGCCTGCGTGCGCCCCGTTGGTTCACCGAGGGATATGCCCAGTGGGCTTCGGCAGGGTTCGACGCTTCAGAAGCCTGGAAGCTGCGCGTCCTCATGGCCCTCAGCCGCACACCGCCCATGGACTCACTCACGCTGCAGTGGCCTCGGGGACGAGCCCAAGCCGACGTGGCGTATCTGTTATCGGCCAGTGCCGTCACCTACCTGCTCCAGGAGAGCGGTGAGCGGGGGCTGGCGATCTTCGTGGAGCGGTGGCGCGACGAGCGTTCGTTCGAGTCGGCTTTTCGACGTACGTTCGGGGTCACGACGAGTCAGTTCGAAGAAGATTGGAAGAAGCATGTGAAAAGCCGGTATGGGTGGTTGTTCGTGTTCAGCCACTCCACGCTATTCTGGATGTTACTGGCACTGGTCTTGCTCTTTATGCTGCGCATCCGCAGAGGGCGCGACAGAGAGCAGATGGCGCGCCTGCGGGCCGGTGAACCGCCGGACCAGCCGGCCTACTGGGATGAGGCGGAGGACGACAGCGGACCTGTAGAGCCCATATCCGGGGTAGACAAGGAGCCATGAGCCAGAGGATACTCGTCGTCGACGACGACACGGACGCACTCGAGGTCTATAAGACGCGGTTGTCTCACGCGGGCTTTGAGGTCGAGACCGCCGAGAGCGCGGAGAAGGCGCTGTCGCGCGTGAAGGCCTTTGATCCTGGCCTCATCGTGACTGACGTACGCATGTCGGGAATGACTGGGCTAGAGCTTCTCGAGAAGATCCGGGGGGCCATGAAGGGCGTCGAGGTCGTCGTCATGACCGGGCACGACGACATGGAGACCGCCGTTACCGCGATGAAGTCGGGCGCTTTCGATTTTCTGGTGAAGCCTGTAGACCCAAAGGTGCTCCAGGGTCTCGCAGAGCGGTGCTTCCGCGAGCAGGCGCTCGGGGAGGGCGCCCCGGCCGGCGACACCCAGGAGGATGCGGCGCTACCGCGCGGCCGCCTCGTGGGACGGGACCCGCGCATGATCGAGATCTACAAGACCATCGGTTCGCTCGCTCGGAACCGGGCCACGGTGCTCATCCGCGGGGAGACCGGTACGGGTAAGGAAGTGATCGCGCGGGCGATCCATGAACACTCCGCCTGTTCCGCGGAGCCGTTCATTGCGGTCAACTGCTCTGCGCTCACCGATACTTTGCTCGAGTCGGAGCTCTTCGGTCACGTGAAGGGAGCGTTTACCGGAGCCGTTGGGGGGCGAAAGGGTTACTTCGAACTCGCCGGGAAGGGGACGATTTTCCTGGACGAGATTGGTGATACCAGCCCCGAATTTCAGACCAAACTTTTGAGGGTGTTGCAGGAGCGGCGCTTCTATCCGGTGGGCGGCGAGGAGCTGCGCACGACGGAGGCGCGTGTGATCGCGGCCACGCACCAGCCGATGGAGGACCTCATTACGGAGGGTCGTTTTCGCGAGGATCTCTATTTCCGTCTCAAGGTTGTGGAAGTTTGCGTGCCGCCCCTGCGGGAGCGACCGGGTGACGTAGAGATCATGGCGCATGCTCTGCTGGGACGGATCCGTCAGGAGACGCACCGCGACGTACGCCGTATCTCAGACGACGCCATGGCGCTCCTGCAGTCGTACGCGTGGCCGGGCAACGTCAGAGAGCTCGAGAATGCGCTCATGAGGGCAGCCATCGTTGCGCGCGGCACCGTGATTGGGCCGGATCATCTGATTCTGGGTGACGCCACCGGAGTCCGTGGCGACGAAGACCTGTCGCTTGCAGGTGCGACCAGGGCGCACGTGGTCAAAGTGCTGACCCGCTTCGGTGGAGACGAAGAAGCAGCGGCCGAGGCTCTAGGAATTACGAAAAAGGAGCTGGCCGGCTACCAGCGCGATTGACCCTCCGGGTAACGTCCGATTAGCCTTATCGATCATGGTCAAGAAAAATGCAAAAGAAACGGTCGGGCAGCACGCTGCTCTGAAGTTCACCAAGGTCAACGCGATCCTTGGTGTGGCTGGGCTGGCGTGCATGGTGTTGGGCTACGCGCTGCTGGCGCAGGGCTCGATTACCGCCGCGCCGTTGCTGCTGGTTTTTGCTTATGTCGTTCTGATTCCGATGGCGATCATCAAGTAATTTTCGCGTCGGAAGGTGCACGTGGCTCCCTCCCGGGCTCGGTGCGTTGTGTTCTCGTATGTGGGGACCTGACACTGTGACCTCGAATCACCAGGAAGCGCGTCGTGTGCGTGTGTGGACGTTCGCCACGTGGCTGCTAGCGTCAGTCACGGCCGTAGGTTGTGCGAGTCAGCCTCCGTCCGCGTCACAAGATTCCGCTGTGGCCGACCCAGCCCCTCGTGCGCGCCCTGCGGTCCCCGCGCCGGGCGCGAACAACGCGCGCCCCGCCCGAGACGCGTGGCGCGATCGCGGAGATTCTCGAAGCCACCAAGCCGGAGTTTGTGGCGCCGCGGACGCGGTAGCCGGCAGCCCTCCCTGACCGTGGCCGTAGGTTCCGTCGGCCGTGGGGGCGGTGGGGGGCCAGGGCTAGTAGTCGTTGCCTCAAAGGAGAGCAGCGGCACATGGAGGCGGCTGTCACAGACGCGCATTCCTGCGGCCCTCAGTTCCGCTTACTTTTCACCCCTTAGGGCGCTTAGCTCAGCTTGGTTAGAGCACCTGCTTTACACGCAGGGGGTCGGGGGTTCGAGTCCCTCAGCGCTCACT
>CALFPJ010000032.1 GCA_937919655.1 uncultured Gemmatimonadales bacterium
ATTTTGGGTATCGGCCTCACAGGCTACATCGTGAGCGCGCGGTTCGCTGATCCGAGTGAGGCGGTCTTGGCGCTGTTCGAGCAGATGCTTCCGGTCGCTGGTGATGGGCTTGTCTTGAAGGAAGCGTTGCGGGCGCCGGTGGCTGGATTAGTCGAGTTGCGGACTGGTTTCACGGTCCTGGGTGCGGTCTTCTTCGTGTGGCTGAGCGCCAACCTTGTAGCCTCCCTCAGGACTGCGTTGCGAGAGGTTTTTGACATCGGTCAACGACGGGGTTTCCTCCGCGGCAAGTTGTTCGATATCCAGGCTGTCTTGATCGGCGTTGTGCTGCTGGCCCTGAATGTTGGTGTGACGCTGACGATCGAGGCGGGGGTCAGCCAAGGGGGGGATGCTCGGCCTGGGCGACTCCATGCTTTCCTTGGCTGACCGGGCGCTCCGACACGCACTGGCTTTCGGGTCGATCTGGATGCTCTTCTTCGTCGCCTATCGGGACCTGCCAGCCCGCAGAATCCAGTGGGGCCCGGCATGGGTTGCGGCGACGTTCTCCGCCATCGTTCATGAATGTCTAAAATGGGCCTTCTCCTGGTATGCGCTGGAGGTGGCCAATTACGGCTCCATGCTTGGAAATCTTGCTACCGTGGCGGTTCTCTTCTTCTGGATCTATTACGGATCGATAGTGTTTATTCTCGGCGCTGAGGTAGCACAGGTGTCCACCATGCGACGAGCGAGTAGGGTCGGGGTCATGAGCTTCGAGGACAACGCGTGACGCGATGGCTTTTAGCGGCGATGCTGGTCGCCGCTGTACCTGTTGCGGGCCAGGACGGCCCGCAGGGGCAGTCGGGAGACGTCAGCTTTCAGTCTAATGTGTCTGAGTACGCCATCGAGATGGACCGTCCCCTCGTGCTGCATGATGGTTTCTACCTCGTGGTACACATTGCCGAAAACCGGGTCTACGTGTTTGATGGCACACGGTCTGTATGGTCAGCTCCAGCCGGCACCGGCAATGGCTTTCGGCTCGAAAGGGGTGAGCACCAGTGGAAGTTCTGGACGCCCCGGGGTCTTTTTCGAGTGCAGCGGATGGAGAAGGACCCCCTATGGGAGGCTCCGGATTGGCATTTCATAGAGAAGGGTGTCGCGGTGCCGCCGGAGAGTCACCCCTCTCGCATTATGCGTGGGATCATGGGAAATACCGCCATCTTTCTCGGAGACGGGATCGCCATTCACGGGACCAATCAGCCCACCTTGTTGCTGAACCCAGATCCAGACGCGTGCCGAGTCTCGCACGGGTGTATCAGATTGACCAATGAGTCAGCGAGAGAACTCATGCATATGGTAGATGTTGGCACCCCGGTGCTGATATTCTGATGTTCATCCACACCAGCGAGGCAGCGTAGTGGCTCAGGCCCCAGTCGGTGCGAACCGCAAGGTTGTGGGGCGCAATCGTAAGGCTCGGCACGAGTACGAGGTTTTGGAGACGCTTGAGGCCGGCATCGAACTGTTGGGGCCCGAGGTGAAGTCCTTGCGTGCTGGTCAGCTCTCGTTTCAGGACGCCCACGCGCGAGTGGAGGGGGGAGAGATGTGGCTCCACAGCCTTCATATCAGCCCCTACGAGCAGGCCAACCGAGCCAACGTGGACCCAGTCCGAGCCCGCCGTTTGTTGTTGCATCGGAACGAGATCGACCGTCTGGCTGCGAAGGTCGAAGAGAAGGGGCTCACACTGGTGCCGCTCGAAGTCTACTTCTCCCGCGGCTACGTGAAGGTTTCTCTCGCGGTCGGACGAGGGAAGAAGCTTTACGACAAACGAGAGGACCTGAAGGAGCGACAGCAAAATCTCGATGCGAAGCGTGCCATGGTGGAGAGATGAGGGGCTGGGTGACTTCTGCGTTGGCCACCGGGCTCGCGCTCGGTCTCATGCTCGCTGGGGGCCAGCCCGTTTCGGGGCAGAGTGACGCACCTGACTTCCGGATCTTGCACTCCGACGGGGCGACCGCACCTCTGACGACATTCTCGGATCGGGGCTTCACGGTGGTGCCCATCGCCGTCTTTGAGAGCATGGGGTGGTTCGTCGGTGAGGTTGAGACGGCCGTGGCGCTTTCGGGCCCTCACGGTGTCGTGGTGACCATGCGGTTGGGGTCGCCCTTCGTTTACTGGAACGACGAGGTCGTGCAGATCGCCGATGCCCCCTATCGCGAAGGCGCGGAGGTTCGCGTCCCGCTTCAGCTTCTGATCGACCTGGTTCCGAGTCGGTTGCCCGAACTATACGCGTTCGACGGGCCGTCTCTGATCCTGAGGGCCGCCGACCCCGCGACCTGGGGCGGGACCGCTGTGGGTGTTCAGCCAGAGCAACCCCAACTCCCC
>CALFPJ010000033.1 GCA_937919655.1 uncultured Gemmatimonadales bacterium
AATGCGTGGAGGTACAGTTGGCGAACAAGATTCTCAACACGATGACCCAACTCGGTATGCCCGACAGTTACCGCGTCGCGTGACCTTCGCTCGGGGGACGGGGGATCTGTCCTCATTTCAGAGCCATGCACCAACGCCCCATCATCCCAAGGTAGCGGAGGGCGGCACCCTACGGCCGGCGCCCTCGTCCTGAAGCGTCGGCCGCGGGGTCCCACCCAGGATCAGCCCGACTTCTGACTCGCGTGCCAGGCCGCCAGTACCTCTGCCTCGCGCTCCATACCGATCCCGTTGATCTCGCCGCGCAGGGTGGCAGCCTGCTCCTCCGCTGGGCGCGTCTTGTGCCAATCCAGCGTGTCCTTGGCGGTCACCGCCACGGGGCGGAAGGTGAGCCCGTTTCTGATGGCCTTGGCGGCGTTGCGGCGCTCGTAGCCGGCGGTGCTGCCGTAAGGCGGCTGCCACGCGGTCATGTCGCGCCAGGGCCGGACGCCCTGCTCCTGGAGGAATTCCCAAGGCACCCATGTGAACCGTGCGCCGGCCGTCGTTACGGCTTTCACGCCGTAGAGCATCTCGGCCATGGTCATGGGGTGCTCAGGCCCAATGGCGTTGTAGAGTCCCATCACGCGGTTCTCGGCCACGCGGATCATCCACTCAGCCAGGTCGCGGGCGTCGATGAACTGTGAGGGGCCGTCCGGCTTGTCGGGTGCGAGGACCTCGCCGCCCTGGTCGATGCGTGCCGGCCACCAGGTGAACCGGTCCGTCCGGTCCAGGGGACCCACGATGAGGCAGGGCCGGATCACCGTCCACATGTCGGGATACGTCTGCCTGACCTCCTCCTCCGCGCGGACCTTGAGCTGCCCGTAGTAGCGTGACGCATGGGCCCGGTCCAGGGTGTACGGGTCCAGGTCCGCCGGCATCGACTTCACGGGACTTTCCTCGTTCAGCCCGATGATGCCGTTGTCGGCATACGTCGATGTGGTCGAGATGAACATGTAGTGCTTCACGTTCCCGGCCAGGTACTTGGCGGCGTTGCGCACCCACGCGGGGAACGTGGTGGGATTGTCCAGGACGACGTCGAACTGTTTGCCCTCCAGAGCACTGGTGTCGTTGTTGAGATCGCCGATGAGTTCCTCCTCGACCCGGCCTTTGAAGAGGCCAGGGCGGGTCTGGTTTCGGTTGAACAGCGTCACGCGGTGTCCCCTCGCGATAGCGTGTTCCACCTGCTCAGGGCCCGTGAAGCCCGTGCCGCCGAGGATCAGAATGTTGAGCGGTACACGGGCCTTTTCCACCGGGTGCGGGGACCAAGGTGTGGCGGCCTCGGGTCGCGCTGCGTGGGCGAGCGTCGGGAGCACGCCGAGGCCGGCTGCGCCCCCTACGGCTGAGACGGTCCTGATGAACGAGCGGCGATCGGTGGCCATGAAGTCTCCCGGGGGATGGGTCCGCGCTTGCCATCGGCTGGTGGGGCGCCTCAGGCCTGCCAGACCCAACTTGCGGTAAGGGGTGCTGCCTGTCCACCGGCGCTCAGGGGCGTTATCTCAACGCGCTCTCTGCACCCTAGTTCCCGGTACCTGCCCCCATGACCTTCGATCTCCAGCGTTTCGCCAATGTCCGCAGGAGTGAGGTTCCGGCGCTGCTCGCGTCGGTGGCCTTCTTCTTCTGCGTGCTCACCGCCCTCATGGTCGTACGGCCGGCCCGCGAGGCGCTTGGCATGCGGAGTGGACTCGACGCGGTGCGGTGGCTCTTCTTGGGGACCGCCGTGGTCACCCTGGCCGTGAACCCGGCCTTCGGGTTCCTGGTGTCGCGCTTTCGGCGGATCACGTTCATTGCCGTGACGTATCTTTTCTTTGCTGCTAGCCTGCTGGTGTTCTGGTGGCTCCTGGCCTTCGCTCCGGAGCGCACCGGGGAGATCTCGGGTCGCGTCTTCTACGTCTGGTTCAGCGTCTTCAACCTGTTCAGCACGACGGTCTTTTGGGCCCTCATGGTGGACCGGTTCTCACTTGAGCAATCGAAGCGGCTCTTCGGTGTGGTGGCGGTGGGCGGCACCTTGGGAGCCATGTTCGGACCCTGGCTCGCGTGGACGTATGTCGAAAGGATCGGGACCGCCAACCTCATCCTCGTGGCCGTAGCCTTCCTGATGCTGGCCGTGGTGGCTGCGTGGGTGGTGGCCCGGCTCCAACCCGAGAGCTTGAGAGAGGTCGTCCCCGGGGACACAACGTTGCCGCTGGTTGCGCCCGAGGAGGAAGTCATCGGCGGTACGTCGTGGGACGGTTTTCTCGACGTGGTGCGGTCGCCCTACCTGTTGGGGATCAGCGCCTTCGTCCTGATCATGACCATCATGGCCACCTTCATCTACTTCACGCGGCTCCAGATGGTGGCGGCCATGACGGATGTCGTGGACCAGCAGACCGGGCTGTTCGCCCAGATCGACTTCTGGACCCAATTCGCAACCTTCCTGCTCCAGCTGCTCATCACCGGCCATATCATGAAGCGGCTCGGCGTGGCCGTGGCCATGGTGCTCCTTCCGGTGACCCTGACGTTGGGCTTTCTCGGGCTCGCGCTGACTGGGAGTTTCGCTGCGCTGATCCTCCTCGAGGCAGCGTTCAAGGCCATGCAGCGGGGAATCACACGCCCGGCCCGGGAGACCCTCTTCACCGTCGCCGACCGCGAAGACCGGTACAAGTCGAAGGCGGTCATCGACACCTTCGTGTATCGGACGGGCGACGTTGTGGGCGCCTGGACCGAGGGCTTCCTCGGCAAGCTCGGCGGAGGGGTGCTTACCCTTACCGCCATCGTGGTCCCTGCGGCCGTGGTGTGGGCCGGCCTTTCAGTCTGGCTGGCCCGGGAGCAAGGCAGGATCGCTAAGGCCAGATCCGAAGCTCGGTGAGCCCCGACGCCGCTGGGAGGTCGTGGGATGAAGACCACGCGCAGCCGGCTCGTCTCCACAGGAGCCAGCTCCAGGCTGTTCAGGGCCCACGCCGTGGGCAGCGCTGGGGTGCGGGTGCGCACCACCGCCTCGGCCCATGCGGCCCCGATCCACGTCTCGACGCGGATGGTCCGGGGTGCCGCCACTCCTCGGCCATCGCCGAACAGGTAGAGATCCACCCGTCCCACGGAATGTGGCTCGCCGAAGTCCACCTCGAGCCAGTCCGTGGCGTTGGGCGATCCGTACGCGGTCCACCGGTTTCGGGCGTAACGGGTGAACGACAGCCGACCGTCCACCAAGGCCTGGACTTGCTGGCCTTAGCCCGCCAGGCATCAAGAGCGTCGTCGGACAGCCAAACGGTGACGTCGCCACGACGCTGGAGCCCGGCTTCATACTCAGCCCAGTTCCGCACCCGATACCTAGACTTCGCGTACTTGTACTGACGGCGCTTCGGATACTTCATCGTTGCGGGCTCCGGGCCTGGGATTTCGAGTCACCGTGTATCTGGATCGGGAGCCATGCACCAAAGCCGGCCGGGGTCGTCCGCCCTGCGTTGCCGGAGAGTGACCCCAGAGCCTTTGCTTGACGAGTCACTTAACCCAGGTTGGACGGCGTACGCGCCCAGGGGGCGCAGCTCAGTCGCCTTTTTGGAGATCCCGTGACCGCTCTATTGTTCTCGCTTGCCCTGCTCGCGCCGGTCCAGGCCGACACGCTTCGTTATAGCGGCCGCGAGGGTCAGCTCGAAGTCCGACCGCCGCGCGTTGAGTCTCCGTCCATCTCCGTAGACGCGAGGCTGGACGAGCCTGAATGGGCGAGCGCCGCGATTCTGACCGGGTTCACTCAATACACGCCCATTGAGGGCGCGGTCGCCAAGGAGGAGACGGAGGTCCGCGTCTTCTACTCCTCCGATGCCATCTATTTCGGGTTCCATGTTTTCGATTCCGATCCGGAGAACATCCTCGTCCATCTCACGGAACGCGACCAATCGACCCGGGTGGATGATTGGGTGCGCATCATGTTGGACACTTTCGACGACGAGCGCCAAGCGTACTCCTTCTTTGTGAACCCCTACGGCATTCAGACCGACGGGCTGTGGCTGGAATCGATCACTGCGATGGGTGGCCCGACGGGTCCCAAGGTGGATTTTAACCCGGACTACATCTGGGACTCCCACGGCCGGATCGTCGAAGATGGGTGGATTGCGGAGTTTCGGATTCCTTATGTGTCGCTCCGGTTTCCTGACGCCGAGGTACAGAATTGGGGCATTCAAATCGCACGGGGGATCACGCGGACCGGGTTCAAGTCCTCTTGGGCGCCTTTGACGCTCGACATTTCGAGCGTACTTGCGCAGAGTGGCAAGTTGGTTGGGCTCACCGGTCTGCGCCCCAAGCGGTTGGTTGAACTCAACCCGGTGACGACGGCGAAACTGGAAGGAGCCCGAGTCGGGGACGTCTACTCACGCGGTGGAGTGGACCCGGAAGCGGGCCTGAACGCTCGTGTGGGCATCACGCCGAATCTTGTACTCGATGCGACGCTGAATCCTGATTTTTCTCAAATTGAGGCGGACGCGGATCAGGTTCAGGTCAACGAGCGCTTCGCGCTCTTCTTTCCTGAGAAGAGGCTGTTCTTCTTGGAGGGCGCGGAGATCTTTCGCAGCACTCAGGCGTTGGTGCACACCCGCAGGATCATCGACCCGATCGCTGGGGCCAAGCTGACGGGAAAGGTCGGCGATGTGAGCGTTGCCTACCTCGGCGCTGTGGATAAGAGCCCGACGTCGGTCTTCGGCGGCACGTCTGATGCGGTGTTCAACCTCATGCGACTTCGTCGCGATGTCGGCGCTGGCTCCAGTGTCGGCATGCTGTTCACCGATCGATCGCTGACTGACGGTGGAGGGTACAACCGGGTTCTTTCGGGCGACGCACGCTTGCTCTTCGGGGGGCGGTACGCCTTGGAGACGCAGCTTACGGGATCGTGGACGTCTTCCGGGGTGGTTGGGGATCCGGTGGGGCTAAAGCCAGCGGTCACGCTCAACTTCGTGCGTAGCGGCCTGAATTTCCATTACAGCGTCCGCTTCGAGGACCTTGACCCAGACTTTCGCGTCTTGAGTGGCTTCATGCCACGTGTAGGTGACACGCAGCTTTCCACCGTGGTTGGCATGGATCGGTACGGCGCGCCGGGAGCGTTGGTTGAACGCATGGGCGTCGAATTTCGAAGTAATCACTTCTTCGACCACGAAGAGTTCTGGGACGGCCGCTCGGCGGACGACTGGGAATTCGAAGCATGGCCGTCCATCGCGTTTCGGGGCTCACGCAGTTTGACCATGGTCCTCCGCTGGGGTGGCTTCCGCTTTCAGCCAGACGACTACGGTGCGTATGACGTGGAAGGGCCAGGCGGTGCGGCGGAGCCGTTCATCGTTCCGCCCGAGATCGACAAGATGTTGGGTTTTGCGGCGATCCCGAACATCCGCATAAACGATGCCCTCAAGCTCTCGGGTCGAGTATTCCTGCGCGAGGTGCCGTTGTTCGCCGAGGGTGGCCTCGCTTGGGAACGACAGTTTGCGCCGACATTGACCGTGCAGCCGAACGAGGCCTTGCAGGTGGAGGTCGGCTACACGTGGGCTCGTTTGTGGAGAAAGACGGACGACTCGGTCTACAGCACTGTGAAGCTTCCTCGCCTCAAGGTGCAGTACCAGTTGGGCCGGTCGGTATTCGCGCGCCTCATCGGGCAGTATGATCTCGAGGATCGGTCCGCGCTCCGACATCCAGTGACAGGCCAGCCGCTACTGGTCAACGGCGTGCTTCAAGCGGCACGGGATCGAGGCAACTTCCAGGGTCAAGCCCTGCTCTCCTACGAGCCGTCGCCGGGCAAGGTCTTCTTCCTCGGCTATAGCCGCGTCATGGACGGCGCGTACGGCTACGACCTAGGAGCGAAGCGACTTCTCCAGGACGGCTTCTTCGTTAAGCTCTCTTATCTGTTTCGCATGTAGCGGCACGGAGCCAACCCGACCCGAAATCGTTCTTGCGGCTTTCACAAAGAAGCATCGCCCTCTTTTGGGCGCCCTTGGCGGCCACGTGGATCATGATGGCCACGGAAGGCCCCCTGATCGCCGCGGTGATCGCTCGATTGCCTGATGCGAAATACAACCTCGCGGCATACGGGGTGACCTTCGCGCTAGCGATCCTGATCGAAGCGCCCGTCATCATGCTCATGAGCGCCGCAACGTCGCTGGTGCGTGACCGGGTGAGCTTTCTCAAGCTCCGGAATTTTTCTCGAGCGCTGGGCTTGGGGGCCACGGGCCTTCTTCTCATCGTGCTGATCCCGGCCGTGTTCGGATGGCTGACCGGCACCGTGATCGGGCTACCGCATGAGGTCGCGGATATTACCTATGGCGCTCTCTGGTTTATGCTGCCGTGGCCGGCAGCGATTGGGTATCGGCGCTTCCTCCAGGGTGTGTTGATCCGAGCCGGGAAGGCCCGCTTGGTTGCGTGGGGGACCGTCATTCGCCTCATGGGCATGTCGATGACCGCCCTCGCTGGGTACTTGTGGCTGGACATGCCTGGAGCCTGGATCGGTGCATTTGCGCTCGCAGTGGGCGTGACGATTGAGGCGATCGTTGCACGATTTATGGCTGCGGGCACGGTGCAGGAGCTGCTGGACGGTCAGGGTGACCTAGAAAGCAGCAAGCGTGAGATCTCATACCGTGAGATTGCTGCATTCTATTGGCCCCTCGCGCTCACTTCGTTCATCGGTCTGACGATCCAGCCTCTGCTCACGTTCTTTATGGGACGCAGCATCGCACCCCTCGAGTCGTTGGCGGTGTTTCCTGTCGTCCACTCGCTGTCGTTCTTCTTTCGATCGATGGGGCTTGCCTACCAAGACGTTGCGATCGCACTGATGGGGGAACGCTTTGAGCAGTTCCCTGCCTTGAGACGGTTCGCACTTACACTGGGTGCGGCGACTTCAGCGGCCCTTGCGTTGGTGGCGTTTACGCCACTGGCTGACGTGTTCTTGATTTCGATCTCGGGGCTTACCCCTGAGCTTGCGGGGTATGCGCTAATCCCGACCCGCATTCTGGTACCACTCCCGTTTCTTTCCGTCTTGTTGTCGCTGCAGCGCGCGATTCTGGTCGAGGGGAGGCGTACCCAGCACATCACCGTTGCGAGCGCGGTCGAGGTCGCAACGGTGGCTCTTGTATTCGTTGCCCTCGGATGGGGCATGAACCTCGTTGGCGCGACCGCCGCGTTCACCGCCTTCCTTGGCGGGCGGCTCGCCAGTAACGCGTACCTACTCGGCGGCTGCCGTGCGGTGATGCGCGAGAAGGGTGTCGCTAGCGTCGGTTAGGCCTCGTTCAACACCCGAATGCAAGCGAGATCTTGGGAGACTCGCTAGCAGGACACTAGCATTCGGATCCGCACGGCGGCGAGCCCGACGCTTCAGAGGCGGGTGAGTCCCTGGAAGTCGGGCGTGACGGCAAAGCCCACACACTCAGGGTTGTCGTCGCCATTCGCGAACACTTCGCGCATGGCGGCAGAGACGGCCCCGGACCGATCTGGGTCGCACATGGCGATCAGTCCCGACCCGGCCCCCGACACCGTGATGGCCCAAGCCCCGGCATCGTAGCCCGCCCCGATCGCGTTATAGGCGCCTGGGATCAACGGCAAGCGATACGGCACATGCAGCTCGTCTTCCGCTCCGATCCGCAGAAGCTCGGGGTCGCCCGTTGCGAGGCCTCGAGTCAATGCGATCACCCGCGCGACAGATCGCACGGCAGTGTCATGGCCCACGTGTTTTGGCAGAGCTTTGCGAGCAGCACGGGTGGACAAAATCATGGCCGGTGCGGCGTAAGCGAAGCCCACTTTGGGTGACAGCTCCAGGGGAGTGATGAGCGGGCGGGTGGCACCAGGCAGGACCGCCCGGAGGCCGCCGAACAGACAGGGTGCTGCGTTGTCCCCATGACCTTCGTGGCTGTAGGCGGCCTCGAACGCGGCCACGTCGTCCCGCTCGAGTCCCTGTACAGCACGGGCCAAGTCGAAGCCTGCGAGGACCGCGGCGGCTGAGGAACCCAGGCCGCGGCCGACCGGAATGTTCGATGTCAGCCGAAGCGTGCCGGCCGGCCGAGCATCAGGCGGGAGAACTCGAGAGAACATCATCGCGACGAGGTCATCCCCGGGCGCCTCGTCGAGGAGCGTGAGCGTACCTTCGTGCACGACTTGGAGCGGGTCGGGGCCGGGATCAAACGAGACTTCCAGGTAACGGTCGAAGGCCAGCCCGACGGTGTCGTATCCGCTCCCTAGGTTCGAGGTCGAACAGGGGACGCGAACGCGGGCGGGGCGGAGGTCAGCCATGGTGTTCGTTTCGTTTCATGACGGTCTCCAACTCGGCGAGGGTCGCTCCTGTTTCGATGTAGTGTTCCTCGGCGTCCATGACAGAGGCGATGCCCTCAGGCATGGCCACCCTGCGTCCGATCGCTTCCTCCACCACTTCGGGAAACTTCGCAGGATGGGCTGTCGCGAGCACCACGGTCGGCTGTCCATCATCGACGCGGTGACGCTCCTGCGCTCGGTACGCCACCGCAGCGTGCGGATCGAGGACATACCCGGTGCGACGATAGACCTCCGCGATGCAGGCGCGGGTGTCGACGTCGTCCACGGTGTCTCCTTTCACCAGCCTGGGAAGAGCCGCAGGGTCATCGCGAAAGAGCCATTGGATGCGCTCTAGATTGCTCGGGCGCCCGACGTCCATCGCGTTTGAGACCGTCTGCACCGAATCGCGTTCTTCAGCCACACCAGTGCGCAGGAACGAGGAGAAAACGTCGTTGACGTTGCTGGCGGCGAGAAAACCCGACGCCGGCATCCCGGCTCTATAGGCCAGAAGCCCCGCGCATAGATTGCCGAGGTTTCCACAGGGCACGACGAAGCGAGGGCTTGTCCCGAGCGTGGCCGCTGCGTGGACATAGTAGAATGCTTGCGGAAGGAGTCGCGCCACATTGATCGAGTTGGCGGAGGTCAGTCCGTAGGCGTCTCGGAGTCGTTCCGTCGCGAACGCTTCCTTCGTCAATCTCTGGCAGTCATCGAAAGAACCGCGAACCGCGACCGCGGTGATGTTGTCGCCCAGCGTCGTCATCTGTCGCCGTTGGCGGGGGCTGATCCCTTGGGAAGGGAAGAGAACGATCACCCGGAGGCCAGCGAGGCCGTGGAAGGCATTCGCTACCGCTCCCCCCGTGTCACCCGACGTCGCCACCAAGACGGTCCGCGTGGGGGGCGGGGACTCCGATGCGGCATTGAGTTCGGCCATGAGTCGCGCCATGAAGCGAGCGCCGACATCCTTGAATGCGTGCGTGGGGCCATGAAACAGCTCCAAGACATGGACGCCGGCCTCTACCTCCACGACGGGCGCCGGGAAGTCTAGGGAGGCTCGTGAGAGCCTCTCGGCGATACCGGCGGCGAGGTGTCCCGCAAAGAACTCGGGGCAGACCCACGCCGCCGTTTCCGCGAATGTCGCTTGAGGGGACGTCCCGGGGAGTGGCCCGGGGAGTGGCCCGAGTCGTGGGAGCGGGTTGGGCATATACAGTCCACCGTCTGTCGCGAGTCCTTGTAGGACTGCGGCTTCTAGTGGCGCGTGCGAGCCACGGGTGCTCTTGAAGGTCGGCATGGGTCGAGAATCTAGTGCTCTCGGGCGGCTTGTCATCATTGCTTGGGCTGCACAAAGCCCATAGCCTCGGTCTGAGCCGGACTCGACTCGCTGTGGAGTTCAACGGAGCCATCACCGATATTGTAGGGGTCGGGATCGATCCTGGAGTGGTTCGCACACCATCTTCTGACGGGGCGGAAGACGTCCGAAGTGTGTCAGACGATGCTGGCGGCCCTGGTGGTGTTCGTCGGGTGGGGCGTCGTGGACGCAGTCGTTGCACTAGGCTGGTTCGCGTTGTTCGTGACGTTGGCCGCTGCTCGAGCGACCTGGCGAGGGCGAGTGGCGCCGTCGATTACAGATTCCAGGCGGCTCCGGTCCGTGCTTCGGCGGGATGTGTGGGTATCCGCGCTCCTTTGGGGCGTTTGGTCCATGCTCCTGATCGGGGCTTCAGTCCTGAACCTGGCGATGCTCATGATCGTGATCGCCGGCATCATTGCTGCGGCGACCTCGACGCTGGTGGCGGACGCAAAAAGTTTCTACGGCTTCATGGGGATCCTGATCGGGTCACTTCTCATCACGGTCGTGCTGAGCGGGCTGACGCGGGATCACCTGTCCCTCCTCCTGCTGATCAGCCTCTTCGTGCCGTTTATGCTGTCGGTGCACGGGCGCGCAAATGCGGTGTTGAGGAGTCAGATCGAGTCGGCGTCGCGTCTCGCAATCAGCGAAGAGGAGACGGCCCGTGGTCGCAATTTTATGAACGCCCTCGTCGCGCATGCGCCGAGTGCGATGGTGGTGCTTGATCAGGACTCTCAGGTGCTGAGAGCGAATCCTGCGTTCGAGCGAGTCACCGGGTTTACTGGGGTGAGGTTCACGGACGCGACCTCTCGGAGCAACTCACAAAGGGAGATGACGCCCTCGCACTGAGTTATTTTTTGAGTAGCGTGCGGGAGGGTGCGCGCTCCGTAGCGGAGTTGAGGCTGCAACGGAAAGGGGGAATCCCGATGTGGATGCGCCTGTCCGGAACCGTCGCCGGCCGGCAAGCGGCCGGCAGTACGATTCTGATTGGTGAGGATTTCACTGAGCAGGTCGCGGCTCGCGAGGCGCAGGAAGAGGCGCGCGCTCAGGCTGAGGAGGAGGCACGGGCGAAGAGTTCGTTTCTCGCGTCGATGAGCCACGAGATCCGCACCCCTATGAACGGCATCTTGGGCATGATTGAGTTACTTCTCGATACCGACATGACGGAGGATCAGCGCAGCTCAATCCAGGTCGTCAAGTCGTCCGCCGATGGACTGCTCAGGATCCTGAACGACGTGCTGGACGTTTCCAAGATCGAGGCAGGCCAGTTAGATCTTGAATCCATCGACTTCCAGTTGCACGACCTCCTCAGCGAGACCGCTCGGGTCTTCGGACCGCAGGCCGGCGGGAAGGGCGTCGAGCTGCTGGTCGACGTCAACGCGTCTGTGCCTGTCTTCGTACGGGGTGACCCGGTAAGGCTCCGCCAGATCGTCACAAAATTGCTCTCCAATGCGGTGAAATTTACCGGCCAGGGAGAGATCGTGTTGGCCGTTGAAAACCTCGGTCCGGTACACAACGGCGCCGAGATTCTGTTCAGCGTGAGGGACACCGGGATCGGCATCGCCGAGGGCAACCAGCAGAAGGTCTTCGGCGAGTTTGAGCAGGCAGATCAGTCGACTACGCGAGTGCATGGTGGCAAAGGGCTGGGCCTGACCATCTCACGGCGCTTGGTCGAAATCATGGGGGGCACCCTCGAACTCAAGAGCGAATTTGGCGTCGGCAGTGACTTCCATTTCACGTTGACGATGCCCGTGTCAGATAGCGCCCGTCCAGACACAAGCAGGGGCGGAGTAGTCTCTCTTGAGGGGAAGCGTGTCCTGATTGTCGATGACAACGAGACCGCTCGCAAGATCTCCCGACATCGCTTTGACTGCGCACGCGTTTCAAGAAGAGCGGGACCGCACAGTCGCGGTCGGCATGAACGACTTCTTGTCGAAGCCGTTCATGCCACAAGACCTGTACGAGATCGTTGAGAAATGGGTGCCGGACACAGAGGGTACATCACGGAGTGAGCACACTGGGAAGGGGGGGCACATGTCCGACGCAGATGGAACGCCACCGGTTGATATTGAGGGCTTCCGAGCCATGATGCGTGAAGTGGGGATCGAAGAGATCGTCGACACGACGCTTGAGGTCTACGCGTCGGAGGCCCCCAGCGTCATTCAGCGCCTCGAGGATGCTATTGCGGCCCAAGATGCAGACGGTGTACGGTCGGCCGCTCACAGCCTGAAGTCGTCTTCCGGAAACATCCGCTCGGACCGGTTCGCCGCCATGCTCGAGGAGTTGGAACAGCTTGGGCGAAATGGAAAGACGTCTGAGGCCACGGCCTACTACACCGCCTTGCGGGCCGAATACGACGCAGTGATGGCCTACCTCGCCGCTCAGCAGGCCAGATAGCCCAAAAACAAGACGCCGACGCCCAGGGGGCGCCGGCGTCGAGTCACGCGCAATAGAACGCTGGGCTTACTTCTTGGCCTTCTTTGCTGCGGCCTTCTTGGGGGCTGCAGCCTTTTTCGCGGCAGCCTTTTTGGGCGCAGCCTTTTTCGCGGCTGCCTTCTTAGGAGCAGCTTTCTTGGCGGCTGCCTTCTTAGGAGCAGCTT
>CALFPJ010000034.1 GCA_937919655.1 uncultured Gemmatimonadales bacterium
ACGAAAAACCTGTAGGTCGCGCGCAATCAGCGCGAACACGTCCGACGACGCCTTCTCCTGACCGGCCATGAGGGCGAGATTTTTTGCTGACTCACGAGCCGCAACGGCACGGACCGTGAGCGATATGAACCCTATCCGGGTCAAGGCTGAATGCACGAAGTTGGGACAACGAATCCAGGCCGCTGGGGTCGAAGAGAGATGCCAACCGTCGGCGCGATTGAGCGGATCTCGGTCGGTCCGCTCACCGTGTGGATCACCCGGGTCGGAGATGAATTGAGAGTCTCTCACGCACGAGCGGAACACGGCGTCGCGCCTCCGATCGACCCACCGGACGACATCGACTGGAACCGTTGGTCCCTACGCGATGTGCCTCACCATTTGTCGGTCCTTCCGGTATTTCCGGACCGTCCGCTCCTGATCAAGCCGGATCACAGCTTTACGCTGATGCGAATGGCGAGCGCGCGCATCTACTCACGAGTTCCCGCCTGGGTTCGGCTTCAGGTCGTGGAAACCGAGACAGGGCTCGCTTCCACACTGGTCGAGCTTCCCACCGAGACGCTCTCCGATACTTGGTGGGGTGATTTCGTCGAAGGGTCTCTCGCCTATTGGCTACCCACTAAGGCGCGCAGAGAGTTGCGGCCCGACCTCTTCGAGCCGCATCTCATCATCTGCACGCTACAGCTCAGCAACGGGTCCACGGACAATCTCGCCGTCGAGCAACTCGTCCTTCGTGTCGACCACCTCAGCATCTTTGAGAGACCCGGTGAACTTTGGGGCGAAGAGGTCGTCGTCGAATACCAAGGTGAATCGCTTGGTAGCGACATCCGCATGGAGGACCTGCCGCCGAGAGAAGCAGAGGGTGCCGTAGAAATCACCCCCGCGCGGGCCCAGTCGCGCGGCTTCCGCGCGCGTACCTTCGCCCGTTTCATGGCCCTCGGCGGCTTCCGTGGGTGACGTGAAGATCTTCGCCCTCCAAGAGGCCGTCCCTGCAGTCGAGGTTCCCGACGTGTTATACGTCGGGGGCATCCCGCTGCTGCGCGCCGCGCTCATACTCGTGATCGGTATCCCGGCCGCGTGGGCGATCGCGCGTTTTGCTAGGGACTACGCGATCAGGACCTACGACGCACAAAAGGGTCTAGTAGTCCACAAAAGTGTGTTCTACCCGGCCGTGTTGGTCATCCTCGTTACCGTGTTGCGGGAGCTAGGCCTTAGCCTCACGCCCTTGCTCGGCGCCGCGGGCATCGTGGGAATCGCGGTAGGCTTCGCGTCCCAGACATCGGTTTCGAACATCATCAGCGGCTTCTTTCTCCTGGCCGAGGCGCCCTTCAAAGTGGGTGACGTCATCAAGGTTGGAGAGACGACCGGGGTGGTCATGACCATCGACATGCTGTCGGTTAAGCTGCGGACGTTCGACAACCAGATGGTCCGGATCCCAAATGAGGCCTTGGTCAAGACCGAAGTCACCACGGTGACGCGCTTCCCAATTCGTCGTATGGACATCCCGGTCGGGATCGCCTACAAAGAGGATGCAGGGCGCATCCGTGAGATCCTGCTCGAGATCGCTACAGCAAACCCGCGGGTTCTCATGGAGCCCGAGCCGATCGTGATTTTTGAGGGCTACGGTGCGTCGTCGGTCGACTTCAAGTTGGCCTCGTGGACTCAGACGCCCATCTTCTTGCCCGTGCGCAACGAACTGTTCGAAGAGATCAAGGCGCGCTTCGACGCGGAAGGCATCGAGATTCCGTTCCCCCACCGGTCGCTATACACGGGGTCTGATACCGCCCCGTTTCCGATCCGTATCGTGAGTGATGGCCCCGTCGAGGATGGCGGAGCGCTGGAGCCTTAAGGCCCGGCCTAGTCGTCCTCCAGCACAGCATAGACGAGGGTGTCTCTCCACTCGCCACGGATACGGGTGTCGCGCCGCAAATGGCCTTCGAGTGTCATGCCGAGCTTCTCGAGGACACACGCCGATCCCGGGTTGTGCGGGTCACACGCTGCCTGAATTCGATGTAGGTGCAGCACGTCAAAGCCGAACGCCATTAGAGCCTTGGCCGCCTCGGTCCATACCCTTGGCCCCAAATCTCGCGCGCGAGGCAATAGCCGAGCGACGCCTGAGGGCCATCAGGCCTGTCGAGATCCAACCCGATGCCGCCCACCAGCACCCCATCCTCTGCTCGCACGACGGCCAGTCCGTAGCTGACGCGCGGCTCGATCTGTGCGGCCGCGATATTACGGTCGAGGAAGTCTCTCGTGTCCGTCTCCGTGTTCGGTCCCCACGGCATGTATTGCACGACTTCTAGGTCGGTCGCGTAGCGGTGGACAGCAGCGAAGTCGTCGAACCGGAAGTCGCGGAGCAGGAGGCGGTCTGTGGTGATCACGGAGGGTGTGCTTGGGTGTGGGCGGCGAACCGCATCTAACCCGCAGGCATTCCCGAATTCCAAACGTCGGCCACAACCTTCCAAGAACCGTCGGCCTGCTTGTGCCACACGTGGAAGTCGCGCACCACGTCCTTACCCGGTTCCGCACCCTCGGGCGCGACGGTGATGTCCCCGATCGCGAGCGTCCAGCCCATGTCGCCCGACGCGGACACCTCTGCACGCACCAGCTCGAAAGACAGCTCGACACCTGGCGTGGAGATGAAGCCGAAGCGGTAGTTCTGGACGCCCTCGCTGCCGTGGACGAGCGCTGCGTTTGGTGGGACCATGACGGCCGTCGGATCGTAGAGGGCAACCACTCCTTGGGCGTTCTTGCTGCTGGCGGCCTCATGGTAGGCAGCGGCCGCGGCGCGAAGGGCGGCCACTTCCGCCGCCGTGTCCACGGCTGGGACCTCAACCGCCGCGGGATTGCAGGCGGTGACACACAGGGCGATCAGAACGGCGGCAGGCATTCTCTTCATGGTAACCTCGCGGGTCAGGATGGCGTGCTCGACTGTGATACGGACAGGACATAGCGTACCGTCACCGCCCTTCGCCCATCCGCTGCTTCAACTCCTCGAACCAGTTCGCGACGATCACGACTGGCCCGATGCCATGGAAAGCCGTCACAGGCTCCTCGTCGAAGTTGCCGTTCGAGACGAAGAGAAAGCGGTCCCCGTCGGGATGAATGTCGTAGTTACGGTATTGGGTGGAGCCGCGCATGTCCGGCACCTGAAATAGCTCGGTCTCTTCTCCAAGCTCGACGGCCTCGCCGCGTCGCACATCTCGCCGCACCATCACATCATTGCGCACGTAGAAGACCGCGTCTCCAGTGGGAGTCCACAGCGGACCCTGATTGGCATCGGACAAGCGAACGACGGGCCCTGGTTCCGGGAAGCTTCGTATGTAGTTCGCGTGAGTCCCTCCCTCGTTCGTTTGGTACGCGAGCCATCGGCCGTCGGAGGATACCTCGCCGTCTTCCTCGTGCCAATCCGCGCGCAAGTACGTCTTCAACTGGACATCACCGGCGTCGAGTTGTGCGTAGACGATGTCGGGACTCGTGGCGGCTCCGTCCCCTTCCCCGATGAGCCACTTTCCTTCTGGCGAAAGGGTGTTCGAGCGACCGGGCGCTGCCGCGATGATCTCTTCGGAATCTCCCGAGCCGTCGGCCGCGGTGCTCAAGCCACGGGTCGCCACCCCTGTTGTTTCCACAGGGGGTGACTGGCCGCTGAAGTCATCGACTACCGCGATTCCCTAGCCGACAGCATGGTTGAAGTCGCAAAAGGTGGTTTCTCGGGAATCCGCTGCAGCGCCCCCTGTCCACGCCTATCGGGAAGAGCCCGATCGACGGGGGGCCAGTTCACTCCGCCGCCTTCTCTAGCGCGAATTCCAGAGCCAGTCGTAGCTCAACCGCACGTACACCGACACTTCGGCATCGAAGATGATGCGCGAACCGTAGCGCAGATCGGGGTCGCTGAGCTCGGAATCGTAGAAGCCGTCGTAGTAGGTCCCGCGTAGCAGGGCGCTGAAGAGCGGGCTCAGAGCGGTCGCCTCGCCCGGCGAGTAATTCGCGACCACAATGCAGACGCCGGAACGCCTGCGCCGGACATCGTCCGGGCCCTGGGGGCCTCCGGTGCGGGAGCAAGCATGCCGTCCCGCCGCCTGCACCCGGTCGGCACCCGTCGCTAGATTTCGCAGACGCCGTGTCCGCTCCTTGTCGGATCCGCGGATGTTCCCCTTTTCTGGCGCCGCACGCCGCCGCCGAGCAACAAACCACAGGTCCTCGACCGAGCTCGCCCTCGAGGTCCTCGCCCAGCCCACCGACGAACAGTGTGGGACGACGTGCCTTCACACTCTGCCTATCGGTTTCTCGGAGACCCCCTTACCCCTCCACGAGGTCATCGACGGAGTCACGACGCTAGGAAGCGGGGGTACGCTGGCGGCCTATCTTGGGCTGCACGCACTGGGCCGCGGATACAGCGCGACGCTGTACACTTACGACTTCCGTCTCTTCGACCCGACCTGGTTCAGCGCCCCAGGGCGCGAGCTTGGTGAGGCGCTCGCGCTGCAAGGGGCCGGCAGGCAATCCACGCTTATGCACACGTCGACCTAGGCCTACCTCCAATTCTTGGGCGCCGGCGGGAAGATCCGCTTCGAGGAATTGGACCCCGACCTCATCCGGCGCTACCTCGCGAGAGGCTGATCGAATGGGTCTCTGGAGGGCCCGCCTCCGAGGTCGAGCTTGGTGAGATCGCATGGTCCAACGAATTGGTACTCCACGTGTTGGAGTTCAAGACCAACGGGCCCGCACCCACGCTCTCAGGCCTGGGTGGGACCTTCCATGACAGCATGCTCGCCGCACAAAATCGGCTCTCGGATCTCGGCGCTAGGCTCATGCCGGGGGCGATGCATCCGTGGATGAACCCGGAAACCGAGACTCGGCTGTGGCCGCACGAAGACAACGAAGTCTATCGAACCTTCGATCGCATTTTCGGGTGTAAGGGTCACGGATGGGCGAATCTCCAGAGCACTCACCTCAACCTCCCGTTCGCGAACGACGAAAAATTCGGACGATTGCACGCGGCGATCCGGGTGGCGTTGCCGCTCATTCCGGCGCTTTCTGCGGCTTCTCCATACGTGGATGGGCGCGGCGGTGGGGCGCTGGACACGCGCATGGCGGTCTACCGAGGGAACGCGCGCCGCGTGCCCTCCGTATCCGGCCAAATCATCCCCGAACCGGCGTTCACTCGTGACGAATACCAGCGTACCATCCTGGCACGGATATACGCCGATCTTGAGCCCCACGACCCCGCGGGAATTCTCCGTCATGAGTGGGTCAACGCCCGAGGTGCGATCGCGCGCTTCGACCGCGGCGCCATTGAGATTCGCATCATCGATGCCCAGGAGTGCCCCGCTGCGGACCTCGCCGTCGTCGCCGCCGTGGTGACACTCGTGCGCTCGCTCTCGCAAGGGCGCCTGGCTGGCAGAGACGTTGCGGAAGATCCGTCCACAGAGTCACTGGCGGCAGTGCTGGACGCCGCCGTGCGGGACGGGGAGCGCGCCGAGTTGAGCGATCCGGCCTTGCTCAGGGTGTTGGGGATGCCTAGCTCGCCGCTCGCGTTGGGAGAGGTGTGGCGACGGCTAC
This sequence comes from uncultured Gemmatimonadales bacterium, assembly GCA_937919655.1. Taxonomy (GTDB): domain Bacteria; phylum Gemmatimonadota; class Gemmatimonadetes; order Longimicrobiales; family Gaopeijiaceae; genus CALFPJ01. Next base: position 5,560 of record CALFPJ010000034.1, read on the forward strand.
TCGAAGCAGACCCGCTCGACGATCCGGCAGGCGAATGGACCCACCCGCTCGGAATGATCCTCAGTGAGGGACCCTTGGCGAGGCGTATGCTGAGGGCGGCTGGGACCGCACCCACGCTCTCAGACCTCAGGCGTGTTGCACTCGACCTGTGCGGGTGCCTCGTGGAGAATTCATCGTTTTCTGCCACCTGAGCGCGTGAACAACCCAAGGAGGTGGCGCGCATGACCGGGCGGCCATGGTCCTTCGTTGTCACGGCTGAACATGGAGGTAACGTCGTGCCGCCCGAATACGCGCACCTGTTCAGCGGCGCGGAAAAGACGCTGGCAAGCCACCACGGTTGGGAGCCTGGAACCCTGGCGCTGGCGGAGCAACTCTCGTCGGCCCTGAAGGCGCCGTTCTTGTCGTCGACGGTCACACGGCTCCTGGTAGACCTCAATCGCTCGCCGCACCACCCTCGGGTATGCTCCGAGTTCACGCGGAGTCTGGATCGGTGCGCGCGTAACGACCTCATCACGAAGTGGCACAGCCCACACCGTGCCGCGGTCCAGGAAACCGTGGAAGGACAGGCGCGCCGCGGCCGACGCGTCCTCCACCTTGGCATCCACTCCTTCACCCCAGTGCTGAATGGAGTCCGTCGCAAGCCCGACATCGCCCTGCTGTACGACCCAGCGCAGCTCGCCGAGTTGACATTAGCGAAACGCTGGGCTGTCGCGCTGGGGAGCGCCATACCGGACTTTGTCATTCGACGGAACGACCCTTATCGCGGCACTTCGGACGGACTTACGACTATGCTGCGTCGGGCACTTCAGGCCGTGACATACCTCGGCTTCGAGATCGAAATCAATCAGCGGCTCCTGGGTGCTGACGGCAACTTCGCGACGCACATAGGCTCAACACTTTTCGGAACGCTAGGGGAGACCCTAGCCCACCTCTAAGTCGGCCAGCAGGAGTCGCGGCCGGACACCCCAAGGCGTCCACGTCGAACCCATGGCCGCCGGAATGAGCACATCAGCCAATCAACACGACGGAATGTGAGGGGCGCCCTAATCGATGAAGATGCGCTCCTCAGCGCTCACGAACAGCACATCGCGAAGGCTCGGGAAGCGAAGGAATAGATCCGGCCCCTTCTTCTCAAGACGCTCCGGCGTGAATCCCATGATCACGAGATCCGCCGCATCGGAGCGAGCCTCGACAAGGCGTTGGAAGTCGATGCCTTCCTCTGTAGCGATCACGTTGACGTTCTTCTCACTGATCAGAAGCCGGCCTTCGGTGATCATCGTGTGGATCTCGTCGCTCCGATCGCTGATCTGCTTTCGCGGGTGCGTGACAAAGAGGCTGATCTCGGCCCCGCGCCAGTCCTTGTGACCGAGCAGGATGTAAGAAAGCAAGATCATCAAGTTGGCGTTGCGCGCGTCATGCCAGGTGAGCCACACATGGATCGTCTTGCGGGACCCGAAAAAGTTCTCCCCGTGCCGGAGCACGAGACGGTTCAGGTGAGGCACCCCGGCCATCTTCACGCCCGCGGCCACGTCGACAAGCACCTCGGGGCCGTCGTGCGCGCCAACCTCGAACAGAATGGTGTTGTTGTCCATTCCCGAAACGCCAGGCATCTGTAGGCACTGCGCGAGCGCGGTCGTCATGGACGGGCTGATCATGGTGTCCACGTACAGCGCCCCTTTTCGTTCCTCCATAGAACGGATCAACCGGTCCTGCACTTCACGGCTCTTCTCGAATGTCGATTCCTCGAGAATTCCTGGGATGTAATGGAGGTAGGTGCCGAAGCCGTAGCGGTGGCACAGCCACTCGAGCATCTGCACAGGAGACGAGCGATCAAACGTCCGCGGGGTCAGGGCGATCACACTCGGGCGCCAATCGGACGCCGGTGTCTTCTGCAGGCGAATCTGCAGATGCCGCGTCGCCTGGGTCATCACACCATGGAAGATCGCGCTCAGGTCGTCGACCCCACCGCGGCTATGGCGAATCACGATGTACAGCAGTCCCATGAACAACAGGGACATGACCGCAAAGAACAGGTCCATTTGCAGCATCAGGACCAGGCTCATCACCGCGCCGATCAGGCTCAGATACCACTTCGAGCGGAAGCTCGGCCGGTACGACGGGCGCGCCGCGAAATGCTCCAAGAAGGAAATCGCGCACAGAGCGCCGTATGTGACCATGAAGAACATGGAGACGATCCGTGCCACTAGGTCGACCGACCCCAGGAATACGAAGACGATCGCGATGACGGAGGTGACGATCGTCGCATTGCGCGGCTCGTTCGCCGCGCCGATACCCGCAGACAGGAATCGGTTCGCCTTAGGGGCGGGCACAACAGCGTCGCCTCCGAGCGCTTGAAGGGTCCTCGGCGCGACCAAGATGGATCCGATCGCCGACGACAGCGTCGCGGCTGCAAGGCCGATGGGAATGATCGGGCCCCACAGCGCGATCCGGCTCATGATGAGCTGGTCCCCGACGAGGTCGGCGGAGCTGGCTGAGGCACCTAGTTTGAAAACTACGAGGACGTATACGAACATGCCGGCGAGGGTCGCAGACATGATGCCGCGCGGGATAGACTTTCTTGGATTGGCCAGGTCACCCGAGAGGCCCACTCCGGCCGTCATCCCGGTAAACGCCGGGAAAACGATAGCGAACACCAGCATGAACGGATCGGCGTTCGCAAGACTGGAAACAAACGGGAGGGTGTCAGGCCGCATTTCAACCGGGGACTCGCCCAGGAAGAAGAAGACCAGCGACACAGCAAGGATTGATGCGACGACCCACAACGCCCGCACGCCCAGATCCGCACCCCGCCTAAGTACGAGGGTCACCAGACCGATCGTGGCGGGCAGCGATATGATCCGGGCGTCGAAGGGGATGCCGATCGTGGCCTCCAACCACGGCGCAAGCGGGCGGAATGCTTCGGCGAAGGCGATCATGTAGAACGCGACGGAGATCGCTTGGGACAAATAGAGACTGATCCCGATCGCCCCGCCGATGGTTGACCCGAAGGAGCGAGAGATAATGAAGTACTCGCCGCCGCCTTCCACCCTGCGGTTCGTCGCAATCTCGGCGATGGCGAGCGCCGTAGGAATCGTCACCGCGTGGCCCAGCACAATGATCAGGAGCGCACCGAGCACCCCCACGCTTCCCACGGCGTACCCGAAGCGCAGGAACATGACCGCGCCGAGGATGGTGCTGATACTCGCAAGGAAAACCGGGCCTGTCCCGAAGCCGAGACCACCCGTCGTCGTGCTCGACTTATCGACCGTCATACCGTGTCCGCTCTACGCTGAGCACTCAATGCACGGCTATTGGGACGACGAGCAACGCGGCAGACCCAGATGCCCCCCGGCTCGAATGCCACAATAGTCATCTTCGTATTCACTAGCGGCTCCCCACCGCCAGCACTTCGCGATACTTGGCGACAACGTCCTCAGGTCGGTCAATACTGAAGCCCAGGTCACGAAGCAGGCCATCTCCCAGCGCGTAGATCCACCCGTGCACCGTGAGTGGCTGCCCGCGCCGCCAAGCGTCCTGGGCGACGGTCGTGCGGCAGACGTTCACCGCCTGCTCAAGAACATTGAGTTCGCACAGTCGCGCCAGCCTTTCCTGCTCCGACGGAAGCACTTCCAACTCGCGTTCGTGAAGAAATGCGACGTCCTCGACGTGCCGTAACCAGTTGTCCACCAGGCCCGCCGGCTCACGACGATAGGCGGCCTCCACACCTCCGCACCCGTAGTGTCCGCACACGATGACGTGCGGCACTCGCAGTACCTCCACTGCAAACTGTAGAACCGAGAGGCAGTTCAAATCCGTGTGCACCACCACGTTGGCCACGTTGCGATGCACGAAGAGCTCCCCGGGGGGGAGCCCGACGATCTCGTTCGCTGGCACTCGACTGTCCGCACAGCCGATCCACAGGTAGGACGGGCGTTGCTGGCTCGCCAACGTCTGGAAAAAATCCGGGTTCTCGCTGCGCATGCGCGCAGCCCAGGCTCGGTTCTTCTCAAACAGTTCTGGAAGGTGTTTCAATGCTTTGCCCCGTCTTGTCTAAGCAACAGCGTGGACATCCCTCGGAAAAACTACCTTGGCACGGCCCCGGATACGACATCCACGCAAGCTCGCCGACACGACCGAAGGGTGCCAGCAAGCGGAAGGGAGCCCTCGTGCAGCGGTGGAAATCGGCGGCGGGTCACCCGGACGCCTGCACGACCGAGACTGGCTGCAACTGAATCGTGTCGAAGAAGTGGTTCATGCCTCTCTCTCATTCACATTGGGACGCTGACCAGATCAGCGCGACCCGGCAACGGTTCGGGGAAGGCACATACGCCCGCCAACCCGTCGGACCCTTTCATTCCGTCCTGTGCAGCCGGCAATCTGTCGAGCCCGTCCTGGTGCAGACTAGAGTCCAACCTGAAAATTCACCAGCAACTTGTGAGGCGACGGCCGGCCGGAAATGGGAACTTGCCAATTCACTTACACCTCAGTCACCGACATGGGCCACAGGTTGAAGCCGAACAGCAGGGCGTCGTCCTTCGCCTCACCGGAGCCAGATAACCATCCCAGCGCGCTAGTGCGGTGTATCAGAAGTGTCTCGGCCATTCGAGCACCGATGCATCCGGCCCAGCGTCGTTGCTCCTCCTCACAATAGCGGTGCTATTCCTCGTCGTCGCGCCTACCTGGATCCGGCGCCTCGGCGCTCTCGGTGGCTCGGGAACTTCTGATACACCACACTAGAACCTGACTCCGCGCCCCGGCCATCGAGCCATCCGTCCCCCATTTCGTGAAATCAGCCGGTGGGATCCCCGAAACGAAGCTATCAGAGCGAGACCTGCGAGGGCGAGAAGCTACGACCGCGTCTACCCGGTCGAGGCGGGTGATGTCACCTTTTACATCTTGATTCCCTCCAGCGCCCAAGGCCTCGCCGTGCCTCGATCCAAAAGGCCCGAATCCCCCGAGAAGCCCACGATTGGGTGGAGAGAATGGGTGGGACTGCCGGGCCTCGACGGGACTGCCGTCAAGGCCAAGGTAGACACAGGGGCGCGAACGTCTTCTCTACACGCTTCCGGCGTCAAAGAGTTCGTTCGCGACGGGGTCAATTACGTTCGCTTCGTGATTCACCCCCATCAGAGGCGCTCGAGGCCAGCCATTCCTGTTGAGCTTCCGCTCCTGGCTCGCCGACGCGTACGAAACTCCGGAGGGCAATCTGAGGTGCGGCCTGTGGTGATCATCACCATCGAATTGATGGGCCAGCAATGGCCGATCGAACTCACATTGTCGCGCAGAAGTGGTATGGGTTTCCGCATGTTGTTAGGTCGCCAAGCCATCCGACACCGATTCTTGGTTGATGCAGGCCGCTCGTTTCTCGCTGGCCGCCCTTCCGTAGACCTGCCTTCCCCTACCGACTCGAAACCATGAAGCTCGCGATCCTGTCCCGGTCACCTGGGTGCTATAGCACTCGCCGCCTACGCGAGGCTGCCGAGGCACGGGGCCACAAGGTGAAGGTCCTAGATACGCTGAAATTCTCGATCGAGGTCGAGGCCGGTGTACCCAACCTCTATTATGCGTCGAAACCGCTGAGCCATTATGACGCGATCATCCCCAGGATCGGTGCGTCCGTCACCTATTTCGGTACTGCTGTGGTCCGGCAATTCGAACAACTCGACGTCTATACGCCCAGTTCTGCGAACGGGATTGCCAATTCACGCGACAAGCTGCGGGCGCTCCAGATTCTCAGTCGACACGATGTCGGGCTTCCGCACACCGCCTTTGTGCGCCGCAAACAGGACGTCCTGCCTGCCATTGAGCGCGTGGGTGGCTCCCCCGTCATCATCAAGCTACTGGAGGGCACTCAGGGTGTGGGCGTGATCATGGCAGACTCGGTGAAAGTCGCGGAAGCCATCATCGAGACACTGCAGAGCACGAAACAGAACGTCCTCATCCAGAAGTTTGTGGGCGAAAGCGCGGGTAAGGATATTCGTGCCTTCGTTGTCGGGGATCGCGTCGTGGCGGCCATGCGGCGCACAGCCCAGGGAGGCGAATTTCGGAGCAACGTCCACAGGGGTGGAATGGCTGAGGCCGTGGACCTCGACCCCGCCTATCGTGAGACCGCCGTCCGCTCCGCGCAGATCATGGGACTCAAGGTCGCAGGTGTGGATATGCTCGAGGGCGCCGACGGCCCGCAGGTGATGGAAGTCAACTCATCTCCAGGCCTGGAAGGCATCGAGGGATCGACCAAGCTCGACGTAGCGGGCGCGATCATCGACTACATCGAAGGCCAGGTCAGTTTCCCTGAATTGGACGTGCGCCAGCGCCTCACCGTCAGCGCCAGCTATGGCGTGACCGAGCTCGAACTTGGTGAAAACTCCGAATTGGTCGGCCAGTCGATTGAGGAATCGGGCCTACGGGCGATGGACATCGTCGTCCTGACCCTCCACCGCGGCCATACCGTGATCCCCAACCCAAAGGTGAGTCGCGTCCTCGAAATCGGCGACCGGCTCCTATGCTTCGGGAAGCTCGAGAGCATGCGCAACCTGGTGCCTCAGCACCGACGACGGAAACGCTCAACCGTGAAAGTGCTTAAAACGAAGATCGACTGAGTACAGCGTCGCGGTGACATCGTCCCTCGGCGGCCAGCCCCGACCCTTTGACGACGGTCGGGGCGCGGCCTCGAAACAGACCTAGGACGCCCGCTACACGTTGAAGCGGAACAACATGATATCGCCGTCGACCACCGTGTAGGTCTTCCCTTCTGACCGCAGGACCCCGACGTCCCTGGCCGCCTTCCACGAGCCGACCTTTTCGAACTCATCCACATGAATCGTCTCCGCCCGGATGAATCCCCGTTCGAAGTCAGAGTGGATCGTCCCTGCCGCCTGGGGTGCGCTGCTGCCTACCCGCACCGTCCATGCGCGGCTCTCCTGCGGGCCGACGGTGAAGAACGTCACGAGGCCCAGAAGTTCGTAGGCCCCGCGGATGAGTCGATTCAGGCCCGACTCCTTCACGCCGATCTCTTCTAGGAAGTCCTGGCGATCTGCCGGCTCCATCTCTGCGAGCTCGGACTCGAGCGCACTGCACACTGTGACCACGGCCTCGTCTTCTTGGGCCGCGGCGCCGTCCGCAGCCACCGCCGCTCGCAGGGCCCGCGTCCAATCGTTTTCTGCTTCGGGCAGGTCAGCTTCCCCGACGTTGGCAACGTAGAGCACCGGCTTCGAGGTGAGGAGCTGGAAGCCTTTGAGAATGGGTGCCTCCTCCGCGTTCAGGACGACCGACCGCACGGGCTTCCCAGCCGCGAGCGCTTCAAGCGCTTTGTCGAGCACGGCCTTTTCGCGGATCGATTCCTTTTCGCCGGACTTCGCCTTCTTCTCCACCTTGTCGAGGCGGCGTTGCACAGTATCGAGATCCGCGAGCGCCAACTCGGTCTCTACGATCTCCCTGTCCCGAACCGGATCTACACCTCCGATCACGTGGGTGACATCCGGGTCGTCAAAGCACCGAAGCACGTGGGCGATCGCATCCACTTCTCGGATGTTGCCGAGGAACTTGTTTCCGAGGCCCTCCCCTTCAGATGCACCCTCTACCAGGCCGGCGATGTCGACGAACTGGATGATCGACGGCAGGCGGCGCTTGGAGGCCGCGAGCTCGAAGATCTTGTCGAGACGCACGTCCGGCACCTCGACCGTACCCACGTTGGGCTCCACCGTGCAGAACGGGTAGTTCTCTGAGGGGGCACCAGCGGCGGTGATGGCGTTGAACAGCGAAGACTTCCCAACGTTGGGGAGGCCTACAATTCCGACCTTGAGCATCGACGATAGGGGGCAGGATATCACAGAAACGGAGCGCCTAGGGCGCTCCGTGGAAGCAGGAGGCTAGTGGCAATCGTGGCGCGGCTCAACGGGGCCGCACCGCTGCAAACGGTCAGCCTCTCCGTGAGCCTACTTCACTAGGAGGATCCGCTCCACGAACAGGATCTCGTCGAACGTCCGCTCGAGCGTGCTGCTCGTGAAACCATTCATGGTCATGCCGCCCTTCCAAGAAATCACCTGGCCCTCTTCGACCGGCGTCATCGGGCCCGCAAGCCAGCGCGTCACACCGTCCGTTTCGACCGCGACGTAGGTGTAGCCTCCTCCCACGAGGACTTCGCTGACCGTGCCTTGAACACCCCCGACTGGCGCCGTGCCGGGGGTGGTGCCGGGGGTGGTGCCGGCCGCAGAGGCCATAGCCAGGGCCCTCTGGAATCCCCCCACGAAGAAGATGAGGTCAAAGGTTCGATCCAGTGTGCTGCTCGTGAAGTTCTCCATCGGCATGGCGCCGCTGACCCATAACGCCTGCCCAACATCGAGCTCGGCCTCCGGACCGGCTAGCCACGATTCCCCACCAGCGTCGGAGACGCGGGCATACGTATAGCCGCCGGAATTCATCGTTTCGAGGACCGTGACGGTCGCTGCGTCGCCGCCAGCAGCAGTGGCCCCCGACTCGCCGAGTGGGACGTGCCCGGGAGGGAGAACGCCGGCTCCGTCAGGAGTCCCCGTAGCGGCTTTGTCACCGTTAGGTGCGCAGGCGGCAAAGGATACCACCACGAGCAATGCGGCTGCGGCTGAACCGAGGCGTGTGAGGGTCATCGTTCTATTCCTTCAAGGGTCGGAGCTTTCTTGGGATGTATAGGAAAAGTAGCTCAGGGCTCCGGCCTCGCGTGTGGGGAGTCACCCCATTTCTGGCGTCGGTCATTCTGGGTCGGTGGCGACGGTTACAGACCGACCCTGCCGCCCACCGTCGTCAGATCTGCCCAGGTGCAGTAAGCTAGTGCACCTACCCCCCCCCCGCGCCCGACAGCAGGAGAGTTGAGTTGGAGTCGTCCACCATCCATGAGGTCGAAAGTCGCATCGAGCACCTAACCGGCCGCTTGACCATGCTGCGCGCCGAAATCGGCAAGCGTGTCGTCGGTCAGGAAGCTGCCGTTGAGGAAGTCCTCCTCTGCCTGCTGACCGCGGGGCACGGCCTCCTAGAAGGCGTTCCGGGGCTGGCAAAGACGCTACTCATTCGAACATTGGCGGACGCGCTCGACCTCGAATTCCGTCGCATCCAGTTCACGCCGGACCTGATGCCGGGCGATATCACGGGCACCGAGGTCATTGAAGAAGACCGCACCACGGGACGCAGGGCGACGCGTTTCCTTCCAGGGCCGGTGTTCACCCAGGTACTCCTCGCCGACGAAATCAACCGAGCCCCGCCCAAGACCCAAGCCGCCCTCCTCGAAGCCATGCAGGAAGGTCACGTCACGACCGGTGGTGAGGTGCTTGAACTCCCCCAACCGTTCTTCGTGCTGGCAACTCAGAATCCGATCGAGCAGGAGGGCACTTACCCGCTGCCCGAAGCGCAACTCGACCGCTTCATGCTCAAGATCAGCCTGGACTACCCCGAGAGTCACGACGAGGTGGAGATCCTACGCAGCACCACCGGCACCGGCTCCGAAGCGATCGCTTCGGTTCTGACTGGCCCGGAAGTGCTCGAATTGCAGCAACTGGTTCGCGGGATTGTCGTGTCGGACGAAATCTTGAACTACACGGCCCGACTGGTGCGGAGCTCCCGGCCGGGGCGCGACGAGGCCCTCGACGTTACCAATCGATGGGTTAGGTGGGGTGCGGGCCCTCGCGCGGGACAATCGTTGATTCTGTGCGCGAAAGCCTCGGCACTTATGCGCGGACGCCTTCACGTCGCGCCGGAGGACCTCGCGCGCGTGGCGCCCGCCGTTCTACGCCATCGCATCCTGGTGAACTTCCAGGCTGAAGCGGAGGGGCGCACACCAGACGAGGTGGTTACGACGCTTCTATCTGAGGTTGCCCTGCCGCGTAGCGAAATCCTATAGAAGACCCTTGAGGAAGCAGAAGTCCGGGGCTTTTCCTCGGGACGAAGCCAAATTGGGAACCCCGCACCAACGCCGTCTGGCTGGGTCCCTCATCGGTCCGTACAATGCTGTACCTATCGCCCGCTCCAGAGGTCTTCATCTATGTCGTCACGTTGCCTTCGTGCCTTACGCGCGAGCCGCCTTGTAGCGCTCTCTTTCTGCGTCTCGCTCTCGGTCCTGGTGGCGTATCTGTCGCTCACACCGGTCGGTGCTGCATCCCAAGAGGCCAACCCCTTCGCCGGACTTCGCTTCCGTGAGATCGGCCCGGCCGTAACGGGCGGCCGCATTCACGACGTCCAGTCTTTGGCGGATGACCCGAGCACGATTTGGGTCGCCTCGGCAACGGGCGGTATATGGAAGTCCACGAACCGCGGCACGACGTGGGCCCCTGTCTTCGACGGTCAGCCGACAGGGACCTTCGGAGTCGTCGCGTTGGCACCGTCGAACCCTGACGTGGTCTGGGCCGGCACAGGAGAGCAGAACAACCGTCAGAGCAGCTCGTGGGGTAACGGCGTCTATCGGAGCACCGACGGCGGGGGGACGTGGACACACCTGGGCCTCGAGGACACGCGAGCGATCGGGCGGATCCTTGTGGACCCAACGAATCCTGACGTCGCACTGGTGGGTGCGCTCGGGAACCTGTGGGCGGAATCGCCGGACCGTGGCGTCTACCGGACAGAGGACGCCGGGAGAAGCTGGAATAAGGTGCTATTCGTTGACGATCGGACAGGCATTGTCGACATGGCCCGCGACGCAGGCGACCCCAACACCGTGTACGCCGCAGCGTACCAGAGGCTTCGCCAACCGTGGGGCTTCAACGGAGGCGGACCCGGCGGCGGCATCTACAGGAGCACCGACGGGGGACGAAACTGGCAGCTTCTGTCGCAGGGACTACCCGCGGGAGACAAAGGCCGCATCGGCCTCGCTGCATCTCCGAGCACACCCGGCCTCGTGTACGCGGTGGTGGAGCACGACACCGAGGGTGGCATCTACAGGAGCACCGACGGGGGCACACGCTGGGAGCGGATGAGCGACATGAACTCGCGGCCCGCATACTACAGTTCGCTCTACGTGGACCCGACCGATGATTCACGCCTCTACTTACTCGCGCGCTGGTTCTCCTCGAGCGAGGACGCCGGACGGACCTGGCGTACGATGCCGACCGAGCCTACCTACGACGTAGGACTCAAGGGCGACTATCATGCGATGTGGATCGACCCCAGCGACTCCAAGCACTTCTATCTGGCCGGTGACGGCGGTCTGTACCAGACCTGGGACCGCGGGGCTACCTACACCCCCTACGAAAACATCCCGCTTGGTCAGTTCTACGGCCTGGGTCTCGATGACCGATCGCCGTACTGGATCTACGGTGGAATGCAGGACAACCACTCCTGGCAGGTGCCGAGCCAGACCCGGCACTACCTGGGGATCACGGGCGGCGACTGGGCCGAAATCGGGTTCAACGACGGCTTGGAGCACCACGTCGACGTGGAAGGTCCACGCTACGTATACAGCAACGCGGTCGGCGGCGACCTGACCCTCGTCGATGCCTACATGGGGGACCGCCGCGAGATCCCCCCGGTGGCAGGGCCGGGCGAGCCTCGGCTGCGATTTGAATGGTTGACGCCAGGTGTCGCCTCTCAAACTACACCGGGCACGTACTACTACGGTGCGCAGAGGCTCATGATCACGCGGGACCGCGGGACGACGTGGACCGGCACCGCCGACCTCACGCGAAATATCGACCGGGACACATTGTCGATCATGGGCGTTCGGGGCTCCGAGCCGATGCTCTCGAAGAACGACGGCCAGGGCACGTACAGCGCGCTCAGCGCGGTCGACGAGTCACCTCTTGATCCCAACGTGCTTTGGGTGGGTGGAGACGAAGGGAGTCTCCAGGTGAGTCGGGACGGTGGGGCCACGTGGACCGATGTTTCGGGACGTCTGCCTGGTGCGCCCGACGGTGCATACGTGAGCCGGATCGACGCATCGCTGGCCGGAGCGGGGACCGCTTACGTGGCCGTCGACGACCACAGGCGCGGCAACTTCCGGCCTTATGCGTACCGGACTGACGACTTCGGGGGCACTTGGACCTCGATCGCGGCGGGTCTGCCCGAGGACGGTTCGGTCCGCTTCATCGGGGAGCACCCAGATCGGGCCGGGGCGCTTTTCCTCGGTACCGAGCACGGGCTCTTCGCCTCTCCAAATCGCGGCGATATGTGGTACCCAGTGGGCTCGAATCTTCCTGCGACAATCTACATGGAAGTAGAGGTGCAACCCCGCACGCACGACGCCGTCGTCGCCACGCATGGCCGTGGGATCTTCATTCTCGACGACGCGTCGTCACTCGCTGAGTGGACTACCGAAGTCGCGAGCGAAGCTGCGCACCTCTTCTCGATCCGGCCGGCAGCAATCTGGCAGTTCTGGGAGGACCAGTCCTACCGCGGCCAAGACTACTGGACCGGCGAGAACCCGCCCGAGGGGGCGATCATCGACTACACCCTCGGCCGGCCTGCTCCGTCCGCGGTGATCACCGTCGCGGACGCCGACGGCGCGATCGTGCGCACCCTGGAGGGGCAGACCGAGACGGGCCGCATCCACAGGGTCACGTGGGACCTTCGTCATGAGCCGCTTCCCTCCTCGCCGGAGGATCCCGAGAGCCCGCAGGCGCGGGCGCTTCCGCGGCCCCCTCGCCCGGTGGCTCCAGTAGGCCCCTGGGTCTCGCCGGGCACCTACACCGTGACACTGACCGCGGGCTCGGCCACGACGACGGAGACCGTCATGGTAGCCGGTGACCCCGGCAAGCCGGCGCTGACCACAGCCCAATACCAGGACAGGGAGCGATTCCTCGTGGACCTGATGAACGTGCAGCGGGCGCTCGCCACGGGCAGGGGCGGGCAGAGCGGTCAAGGTCTGGCGGGTCAACTCAGGGGGCTGGCTTCGGAGTTCAACGGGCGGGGATCTGTCCAGGGTAGCCTCTATCCGCCGACGCCGGAGCAGCGGCGGACCCTGGAGCGGATCAAGGCACAAATCGGACGTTCTCCTGGGGGGCGGTAGCCTCCCGGGAAGCGATCGCGGCCGCGAGGACCGCATGCCGAGGACAGCATGAAAGGCACCGCCCACTTCAGCGCAACGGAAGGCAGCGAGTTGCTTCCAGCCGAGGTGCTGGAGCGACTAGGCAGCCTCGACCTGATCGCGCGTACGATTGTGCGCGGCTTCATCAGCGGCGCGCATCGCTCGCCGTTCCTGGGCTCCGGCGAGGACTTCAGCCGGCATCGGTCCTACCAGCAGGGCGACGATGTGCGGAGGCTCGACTGGAGACTTTACGGCCGTACAGATCGACTGTACGTCCGCCTATTTCAAGAAGACTCGAACCTCCAGTGTTTCATCGCGGTAGATACGTCCGCGTCGATGGGCTTCGTCGGCGACGGGGCTGTGAGCAAGCTCCGCTACGCACAGTTCATTGCCGCGGCGCTGGCGCACGTGATGCTTCGCAGCGGGGACGCACCTGGGCTGGCCGCATTCGGCGCCGATACCTCGTTCATCGCTCCCCCGCGCAATCGGCCAGGGCACCTGCATGACGTCTTGATCGGCCTCGAGAAGCTCATTCCCCAAGGGTCGGGATCGGCTTCAAAGGCGTTGGACGAAATCGGTGCAGCCCTGCGACGTCGCGGCCGGGTCATCCTCCTCTCAGACTGTCTGGAGGCAGACGATGGAGAGGCGCTCCTGGGCTCCGTGGGACGCCTGCGTGCACGAGGCGACGAAGTCATCGTCGTGCGGATCGCAACCCGAGTTGAACTCGGCGAGGTCGCGACCGGACCCGCACGCTACTTCGATCCCGAAACGCCAAAGCGAACCACCCCTGCAGTACCTGACCGGGACGACGGATTTCAAGCCCGTGTATCGGCCTACTACTCCCGCATCCAGGTAGGCCTGGAAGAGCGGGGCGCAGAGTACCTCCCGATTACGACGGACCAACCCTTGGTCACCGCGCTCGGAGCGTGGCTCATGGCCCGTGCCCGACGTGAAGCGCTCCCCTCGTGACCACGCCGTGATTTCCGCTCTTTTCCCCGGCTTTCTTGCGGCTGGCGCGGCGCTTGCGATCGCTCCGATCCTGCTTCACCTACTGGCGCGCCGCCCGCCGGATCGTCAGCCCCTGCCAACCGCGCGTTTCCTACGCAACGACGCGCGAACGTTTCTCCGCCTACAGCGGCGCCCAACGGATCTGGTCGTGCTCGCCATGCGCGTACTGTTCGCCGTGAGCCTGGGCGCTGCCTTTGCCGGGATGACGTGGACTTCTCCGCGAGATGGTAGAGGCCACATCGTCCTTCTCGACGCTGGAGCGGCTGCACAGGCAGACTGGGATGCCGCAAGGGAGATCGCTGCGGCGGAATTGACAGCCACATCGAGCACGGGCGCGGGTCAGTCGGTCGTCCTCGCCTACGGGCTCGACGATGGGTCTCGACTCGTCGCTGCTGCGGACCTGAGTGCACTCAGCCGGGGCACCCGGCCTGCGACTGCGGAAGATGGACTGCGGGCGCTTCGTAGCGCTGCACTCTCAGAGACGCGTTGGCAGCGCGCGACCGTAACTTGGGTGACCCGGCCGTCGTGGCGCGCATGGAGCCCAGGGGTCGGGCTCCTGCGCCCCGTGCTTTGGCCGGGACATGCGGCACTTTCTTTGGTCCCGGATGCGCCCGCTTCGAGCGGAAGCGGGTCGGAAGCCCTCCTTGGGGCCGAGCCCACTGCGGTGCCTAGTGCCGTCGACTCGGTTTCCATGCTCGTCGCACGCGTCACAGACGGGTCCGAAGACGACCCCCTCTGGCGGGCGCTTACCGCGCTGGGAGTCACCGTCGTGGCTGCCGGTGTCCCGGGGCGGCCCGATTGGATTTTCGTGGAAGCGCCAAGCCGGGAGGTGCTCGCCGGCCTTCTGGATGAAGCGCGAAGGGGCGCGACCGTAATTGCGAGCGGTCGACTCAGTTCCGGCGCAGACATCCCGTGGATACCTGGCGGCGCCACCGAGTCGGACCGGGGCGGTGTCATCCTGGAGACGGGTGTCACACTCTATCCAGCCACGGCCGCAGGAGGCACTCCCGCGCCAGGCGCCCGTACCGTCGCGGTATTCGAGAACGCGACACCGGCGGCTACAGCCGTGACACTGGGCGAGGGCTGCGTTGTCTATTTCGCGGCCTCGATCTACGACCCGGCCCTCTCGGGTGGCCCTGAATACCCAAACTTGGTAGATGCCCTCGGTCGTGCCTGTGCCGACGACATGGGCTTGGACGCACCGCTTGATCGCGGCGGGTTGCACGCGCTGGAACGCAGCGACCTCCCGGACGGCGTCGACCTCACAGAGATGGCCGGGGAAGAAGGCCGCCCTCTGGGCCGGTGGCTCATATTGTTGGCCCTTTTGCTGCTCACGGCGGAGATAGGGCTAACCCGGGTTCGCCGGTCATGACAACGGCGCATCGCAGGGGCGCGGTCGCACGGATCATCAGAGGCGTACGCCGCCGCATCAGGCTTCGCAGCGTACTCAAGGCGATCGCCCTGTCGCTCTTGATCGTGGGCGTAGCCGTGGCCGTCCTCGTGGCAACCGACCTGGTGGTCCCCCTGCCGGTGGGCGCACGCAGATCGCTCAGGTGGCTTCCTGCACTCCTGTTATTGCCACCACTGGTTCAGCTGATTCGCCTCTGGGCACGGCTCGATGAGCAACGGATCGCGCTCCTCATCGACGAACGAGGGGGCCTCGGGAACGTTATCTCCACCAGCCGGACGCCGAATGCCGAGGGGCCAGTCGCCGAGGCCTTTCGCGAGCGTGCAATTTCAAGCGTCGCTGCCATCGACATTCGGCGAGTGGTCCCGTTCGATATCGGGCGGCTGTGGACAGGCGCCGTCGCCGCGACAGTGCTCGCCACGGCCGCGCTCGTCGGCTCCGGTGGGCCTGACGCCCTCGCCTCGCGGTGGTGGACCGCCTCGGAGGACGCCGCGCCCCGGGCGACCTCTTCGCCCTCACCCGCAGCTCCCGACCCAGAGGCCCTAGCCACACTCGGGTCCCTCGGCTTCGTGGTTCGCGCGCCGGCATACGCGAACCTCCCCACCGTCCGCGGTACGGGAGGCCAAACGGTCTCCGCATTGCCCGGCTCGGTAGTAGAAATCACCGGCGACGGGACCGCACGAGCACCCATCCTGACCGGGCTAGTGGTGGGCGGCGTACCGCTTGAGGTCCGAGCCAATGGGGACGGATGGGGCGCCGAGTGGCATGTCGGCACAGAAGATCGCGGAGTCGCCCTGACGGTCGCGGGTGCAAGCGGCGTGCTCGAGCAACAAGTCATTCCACTCCGGCTGCTGCGGGACCGCCCCCCCTCCGTGGAGCTGACGGCCCCCTCCTCGGACCTCGTCCTCGCCACGCCGACCGGACAAATCGAGATCACAGCGACGGCCGCGGACGACTACGGTGTCGCAGACCTGGTGCTGCACTGGGTACGGTCGAGCGGCAGCGGCGAGTCGTTCGATTTCGCAGAAGGCGAGTGGGACTGGGACCGCTGGGAACCCACTACGGACGGGCGAACAGCCACGCTCGTGCTTTCGCTGGACGACCTCGGGCTCGGCGCCGGCGACGTCCTACACGTGCGGGCGACGGCCACCGACGGCAACTCGGTCACGGGTCCGGGGCTGGGCGTCTCCGCCACGCGACAGATCCGCATCAGTCGCCTGGGAGACCTGTCTGACATCACCACGCTCATTGGATTCCCGATCGAGCGTGAGCGGGAACCGCTCCTTAGTCAGCGCATGATTATCCTTCTCACCGAAGAGCTCCGAGACTCCTCGGCCTCCATGACCGCCGATGAATTCACGGAAGCCTCCCGGGACATCGCTATCGAGCAGGCGCGCCTCCGCGCGCGCATCGGCGAACAGATCTTCAGTCGAGCAACCGGAGCGGTGCAGGATCCGGAGGCGCACCTCGACTTCGAGGACGGCGAAGCCGAGGTCTTCTTGGACGAGTTGGAAGGCTTGGTCGAACGGGGCCCGCTCATCGACCCCGTGACCGGCATCGCATCGATTGCGAACGTGGACATTCCCGCGCACGAGCACGACTCGGATCCCATTGTGGCAATCAACCGCTCGCTGCTCACGGTCTACAACTACATGTGGGACGCAGAACGGGATCTTCAAGCCGCCCGACTCGACCCGTCTCTTGTGCCTCAACGGCTGGCACTCGAAGAACTGCAGCGGGTCCGCGACTCTGAACGGATCTTTGCGAGAGGCCGGGTCACCGTTGCACCCATCGATGTCCCCGCTTCGCGAGGCACGGGCAACGTCGATGATGCCTTCCCGTCCGCTCGTTCGAATGCGCTTCCGGCGCCCTCCGTAGAGGGCCAAGTGGTGGTAGCGGTGAATGCCATGCTGGCCTCCACGAACGTGGCGACCGGCCGTCCAGCCTCAATCGCGATCTCGGGGCTGGCCCTCGATCTCTTGGGGGGCGGAGCCGCGACCGAGGTGAGCGAGGCCCTCGTGCAGACCGCCGCACGCGCGGAGGCCGGGGACACCGAAGGAACGCGGACAGGCCTTCACCGTGTCCTGCGGATGCTGCGAAGCTCAGCGCCACAGGTGCGCGCCGCACCAACGCGCGGTCCGTCCACCTGGGCTGGGGCTCGATACTTGGACGGGCTGCAAAGCACAGCAACGGTCGCCGTCACAAGAACGCCAACTTCCGACGCGACTGCGGTCCCGTTTGTGTTCGCGACGGTCCGCTATGAATCCGGGGATTGGGACTCGGCGCCCCTGGTGCCGAACAACCTCATCCATTCCTTGGCTCAGTACACGGACCTGGAGGTGGTTCCGGAGGGTGTCGTAGTTGACCTCGCGAGCCCGCGGATCTTCGACCACCCTTTCCTTTACCTCACCGGACACCTTCCAGTCTTCTTCAATAGCGCCGAGAGCCAGAACTTGGTGGACTTCGTCGAACGCGGCGGATTCCTCTTCGTAGACGATCACAACCACGACATCGATGGGGCCTTCCATCGTTCCGTGACGTCGGAGCTGCAGCGCATCTTCGGCTCCGACCGTTGGCGCGCGATTCCCAAGGACCACGAGCTGTATTCGAGCTTCTTCACATTCGATGACGGTCCGCCCATCACGGGGCACGAGCTGAGCGGGTGGGGTGACGGGCTTATCCATCGCGAACTGTTCGGCATCACCGTGGATGACCGCATCGGGGTACTGTATTCCAACAAGGACTACTCGTCGGAGTGGAGTTACCACTCTGACAACAAACGCTTCTTAGCCGTCGACAATACCCGATTCGGGGTGAACATCCTGATCTACGCGCTGACCCGATGAGATGGGTTCGCGAATGCGCATGACCCTGCTCCCGACCGTGACACGTAGCGCCCTAGCACTGGGACTCGTCGCACTCCTGGCTGTTGGCCTCATGGACCGCGTGCGATGGGACACACCTCTCACGGTGGACTCAGGCACGTCGGCGTCCGCGCTCGCGACAGCCCTCTCAACCGCACGCGGGCCCGGTGAAGCGCGGGAACTGACCTACCGCGATGCGGTGCCCCCCACGCGCGAGGTATCCGCACTTCTCACAGGGACAGCCGCACGAGGCGATCGTGTCACGCTCTTCGTGCCGGGCTCACTCCCCGAACTCGGGGTGACTCCGCCCCGTGACCCTGTCGCCATGCGCCGGTCGTCACTGACCCTCTCCCTCCGTGGGGCACCCGGTACGACGTTGCCGGTGATCATCGATGATCCATCGGGGACAGCAGACACGGTCTCGGTTCTATTTGGACCGTATGGGCTCGTCACCACCGCTGTCGCCGTCGAACCCACCAAGGCAGGCACGGGCCGGTGGCGGGTTCGCGCAGGCGGCGCGTCTGAGACCGTGTACGCGTGGACCCGTCCGGAAGCGCGAGTGCGGGCGCTCGTCGTCTCCGGCCCGCCGACTTGGGAATCGCGATACCTCGTGCGCGCACTTGAGTCGTCAGGGATGGTGGTGTCCGTGCATCAGAGTCTCGGACGCGACCTCGCTGTCACGACCGAAGGGGTCGCGGTCCCAAGGACGCTCTCGGACTTCGACGCCTACGATGTGGTCGCCGTGGCGGGTTCCACAGACGTCTTGTCAGAGGAAGTCCTGCATCAATGGGTAGCCGCGCGAGGCGGCGGCCTCCTGCTCTTGGGGGCATCGCCCACGAGTCAACCGCTCAGGGCTTGGTCAACCGGAGGGACGCCGACGCCGACGCCGGACAGCTCAATCAACTGGTCAGCGTTCGCTGAACTGGTCGCGCTCCCCCCCGCGCTGCTCGCGCCGAATACGGTGGGGCTGCCCCAGCCACACCCAGGCACGCCCATCGCCTGGTCGGGAGGGAGCCCCGACGTTCCGAACCAGGTCTACGTCGCCGCCGGCTGGATGGGTCGCGGCCGCGTCTACTCCTCCGGGCTGGAGAGCTGGTCATGGGCGATGGAGGCCGGTCTCGTGGCCGAACACGCCGCATACTGGGAATCGGTCGTGGAGTGGCTCGCCGGAGGTCTCCGAGAAGACCTAGCGCTCACCGCGCAGCCCGGCGTGCCGTATGTCGCCTGGACGGGCGCGTTTAGGGGTAGGATCGGCGCGATGCCACAAGGTCTGACACTGACCCGGCCGCCGAGAAGCGTCGGCACCGGCCGCCCCGTGGACGCCGTTAGTGCGCCCACCGAGACGCTTCAGCTATCGGTGGGATCGGACGAAATCACGGTCGCTCACTTCGTCCCATTGATCTCCGGGGACCACATGCTGGGCGGCGACGCCAACCACGGAGCCGTCGTCACCACCGAGAACGAACGCCCGTCCTGGGTTCGTGCAGCACTGCAGATGGGGCACGCCGGTGCGGAGATTCGGTCCATTGCGTCCGCAACCACCACAGCCCCCCAGCCGCTAGGCACCCCCGCCTGGCGACGTTGGCTGAACTTCGTCTGCCTAGCAGGTCTCGCCTTGGCGGGATGGACCGCCACTCGGCTTGATGTTCATTCGGCCCGAGGGAAAGAGAGGCCAAGAAGCTCGCCCCCCCGTGCATAACGTCGCCCAACCTCCGACCGAAGACCTGCGCCTTGGCATCCTGAGACCGCCGCCTCAGCGTCACACCGTGGGCGTTTCGGCGTGGGTTGGTGCGCGGATGCCTTCTGCAGACTCGTGGAACTCTCGCGGGGCTCCGGCAAACGCTTGTCACACCGAGTCTCTGCACTGCCTATCGGCTGGGGGTGCGCCTGAAACCATGCGATGGTCGCCGAAGCGATGCCCTGGTGCGCGCCCGACCGCATTCCGCGGACCAGAGCCAGAAGGGTTGGGTCGCTGAGCACCCTGGCTGACTGGATTGCGTCACGGTCAGAACTACTCTGGCCGAACCCTTTCTTCTCACGGTGGATTGAACCCGTGCGACTCGAATTCAACTGCTTCCGTAACAGTCGGTGGCACGATCCGAGGTACGGTGACTTGGCCCCGTCCCAGGACCCTCTTGCCTGTGAGGCAGGCGACACGAGTCGCCTGTGATCAGGCGCGTTGCCGCGACCCAAGGAAGCCCGGTCCGATCGGGAGGCTCCAACGGGTCCAATCGGGATCGTTCGCGCCTGTAGCGACTGCCGAGCGAAACGATCAGCCGAGAGGCGATTCGATACCTTCAACGGAAGGAGGTATGTTTAGTGATTGGACCACGAGCGCCATCCTCAGAGGCCCGCTCGTAGGACCCTGCCAAGGCTCGGGCTCCAATCGGGAGGGAGCGAGTCGAATTCATCCGGAGGGAGAATGGCGCGACGCCCGAACTACGGCTTCGAAAAGAAGCAGCGCGAACTGCGAAAGCAGAAGAAGAATGAGGAGAAGGCCGAACGCCGCAGCCGTGAAGAGGGCACCGGTCCGGTGCCCACAATCGGAGAAGCCGGGTACGAGAACCCGCCTGAATTGGGAGCGCCTGATCACGGCTGACAAGGGGGGCGACCTCGACGGGGAACTCGGCACACGCATCAGCGCCCTATGCGAAGAAGGTCGTGAGTTCTGGCATCGCTTCGACCACGAGGTCCGCCAAGACGATTGGCACCCGTTCGTCCCCGCCGACTACAACGCGGTCCTGGCCGCGCTCATGCCGCTTCGCAAACCGGGTCGCCGGTTCCTCGAGTGGGGATCCGCCACGGGCGTGATCACCATAATGGCGGACCTGCTCGGCTTCGACTCCTGCGGGATCGAGCTCGACTCGTCTCTCGTAGACGTCGGGCGGGACCTCGCCTCGCGATGGCATTCGAACGCGCAGTTCGCCGCGGGGAGCTTCATTCCCATGGGATGGGAATGGAAGCTCTCCGACGGGGATGGTCGCCACGGAACGATCGGCCGAGGGCCGTCTGGCTACTTGGAACTCGGGCGTTCGCTAGACGACTTCGACGTCGTCTACGCCTTTCCGTGGATGGGGGAGGAGCCCATGATGCTCGACCTCATGCGCTGCCACGGCCGCGAAGACGCTCACTTGGTGCTACACACGACCCAGAACGGAACGAGGATCTACAGGGGCGGCAAAATCGTGTAGCTCGCGATGAGCTCGGCGCGACTGAGGTGAATTCGGCGCGCCCCATTCAAGCGGCGCTCGCCTCGGCACTCGACGGTCTGGCCGCCCGCGCCGGCGGAGCAGCCGTGATTCGGGGTGCCGCGCGATTCACTCTTTGCAGAGCCGTCGCGATGGGCCTGATGTCACTCCTCGGACGAGCCTTTGGTGCAGTGCTGTGGCGCACCCTGGAAAGATGCCGCCTGCTCTGTCCACCTGACCCTGGTCACCCGAGGACGCGGCGTTTCGCTTCCTCGTGACTCATGGTTTGGCCGGCGTCCGCCTGGCGCTCCCCTTCCTCGACTTTTGCGAGGAAGTAGAGGCGTTCCATCGCGTCTTCAACGGTCGCGTCTTCAGGGAGATCGCGGACCGCATCGAGGACTCTCGACTTGACCTTGGAGTTGGGCATTTCGATCACGCTCTAGGCTGGGGACATCTCAAACTACCCCGAAACAGGCCGATAGGGCCATGATCAGATGGGTCGACGGTGATGCTCAATGACGCCCGACCACAGCAACCGGCCTAAACATCCCATGAGGTCTCGCGCTCCATAACGACTTTGGAAGTCTGCTGCGCGACTACAATGCAGACCGAGCGCCGCAGGCGCGAGCCACGACGCCATCCCGCGACAGCAGCGATTCCTTGCTAGCTGATCGTGGTTTGGGCGCCACCCGACGACCAGGTCGGGATGGCGAGGGTCACCTCCGTACGTCACGGAAGGAGTTGGAGCCTGACCTCTGCACGCTCGGCCTCATGCACCCCCGTCGCCTATCTGTGTGACCACCTAACTCTCTTTATTCTACACTCTCCGCAAGCTTCTCGCCCAGCTGCGCGTCAAATTCTTGCAACATCAATGTCCAGCCCCGCAGTCGCGGGGCGTCGGAAGGGCTCAAGTACCAACCCGGCCCGCGATCTGCGGCGAGCGCTGTGCCGTCCGCCGCGCCGCATTTTCATCTAACCCTTAGTTCAAAAAGCGGCGATGGTCGAGTGACGAAGGACGGCCCCGCTCTCCGGGCCTAGGGGCCGAAACCGCGATCACGAGCGACTACCACGCCGCGCCACGCCCTACCAATCCCACGCCCCACCCGCTTGCCCGCCCGCCCGTCGCGCTCCACAATCGCAGTCCAACGTTCGACCCCAGCGAGACGCCAGCATGCGACGTAGAGACTTCATCATCACCGGAGGCGCGGCAGCCGCGGGCATAGCGCTCGCCCCACACGGGCTGCGCGGGCTTGTTCGCCCCAGCGTGGGGGACGCCTACAATCGGGACGTGGCGGAGGCCGCCCTGGATGCCGCGACTCGGGCCGGCGCTTCCTATGCCGACGTGCGCGTGAGCACGAACAGAAGTCAAAATGTCAGTACCCGAGAGCAACTCGTGACCGGCCTCTCGGACAGCGAGACTTCCGGAGTCGGGGTGCGCGCCCTGGTCGAGGGAACTTGGGGATTCGCCGCCTCTCGGATTCTCACGAACGACTCCGCCGAAGAAGTCGCCCGCAAGGCCGTATCGCAGGCGCGCGCCAACCGCGCTGCCCAGCGTCGCCCGGTGGAGTTGGCGTCGATCGGCCCCTCCGAAGAAGGTGAGTGGCGCAGCCCCATCGAAGTGGACCCGTTCGACGTCTCTATCGAGGACAAGGTCGACCTGCTCTTAAGGGCGAACGCGGCAGCTACTCAGGTGAGAGGCGCCCGCTTCGCATCGTCCTCCCTGAGCTTCATCCGCGAGGAAAAGTTCTTCGCCTCGACGGACGGCATCGTCACGAACCAAACGGTCTACCGCTGCTGGCCCCGGCTCTCTGTGTCCGCCGTGGCCGCAGACGGCTCCGACTTTCAATCGCGGGACTCGACGCCACTCCAGCCGATGGGGCTCGGATGGGAGTACGTGCGCGACGCCGACCTAGTGGGCAAAGCACCAATCTGGGCTGAGGAGGCCGTGCAAAAACTGTCAGCACGCTCCGTCGAGCCAGGCCTCTGGGACCTCGTCCTGCTTCCGAGCCACCTCTTCCTCACGCTGCATGAGTCGATCGCCCACCCGACTGAACTGGATCGCATCCAGGGTTTCGAAGCCAACTACGCAGGAACGTCCTTCATCTATCCGGTAGAGGACTACCTGGGTTCGTTCCGATACGGCCCGGACTTTATGAACATCCAGGGCGAGCGCTCGGCGGCAGGCGGCCTCGCCACCGTCGGATGGGACGATGAGGGCGTGCGGCCAGAAGAGTATTTCATCGTGAAGGACGGCATCCTCAACGACCTGCAGACAACCCGCGAACAGGCCCCCTGGCTTGCCGACTGGTATCGGTCCCAAGGTCGCGAAGTGCGCTCGCACGGCAACTCCTACGCCCAGTCCTGGGCCGATGTCCAGTTCCAGCGTATGCCCAACACGAACCTCATGCCGAACCAGGAGCGTGACGTTTCGCTCGATGAACTGGTGAGCGAAGTCGACAAGGGCATCGTCATCGAGGGGCGCGGCTCCTATTCCATAGATCAACAGCGCTACAACGCTCAGTTTGGCGGCCAAGTGTTTTACGAGATCAAGAACGGCAAGATCGAAGGCATGCTCAAAGACGCCTCCTACCAGATTCGCACCCCGGAATTCTGGAACTCGATGGATCAGATCGGCGGACCGAGCACGTACGAACTCGGGGGGACCTTCGGCGACGGAAAAGGACAACCTGGCCAAGCCAACGCGGTTTCCCACGGATGTCCGGCGAGCCGATTCCGTGACGTGACCGTGCTGAATACGGCTCGTAACGGCTAGGCGGGCCGGAGACGCCTGAGGGCGGCGACGGCGATTTGAGGCCGCTCGACCCCACGCATCCGATAGCGAGAACACTCGGGCGCTGGTTGCTGGCTTCCGGCACCCGCGGCACATTGGCGGCTCGATCGTGCCGGTCTTCCGGTCCGGTGAATCTTAGGGGAGGGGACATGAAGCGTAGGGACTTTGTACGGCACAGCGCGTTAACTGCGGCGGGACTGGGCATAGCGGGCAATTCCAACCTGCTGCACGGCATCCTCGTCCCTACGACCCTAGGTCTGGGTATCACACAGGATCGAGACGCGCTCGGCGCCGTAGCACTCAACGCCGCCAGCATGGCCGGAGCTGACTACGCGGACATCCGCATCTCCACGAATCGCACGCAGCGGATGGGCACGCGCGAAACGATCGTCACCGGGGTCATGGACAGCGAAACCTCAGGCTTCGGCATTCGTGTGCTCGTCGATGGCACGTGGGGCTTCGCCGCCTCACGCGACGTCTCCCAGGACGAGGTCGCCCGCGTCGCCCGTGTCGCTGTCGCGCAGGCGCGCGCCAACCGAGCGGCCCAGCGCCGACCGGTTGAACTCGCTCCGCTCGACTGGACCGGCCGTGGAGAGTGGCGCAGTCCTGTCGAGATCGAGCCATTCGACATCCCCATCGAAGACAAGGTCGCGCTCCTCTTGGAGGCCAATCTGGCCGCCATGGCCGTGCCCGGCATCGCTTTCGCCAGCTCCAACATGTCGTTCCTGCGCGAGGAGAAGTACTTCGCCTCGACCGAAGGTGTGATCACAGATCAGACCATCTACAAGGCGGCCGGGGGCGTGAACGTCACCGCCGTTGCGCCCGACCGCTCCGACTTTCAGTCGCGCAGCAGCACCGACGTCATGCCAAAGGGTGTCGGCTACGAGCACATCCTCGCCTCCGACCTCGTCGGTGGGGCTCCGAGGTGGGCAGAAGATGCCGTGCAGAAACTCTCGGCCAAATCGGTCGACCCGGGTCGCTACGACCTCGTGTTACGGCCTTCGCATCTGTGGTTGACGATCCACGAAGCGATCGCACATCCCACGGAACTCGATCGCATCATGGGCTTCGAAGCGAACTACGCTGGCACGTCGTTCATCTCTTCGCCGGAGGAGTTCTTAGGCAAGTTCCGCTACGGCCCCGACATCATGAATATTCAGGGTGAGCGGAAGACGCCGGGCGCGCTGTCGACGGTGGGTTGGGACGATGAGGGCGTGAAGCCGGACGAGTACCTCATTGTGAAGGACGGCATCCTGAACGACTTGCAGACCACACGGGAGCAGGCCCCGTGGTTGACGGATTGGTATCGCTCGCAGGGACACACCATGCGCTCGCACGGGAACTCCTACGGCCAGTCCTGGGCTGTGACTCAGTTCCAGAGGATGCCGAATGTGAATCTGTTGCCCCACCCCGAGCGGGACGTCAGCGAGGAGGAACTCATCGGCGGCGTGGAGAACGGTATCCTGATTGATGGAGACGGTTCGTTCTCCATCGATCAACAGCGCTACAACGCCCAGTTCGGCGGCCAGACGTACTTCGAGATCAAGGGCGGCAAGATCACCGGCATGTTGAAGGACGTCGCCTATCAGATCCGGACGCCCGAGTTCTGGAACGCCATGGACCTGATCGGCGGAGAGAGCACCTATCTCATGGCAGGCGCCTTCGGCGACGCGAAGGGCCAGCCGGCCCAATCGAATTCGATTTCGCACGGATGCCCGACCACGCGGCATCGTGACATCACGATCATCAACACCGGCCGGAGGGCCTGATCCCATGGCGAACTTCATTTCCCGCGAAGAGGCCCAGCGGATCACCGAACGCGCGCTGTCGTTTTCGAAAGCCGACCAGGCACGGGCCAACCTCTCGAGTTCCGACACCGGCAACACTCGCTTCGCGCAGAACCAGATGAGCACGTCCGGTGACGCGACCAACGCGACGTTGAGTATCACGAGCGCGCTTGGCACCAAGGTGGCGTCCGCGACGACTAACATCTTCACCGACGACGCGCTTCGTCGCGTCGTCGAAACCAGCGAGCAGTTGGCCCGCCTCGTGCCCGAGAACGAAGAGTACATGGGCGAACTCGGACCGCAGAGTTATCCGGAGACGAAGCCCTACTTCGAGTCCACAGGGGACCTCGCGCCTGAGCGTCGGGCCCTGGCTATCGCGGCGGTGACCGAGCAGGCCGCATCCCGGAATCTCATCTCGACAGGGTTTCTCATTCATGAGGCTGCGAGCGAGGCCGTAGCGACGACGAAGGGCTTGTTTGCCTACGGCACGAGCACCCGTGTGAACTTCACGACGACCGTGCGTACGCCCGACGGTACCGGCTCGGGCTGGGCCGGCACGAGCGCTCACGACTTCGATGATCTCGACACCACCGCCATGGGCGCGACAGCCGTCGAGAAAGCGATGCGCTCGCGGAACCCCCGTGCCGTCGAGCCCGGCCGCTGGACCGTCATCATGGAGCCCACCACCGTGGGCAATATGGTCGGCCTCATGATGAACCAACTCGGCGCCCGTGGGGCGGACGAGGGCCGTTCATTCTTCAGCAAGGAGGGCGGCGGCACCAAAATCGGCCAGCAGTTCATCGACAGCCGGGTCAACATCCATTCGGACCCAGGCGACCGCAGCATCTTCTCGGATCCCTTTGACGGTGTGGGGCTTCCGAACAAAGCCATGACGTGGGTCCAAGACGGCATGCTGCAGAACCTCGACTACGACCGCTATTGGGCCGATCGGCAGGGTAAACAGCCCACCGGCTTCCCGTCGGGCTGGTACATGGGCGGCGGGAACTCGACCGTGGATGAGATGATCCGCTCCACCGAGCGGGGACTGTTACTCACCCGTTTCTGGTACATCCGCGGCGTGGACCCGCGTACGATTCTGTACACGGGCCTCACGCGCGACGGCACCTTCCTCATTGAGAACGGCGAAATCAGCCATCCGGTGAAGAACTTCCGCTGGAACGAGTCGCCCATCTTCATGCTCAACAACATCGAGATGATGGGCGAGCCGGTCAGGATCTCTTCGGGCGAGTCGTCCGGGCTGACCAACGCGGTGGTTGTGCCGCCGCTCAAGGTGCGGGACTTCACGTTTACTTCGTTGTCGGACGCGATTTAAAGGGAGCGGACGAATGCGTGATTCAGGCCCCCTTCCCACTTGTGGGGAGGGGGCCTGTTTTGTGTTGAGGCTGTCTCATGTGGTGGAAGGTGTCCAAGATGGAGATCAAAGCACCTGACACTTTTCGGTGGACACGATAGCCCGTTCTGCCCATACTGAATTACGAAGGAATAACGAAGGAGGATCAACTATGATGCACCGCACACAGGACACCTATTCTCTCACCGACCTTCGGGAGAAGACTGGCGAGCATCTATCCCGTCTGGCCGAAGGAGCGATCGAGACGATTACTCAGAACGGCGAGGCCGCCATGATCGTCATGAGCCCGGAGCGCTACGACGCTCTAGTGCATGCCGCCGAGCGCGGGCACATCTGGAGGGCTGCCATTGGACGGATCGAAGCCGGTGAGCGCGGCGCGGACGCCCAGGCGGTCGTGCGAGAGCTTGCGGATGAGTTCGGCGTGAGCCTGTGAAGCGCTATCAGGTTCGGTATCTCCCTGAAGCCACGGCAGCGCTCCGAGAATCGTTTGTCTTCATCTAGTGTCCTGTAACAGTGATTCGTTTGAATTCATGCGCCGCTGCATCCGCCCAGGCCACGTTGCTCCATCCTCGAAAGAGCCCTGCTATTCCTCGTCGTCGCGCCTTGCCTGGTCCGGCGCATCGGCACCCTCGGTTCTTCAACGAATCACTGTTACAGGACACTAGGAGGAGAGCGGACCAAGCCGGGCGGCCGACTGGCTGCGCCGGGTCTATGCCTCGATCGACGACCTCGAGGCGTCCCCACGCGCCACCCAGGACGAGGGCGCCTTCGATGGCCGCGAACTCCGATCCAAGCTAGTGATTTCGCACCGGGTCTTCTTCACGATCGGCGAAGCTGAGCAGATGGTCTACGTGATCGACGTGGTCCACACCGCGCGCCAAGATGGTTTGGACACCTACCGCAACGATCAGTAGGGAGTCTGCCTCGCCGATGCGCCCCGCCCACGAGGCCCCTCTCACGAGGCCCCTCTCACGGCGTAGGCGCAGACCACCCTCGATGCGCTCCGCTCGCTCTATGCCTGCGGTACGCCGGCCACCGTGTCGCGCGCCAAGGCGTCGACGAGGGCGCTGAAGATGAACCGGTGAAGGGGGTACAACCCTACCAGTACGCCGCCCCCCAGAACCCGGTGGGCGAGAAGAACGCCCGCTGGATCAGTCGCGTTCCGTTGCCTTCAGGCACGGCTTCCCATTGGAGCCAGGCCTTTCCAGGCACCTTCATCTCGGCCCTCAGGAGCAGAAGCTCCGGGGGGCGGGCGTCTTCGACCCTCCAGAAGTCCACGGCCTCTCCGGGCTGGAGGTCCACGGGGTGCCGCCGCCCGCGCCGAAGCCCCGGCCCGCCCAAGAGCTGATCGATCAGGCCCCGGATCCGCCAGGCCCATCTCCACACCCTCCATCCGCGCCCCCCGCCCAACGATGCGAACGCTCGGTAGACCGCCTCCTGGGGGGCTTCCACCCACCTCGTCCGCACCTCGACGGCGATGCCCTCACGATCCTCGAACGTGTACGTTGATCCCCCGGCCAGCGCCCCGCTCCACCGGGTCAGTACCTCCCCCTCACGGAGGATCCGCCCGCCTTCGCCCCTGCTCCGGAGGTGCGCCGAAGCGGTCGGTTGCCCGGGAGGAGGCTGCAGTCCACCGAGATCTACGACGCGACCGACCCCATGTGCCGCACGCACGAACGTGCGTGCGGCCCGACGGTCCCTCTCCTCCCAATCGCGGCCGGTGCACATGGAATGGACGAGGTATTAGGCGGCCCCGACCCCGTTCATTGCGGGTGCTAGGCCCTCCTCAATGGTCAGGTCGCCCGTGACAACGTCCACGCTGTCTGCCCAGGGACGACCTGTCACCCGCCTGGGGTCGCGACCTCGTGCCCCCGCGCGAGCAGTCGTGGCACGAGGCGTCCTCCGATGTAACCGGTAGCTCCCGTCACCAGAACCCGCATGGACGTCCCCTATTGGCCGAGCCCTGCCCTGCGCGCCGTGTCCGCTCACCGTCTCCGTGGTGGAAAGGTGAGTCGGAGTGGGCGTGGCCCGTCAGGCCACTCCTCACTTCCGTGGGGCCGGCTGCCAAGCCGGATCCCCGGGTTAGGGACCAGCCGCGTTCTTGGCGAGGTATCTTGGGTTCCCTCCGTCGGACTCCATGATTCCGTCAGAGCCTTCCCAACCGTTGCCGCGACCCTACCGGAACGCCACCGTCCCCGCCGCGAGCTCAACGAGTTCCAGGTGCTCGATGGTGAGCGTGACGAAGCGGTCGCCGCCGCTGACGTCGGCGTCTAAGGTGCGCGACTCAGACTCGGACGCGCCTCCCTCCAGGTCGAAGAGCCGGATAGGCTCTTGGCACGCGTCGAAGAGGTCGAACGCGCTCCAGAGCAGGCGCCCGTCCCGGTTGGCGTACACGCGTGGCCGGAACATGCAGTTGCCGCCGAGGATGCCGAGCTGGGCGCGGAAGTCGGTCTCGTTCGTCGCCGTCAGCGTGACCTCGAGCCGTCCTTCGGTCAGGATCCGCACGCTCGCCGTGAGCGCGATCCCGTTCGCGCGATACGCGTTGATAACCTCGGTCTCGGGGCCCGTGAGCGAGTCGCACGCCGCAGCCGCGATCCCGGCCAGCAGAGCGAAGGTCGTGTGTACCGTGGTGCGCCTCATTCGCTGCTCCCTGTGGGTCCGAACATACAACGCACAGAGGGTGGGAAGTGTGACGACACGCGCCGCGACTTGCGTGCCCGCCTCGCGCACGCGGCCGCATGTTGGCCGCCATATCCTAAACGCTCCCCCGGCTGAACGCCGCGCTGGACGACCGCTACCGCATCGAGCGGGTGATCGGCCAGGGGCCGCCCCCAAACAAAAAGCCCTCCAGGCCAAGGGACCCAGAGGGCGACACGGAGCGCGAGGGATTCGAACCCCCAAGCCCTTTCGGGCGCTCGCTTTCGAGGCGAGTGCAATACCGTTCTGCCAGCGCTCCAAACAACAAAGCCCGGACTACCACTAAGGTAGACCGGGCAGCAGAGGATTTACTTCTAATCGGGGCGCCCGGATTCGAACCGGGGACCTCTGCGACCCGAACGCAGCGCTCTACCGGACTGAGCCACGCCCCGGATACTATTTCGGGTACCAATCTTACTACTGTCGCTCGGCTCGAACCCACGCTGCGATCTGCTTCGCAGATCGCAGCGTGGGTACGACTCCCACCGAAAACCACACCTGCCAAAAATTCAATACGGACGGGGTGGGATTCGAACCCACGCGGGCGTGAGCCCACACGATTTCCAATCGTGCGCCTTAAGCCACTCGGCCACCCGTCCCCGATCCCTCCCGAGGAAGGGTATGCTGCATAGGGATTGAGCTGCGGTCGCTTCGCGACCCTCGCTCCTCTCCACTCGCTGCGCTCGCTCCGAGTCAAACCCACTCTGTGATCTGCTTCGCGGATCACGTGGGTTCGAACCCTAAAACCTGAGCGCTCTTTCAATCAACGGAGGGAGTGGGATTCGAACCCACGCGGTGTTACCACCAACGCCTTAGCAGGGCGTCGCCTTAAGCCGCTCGGCCATCCCTCCAAGCGGAAGCCAAAGCCTCCACACAATCATTGCCCCGCTAGGGATCGAACCTAGACTCTCCTGAACCAGAATCAGGCGTGTTGCCAGTTACACCACGGGGCAGCAGAGCCACCAGTCGGATTTGAACCGACGACCCCGTCATTACGAATGACGTGCTCTACCAACTGAGCTATGGTGGCAATCGCTTAAGTGGAGCCGAGGGGTCTCGAACCCCTGACCTCAGCGTTGCGAACGCTGCGCTCTCCCAACTGAGCTACGGCCCCATATCATCGGTCTCCGATGGGCGCGACAGGATTCGAACCTGTGACCTCTACGATGTCAACGTAGCGCTCTAACCAACTGAGCTACGCGCCCGATGTGCTTCTGACTCTAGGTCCGACAATGCGCCCGGAGGGATTCGAACCCCCGACCTCCTGGTCCGTAGCCAGGCACTCTATCCAGCTGAGCTACGGGCGCCTAATAACACCACAACATGCCCACGACAGGACTCGAACCTGTACGCCGTTTCCGGCACTGGTCCCTCAAACCAGCCTGTCTACCAATTCCAGCACGTGGGCGCTGACCTGCAAACAAATATGCTCGAGGAGGGACTCGAACCCTCACGGGGTTGCCCCCACAGGGTCCTGAACCCTGCGCGTCTACCAATTCCGCCACCCAAGCCCTGTGCCGATCTACTGAGCCTACCGGCTCGACCAACATGGAGCCGAGGGGAATCGAACCCCTGACCTCTTGAATGCCATTCAAGCGCTCTCCCAACTGAGCTACGGCCCCCACACAACCTGGAAGCCGCGTTCGTCCCGGAAGACTCGAACGACTTCTATGTCAAAAAACCTACAGAGCGGGGCTGACGAGACTCGAACTCGCGACCTCCGGTGTGACAGACCGGCACTCTAACCGACTGAGCTACAGCCCCATTTTGCAACAACCTACAGCCTTCAACCTTCCTGACTTACATACCCCGGCGGGGAATTGAACCCCGATTGCCAGGTTGAAAACCTGGCGTCCTAACCATTAGACGACCGGGGCTCGAAACCGATCGCACAGGCCCGGAGGGAATCGAACCCCCAACCGCCGGTTTTGGAGACCGGTGCTCTACCAATTGAGCTACGGACCTCTAGCCCACACCCCGCCATACCTTCCGGCGGTTCACACACCATGGCCAGGGGCAGAATCGAACTGCCGACACCATGATTTTCAGTCATGTGCTCTACCAACTGAGCTACCTGGCCCGAAAAAAAACCCGCTCGAGCCGTTGAGGGCGCGAGCGGGAAGTAGTCGGAGAAAGCCGCTGTTACCGGCTCTCCGCCCCCGCCCGCTTCCGCGGGCTCCACGTATCGCTGACCGTCCAGAGAATCGACGTCTGCACTAATTACTCCTGAGGCGGTCCCAACATGGGAAACGCCGCCGAACCGGCGGCGCTTCACGAACAATAGCGGGGGCAGGATTTGAACCTGCGACCTTCGGGTTATGAGCCCGACGAGCTACCAGACTGCTCCACCCCGCAATAGGAGACGAGGAAGTTAGTCCTGCATCCGTTAGAAGGTCAACCCGTTCGCGGCCGTTGGACCCAACGGCCGTCATTCCAGCACCGAAGGTCTCAATCAAGCAACTCTGGACGCCCGGGACGAATCTCTTTCCCCAACGGAGTTGAGGGCAGGCGGGGGCAGGATTACCTTTGGCTCTCTTCGGGACGTGGCGCAGTCCGGTAGCGCACTGCAATGGGGTTGCAGGGGTCGCCGGTTCGAATCCGGCCGTCCCGATTAACGGTCCTACGACTTCACGGTCGTAGGACCGTTTTGGTTGTGGACCATTAATCGGGACGGCCGGATTCGCGGGCTGGCGTAGCCAGAACGCGCAGACCGGCGCAGCCGGGCTGCAGAACCGTAGGTTCGAGCCGAGCGGCCAGCCCGATTTCCGAAGACCTACCGGATCTTCCGCGACGCGGGCGAGGATCGCGAAGCGACCGCAGCCCCATCCGGCCGTCCCGACTCCGGCCCTACAACCACTCGGTTGCAGGGCCGTTCTTGTTTTGGGCCGGAGCCGGGACGGCCGGATTCGCGGATTGGCGAAGCCAAGACGCGCAGACCGGCGCAGCCGGGATGCAGAACCGTAGGTTCTACTCGAGCGGTCAGCCTGATTTTACGAAGACCTGCTCGTCCCCCCGCGAGAGGAGCGAGGATTGCCGAAGGCAACCGCAGCTCAATCCGGCCGTCCCGACGGAGGGGAATTGGATCAACGGGCGGGGGGCGGCGCCCCTGGAAGCCCCACGCGGTCCCAAAGGACCTGGAAGCGCGGTTCGCCGCGGAGCTGATCGAAGGCCGGGTCCCGGAGCGCGTACGTTCCTCCCTCGTCCTGGAAGCACCGCTCCAGCCAGGTGAGCGCCTGCTCGATCTCCCCGAGGCTGGCGTACCCCATCGCCAGGTGCAGTGCACCGACGGGGCCGCCTCCATCCCGGAGCTCCTGCATCTCTTCCAGAATGGTCCGGGCCCGCGCCTCCTCTCCCGAGAGGGCATACGCCTGGACCACCGAGCCTCGCAGCGGAACTTGGATTCCCGGCAACACCTGGTCCATGATCGCCACAGCCTCTGCACCACGGCCCAACGCCGCGATGGCCAACGCAAGGTTGTTGGCTGCAAGCGGGTCTTCGGGGTTGACCTCACGCTGGGCGCGATAGACCCGCACCGCGCCCTCGTTACGCCGACCCACGATGAAATTGTACCCCTCCATCACCCCCACCCTCGGCGAGAAGGGATCAAGGCGCTTCGACCGCTCGATCTCCCGCACGCCGCGGTCGGTGTCCCCCGCCACGACCCCGCACCACTCCGCCAGCGCGAGCCTGGCGTCCACGTAGTCGGGATCAAGCGCCAAAGCCCTCTCCAGTTCCTCGCGCGCCGCGACCCAGTCCCACTCCAGCGTCCAGTCCACCGACGCTTGCGCCAGGTGACTCTCGGGCTCGTCCGGCGCCAACGCCAGAGCCCGCTAGGCCCCCGCTCGAACCACGGGGAAGGCCTCCGACGACAGCCACACACCCAAGGTGTTGAGTACCACCCCAGCGAGCGCCAGGGATGCATGCGCTCTCCCGAATTCCGCATCTAGAGCGATAGCCCGCTTGAAGTCCTCTGCAGCAGCAATCATCCCGTCCGGAGTGAACTGGTGGAGGTGGTAGATCCCCCTGAGATAGAGATTGTACGCGTCTAGACTGCTGGTGGGAGTGCGACCCAGCCGCTGGCTCTGGCTCAGAGAAAGCGTCCCGTCCAGGGAACTGGACACCCGCATCGCCAACGAGCGCTGCAGTGCGAAGATGCCATCCACGGCCAGCGCCTGATCGTACGACTCGGACCAGAAAGCCTCGTCGGTCTGCGCGTCGATCAGCTGCACCGTGAGACGCACACTGTCACCGGCTTGGCGGACACTCCCTTCCAGGACATAGCGCGCGCCCAGGGAGTCGGCGATGGCACCGACGGTGGAGGGACTCCCCCGGAAGTGGTCCACGGAGGTGCGAGATCGAAGCTCTATCCCCCGGAGAACGGCAAGCTGATGGAGGAGCTCCTCATGGAGGCCATCGGCGAGGTACGCCTGGTCGCCCCCTCTGGACATATCACGGAAGGGGAGGACCGCAAGGACTGGTCGATCGGTGGGAACGGAGCCATGCCCAGCCTCGACCGCCGGTCCCCGCCAGAGGCCGACGCCAACGATCACCACGGCCATGAAGCCCGCGCCGACCAAGGCGGCCTTCGGGCGGACCCAACGGTCCGGCGCCAACGCCTCCTGCTCGCCGGGCTCCGCCCTCGCCGTCCGCCGGATGCCTCCAGCGGTGATGTCAAACATCCAAGCCAACACCACAGCCGGCAGGGAACCAATCAGACTCACCAGCACCAGACCGTTGAACGCTCTGGGGCCGAGGCCCAACGCAGGGAAGACGAGGTCGGCGCCCTGGAGCCCAGCGAAGACCACCGCCAGGTAGGCGACGCTCACGCGATAGACTTCCCGGCGCTTCAGCTCGGAAAAAAAGTCGGGGCGGTGCCCAGGCGTTTCCTCCTCGGAAACGCGTTTCTCGGGAGGGGGAGCGGAGGCTGCCGGTTGCGTGTCCGTGGGCTCCACCAGATCAGGGTACCGTGTCGCCCGACCAATGTGGGTCTCCTACGGGTGAGCAAGCAAGCAACTTCCCATCCACCGGGCTTCCGGGTAGCGAGCGGCCGTAGCAGGTGGCGTCGGAGGTTGAACAAATTTCGGATCACGCCGTGAACCAACAGGAATCGACCCAGAGACGGTTTCCAACCCGCGGCCACCTCGAGAAAGCGGTCTTAGGCGTAGCGCGATGATGGTGAAATCGGCGAGGTTATACAGTTGTGGTCGCGCTCACAAAGAGGCTGAATCGTCCCCCTGAGATCACCTTGTGTTTGGCGACCGAACTAGTTCAACGAAACGTATCCCGACTCGGAATAGATCATGGACGAGAACACGGTCGACGGCGGCAGCAAGTGCCCGGTAATGCACGGGGTTAGCGCACCCACAACGGTTGGGGGCACCTCGAACCGGCACTGGTGGCCCAACCAGCTGAACCTCGCGATTCTCCACCAGAACTCCCCTCTTTCCGACCCTATGGGCAGCGCGTTCAACTACGCGGACGAGTTCAAGAAGCTCGACATCGAGGTCCTCAGGGAGGACCTCTTCGCCCTCATGACCACGTCACAGGACTGGTGGCCCGCCGACTACGGCCACTACGGACCACTCTTTGTCCGCATGGCATGGCATAGCGCAGGCACCTACCGGACCGGAGACGGTCGCGGCGGCGCATCGTCGGGCTCCCAGCGGTTCGCGCCCCTGAACAGCTGGCCTGACAACGGGAACCTCGACAAGGCACGTCGGCTGCTCTGGCCGATCAAACAGAAGTACGGCCGCCAGATCTCATGGGCCGACCTCATGATCTTCGCAGGCGACTGCGCCATGGAGTCGATGGGGTTCAAGACCTTCGGTTTTGCGGGGGGGCGCGAAGACATCTGGGAGCCCGAAGCCGACATCTATTGGGGCACTGAGACGGAGTGGCTCGGTGACAAGCGTTATGCTGGCGACCGGGAGCTCGAAAACCCCCTCGCCGCCGTGCAGATGGGCCTGATCTATGTGAACCCGGAGGGACCGAACGGTGAACCGAGTGCGGTGGCTTCCGGTCGCGACATTCGAGAGACGTTCGCCCGGATGGCGATGAACGACGAAGAGACGGTCGCGCTCATTGCGGGCGGACACACGTTCGGCAAGTGCCACGGCGCAGGCGACCCGGCCCACGTTGGGGCTGAGCCCGAGGGTGCGAGCATGGAAGAACAAGGCCTCGGATGGAGGAACAGCCTGGGCAGCGGGAAAGCAGGCGACGCGATCACCAGCGGCATCGAGGGGGCCTGGACCCCGACCCCCACCCAGTGGGACACGAGCTATCTCGACACCCTGTTCGGCTACGAATGGGATCTGGTAAAGAGCCCCGCCGGTGCGTGGCAGTGGATCCCCACCGATCCAGCCGCGGCGGACGCCGTGCCGGATGCCCATGACCCGGCGAAGCGGCATGCGCCTATCATGACCACGGCGGACATGGCGCTCAGGATGGACCCGATCTACGTGCCGATTGCGAAGCGATTCCACGAGAACCCGGACCAACTGGCGGACGCTTTCGCCCGGGCCTGGTTCAAATTGACGCACCGCGACATGGGGCCTCGCGCCCGCTATCTCGGCGCGCTGGTCCCTGCTGAGGAGCTTCTGTGGCAGGATCCGATCCCCGAACTCAATCACCAAGTAGTCGACGCACAGGACATCGCTGCCCTCAAGGGCAAGCTCCTCGCGTCGGGGCTTTCCATCTCCCAGCTGGTTTCGACTGCCTGGGCGTCAGCCTCGACCTTCCGAGGCTCTGACAAGCGCGGCGGAGCGAACGGCGGGCGCCTCGGCCTCGCGCCTCAGAAGGATTGGGAGGTCAATCAGCCGGCCCAATTGGCGAACGCGCTAGAGACCCTTGAGGCGATCCGGGCTGAGTTCAATGGCGCGCAGTCCGGTGGGAAGAAGATCTCGCTCGCGGACATCATCCTTCTAGGCGGCTGCGCAGCTGTAGAGCAGGCTGCGAAGAACGCTGGCCACGACGTGGAGGTTCCCTTCACTCCGGGACGAATGGATGCGTCGCAACAGCAGACCGATACGGAGTCGTTTGGTGTGCTCGAGCCGATGGCAGACGGCTTCCGCAACTACCTCAAGGATGAATACACCGTGTCGGCCGAGGCGCTGCTGTTGGATCGGGCGCAGCTCCTGACGCTGACCGCACCCGAAATGGCGGTGCTGGTTGGCGGTATGCGCGTCTTGAATGCGAACGTCGGACAGTCTCAGAACGGCGTCTTCACGGAACGTCCAGAGACGCTCACCAACGACTTCTTCGTGAACCTGCTGGACATGGGGATCCTTTGGAAGGCGACCTCAGAAGCCGAAGATCTCTTCGAAGGGCGCGATCGTGCGACGGACGACGTGAAGTGGACCGGCACACGGGTGGACCTCATTTTCGGGTCGAATTCCCAGCTCCGCGCGATCTCCGAAGTCTATGCGTGTGGCGATTCCCAGGCGGCGTTCGTGTGTGATTTCGTAGCTGCCTGGAACAAGGTCATGAACCTCGATCGCTTCGATCTCGGCTGACGGGGCACGCACCAACAGTTGAGGGCCGCACTCAAGGGAATTCCTCCTGGATTGGATCGACAACGGCAAGCCCGACATCTCGGACAGGAACGGCGTTTCAGTGGCGTCGATGTGTGCGGACCTGCACCAGTACCGCCCCCCGGCAGTCGAACGGGGGGGGTGCATGGTGACGCCGGTGACAGAGACGGCGATTGGCCCCGGATCGACTGTTTTTGACCCAAGCCTGGGTACTCTGCTGGGTACTTGATGACTTCTGTCCCAAGTAAGCAAAAGCCCCACAAGCTTGTACGTGCTTGTGAGGCTTCAACTTGCCCAAGTGCCCCGCCAGGGAATCGAACCCCGAACCTACTGATTAAGAGTCAG
>CALFPJ010000035.1:5000-27654 GCA_937919655.1 uncultured Gemmatimonadales bacterium
GCACTGCAGGCGTTATCCGAAGCGGACGTGGTCCTCCTCGTGATCGACGCGACCCGCAGGCCCGATTCGAAAGAGACGGAACGGATTTCCCGCGCGATTGAGGAGGCGCGGGCGCCGATTGTTGTGGCACTCAACAAGATGGACGAGGCCCCTGAGGATCTGGTTCGCGACTGGGAAGCTTGGCTCTCGAAGCATGTCACGGGAGATGTGCACAAGATCTCCGCGCTACATGGTGACGGCGCTGAGAATCTGCTTGCCGACCTGCGGGGGCGGCTTCCGGAGAGCCCGTTTCTTTATCCGGAGGACGAAATCGCGTCCGATCCCGTTCGGTTTTTTGTGGCCGAGCTGGTCCGGGAGTGCATCTTCGATCAATACCACCACGAAATTCCGTACTCGGTCATGTGCCAAGTGGAAGAATTCCGCGAAGGCCAGGACCCGATCTACATCCACATGAACCTGTTCGTCGAACGAAAGTCCCAGAAGGGCATCATCATCGGGAACAAAGGGACGGCGATTCGCGACCTGGGGACCTGTGCCCGCACGAAGATTGAGCACTTTCTCGGTGCGCGGGTGTACCTGGACCTGTGGGTAAAGCCCCTTAGAGCTTGGAGAAAGAACCGGGCACACTTGAAGGAGCTCGGCTTCCGTGTCCCAGAGGACAATGAATCGACTTCGTCGTAGCGTCCTGACGCTCGGCGTGATCGCCTCTGTGCTGGGGGTGACGCGGGCGGATGCCTCTGCTCAGGAGTCCACTTCGACGGAGGGGGCTCTATTCCTACTGCTCCCGATCGGGGCGAAGGGCGTTTCGATGGGCCGTGCGATGACCGCCATGGACGGCGTCGAGTCGGGCTTTTGGAATCCGGCGGGCCTTGCCGGCGTTGACCAACGCCAGGTTGTGCTCTTCCGGGGCGACAATGTCGCCGGTACTGGGACAGCGGTCTCAGTGATCCTCGCCCACTCGTCGCTCGGAACCCTGAGCGCGTCGTACTTTTTGCACGATGTGGGCAGTCAGGACCTCACCGACTTCGACGGTAATTTTTTGGGCACCCTCACGGTCCGAAATCATCTCGGGGTGGTCACCGCGGCGACTCGAATCTTGGATCGGGTTAACGCGGGGGTGAGTTTCAAGCTCGTCCAATTCCAAACGGCCTGCAGAGGCACGTTTTGCCCGGACGTAGGGACCACCGCGCGGAGTTATGCGATGGACGCGGGTCTACAGATGTCCCTCTCGGAGAGCTTCCGGATCGCGGCGATGGTCGCTCACGTGGGGCCAGCCCTCCAGGTCCTCAACGCCGAGCAAGCCGATCCGCTTCCGGCTCGCGTGCGTGTGGCTGTGGCGTACGATCTGGTGAGCGCGTTGACGGAAGACGAAGAACTCGGCGGCTGGTTGTCCGTCGAAGTTGAGGACCGACTTCTCGACCCCGGACATCTGTCTCTCTACGTGGGGAGCGAGCTAACCGCGGGAAGGGCTGACGCTCTGTTTCTTCGCGCGGGTTACGTCGTGGGTGACGATGACCGCGACGGAGCCCGCGTTGGACTTGGGCTGCGCTACGAAAGCTTTGACCTGGCGATCGCGAAGTCGCTGGCCACGTCTGCATTCTCCGAGTCCGAGCCGGTGCATGTCACGTTCGCGATTCGGTTCTGATGGGAGGCCGCCTCGGCCTGGCTGCGCTCGCCGTTCTCGTTCTTCCCGTGTGTGCTTCTGGACAGTGGCGGGGGGGCTCTGATCCGAGCTTCGAGGTCAACCATCGTCTTGCGACGCAGCTCGCGCCCCAGGC
The DNA here is from genome assembly GCA_937919655.1 of uncultured Gemmatimonadales bacterium. Lineage (GTDB taxonomy): Bacteria > Gemmatimonadota > Gemmatimonadetes > Longimicrobiales > Gaopeijiaceae > CALFPJ01. The sequence continues at coordinate 6,779 of CALFPJ010000035.1, forward strand.
GCTCTCTGCCGAACCCGCACGGGTCGCCGGGATGTCCCTGTTGGTGCCGGGGCTCGGGCAGCACAAGCAGGACAGGAACCGAAAATGGATGTTCGCAGCGGCGGAAGTACTCGCTTGGTCCTTCTTTGCTGAGCGGAGACGTTCCGGCAGCGAGCTCCGAGACCAGTATCTGGACGTCGCTTGGGACCGAGGTCGGCTGCAAGGCGGGGCACGTGTCGAGGGTGACTTCGAATACTACGAGACGATGACCAAGTGGGCCCGGTCAGGCGCATTTGATGCCGATCCTCTTGCTTCTGGCCTCCAGCCAGAGGCAGATGTGAACGCCTATAACGGCCTGATCTGGCAGCGCGCGCAGTCACTTTTTCTGGGTGGCAAGGCGGGGCAGGAGGGCGAAGCGGCGTACGAGCAGGCTCGTGCCTACTATCGCACCAACGCATATGGTGAGGCATTCCTTTGGGACTGGTCTTCGGACGCAGGCGGACAGCAGGCTATGGGTGGACTGATTAAAGACAGCGACGACCGATTTCGGCAGGCGACGACCGCGGTGGGCGTCGTCATCGCGAATCACCTCGTCGCCGCGGTCGACGCGTTTTTGCGGAGCCGAGTGGCGAGTGGCTTTGCGTCCCTGGAGGTGTTCCCGAACCAGACTCGCTCGGGGCTGGGCTGGTCGACCCGGGTTCGAGTTCGGGTGGGTCGATGAGCAGGGGCTCGGGTCGTGGCGGAGGCCGAGGCTCTAGTCGCGGCGGGAGTGGCAGCCCCGGACGTGGCCAGGGAAAACGCGCAGACCGTGGTGCTCGTGGATCCAGCGCAATGACGGATGAGGCGCGGGTGCTTCAGGTTTTGGCGGAAGCCACTCGGGGTCCGATGAAGCCCAAGGAAATCGCTCAAGCGTTGCGCATCTCCACACCCGACTACAGGCGTTTTAAGCGCCTCCTCACGGGTCTCGAGGCTGCCGGAAAGGTCTATCGCGTGAAGGGGCATCGTTATGGGCTACCGGGGAGCTTGGAGCTCACTCCGGGGGTGATTTCCCTCACGCGGGCTGGTGACGGGTTTATCCGTGCCGACACCGGCGACACTGATCTTTTCGTACCATCCAGTAACCTCGGCACCGCCATGGAGGGCGACCGGGTCGTGGCTCGTATCGAGGCGAGACCCCGCGGCCGAAACCCTGTCGCTCGCGTCATCAAGGTGCTGGAGCGGGCGCGGGACACCGTCGTCGGTACCTTCCACACGGTGCGACGTGTAAACCATGTGGTGCCAATGGATTCGCGACTGACGCAGCCAATCCTGATCGCCGACGGTGACACCGCTGGCGCGTGTGACGGGGACGTCGTGGTCGTTCGCATCGAGTCCTACGGGGAGGGTCGGCTCGGGCCGGTGGGCGCCGTCTCAGAAGTACTCGGACCCATTTCGGACCCTGGTGTGGATGTGTTGGCGGTCGGGCATGGATTCGGCATCTCGTTCGACTTTCCTGCCAGCGTCAGCGAAGCGGCAGAGCGGGCCACGCGGGTTGGGCTGGCCGAGCCGGGGGCCGGCCGGGTCGACCGTCGCGACTTACTCGTGTTCACCATTGACCCGGCGGACGCCAAAGACCATGACGACGCGCTTTCGATTGTCCCGTCGTCGTCGGGTCGATTTGAAGTCGGGGTACACATCGCGGACGTATCACATTTTGTTCGCGAAGGTGACCCTGTGGACATTGAGGCCTTGGAGCGCGGGACGAGCGTCTACCTAGTCGACAGAACCATTCCGATGCTCCCTGAAGTGCTCTCGGCCAACGTGTGCTCGTTACATGAGGGCGAAGACCGCTTTGCTATCTCACTCTTCATGGAACTCGACAAGAACGGAACCGTGCACGCGCACCGGTACGAGGAAACGAACATCCGCTGTGCGCACAGTCTGAGCTACGAGGACGTTCAGGAAGTCCTGGACGAGAAGGCGCAGATCAGCCCTGTGGTGGATGATGCGATCCGGAAGCTCGACGAGGTCGCCCGGGGCGTGCGCGCGCGGCGTGCGGAGCGTGGTTCGCTCGATCTGGACCTTCCCGAGGCGAAAGTCATTCTCGATGAGCGTGGCGTTCCGATAGACATTCGGCGCCGCGACCGCCTCGCGAGTCACCGGCTTATTGAGGACTTCATGATCTTGGCGAACGAGGTGGTCGCCACGGACATGGAGACGAGGAAAATCCCGACCCTCTACCGAGTGCACGAACCGCCGGCAGAGGATCGCATGGAGGATCTACGGGAACTACTCGGACGCATTGGGCACGGCTTGGCCGGCAGGAATTCGGTAACTCCGGGCGACCTACAGCAGTTGCTCGACTCGGTGGCGGGCCGTCCCGAGGCGGAACTGGTCTCGAGCGTCGTGCTGCGGTCGCTCAGCAAGGCGCGCTACGATCCGAGGAATCTGGGCCACTTTGGCCTGGCATCTCCCGCGTATCTTCACTTCACGAGCCCTATCCGACGGTATCCGGACTTGGTCGTCCATAGAGAAGTCGTCGCTTCACTCGTCCGAGGAAATCCCCCCCGCGAATGGGACGCCGATGAGCTGCGCTCGGTCGCAGAACGCACAAGCTCCAGGGAGGTGTCCGCGGCCGAGGCGGAGCGGGCGTCGATCGCCATGAAGAAGGTGGAGTTCATGGAGCAACACTTGGGCGACGAATTCGATGGCAGGATTTCTGGGGTCACTGCCTTCGGGTTCTTCGTCACGCTTGAGAAGTACTTCGTGGATGGATTGGTGCATGTGAATAGCCTCCGGGACGACTTCTATAGACTGCAGCAGGAGGCGTATGCCTTGGTCGGTGACCGCGGCCGGCGGCGCTATCGACTCGGAGATCGAGTGAGGGTTCAGGTCGTTCGTGTAGACAAGGAAGCGAGGCACGTGGACTTCCTGCTCGCTGACGCGCAGGCCCGCACGAATTGACGCCGGGCTCGACGCTGCGGTAACGTCTGTTCCGGCGTCTCCCCGCCCGATTGAGGATTCATGGATTATGACAAAACCGTTCTCTACTTTGGACCGGGTCGCACAGACCCGTCACCGCTCGTCTCGCAGTTCGTGCGAGACGGGGGCTTCGACTTGGTATGCGTTGATGCCACGGCTGAGGTTCGCGCGCTCCTGAATCGAACGATGCCTGCGTGTCTGATACTGGAGGCGGCTGCGGACGACCTTGAAGTCGTCGAATTGGTCCGTGTCCTGAAGGATGACTCGTTCACGGGGGATCGTACCGCTTGTGGTATTGGTGACGGGGGGCGACTCGCAAGCCCGAAGTGCGGATCTCCTCGAGGCGGGTGCCGATGAAGTCGTGCAGGACGATGTCCCGGAGAGAGAGCGGATGCTCCGTCTGGATCAGGTCCTCAAGCGAGCCGACCGCGACGTGTCTGTGCACCCCACAACTCGTTTGCCTGGCACGAACCATATCGTCCGCGATATGCAGGATCGCCTCACGGCCGAAGAGAAGTTCGCGGTCTGCTACGCTGACCTCGATCACTTCAAGGAATTCAACGACCGCTACGGATATCAGTTCGGAGACGGGGTGATCAGGCTCCTGTCTCGGATTCTAAGAGATATCGTGCGGGGCCTGGCGCCCGGTGGCTTTGTCGGACACATCGGCGGGGACGACTTCATCTTTAATGTCTCGGTTACACATCTTGAGCGGACGTGTGACGAGATCATTCAGCTCTTTGATGAGTTGATCCCTTACCAGTACACGGTGGAGGATCGGAAGGCCGGGTGTTTTCTCGGGAAAGACCGGAGAGGGAATATTCATCGCATTCCCTTGATGGCGCTTTCGATTGGAGTCGTCACAAATCAGTTCCAGGACTTTGAACATCCGGCCATGATCAGCGAACTAGCGGCGGAGATGAAGACGTACGCGAAGTCTCTTCCCGGATCGAAATACGTAGTTGACCGGCGTCATCAATCGCCGACAGCCGACATTGGAGACAGCTTCCGCGAGCGATGCGGAAGCGCTGGCTCGTACGCCGTCGCCGGCTGAGCCAGCCGCAGCGAACACCTGAACCGAGTTAGTCATGGTCATTACGATCGCATGTCCGTCTTGTAGCGCCTCATTCCCTGTCGATCCGAACAAGATACCGGAGGCCGGGGTTAACGCCCGATGCAGTTCGTGCGGGCATATTTTTCGTGTCGAGAGGCCCGCGCCTGCGCATGCCGAGGCCCCCACCGTCGACGAGCCCGCCTTCACGGCGTCCATTCCCGAGCCGGAGCCCGAGCCTGAGCCCGGTCCGGATGCCTCGTTTGAGGACGGGTCTTCGACCGCGACTGACGAAGGGATCGTAGATGCTCCGGACGAGTGGGTGATCGAGACCGAGGACCCCATTCAGTCGGGTGAACTCGAGGTCGCGCCGATGGGCGAGATGGACGACCCTGTGGCGGGCGGCACCTCGTCCTTCTTCGGATCACCCACTCAGATCGACGAAGTCCCGCCTGTTGAGGACGAAGTCGATGACCTGCCCACCTTCGGTTACCAATCTGAGGATGCCGCGGCGTCGTTTTCTGAAACGGCCGATGCGGATGGGGACGACTTGCCGTCGTTCGGTGAGGCGCCAGCCGAGGACCTCCCGTCTTTCTCCGCCCAGCCAGAACCCGAAGCCGTAGACGACTTGCCGTCTTTCGCGGACGAGACCGCTGACGACCTCCCCTCCTTCTCGACAGAACCTGCGGAAGATCTGCCCGCGTTTGGTGGTGGGGTTGTGGAAGAGGCTCCTGCTCCTGAGCCCCCTGCGGCGCCGGTAGCTGCGTTCATGTTCGGTAAGCGTGACCCTAAGGAAAAGGCACGGCGCCTGGCCCGAGTTCTCGTGTCCGACATGATCAGTTACAATGCCCAGCGACATGTGGATGCACGGGCTAGGGGCACGATCAAGGAAGACTTCGAGGACGAGATCAACAAGTCCTGGAAGGAGTACGTTGATCAGGTCGGTCCGGAGATGGCGGAGGGCGAAGGTCAAGATTTTTGGCGAGATGCCCTCAACGACGTTTTGACCAAGGGCGAGTCACTGTTTTAACACGGAGCCGGCTCCGCCGTTGATGGCCTAATTGGAGCCCGGTATATTGATCGCTGCTTGGCAGCGGGGGGCCGTCCGATCTGGGCCGGCCCCTCTTGTTTGTTCTGCACCGGAGGCGACATCGGCTGCGCCTCAGGACCTCTAAAAACGATAAGCGTGATGAATAAGGACCAACTGCAGCAGCTCGGGGCACTCGGTGACAAGGTCCATGAGCTCAGGGGGTACCTTTGACCTGGATGCGCGTCAGGAACGCCTGACGATCCTTGATCAGGAGATGGCCCAACCGGGTTTCTGGGATCACCAGGAACGTGCGAAGACTTTCATTGATGAGTCGAACCGGCTGAAGGCATGGGTCGAGCCTTGGCAGGAACTGGCCGAAGGCGTCGAAGAGTTGCGCGCCATGGCGGAGCTCCTCCGAGACGAGGCCGATGTTGACCTTGAGGCCGAGTTCATGCGCGAATTCGCGAAGCAGGCCGGCGGAGTAGAGGCACTTGAGCTCCGCACGATGCTTCAAGGACCGGACGATCACCGTTGGGCGATCGTGACCATTCATCCGGGAGCAGGCGGCCTCGAGTCCCAGGATTGGGCTGAGATGCTCATGCGCATGTACACGCGTTGGGCGGAGCGTCGCGGCCTGGAGGTTAAGCTGTTGGACTTGCAGCCCGGCGAAGAGGCAGGCATCAAGAGTGCGACGCTCGAGATCAACGGTGAGAGCGCATACGGCTACCTGAAGGCTGAGGGGGGCGTGCACCGGCTTGTCAGGATTTCTCCGTTCGATGCCCAGTCGCGGCGGCACACATCATTTGCGAGCGTTTTCATCTACCCACAGGTGGATGATGAGATCGAGATTGAGATCGACGATGGCGATCTGCGTGTGGATACCTACCGAGCCTCGGGTGCCGGCGGCCAGCACATCAACAAGACGGACTCTGCAGTGCGGTTTACCCATCTCCCCACGGGGATTGTGGTGCAGTGCCAACAGGAACGTTCCCAGCACAAGAACCGCGCCACGGCCATGAAGATGTTGCGCGCGGCACTGTATCAACACGCGCTGGAGGCGAAAGAAGTTGAGCGAGCGGCGATCGAGGCGACCAAGAGCGAGATAGGATTCGGGAGCCAAATCCGCTCTTACGTGTTCCAACCCTACACGATGGTCAATGACCATCGAACTGGGCTCAAGATCACCGACGTTCAGTCCACCATGGACGGCGAGTTGGATCCGTTCATCGAAGCTTACTTGAAGAAGATCGGGGCCCCGTCCGAGACGTAGGCCACCGGAGCGATATGGAAGATCTAAGCCAGGTACTTCGCGTTCGAAGAGAAAAACTCGACGCGATTCGCGAACGCGGCATACAGCCGTTTGCCTACAATTTCTCTGCCTCGCACGATGCGACTAAAGTCGCGGTCGCCTTCGCGGCGACTGAGACGTCGGGTGGGCTGACCGAGGGTGGTGAGGGCGAAACCGTCACCGTCGCCGGGCGAATCGTGAGTTGGCGCGGCCACGGGAAGAGCGCGTTCGCGCACATTGAAGACGGCGTGGGTCGGATCCAGGTCTACTTCAAGAAGGACCTTATCGGCGATGAGGCGTTTGAGTCCCTCGACCTGCTGGACCTCGGCGACTGGATCGGAGTTCAAGGGCCGACGTTTCGGACGCGCACCGGTGAGGTCACGGTGAAGGCGTCATCCCACACGCTTCTGACCAAGTCGTTGCGTCCGCTCCCGTTCGGGAAGGTCGAACAGGACGCGGAAACCGGTGAGCGGGTCGTCCACTCGGGTTTTGTCGACCAGGAGACCCGGTACCGTCAGCGTTACGCTGACCTCGCCGTGCACCCGGAGGTGCGCGAGGTATTTCGCACCCGTTCAAAGATCGTCAGTGCATTGCGTGCGTTCCTCGACGGTGAGGGCTTTCTCGAGGTCGAGACCCCGGTGCTGCAACCTCTTTACGGAGGGGCGTCCGCCAAGCCCTTCGTAACCCGGCACCACGCGTTAGATCAGCAGATGTACCTGCGCATTGCGGACGAACTTTACCTCAAGCGCTTGATCGTCGGTGGGCTGGACCGGGTGTATGAGATCGCAAAGGACTTCCGGAACGAAGGGCTGAGCCGCGTGCACAACCCTGAGTTCACGATGCTCGAGTGGTACCAGGCCTTCAGCGACTACGAAGACCAGATGGACCTTGTGGAGCGCATGGTTCTGCACGTGCTCGACACCGTGCTCAAGACCCGAACCGTGCAGCACGGGGAGCATGAAATTTCGTTCGCGCCTCCCTTTCGCAGGCTCGGTCTGGTGGCCGGTCTTTCCGAGGCACTTGGGACCGACGTCCATGAGATGAGCGATGCGGACCTTCGGGCCAAGGCGGAAGAGCTGAAGGTGCCGGACTTAAAGGGAGCAGGGAGAGGCAAGCTGATCGATAAGCTGTTTGGAGAATTGGTGGAACCTGGACTCATTCAGCCCACGTTCGTCACCGATCATCCCAAGGAGCTGAGCCCGCTTGCGAAGCCTCATCGTGACGATCCACGGCTTACGGAGCGGTTCGAACTCTACATTGGCGGCGCAGAGGTATTCAACGCGTTCTCCGAGTTGAACGACCCGATCGATCAACGTGAACGGTTCGAGGCCCAGGCCGGACTGCGGGCCGCGGGCGACGACGAGGCTCAGCAGGTTGATGAGGACTACATCCGCGCTCTCGAATACGGCATGCCGCCGACCGGTGGTGTGGGCATGGGTGTGGATCGTTTCGTAATGATGCTGACCAATCAGTCGTCGATACGCGACGTGATTCTCTTCCCGATTTTGAGGAACGAGGATTGACCTCGACCTCTCGTCCGAGCGGTCGTGGCCGGTTGTATTGGTTTATCGCTCGCCACTATTTGGGTGCGGGGCGGGGACGGGGGCTACTGTCGCTCATCACATGGATCGCGTTGGGCGGGGTCACGATTGGGGTGAGCGCGCTCGTCGTCGTGATTGCGGTCATGACCGGTATGCAGGAAGACCTTCAGGGAAAGATCCTCGAGTCCACGGCGCACATCCGCATTCTGGAGGCAGGGACGAGCCTGCGATTGAATGATTGGCCGCGGGTCGTCGATGAAGTGCTCGAAATGGAGGGGGTCGTGGGTGCGGCTCCGTGGGTGCTGTCCCAGGTGTCCGTGATCCGGTCGGGGTCAGAGGGATTCTACCCTCAAACGGCCAACCTCTTTGGCATCGAGATCGACACCACACGAGCCGCCCCCACCGACATGGAGCGTCGGATTATCGAGGGCGCCTTGAGCCTGGAGTCGACCGAGTCCGGGCTGCCGCCGCTCTTAATGGGCGACGGGATCGCGAGTCGCATGCAGCTCTTCAAGGGCGATACCGTGGTGGTGGCGTCATTCGAGAACTTGCGTTCCGACATCATGGGCGGCCTCACGCCAGCCCTGCGTCCGTTCGAGGTGTCGGGGACGTTCACGACCGGCATGTACGATTACGACATGGAGAATGTCTACACGACCCTCGCGGCCGCTCAGGACTTGGTTGGCATTAGCGATCCCGATATCGCAGGAGGCATCGGCGTTCGCACCGTAGACCCAAACCGCGCTGCCGAAATCGGCACCGCAATCCAGGACCGCCTGGGCTACCCGTATTACGTGGAATCCTGGATTACGACCAATCGGGCGCTCTTCAGTGCGCTCAAGCTCGAAAAGATCGCGATGGGCCTTATTCTTGGACTCATCGTATTGGTGGCCGCGTTCAATATCGTCAGCACCTTAGTGATGGTAGTGGCGGACCGCACCCGTGAGATCGGAATTCTCATGGCGATGGGCATGACGCGTGCGGGTATCCTGCGAGTGTTTGTCCTTCAAGGAGCTTGGATCGGGGTGATGGGCACGTTCGTTGGGACGCTGCTCGGCGTCGTGGTTGCCGTCCTCCTGGACCGCTACGAGCTGATTCAGATTCCGCCGGACGTCTACTTCGTGGACCATCTGCCGGTCGCGCTTAGGCTCGCCGACGTATCGAAGATCGTGGTTGGGAGCGTCGCAGTGGCGTTTCTCGCAACGGTCTACCCGGCGATTCAGGCGTCACGCCTCGAACCGGTGGACGCGATTCGCCATGACTGATGCGGGCGTGAAGATTGGACTCGCCCCCCTGAGAGCAGAAGGCCTGTCGAAAAGTTTTACGGGTGGGGACGGGAGCGACTTGCCGATCCTGACCGAAGTCGACTTCACGATCGCCACGGGTGAGGCCGTTGCCATCACAGGGGCGAGTGGAGCAGGGAAGTCGACACTGTTAAACCTGCTCGGAGCTCTCGACCGGCCGAGTGCCGGGAGCGTCTTCTTGGGTGGGCGTGCCGTGGCCGGGTTGTCCGACGAGGAGCTGGCCGGCGTGCGAAATCAGCACGTCGGTTTCGTGTTCCAGTTCCACCATCTCCTGCGTGAATTCAACGCGCTGGAGAACGTGATGATGCCGGCGCTGCTTGGGGGGCTCGATATGGCGAGCGCCAGACAGCGGGCCCAGTCGTTGCTCGCGGCGGTCGGGGTGGATCACCGCGCTAGCCACAAGCCGCGCCAGCTGTCGGGCGGCGAACAACAGCGGGTCGCGGTGGCTCGGGCGCTGGTGAATGAACCCCTAGTTCTTTTGGCAGATGAGCCTTCGGGTAACTTGGACAGCGAGACGAGCAAGCGGTTGCACGACCTCCTTTTCGACCTGAGGGAGGAGCGAAAGCTGTCGATGATCATCGTCACTCATAATCCGGAACTGGCGGTGAGGGCGGATCGCGTACTCACGCTGTCGGCAGGGGGGCTCCAACCGGCAGCTCGGGTGTAGCCAGCATCGAACGAATGTCCCCACCCTTCGGCTGACCGTTGAGATGTCCAAACACGTCTGCGAAAACTGTGGCTCCAAAGAAGCCGTGATGCGTCTAACGCAGATCGTCAATAATGAGATGTCCACCCACCACCTCTGCGAGGTGTGCGCGGCGGAAAAGGGCATAGAGTCCCCTCCAGAGGCGGCGAATTTTCCGCTCACCGACTTTCTTTCTCAGATGGGTGAGGAGCGCGGCGAGGCCGAGTCCGAGCCGGACCTGGACTGTTCGTTCTGCGGGTTGAAGTACAGCGACTTCCGGGCCGCCGGCCGCCTAGGATGCCCACACTGTTACGAGACCTTTGAGGTGCCCTTGCGCAGGCTTCTTCGCCGAATCCACGGCGGAGTCCAGCACGTGGGCAAGGTGTACCTGCCGCCCGACCCGACGGCGTCTGCCCTTGAGAAGCGCCTTGAGGGCCTGCGCCGAAAGCTCCGTCGCGCGGTGGGCGGGGAAGATTTTGAGCAGGCCGCCGAGTTACGGGATCAGATTCAATCTCTCGAAGTTGCAAGGCCGGTATGAACGACTTCACCGCCATTCCCGACTATGGGCTGAGTTGGCTCGAAGCGAGCGGCGATCACGCTGACATCGTGCTGTCGACTCGCGTTCGACTGGCCAGAAATCTCCAGGGACACGCATTCGGCCCTCGAGCTCGTGTGAACGATCGAGAATCCGTCCTGAAGGCCTTCAAGGCGGCGGTCGAGCGCACGGACTCCCTGGCGGGCAGTTCGTTGCTTCTCATGCCTGACGTCGCGCCTCGGGCCCGCAAGATCCTGCTAGAGCGTCGCCTGGTGACCCGCGACCTGTTAGGAGATGCAGACGGCTCGCCGCCGCTGGGTACCGCGGTCCAACTGTCGAGTAGAGACCCGGTGAGTGTCATGGTCAACGAAGAGGACCACCTTCGGGTCCAGAGCCTGCTGTCGGGCCTCCGAATTGAGGAGGCGTGGCGCCTGGTGGATCGTCTCGACGAGGACCTCGGGCGGGAACTGCCGTATGCCTATCACAACGAGTTCGGGTTCTTGACCAGCTGCCCGACGAACGTCGGTTCAGGGCTGCGCGCCTCGGTCTTTATGCACCTGCCAGGATTGGTGCTGACGAAAGAGATAGGGAAAGTCCTCCAAGGCTTAGGTCAGGTCGGGCTGACGTTCCGCGGCCTGTATGGGGAAGGTTCGGAAGTGGTCGGGAACTTCTTTCAAGTGTCCAACCAGACGACACTAGGCAAGACCGAAGAGGACCTGATTGATCACCTAGACCGCATCGTGCGCCAAGTCATCCAGTATGAGTTGCACGCGCGACAGGTTCTCCTTCGGGACGCTCGCGGCGTGACCGAAGACAAAATCTGGCGAGCTTACGGTCTGCTTCGGTACGCGCGGTCGTTATCTTTCGAAGAATTGATGAACCTGCTCTCCGGTGTCCGCCTGGGACTGAGTCTGAAACTCCTCCCGGGGCTTCGTGTATACACCTTGAACAAAATGATGATATTCACGCAGCCTGCGCACCTTGAGCAGGCTGCGGGTCACGACCTTCCGCCGCCTGAAAGTGACGCGCACCGCGCGGCGTACGTACGGCGCATCCTTGCTACCGAGGGGGAGATTTCCGGGGACGACAGTGGCCCCGGCGATCCGCCCTCTCCGACCGGTTCTAACGGACGATGAACTACAACTTCACCGACCGAGTGCGCAAAGTCCTGGCGATGGCCAGAGAAGAGGCCATTCGCCTCCAGCACGACTATGTCGGCACCGAGCATATTCTCCTCGGACTTATCCGCGAAGGGGAGGGAGTGGCTGCCGCAGTCCTCACGAACCTCAGCGTGGATCTCGAGCAGATTCATGAGAGCGTCGAGGCATCCGTGCGGAAGGGGAAGGCGACCATCGCGCTTGGTGAGTTGCCCTATACGTCGCGCGCCAAAAAGGTTCTTGAGTTCGCGATGGCTGAGGCCCGGGACTTCAATCACTCCTATGTCGGGACTGAGCACCTGCTTTTGGGCCTTCTCCGTGAGGAGAAGGGCATCGCGGCTCAGGTCCTCAACTCTCTGGGTGTCACGCTCGAGGAAGCCCGTGGCGAGACCCTTAAGGTGCTGGGGTCAGACGTGTCACCCTCTGAGCCTGCCAGCATAGGCGGGGGCACTCCTGGAGTCCCCAGCGCCAAGCCAGGCGAGAAGAAGTCAAAGACGCCGGCCTTGGATCACTTTTGCCGTGATCTCACAGAATTGGCTCGCGAGGGTAAGCTCGATCCCACCATCGGTCGGGCGAACGAAATCGAGCGCGTTGTCGAGATTCTTTGTCGTCGCAAGAAGAACAACCCGGTCCTCATTGGGGAGCCGGGGGTCGGAAAAACCGCGATTGTTGAAGGGCTCGCACAGCTTATCTCGAAAGGGGAGATCACCGAGTCCCTTAAGGGCTACCGAGTTCTGGCTCTAGACATGGCTGCGGTCATCGCGGGCACCAAGTACCGGGGGCAGTTCGAGGAGCGGCTCAAAGCAGTCATGAGCGAGATTGAGGCGGCCCGGACGGTGATCCTCTTCATCGACGAGATGCACACGCTGGTTGGTGCGGGTGCCGCCGAGGGTGCCATCGATGCGTCCAACATGCTAAAACCGGCACTGGCGCGTGGAGAATTGCAGTGTATCGGCGCCTCCACGTTGAATGAATATCGCAAGTATATCGAGAAGGATGGAGCGCTCGAGCGACGCTTCCAGCCGGTGATCGTCGAGCCACCTGCTGTGAAAGAGACCGTGGAGATCCTCAAGGGGCTACGTAGCCACTATGAGGAGCACCATCGCATTGTTCTTCCTGACGGTGCGCTTGAGCACGCCGCCAAGCTGGCCGATCGCTACATCACGGATCGGTTCCTTCCCGACAAGGCGATCGACGTCATTGACGAGGCTGGCTCACGGGCCCGCATCGCCAGTCAGGTCCCGCCCGCGGACGTGGAGGAGCTCAAAGAGCAGCTGGCGGAGATCGCCCGGCGCAAGGAAGAGGCGATCGGGAATCAGGACTTTGAACGTGCGGCCGAGCTACGTGACGAAGAGCGCGAATTCAGCCAATCGATCAAACAGCGACAGGAAGCCTGGGATGAAGAGCGCAGGCAGCATCGCCCAGAGATTACCGAAGAAGAAATTGGGTTTATCGTCAGCCGCTGGACTGGTGTTCCGGTCACGCGTATTCAGGCCACGGAGTCTGAACGTTTGGTCCATATGGAAGATGAACTCCATAAGCGGATCATCGGCCAGAATGACGCGATCGGCGCGATCAGTCGTGCGATTCGGCGTAGCCGAGCGGGGCTCAAAGACCCTCGTCGGCCGATCGGGTCGTTCATATTCTCGGGACCGACCGGTGTCGGTAAGACCGAGTTAGCGCGGGCGTTGGCTGAGTTCCTCTTCGCGGAACGAGACGCTCTGATTCGGGTCGACATGAGCGAGTACATGGAGAAGTTCACCGTATCGCGCTTGATCGGTGCGCCTCCTGGATATGTGGGCTACGAGGACTCGGGGGCGCTCACTAAGGCGGTACGTCGTCGCCCCTATTCGGTGGTCTTGCTTGATGAAATCGAGAAGGCGCACCCAGATGTGTTCAACATCCTGCTACAGGTGCTCGACGAGGGACATCTCACCGACAACTATGGTCGGGTCATCGACTTCAAGAACACCGTCTTGATCATGACATCGAATCTGGGCGCGAGAGATATTTCCAAGGGCGGTGGCCTCGGCTTCCAATCAGCGGATGCAGACACCGCCTACGACATGATGAAGGACAAGGTGCACCGCGAAATTGAACGTGCATTCAACCCGGAGTTCTTGAACCGGGTTGACGATACGATCGTATTCCATCCGTTGTCGAAGACAGAGATCGCGGAGATCGTCCACATCCTTCTGGCTGACGTCAGGACGCGACTCGCGGAAGAAGAAATGACACTCCGGCTCACAGATCGAGCCATCGAATTGTTGGTCGACGAAGGTTACGACGAGAAGTTTGGTGCGCGTCCGTTGAGAAGGGCCATACAACGGTTCTTGGAGGATCCGCTATCTGAAATGATCCTGCAGGCCGAATTTAGAGCTGGAGATGAAATCGAAGTGGATGTAAAACCAGAGGGTGGAGGCCTGACGCTTCGGACCGGGTCGGCGACGAAGACGTGAGTAGACTTCTACCGGAGCGTACCTTGACGGTCGGGAATGCCACCGCTTTCGCGGCGGCCTTCTTCGCTGTAATGGCGTTGGCGTATCCTACAGGCGTGGCGGCCCAGATCGGGAGGGATGGGCCTGTGCGGGTCGACACGATCCTGGTCGAGGGCAATAGCACACGTGTTCAATCCCAGGGTATCGTCTCGCTTTTCGGCATTCAGCCGAGGCAAGAAATCACCTGGCGCGATGTCCAACGCGGCATCAAAGACCTTCTCAAGACGGGCCTCTTTCGCGATGTCGTGGTACGGGCGCGAGGCGCGCCGTCAGTCGAACTGATCGTTCAGGTTGATGAGTATCCGACCGTACGCAGGGTGGATATTTCCGGCCTCGATCACGGTGCGTCGGAGCGCCAAGTCCGAGACACCACGGGGCTGCGTCCGGGTTTCCCGTACAGTCCACAACGGGTCTTAGATGCCAAGGCGTTCATTCGGAGCGAGCTGGCGGACGACGGGATTCCGTTCGCCCAGATTACGGACCGAGTGGTCGCTGTCGAGGGTGATCGGAACGAAATCGATATCCTGATCGACGTGCTCGAGGGCCAGCGGGTCACCATCTCCGGCATGAGCTTTACCGGCAATGAGAAGCTCAACTCCGGCGAATTGAACGGGGCGATGTCCACCAAGCCAGAGGGGTTTTGGTGGTTCCGCTCGGGCAGTTTCGACGAAATGAAGTTTGCCGAGGATCTCGAAGCGAAGCTGCCTGCCATTTATATGTCGAGAGGTTACCTCGATTTCCGAGTCGTATCGGATACTGTGATCGTCGACCCGAGCACGGGTAAGGCGAACGTGGTCGTCGAGGTGGACGAAGGGCCTCAGTATCGCCTGGGCTCGTTCACCGTCGCGGGCAACAGCGTCGTCACCACTGAGGAACTCGAGGGGTACTTCGCGCAGGAAGAGGGTGGAATCCTGAGCAGCCTCGGCTTTGGGGGGGACGGGAATGACTCCGGCATTGAGGGGCAGATCTTTGACTACCAGGCGTTCAATGACGCGGTTCTGGTAGCAGAAGAGCGCTATCGCAACGAAGGGTACCTTTACGTTCGGATCAACCCGGTGGTCACGAAGGTGCCCGGCGAAAACGGGGAGTCCCCGACGGTCAGTGTTGCGTGGGAGATTGCAGAGGGTTCGCCCGCACTGGTCAACCGAGTCGCGATTCAGGGCAACGAATACACGTACGAATGGGTAATCCGGAATCAGGTCTACGTGTTGCCTGGCGACGTATACAGCCAGGAGCGTGTTCTGAGGAGCTACCAGAACATTTCCTCGCTTGGTTTCTTCGAGGCTCCGATGCCGTTTCCGGACATCGTGCCCAACGAAGAGGGCGACGTCGACATCACCTTCAACGTCGCTGAAAAGCAGACCGGCTCGGTCAACTTTGGAACGTCCCTTGGCGGCGGCGTGGGCCTATCCGGCTTCGTCGGCTACGACCAGCCCAACCTGTTTGGGCAGGCAAAAGCAGGGAGTCTCCGCTGGGACTTCGGACGCTACCTGAACAGCTTCGAAGCCAGCTACACCGATCCGGCGCTTCTTCAGAGTCTCGTATCGGGTACGCTGTCGCTCTTTAACTCCCGAGACCGGTTCTTCCAGTTCTCGACCGGTCAGCGCCGGCGCGTAGGAGCGACGACGCGGTTCGGCTTCCCCATGCCGTCGTCGCGCAGTGCCCGCCTGTTTGTTGGGTACGGCATTTCCAAGACCAAGTACGAGCTCTTTAACGACACCGACGATACATCGCTCTTCGGGCGTCCTCCGGGCGTGCAGAGCCAGCTCACCGTGGGTTTGACGCGTCAGACGCTCGATCACCCGTTGTTCCCGACGGTGGGTTCGCGTCAGAACGTGAGCATTGAGATCAACGGCGGACTTCTGGGCGGCGACGGTCAGTTCACAAAATTGTCGACCGACGCCACATGGTGGGTGCCGCTGGGCGGCGGCGGGAATCCTGAGGACGGACCTCCCGGTGGAGGGATCCGGACGGCGCTCGGCCTGACACTGCGGGCCGGTGCCGTGTTCGGCGACGCGGGCGCGTTTCCCTTCGATCGGTTCTGGATGGGTGGCGTCCAGTTCGGCCAGAACCTACGTGGTTACGACGAAACCTCGATCACGCCGAGGGGTTATTTCCCAGAGAGGGCAGCGGGAATCAGCGATATCGATCGTTTGGGTGACGTGTTCTTCAGCTTGACCGCCGAGTATGCGCTTCGCATGAGCGATCAGATTGGGATTTCGTTGTTCTACGACGCTGGTAATGTTTGGTCCGAGCCGAGCGATTTCGATCCCACTCGACTGTTCCGAGGCGCGGGTATCGGGCTTTCGCTGGTCACACCGTTCGGACCTATTGGCCTCGATTATGCGTATGGATTTGATAAGACAACCCCCGGATGGCAGCTCCACTTCAAAATGGGGCCCGGTTTCTAGAAGTTACTCGGCTATAGTGCACTACATCATGGAGTTTGGGATTATGCGACGTACCTCGCTCGCGCTCTTGGCGGCGGCTTTTCTGCTCACGGCAGGGGCTGCGGAGGCGCAAACGCTCAAGATCGGTTATATCAACTCGGCTGAGATCGTGAACACGGCTCCGGGCGCTGCAGCGGCTCAGACCCAGTTCGACCTGGAGGTTCAGGCATCTCAGGAGGAGATCACGCGATTGGAGCAGGAGCTCCAAGGCATGGAGCAAGCGCTACAACAGCAGCAGCTGACGTTGTCCCCGGAGGCCAAGGCCAACCGCGAACAGCAGATGCAGGTCAAGGTGCAGCAATACCAGGCCCGCGTTGAGCAGCTGCAGACTCAGGCGAATCAGCGTAGGGCCGATCTCGTCCAACCGATCATGGACGAGATCACCGCGGTGATTGAGACGATCCGTGAGGAAGGCAACTATGCGCTTATTCTCGACGCCGCCGCCGGTTCGATCATTTCGGCGGATCCTTCACTGGATCTGACCCAAGAAGTGCTTCGTCGGCTAGAGGCGGCCGCGGCTACTGCGCCTGGGGGCGCACGCTAGGGAAGCTCTGCACAAGTATAGTACCCCGTGCGCGTGGCGCTCGCGCGCGTTCAGGGGAGGAGAGACGAGGAGGCGTAGCCGAGCTACGGTGACGAGGAGAGACGATGCATCAACCGCGCGACCGCCATGCGCCCCACAGCGTGCACGATATGAGCTTACGAGTTGGAGGGTTGGGGTGGCACGGCCCCATTCCTCGTCGTTAGGGCTCCTAGCCTTAGCGAAGGCTATGGCGTCGTCGCCCTGCCAGGGCCTGGGGCCGTGGCATTCCCAACGCGGGGTACCATACTTGTGCAGAGCTCCCCTAGGGGCCAAGCCTGACAGGAAGACGAAAATGGCCCACGGCGCGGACTCGCGACCGTGGGCCTTTTTCATGGAAGTGAGACGGTCATGGAAGGAAATGAGCTACCGGGACTGACGGTCGGTGAGGTTGCCGCGCTGCTTGGTGGGCGCCCTCAGGGCGACGCCTCGATTCGAATCGTCGGCATCGGGCCCGTGGATGAGGCCGGAAGGGACGAAATGGCGTTCTTGGCCTCCAATCGATACTCACGTTACGCGCCCGATTCCCAGGCCGCGGCCTTCTTGGTCTCGCCTGAATTGGCGTCGTACGTGCGGGAGGGCGCCCCTTTCGTGGTGGTCGAAGACGCGTATCGGGCGCTGCGGACCCTGCTCAGCCACTTTCACCCGCTTCGCCCGTGGTCTCCCGACATCCACCCGACGGCTATTCTAGGGGCCGGGGTGACGCTCGGGCCTGGGGTCGCAATCGGTCCGTACACGGTCATTGAGGACGGCGCTCGGATCGGAGCAAGGACTCGGATTGGTGCACATTGTGTTTTGGAAACGGGCGTAGCCGTCGGGCAGGACTGCCACCTGCACCCTCAGGTGGTGGTCTGTCACGAATGTGTTGTCGGCGATCGGGTGATCATCCACTCTGGTGCTCGCATTGGCTCCGACGGCTTCGGGTTCACGTACGTGGATGGCGCCCACCTAAAGATGCCGCAGGTAGGCCGGACGATTATCGAGGACGATGTCGAGATCGGTGCCAATACCACAATAGATCGGGGATCGTTGGGGGACACGGTGATTGGCCAAGGCTCGAAGCTCGACAACTTGATCCACATGGCGCATAACGTGAAGGTCGGCGCGCAGTCCCTTTTTGCGGCGTTGGTGGGTGTTGCGGGCTCGACCCGGATTGGAAAAGGCGTGTGGATGGGGGGGCAGGTAGGGGTCAGCGATCACCTCCACATTGGCGATGGCGCCCGTCTGGCGATTGCGACGAAGCTGATGCGGGACGTGCCGGCGGGCGAGACCGTATCCGGCCACCCGTCCCGCCCACACCGTGCACAGATGAGACAGCAGGCCCATGCGGCTCGGCTTCCGAAGTTGGTCGAGCGCGTGAAGCAGCTCGAGGCTGAGGTAGAGGCGTTACGTGCGGCGCATGACGCTGCTACGGTGGGTCGGGTGGGTGCCCCTGGGAGTGATGATTAACTTGCAACCCATATTCGACTTCGTTATGCGACCTCCGATAGAGGTGTAGATGAGCGCCCAACAGCGCACGATCGCCAAGGACATCAAGCTCAGCGGACACGGCGTTCACTCTGGTGAGGCCGCTACCGTGACCCTTAAACCGGCCGCTGCGGGTAGCGGGATCTCCTTCCGTCGTATTGATCTGGACGGATCTCCTGAAGTGCGGGCGACGTTAGACAACGTGTCCGACACACGCCTCGGCACCACGGTGGGAGACGGTGACACGAAGGTCCTCACAGTCGAGCACCTCTTGGCCTCGCTGGTCGCCTGTCAGATCGACAACGTCATGATCGACGTGGATGGGCCGGAGATCCCCATTCGGGACGGGTCGTTCCACGACTATTTCAGCGCCGTCCGTGATGCCGGGGTGCAGGAACTGGATGCCCCCGCGAAGGTGATTCGCCTCAAGGGCCCTGTTGCTGACTCGAAAAATGGAGGCCAGTCCTACGTCGCGGCTCCCGCGTCGGGACTGACGGTGTCCGCGACGATCGACTTCGAACACACGGCGATTGGCCGTCAATTCGGATCCTTTGTGGTCGAGGCGAATAGCTTCGAAAGCCAGATCGCTCGGGCGAGGACGTTTGGCTTCAAATCAGACGCCGAGGCCCTAAGGGCAGAGGGATTGGCGAAGGGTGCGTCTTTAGAGAACACCGTAGTTCTGGATGAAGCAGGTGTCATGAACGACGGCCTACGATTTGATGACGAGTTCCTGCGCCACAAAGTGGGGGACATCGTGGGTGACCTCGGACTGCTTGGAGCGAGGCTTGAGGCCCATGTGGTTGCGGAACGCCCCAGTCACGCGGGCAACGTCGCGTTGGCCCGGGCGATTGCCGCACACGCGAGGCACGGGTCCCGCGAGGCGCGCATGGACGTCACCAAGATCATGGAGTACCTGCCGCATCGTTACCCGATGCTCTTGGTCGATCGGATCACCGACTACGATCCGGGGAAACGCGTTGTTGGAATCAAGAACGTCACGATCAATGAGCCTTTCTTTCAGGGCCACTTTCCTGGCCACCCGGTCATGCCCGGGGTATTGATCGTCGAAGCGATGGCTCAGGTGGGTGGTTTGCTGCTCATGGACCAGGTTGAGAACCCAGAAGGCAAGGTCGTGTACTTCATGTCGGTTGACCGCGTGAAGTGGCGGCGGCCAGTGACCCCTGGCGACACTCTGGTGTTTGAACTGGAGATGCTCCAATTCCGGAGGGGGGTCTGTAAGGTGCAGGGGAAGGCTTTCGTTGAAGGGGTGCTCGTCTCAGAGGCAGAACTCATGGCCACGATCGTAGACAAATGAGCGAGGCGACCAGCTCGACGCGGAAGGACACTCAGGTGCACGAGACCGCGATCGTTGACGCTGGCGCGCACCTTGGGTGTGGTGTTTCGGTCGGACCCTGGGCCATGATTGGGCCCGACGTGGTCGTCGGTGATGGTTCTGAGATCGGACCTCGCGTGTTGATTGACCGCGACACGACGCTTGGCGAGGACTGCTGCATTTTTAATGGCGCGGTGCTTGGGACGGACCCCCAGGATTTGAAGTACCGGGGTGAACCCACGGTTCTCGAAGTCGGAGCTCGGACCGTGATTCGTGAGTTCGCGACCCTAAATCGAGGTACGTCCGCCTCCGGCAAGACCGTGGTTGGAAGCGACTGCCTTCTCATGGCCTACTCGCATATCGCGCACGACTGTGAGATTGGGAACCACGTGATTCTCGCCAATTCGGTGAACATGGCCGGCCACGTGATCATCGAGGACTGGGTCATCGTGGGTGGGCTTACTCCGATTCACCAGTTCGTGCGTATTGGCGCGCACGCGTTTGTCGGTGGTGGAAGTCGTGTTCCTCAGGACGTGCCCCCATACTGTCGGGCCGCTGGGAATCCTCTCAAGCTTTATGGCTTGAATACGGTGGGGCTGGATCGGAGAGGGCTTTCCAGCGAAGTCAGAAAGTCGCTGAAGCAGGCCTACCGAATTCTCTTTCAGTCAGATCAGAACTTGTCGAAAGCGATTGAGCGGGCCCAGGTGGAAGTGCCAGCGATACCGGAAGTGCGACACCTCCTCGAGTTCATCCGGGCCAGCGAGCGGGGAATTACGCTTTAGGCTCCAACCGCCCTGAGCATTGAGGCTTACCATGTCACTGATCAAAGTTCGCCAGCGCCGGAAGAAAAATTGGATCGATGCCCGCAAGGGCATGGCCAGCCCACGGCTGATGGCGCTGCTTGGGATCACACTCGTCCTCATTTGGTATTTGGGCTGGAAGTTTTAGAAGGCTGTTGAAGGAGTACAGCGGCCCGCGTTACGGTGCCACGGCCCCAGGCCCTAGGCGGAGCGACGA
>CALFPJ010000036.1 GCA_937919655.1 uncultured Gemmatimonadales bacterium
CCCCGATATGCGTCACTCAAGGGAATCATGGCTGCGAAGCGCAAGCCGCTCGAAGAGAAGGACGCGCTGGGCGTCGCGCCGAGACTCAAGGTCGAGCGCCTGACCGAACCGCCCGCGCGCTCGGCGGGCCGCATTATTGGCGAGGGCCCCGACGCAGTGCCTGAACTGGTTCGACTTCTTCGCGAAGAAGCGAACGCCCTTTAGACGCCGAAGCCGGCGCGACCTAAAAACCGAATCCGGAGATTATGGATATGGCCAATGTACTGGCCTTCGCAGAACACAAAGACGGCCACGTGGGCGCGGCCGGGCGAGAGGCAATCGCGACGGCAGCCCGCCTGGCGGCCGAGCTGGGAGGGGTGGCACACGCGCTCGTCATTGGCGCTCCCGGGACGTCCGAGCGCGTCGGGACGCTTGGCGCGTCCGGCGCGCATTCCGTGACGGTGGCGGAGCACGCTTCCTTGGCGGAGTATCACCCTGACGCCTACTCGATCGTGATCGCGGAGCACGTTCGTGGCGGCTCGTACGCGGCGGTGATCCTGCCAGCGACCACGCTGGGCAAGGACCTTGCCCCGCGGGTTGCCGCCAGACTCGACGTGCCGCTCGCTTCGGACGCCACCGCGATCGAGACGCACGACGGGGTGTTCAGCGTGATTCGCCCAGTCTATTCAGGGAAAGCTTTCGCTCGCGTGACGCTTGATGCGTCGCCAGCGCTCATTACAATTCGCCCAAACGTCTTCTCCGCCGAGGCCCCGGCCGGAGCCGGAACGGTGGAGGCCATCACGCCGACTGTAGACATCCAGTCAGCTGGGCTCAGGGTCGTACAGCGACTCGGCGCGGACGGGAGCGCCACGGACGTGGCAGAGGCCTCCGTCGTGGTCTCAGGCGGACGTGGTCTCAAAGAGCCGGAGCACTGGCAGTTGCTTGAGGGGCTGCGCGACGCATTGGGTGAAGGCGTTGCCTTGGGTGCATCCAGGGCCGTCGTCGACGCGGGTTGGCGTCCGCACGGTGAACAGGTGGGGCAGACGGGCAAGACCGTTGCCCCCAAGCTCTACTTCGCCATCGGCATCTCGGGTGCGATTCAGCACTTGGCCGGAATGCGCACCTCCCAAACAATTGTGGCGATCAACAAGGACCCAGATGCCCCCATCTTCGGCGTGGCCGACTATGGAGTGGTGGGCGATCTGTTCGAAATCGTGCCGCGGTTGACGCAGGAAATAGCGGCGCTGAAGGCCGCGGACTAGGACGCTTCTGACGGCCGCCTTCCGCGGGCTTTAATTTCGCGACCTAGCCGTGTCCTGTAACAGAAGTTCGTTTGCATTCGAGTGCCGCTGTATCCAAGCTGGCTGCGTTGCTCCTCCGCAAAACAGCGATGCTATTCCTTGTCGTCGCGCTTTGCCATCGCGGCCCATCGGCGCGCTCGGTGCTCAACGAACTTCTGATACGGGACACTAGGGGCGGGCAGGAGAGTCGTTGCCCCCGCCGGACTTCGGTAGACCACCGAGGAGAGGGACGGGATCGACTTCCCGGCCCCATCGCCAGATTTCAAAATGGAGGTGGGGCCCTGTAGCTTCGCCGGTGGCGCCGCTCAGCCCGAGCACATCACCCCCGGAGACCCACGTGTTTGCGGCCGCCCGTATCTCGGAGAGATGTGCGTATACCGTGAGTGTGTGGGCGCCGTGCTCGATCCATACCACGTTTCCGAAGCCGCGCATCACGCCGGCGAAGCGCACGCGCCCGTCCTTCATGGCGCGGACCTCGGTTCCAGTCGGGACATCGATGTCGACACCCCTGTGGATCGTGGGTCGGATTCCGCGGAGCCGAAGTCCGTAGGGCGACGAGAGTGGCGCGTCCACGGGCCATCGCGGGATGGAGCAGGCGCTCGTCAGGACCAGTACGCACAGGAACAACGGAAGCGTGATTCTGCCTAGGCCTTCGGCTGGACCGCTGACCGCGCGCGCCGTAGCGCTATCCGCCGAACGCCACCGCACCTGGGGTGGCGTCAATGAGCATGACGTCGACAAGGTCACCAGCAACGACCTCTTTTTGAGCTTCGGGGATGATCGCGAAGCCCTCTGCCGACGATAGGGAGCGCACTAACCCCGAGCCCTGAGGGCCCGCGAGTCGGGCCGTAGCCGGGACCGTGGAGTCGTCCAGCGTGACCCGTGAGAAGTAGGTCAACGCGGCCGGCCCGCTCAGGCGCTCACCGGCCCGACACTGGATTGTGCGCCTCAGGACCCTCTTATGTCCACCCAACGTGAGAAGGTAGGGTCGCACGAACAGGTCGAAGGTCACGAAAGCCGATACCGGGTTCCCAGGCAGGCTGAACACCGCCTGGTCTCGTCCCTCGCGCGGCAACCACCCAAAGCCGAAAGGGCTTCCCGGTCGCATGCGTACTCTCCAGAAGTCTTGACGGAATCCAACCTGGTCGAGCACGCGCTTGACCAGATCGGCCTCACCCATAGATGCGCCTCCGATCGTCACCAAAACGTCCGCGTCTGCCGCCGCCTCGATGCGAGCGCGCAGGAGGTCCGGGTCATCTGGGACGATCTCCGTCCGTAGTGGCACGGCAGACGCCCCACGGGCAGCGGCCGCGAGCATGGGGCCGTTGGACTCGGGCACGCCGGCGCCCGCCCGCACCTCGTCGTATCGATTCGCGGTGCGCAGTTCGTCCCCCGTCGCAAGGATCGAGACGGTCGGGCGGCGAACGACGGATACAGCGTCCAATCCGAGCGAAGCGAGCGCTGCGACGGTTCCTGCGCTGACGGATTCGCCTGCCTGCAGGACGAGGTCACCAAGCTGCATGTCCTCACCCGCAGGGCGGATGTTCCTGGTCGCGTCACGGTCGCTGAGCACTTGGACCGTCCCAGTATTGGTCTCGGCGTCAGTGTCCTCCACACGGACCACGCTGTCGGCCCCGGGCGGGATAGGAGCTCCGGTCATGATCCTGACGGCCTCGCCCGGAGCGATGGGGTCGCCCGGGGGGTCGCCGGCGTAGATCGCCCGAGTGACCAGAAGCGCCCGAGGGGTTGAGGGAGTCGCACCCGCTAGGTCGGAGGCCACCACCGCATAACCGTCCATCGCCGAATTGTCCCACGGCGGTAGCGTAGCGCGGGCGAACTGGTTTTCGGATAGCGCGCGGCCGACCGCATCTTGGAGGGACACCACCTCAGGCTCCAAGCGGCCTGATTGCGACAAAATACGCTGGAGAGCCTCACTCGGGCTCAGCCAGTCAGGAGTGCGGACCTCGAAGTCCGGTCCTTTCATGTTCGCGCCGTCACCAGCGGTAGAGCGCGGAGATCGTGAACGAGAGACCTCTGGACCATTCAGACTCTTCGACCGCCTCAAAACTGCGATCCGGGTCGCTGAACCCCGGAGGCGTGTCCAGCTTCCAGAACGAGAACACGCCGTCCGCACGCAACCCAAAGTGGTCGGAAATAAACCACCTGGACCCGCCACCCATGGTGCCGTAAAAGCTAGATCCGAAGTCGAAACGGTCTGCGGCAAGCAGGTCCGACTCGAGCGTGTCTGTCGCAGCCGCATCGAACGCCATACCACCGCCGAACACGATGAACGGGCTGATCCCTTTCCACGCGCGCGCGCCCATCAGGCTGAACTTCAGCCTGACGTCGATGGTGGTCATGAGCGCGTCCGCAACTCCGACCACTTGGTCTCCCACTTCGCGCCCGGGGTGGACGATGTCTCGTTCGCTATCGAGCAACCCCACGACTCCCTCGAACGAGAGCGGGCCGGACATCTCGATACCCCATCGGACACCAAGGGCCGTCCCACCCTTGGGGCCGAATCCAAAGCGTCCGGCATTCGTGCTGATGTGGCCTACGAACGGTCCGATCTCCTGCTTTTGTTCAAGGTACTCGTAGGATGACGGGATTGTTTGGGCGTGGCAGACTGCTGGTGTCGCGAGCGACGCCAGGGCCAAAGTCCACTTCAAAGAACGAAACGAAGCGCGCATAGAGGACTAGCGCTCCTCTTGTTGGGTCGGATTGATTGACGAGGTTCGGCGGCCCGGGCAAATTCCACGCCGCATGAACGCCCATCTTAACACCATCCGACTGGGATCGTTTCAGCTTCGATGACAAGGCTTACACGAAGGCTCACGGATTGGGTGGCATCAGGGGTGCTAGCCCTAGCGTTTACCACCGCGGCCCTGGAGGGTCAGGGACATGCGACACTTCGCACGGCAGAGAACTTCCGCCGCACCCCGAATGGTGAAATTCTCTCGCGACTTGAGCCGGGCGCGAGTTTCGAGGTTATCGGGCGGGACGGTCAGTGGCTTGAGATTGATCTTGTGGGTTGGGTGTGGGCTCGGTCTCTCCAAGTGACATCCAACTCGGGCTTCGATCTTCTCGTTGCCGCCTCGGACGGCGAAAATCTGCGCTCGGAACCGCAAGGCTCGGTGATGGGACTGCTGGAGCGTGGGACGCTGCTGGGGGAGGTCCAGCGAGTGCCCGGATGGATAGAGGTGCGCCGCAGCGGATACGTGTGGGGCCCGTCTGCCGAGTTGGAATCCGCGAGCGGAAGCGGTGGTTCTGCACAGGCTCGCGATGTCGCTTCGCCGGCGCCGGCTACCGCCGCAGGGCGGCAGCCGGGGCCGCCCGCGAGCCGCCCGAGTGGATTCGCTGGGGTAGGGGCCGGAGGAGCTGCGATCCTCACGGCCCCTGACGGAGATACGCTCGCGCTTGCGGTGCCGCGGTCTGAATTGGAGGTCACGGCCCGTGAGGGCAACTGGATACGCGTACGAATTGAGGGGTGGGCCTGGATGCCCGACCAGGGAGAGCCGCCCGAAGACGGAGAGGAACTCTCGGTGCTTGACCCCTCAGACCTTGCTGAGAATCCTGGCTCGTATGTCGGGAGGGTTGTGTCTTGGAGACTCCAGTTCATTTCCCTGGAACGTGCCGAAGCCGTCCGCACTGACTTCTTTGAAGGAGAGCCTTTTCTTCTCTGCCGCTTTGGAGGTGACTCCGGACTCTTCGTGTATGTCGCCGTGCCGCCCGACCGTATGGCCGGGGTGGAGGGGCTTGTTCCCTTGGAGTCGATCACTGTGACCGCTCGAGTTCGTACGGGAGCGTCCGGCTTGACCGGGACTCCCATAGTTGATTTGCTTGGAGTTGAGCGCGGGCGAAGGGAGCGATGATGGGTCGACGCCATGTCTGGATGCTCGTGCCCGCCGCATTCGCGCTCGGCTGTGGGGACGGACCCACCCCGCCTGACTTCCCAACGGTCGAGATGGTCGCTTCAGGCGGAGACGGTCAGTTCGGAACCGCAGGGCAGGTCCTTGGCCAGCGACTGCAAGTCCTGGTGCGTGGTGCGACCGGTAATTTGCCCCAAGAAGGCGTGCCGGTGCTCTGGAAGGTCGAGGAGGGCGATGCGACCTTCACGACCTCGGAAGCAACCTTGACGGACGAGGGTGGCTCCGCGTACGCGACGGTAAGGCTGGGGGCCGCTTTGGGGGAAGTCGTGGTTCGCGCGACGGTCACATCCCAGGAGACGGCTACCGCCACGTTTCGGCTCTTTGCCGTGGATCGACCGCAACTGCAGGGGCTCTCCACGACGGCGGCAACGGCGGGGCAGTCGCTGGTGCTGAGCGGACTCAATTTCAGTCCCGTCGCCGACCAATCCGTGGTTCTTTTCTCGGGGATCCGCGGCCAGGTCTCGGTGGCCAGCACGACTGAACTGACTGTGGAGGTGCCGCCCTGCCTGTCGTCGCGCCAGGTAAACGTCACCGTACAACTAGGGTCAGTCGCTTCCAACGCCCTTCCTCTTGCCGTGTCGGGTGGCGATGAGATCCTACAACTGAGCCCGGGCGAAATCGTGGATGTGGCGGATGACGGCGGTCTTACGTGCCTCCGGCTCGGCGGGGGTCCGGGGGTCTCCTACCTGGCCTTGGTCTATTCGGCGAGCACACTGGCGTCGGCGCAGCATGGCTTCCGTCTGACCGGACTGGTGGACCAGTCGGTGCCATTGGCCTCGGAGATCCCGACCGAACGAGTCGTGGGCCGCATGGCTCCGGTAGGCCCGCGGACTGATACAGAGGCCTATTCCAGCGTCCACGACCAGTTTGAAGAACGCCTACGGGAAGCCGAGGCGTTAGCTCTCCAGGCCCGGACTCCGTCACACGGGGCGAGTTCGGGGGAAGGGGGCGCGTCCTCCGCGCCCGCCGCAGTGCCGAGTCAGGGGGACCGTCGCACCTTCAAGGTCTTCAATTCGGACGGCAAGTTCGACGACGTCAAGGCGGTCGCAGAGTACGTCGGTGACGAGGTGGCGCTCTTCGTTGAGGAGGGCGGCGAGTCCGGCTTCACTGCGGGCGACCTGGCTGCGTTTGCGGACCGATTCGACGATGTCATCCACCCCACGGTGACGGGCGCGTTCGGAGACCCTTCAGACCTCGATGGGAACGACCGCGTCGTGATCCTGTTCACGTCCACCGTCAACAAGCTCACACCCAGAGGTACGCAGGGCTTCGTCGGCGGCTTCTTCTACGGGATTGACCTCCTTCCCGAACGCGACGGGAGCAACGGTGGTGAGGTCTTCTACACGCTCATCCCTGATCCCACCGGCCAGTTCGCTGACGCGAGGCCGAAGGCGAAACTGCTCGAGATTGTGCCGGCGATCCTCGCGCACGAATTCCAACACATGGTCCACTTCAACGAGCGGATCCTGGTGGTCAAGGCTGAGGCGAACGAGGCTCTGTGGTTGTCAGAGGCTTTGGCGCAAATGGCCGAGGAGCTGGTCGCAAAGGAGTACCTTGCGTCGGGTGATGCGAAAGAGGCGGACGTGTTCCGGTCTGGTAACCGGGGCCGAGCTCGCCGATATCTGCAGGATCCGTCGGAGACCAGTCTGATTGTCGGAAGTGGGCAGGGGACCCTCGAGGAGCGTGGCGCGGGCTGGCTCCACGTGCTCTATCTGTCTGCACAGGGTGGAGATGGGGTCTTGGGTCAACTCACCCGGAGTACACGGATCGGCATCGACAACATCACGTCGCGCACCGGGAAGGACTGGCCTGGGGTATTGGCGGACTGGTGGAGCGCGACCTACTTAGACGGTAAGGGGCTGGGTACAGTGCAGGAGTACCCGGGGATCGATTTACGCTCGCTCCTCAGCGGCGTGAACTACTCGTTGACCCCAGAGGCAGTCGGGGGAGGCGACTTCGTACGATCGGGGTCGCTTTGGTCCTCATCAGCGCAGTACTACATTCTGGGGCCGGCCTTACAGGGCTCGGTATCGTTACGACTCGGTGGCGAAGCTGGGGGCGTGAGTACCCCTGGAGCAGCGTTGCGGTGGCGCATTATTCGGCTTCCCTAGGCCAAATATCTGCGGCGCTCGGGGCTGAATCTTCTCGCCAGGCTCTTCGTAAGGGGCAGAGTCATCAAGAGGAACCATCTGTTTCGGCGGCCTATGCGCTGTTCTACCTGCGGCGAAAATCTCCAACCTGGTACGGTTCGGTGCCCTACGTGTGGCACCAACACGCCCGTGGGTATGGCGCTGACGAGTCCTGCAGGTGTGCGACGATGCCCGAGGTGTAGCTACCAGGGAGAAGGAATCTCCTATTTTCGTCGCGGTGGCCACGTTGGGCTGCTCATAGGAGCCTCATTCTTCACGTGGGGGTTTGGCGGCCTCATTTATTGGATGGCCCGCCGCAAACACCTGATCTGCCCCCGTTGTGGATTGGGGTGGGAGCACGCTTCGCGCGCGCTTGCCGTGACCGGGTCGGATCGGATGGCGCTCGAGTCTGAGCCCGACGAGAAGCTGCCCAGCACAGGGATCAAACGTAGGGTCGCGGGCGTGGCGGCAATCCTCATGGCCAGCTTCATGGCCTTGATGGGTTTTGTGGAATGGGAGCCTGCCATGGTCGTCGTCGGCGCCGTAATGGGCGCTGGGGGCTCTGCGTCGTTCTACTGGGGCTGGAAGGGCCTCCAGGACCGTCGCACTGCTCTGATGCAGGCTCTACAGCGTAAGGTGCTCAAGCTCGCGGACCTGAGGGGCGGGACGTTGACCGTGACCGAGGTGGCCGCGGACATGAACGTGTCTCTCCCGGCAGCGGAGAACATCCTTACGGCCATGGACGACGGCTTCCGTGTGCGCTCAGAGATTTCGAAGGAAGGCGTGATCTACTACGAGTTCCCGGAACTGCTCCACAGGAATCAGTTGGGCTCCGGGGACTGAGCCAGCCGCGCGATCGACACGCCGCCGAGGATCACGACGGCTCCAGCTAGTTGCAAGGCCGTCGGCACTTCGTGGAGCCAGACCCAGGCCGTCGTGAGCGCTGCCACGGGGACGAGGTTGGAGTAGACCGCTGTGCGTGAATTCCCCAGCCGCTCCACTCCTCGATACCAAAGTAGGTACGCCACCCCTACCGACATAACCCCGGCATAGAAGACGCCGGCCCAGGCACCTGCGGAGAGAGACAATAGGTCTGTGCGACTCAGGGCCGGCGCGCCCATCACGACGATGAACGGTGTGCCGACCCAAATAGTCCACGCGGTCATCCGCAGTGCCCCGTAACGCCCGACGGGCGTCCGCCCACCCACCGTGTAGATAGACCACAGGATGGAGGCGAGGACCATCACGAGATCTCCTTTCATCGTGCTGCCCCCTAATCCGACCGTCTCCCCGCGCCCAGCGATGACGAGGACCATCCCTACGAAGGTGCCGACTACGCCGCCAAACACCCACTTGTTGAGACGTTCGTGGCCTACCGCGCTGGACAACAGCACTGTCCAGATCGGCGTGGTCGACAACAGAAGGCTGGCGTTCCCGGCCAGCGTCCAGTCCAAAGCGAAGATGAAGCAGAGTTGATAGAGAACGTTTCCGAGAACGCCCAGCGCGACGATCCGGCGAAGGTCCTCTGAGGCTGGGGCCGACGGACCAGGAAGGTGACGGACTAAAATCCACATCACAGCCGCCGCGAGAGGGAACCTCAGCGCGTTGAAAGCGAGCGGGTCGAGCTCGCGCAAAGCGAGCTTCACCACCGAGAAATTCACGCCCCAGATGGCGGCAAGGAACAACAAACCGAGATCGGTGGAGAAATCGCGGCGGGGTTGTTGCATCGGATGTCCGATCACAATGTTGTTGTACGCCGAGCGAGAGACTCGCTAAGTTGGGGAAGTGCCCCCCGCTAAGGTACCCTTAGGGCATTTTAAAGGGCATTCGATGTCCACGACTAGCGTTCTTAGAATCGAAGATTACCGCGACAGGCGTTCACAGCGTCTGCGTATTGCGGAGTCTCTGTGCAGTACCTCGACGAGCCGATCGGCTCTGTTAGGGCATCTAGTGTCGGCCGCGTCCATTTCCGGGGCGGATCGCGCTGCAGTCGTGTGGGTCGATGAGTACGGCGCAGGTTTGGTTCATCCTCATGTTATTCTCGACCTTCTGTCTGACCGCCCGCGTCGTGCTTTTTCTGCGGAGACTCTTAAGCGGGCCTGGGAACTTGGAGTGCCGGCGGCTCTCGATGAACCGTCGTCTCCTGGGGCCGACATGCCCAGTTCCGTGTCTGTATCCCTGGGGAGCGACGGTACTCGGGCGTGGTTTCTCGTGGCCGAATCTCTGGCCCCGCGACCTCCGCTCGACGCGGGATCCCGCGACCGGATCATGTTTCTGTCCGGTGAATGTTCGGCGCTTGTTCTTCATCGTGACCTGGACGCCATGGTCACGAAGGGGGCAGACGACACTGAGACCCATCAGGTGCGGTTCGCGGGCTGGCCGGTTCTGCGCGATATGGAGGGACGCGACGCCGATGAAGCCGTCAGCGCCCGCATTAGCAAACGGTTCGTTGTCGCACGGTTGGCCCGGATGCTCGTCGATGACGACCTGACCTTGCCGGCCGACCGAATTGCGGATCAGGTCCGACGAGCCAGAGACGAGATCAGTTCGGCAGACCCTCAGGCGGATCGTGAGACTCACCTCTGGTTCGCCATGCTCGACGCCTTCGAGTCGATGCAAATGGACGAGATCGCGGGCATCTTGGTGAGCCTTGGAGAGGAAGCTGAGGCGGAGGGTCATCACAATGGAGCGCTAGAGCTGTACCGATGCGCGTATGCGATCGCCGCGGCGGTTGGTTTTCCTGCGGCCGCGATTGACGCCGCGAGGCTCTCCGGTCGTGTGTCTAGGCGGCGGGCGGAGTGGGACAAAGCCCGAGATTGGTACGGTGCGGCGCGGCTGATTGCCTTGGAGGTCGGCCTAGAGGACCGGCTAGCTCGTACCATGGCCGGTCTCGCCAGCATCGATCGAGAGCGCGGGAATCTCCCCGCCGCGCGAAACGGGCTGCTGGAGGCGCTACCGATAGCTGCGAGTTCTGGGGACGGGAATACACTTGGTGCCATCTACCACGATCTTCTCGCGGTGGAGCGGGACGCGGGCGATCTCCCAAGCGCCCTTGAATATGGATGGCTCGCCGTCACTTCGTTCGTGAGCGCCGACGCGAGGGTGCGCGGATTGGCGAGTCTCGCGGGTGCCCTAGTTGAGGCCGGCGAATACCAACCGGCTGAAGATGCGTGGACGGTTGTGGCCCATCACGCCAAACAGAACTACTACAGAGTCTTTGGTTGGGACGCACTCGCCTATTTGGCTTCGCTACGCAAAGACGGCGATGCCTTCGACATCAGGGCCGCTCGGTGCGATGCGCTCGGGTGGGAGTCGGGCCAGCCCTCGGCGAAATCACAGATTCTCTACTACCGGGGACTTTCCTGCCGGGAACTTGGCAGGTTTGACGACGCCCGACGTTGGCTTGAGCGGGCGGTTGCATTTTGTGAAGAACACGGCTTCGGTCGCACGCTCTTCCTAGCTGAAGATGCTCTCAAATCACTCCACGAGGATGTGGCGGCCCCAGTCCGCGTGGTTAACACTCCGCCCGAGCTCATACTCGGACTGCGCGAGATGCGCGTGGAGATGGTCGGCACCGGAGTCTGAGGCCGCCAAACCCTCAGGTCTTAGCTTCCACCGTTCCCGGTGTAGCTGCCACCGTCTGGATTATGGCTTCCGCCATCCGGATTATGGTTCCCGCTGTCCGGCGTTTAGTCGGGGCCGACAATCGAGGACGAGGTGCATGCCCCGGCGCCTACCGTGAGAAGCAGGACGAGCAGCGAACGGCGTAGGATTTTCATGACGTCTTCCTCAGATTCAATTGGCCCGGTGAGGCGGATTTGACCATCACTCGGTAGGGAACATTTGCGGAGCGGCTCCGAGGACATTACATCTCTTCAGTTCTCTGGTATGTCTTTTTCGAAGATTATGGCCTTCCTTTCGGTCCTGAGCCCCGATTCGGCGGTGGA
The DNA here is from genome assembly GCA_937919655.1 of uncultured Gemmatimonadales bacterium. Taxonomy (GTDB): domain Bacteria; phylum Gemmatimonadota; class Gemmatimonadetes; order Longimicrobiales; family Gaopeijiaceae; genus CALFPJ01. Next base: position 11,286 of record CALFPJ010000036.1, read on the forward strand.
GCTAGCGAGTGGTGAGGCGCTAGGAGCCGATTGTGCGGTCGCTCGTGTGGGGTCCTGGCCTCGACTTCTCACGCTGGTCGCCGAACGTCCTGCGACAGGGGTCGTGCTGGATTCAGAGCTTCTTGAGGGAGAGGGTGGGGCTGATCGGTGCGAATCCGCGTTGGTCGAACTCGCGACGCGGTTCCCAAGCCTCTGGGTGGTCTTGGTGGCGAGACCTTCGATCGATCCGCTGACGCTCTTTCGGCTGGGGCGAAGGGGTATCCGGAGCCTGGTTCTAGCCCGCCTTGAGGTCGTTCATTTGGGCGTGGTTGATGCCATTCGTGGAGCGGTTTCGACCAGTACCGAATCTCTCGTAACGAGCGCCTTCAGCGCCTACCTCCCGGCCAGGGAAAACCGTGCGGTTCGTTTGGCCCTCAGGGGTGCCCAGTTGGGTTGGGGCGCGGACGAACTGGCCGTCCGTTCCGGGCTCACGCGGGCGCACATGAGCGTGAGGCTCCGAGCTGTGGGACTCCCCACAGCCGGGCATCTGTTGGTGTGGGCGAAGCTGCTTCATGCAGGACGCTGGCTCTCTGACCCCGGCCGTTCGGGTGAGAGTGTCTCGCGACAGTTAGATTATTCGAGCGGCGCGGCGTTTCGCCGGGCACTTCGTAACTATGTGGGAGCGACTCCCGGCCAGATTCGAGCACAGGGGGGACTCGCGCCTATTCTGTCGTCCTTCGGGACGGCGTGCGGCATCGAGCCCACCACGACCGGCGATCGATCGGCGGCGTAGTAGACAATTTTGAGGGGACTATGCGAACGTTTCCTGACAGCGATGGAACCGAGTGGACGGCGTCGGTGCGTGAGTTGGCAGGCCCCGACTACAAGGGCCGCTACTTCTTGGTACTCACCGGTGCGAACGGTGAAGAGGCCGAGTTGATCGACGTGAGGTGGAACGCGGAGCGTACCGCCCGTCGTACGCTGGAGACGATCGGAGAGACAGAACTTCGACGCCGACTCCGCTCGGCCGTCGGGCGCGGGCCTGCGCAGGACTTGCAGACGTAGACTGCCCAGTCCAAACGGAACCTAACCAGGCTCTCTGAGATGGCGACGGATACACTTTCCGCGGTGCGCGCGCGCGAATACCCGGCTCCTCGTGACGGGATCTTCTTCAACGCCGCGAGTTGGGGACTTCTGCCCGCTTCGGCTGCCCAAGAAGTTGCGGACCTGACGCTTCGGCGAAACAGGACTCGCGGCTTCGAGGAGAGGGAACTCGGGAGGATTCAGCATAGGTGTCGGGGTGCCTTGGCCGGACTACTCGACGTAGCTGTGGACGAGATTGCGCTGGTCCCAAATACGTCCTTCGGTGTCAGTCTTGCCGCCGCTCTGGTGGCGCGTGGAAAGCCGGGTACCATCGTGGTCAGCGCTGGTGAATTCCCAGCCAACGTTCTTCCGTGGAAGTCGTTGGAGCGGATAGGCTTTCATCTCTGCGTCGTGCCGCTCGCTCCAGATGGCCTTCCGGACGAGGCGGCGCTACTCGATGCGCTCAGCAGATCTGACGTCAGGGCACTCTCGGTCTCGTCCGTGCAATTCTCTTCGGGGGTTGTGGCTGATTTGGCGCCTTTGGGCGCCGCCTGTCGCAAGAGGGGGATCCTTTTTTGTGTCGACGCGATCCAGGGACTCGGCGTTTGCCCCTTTCGTCCAAACGATGTCCAGGCAGACATTGTGGCGTGTGGTGGTCAAAAATGGCTCTGCGCGCCCTGGGGGTCGGGCTTTGCTTGGGTTCGGAAGGAACTGCACGGTCACTTCGATTCACCGATCGTTTCGTGGGTCGGAATCGAAGGTTCCTCGACGTTTGTGAACATGTTGGACTATGAGCTGGACTGGCGCACCAACGCCCGAAAGTTCGAGCCGGCCACCCTCGGCATCCAGGACTACCTGGGTTTAGCTCGGGCCGTGGAGGTCCTGATGGAAGTGGGTATCGACGCCATCCGTGCTCACGTGCGCGACGTGCAGGAGCCACTTATTGCTTGGGCTTCGAACGCCCGTTCGGTGCGCCTGTGGACGCCCCAGGAGGAGCACAGGCGGGCCGGCATCGTGTCGTTCATTCCGCCTGATGTAGACAGGTCCTCGGCCGCACTGAGGGCGGAGGGAGTCGTGTTCTCGGTGCGGGAAGGGGCGATTCGATTCGCGCCTCATTTCTTCAATCAGGTGGAAGAAATGAGCGCGGTTGTGGACGTCCTCGATCGGGTCGAGAACTAACCGCCCCCATTCCGTTGCGGGATCGCCAGCCACTGTCCAGAGTAGATCCGATTGGGTTCGAGCCGCGGGTTCGCGCGCAGGATTTCATCAAGCGTAACGCCATGGCGCTGCGCGATGGCGGTGAGGTTCTCGCCATTGCGAACTTGGTAACGCCCCGTCTCATCTGCGCTGTCCGATGCGAGCGAGGGAAGCTCGGCCACGGTCTGCGCAGGACGCCCTTCCGGACCCCGCGCGAAGTTGGCGAGCCGGGCCCCGATAAGGTTCTCGACCCGTTTTGCCCCGGTGGTGGAAGGCGTGCCATTCACGACGATCGAGAACGCCAGCCGCTCGTTGTCACGGGAGCGGACCACGCCGCTCAACGCAGAAACACCTTCGATCGTACCCGTTTTGGCTCGGAGGTTACCTGCCGCTGCGGTCCGGTACATGCGTCCCAGGCCATTGCGCTGCCCGGCTTCAGGCAAGGACTCCCAATAATCTGGCCAACGTTCCGAACGGGACATGCCGTCCAGGAGCATGACGAACGTCGAAGGCGTCACCCGGTTCGCCGCCGAGAGTCCAGATCCGTCGAGTTGAACCAAGTGCTCGACGGGAACACCGAGACGGGCCAATGCCCCCTTCACCGCGTTGGCGCTCGCCTCAGCCGTACCGACTCCACTTCGGACCCGGCCCAAGGTGCGAAACACGAGTTCGGCAAAAAGGTTGTTGCTGCGCTTGTTGATCACTGTCAGGTAGTCACTCAGCGGCGCGGAGATGTGGCGTGCGAGGACGCGCGTGCGGCGGCGACCTTCCACGCGCGGCGCGGTGATGCGGCCCACGATCGATTGAAATGGACTGTCTACGACTGTAATGCTGCCGTCTAGTCGAATTCCGCGTTCGTCCAGGATCGCCTTCAAGGCCGTTGCCGCGAATCTGGGAGGGTTGGGAACCGTCATCTGGCGCCACACATCCCGCGAGCCGCGGCTGATCTTTCCCTCAATCCTGAAGGGCTCTTTAGGGTCTTCTCGCAGAATCGCCAGGCGAGGCCGGGCGGTCCCCACCACGGTCTCGGCTCGGTTCACGACCTCGAGCCCCGCGTTATTCGGAACCGTATGGATTTCAGGCCGGACCCCGGCAAAGCTCCCTGCGACGACTCGGAAGGACACTACGTTTTCGTTGTACGAGAGGGCCGACACCGCCGCCGCGAAGTGGTCGTTCAGGTCTGCCGGGTCCCACCCGGCGGGACGCAGTGGCCCTGGTAGGTGGGACGCGTCAGCGACCAAGTTTCCTGTGATACTACGGACCCCCGCTGACTCAAGTTGATCCACAAGAAGGCGGAATACGTCGTCTTTTCGGCGGAAGAAACGATCCGAGATGCCAGGGTCACCCGTGCCATAGAGCACGAGATCTCCACGAAGAACCCCATTCTCGATGGCACCGTCGGTGAGTAGAAAGGTTTGAAACCGAAAGTCAGGTCCCAGGTCCTCTAAGGCCGCCGCGGTCGTGAGCAGCTTCATGTTGGACGCTGGCGCGATCGCCGAATCGGGTGACACGGAGAACAGGGTGTCGCCTTGGTCCAGGGATACCACCATCACGCCGTAATGCGCGTTGCGCCACCGATAGGTGTCCACCAAGCTCCCGAGGTCCGTGCGCAGCTGGCCTACCTCCTGCGAGGAAGCCGCTCCGGGGCCCGCTAGGGTGGACGCGATCACGACTCCGCAGAGGCTCCGCGCGATGCCCGACTTCATCAAGGATCGCGCTTGATCAAGTATTCGGCTCAGGCCCGAATCGGGGCAGGTCCGCCTTCAGGCAGGCAGGACGCACAATAACCGGAGAGCTCTAAGCGGTACCCCGTCACGCTGAACCCCTCCGCGTTCTGTCGGAGCTGGTCGATTTCCGCGGCGCTGACTTCCCCTAGCAGGTCTGAGACGCGACCACAAACGAGACACCGTGCGTGGTGATGGGGGTCCGTACGGCCATCGTACCGCGCGGAGCCGTCGCTGTAGGTGAGCTTAACCGCGAGCCCGCAGCCCACCAGGGTCTCGAGGCTCTTGTACACAGTGGCGAGGGAGATGCCGGACATCCGCTGTCGGACGCAGAGGAAGACCTCGTCGGCAGTCGGGTGAACGTCTGTCCCGGCGAGATACCGATAGACCGCAGCTCGCTGCTCCGTGAAGCGCTGTCCACTGACCTCAAGGGCACTACGGAGACGCTGTTCGTTGGATTGTCCGTGCATGGGCATACGTTATCGGCCCCCGTCAACAAGTGTCAAGCGAATGAAATTGAGAGAAGAATTCAGTGGTTCATGTTTGCTGGCGAGGGCGGGACCGTAGCTCTGGTCATCAACCTGGCGTCCAATGGGGGAACTCCGTTCACCTCTGCGGACCCAGGAGGCCCCGGTCACCGAGTCCTGCCGTCGGAAAGTAGCCGAAGGCCGTTAAAGACGACGATCACCGTGCTTCCCTCGTGTCCGATGACGCCGGCCGTGAGCCCGATGGTTCCGGTAAGCGCGAGCGCCACGAGCACCACCATCACGCTGACGGAGAAGACGAGGTTCTGTCGCACGATGACCCGGGCCCGTCGACTGAGGCGTAGCGCGTGCGCGATCCCGCCCAGTTCCTCTCCCATCACGACCAGATCGGCGGTTTCGAGCGCCACGTCGCTTCCCGCGGCGCCCAACGCGATGCCGACGTCCGCGGTCGCAAGCGCAGGCGCGTCGTTCACGCCGTCGCCCACCATTGCGGTACTGCCGTGCTCGCGTCTGATGCGTTCGATCACCTGCGTCTTCGCCTCGGGGAGAAGTTCGGCATACACATGGTCGATTCCAAGCTCAGCCGCGATTACCTGAGCGGTGCTCTCGTCGTCGCCCGTCAGCATTGCCAAGTGGGAGACACCCGCTGCCCGGATCTCGCGGAGTGCTTCAGCCACCCGCTCCCTGGGGCGATCGGCCACCGACAGTGCGGCGACCACTTCCCCGTCGAACGCCACGAATACCGGGGTCGCACCCGCGACATGCATCTCGTCGAATGCAGATAGGAGGTCGTCTGGAATGGGTGCCCCAGCTCTCTCTACAATCCAAGAGCGTCGTCCTATGTCCACCGAGACGTCGTCTACCGTGGCAGACACACCTCGTCCTGGGACCGATTGGAACGCGGTAGGCTGGGACAAGGTGAGCCCCCTCTCCTCCGCCGCTTTCACTAACGCGGCCGCGAGCGGATGTTCGGATCGGGACTCCGCGGATGCGATCAGACGCAGGGCGGCGTTCTCGTCGGCTCCGACGGTTGTGCTCACGCACCCTCCTACCGGGGAGCGTAGGGCAATTCTGGAAAGCACGGGGCGCCCGACAGTGAGCGTCCCGGTCTTGTCGAACGCCATGGCGCGCACCTCTGCGAGGGCATCGAGGTGGGCGCCGCCCTTGAACAGCACGCCGTGGCGCGCGCCGTTACTCACCGCGGAGACAATCGTAGCAGGAATCGAGATGACGAGCGCACAGGGCGAGGCGACCACTAGGAGGGTCATCGCTCTATAGAAGGCGGCGTCGAAGGACCACCCGAGTAGCAGCCACGGCACCAGGACCGCCACAACCGCAGCGAGGATGACGCCCACAGCGTAGCGGCCCTCCACGGCTTCAATCCAACTCTGGGTGGGGGCTTTAGTTTCGCGCGCGTCCTCCACCATTTGGATGACTCGCGAGAGCGCCGAGTCGTCCGCGGTCCGTGTCACGCGGATGTCCAGAGATCCCGTCCCATTGAGTGTCCCGGCAAAGACCGCCGAACCGGGGCCTTTCGAGACGGGCATCGGCTCCCCAGTCAGCGTCGATTCATCGATCCGTGAAGATCCGTCCTCCACGTTGCCATCGACCGGAATACGCTCGCCCGGCCGAACCCGTACGAGGTCATCCGGGACTAAAGAGTCGAGCGCTACCGAGATCGCGTCACCCGTTCGAACGAGGGTGGCTGTTTCTGGGCGGAGTTCCATGAGCGCCTGTATTGAGCGCCGCGTACGACCAAACGCGTACGTCTCCAGGCTCGTGCCGAGGGAAAACAGGAAGAGCAACGCTGCCCCCTCGATCCAATGTCCCACCGTGGCTGCGCCTGCCGCGGCAATGAGCATGAGGAGGTCGACATCAACCTCTGCCTTTCGGATCGCCGCGAAGGTCCGGACGCTGGCTGACCATCCGCCGGCACCGTAGGCCGCGATGAAGCCAGCCAGGCCAAGGAGGGGGAACCCACTCGCCTCGAGCGCCCAACCAGCGAGGATACTTGCTCCGCACACGAGCGTTGAAGCCGCCCCAATCCTCCAGGACGACTCGGGATCTTTGGGATTCGGGTCGCAACAGGCGCTCATGGTACTCTTATGCAGAATGATTCTTAATAACTTAGCGTGTGCCCCGGTGCTCCGGAAGCTTGCCGGGTCACGGGTTGCAGCGCTCGCCCGAGGCTGCTCATTTCAGAGGAGGGAACCCCTCCCATATTCGTAAATGTCGCGCACCGCAGCCCAGGAAGCACGCATGAGTACCGACGCTGGATCGCTGGATGCATTGTTGACCGAAGATCGCATGTTTCCGCCGCCGCCGGACTTCGCCGGGCGCTCGCTGGTGACGGATGCGGAGATCTACACCCGGGCAGCAGCAGACCGTGAGGCGTTTTGGTCCGAGTGGGCAGCGGAGCTTCATTGGTTCGAGCCCTGGACTACCGTGTTGGAATGGGAGCCGCCCTACGCCAAGTGGTTCGTCGGCGGCAAGCTTAACGTGTCGTACAACTGCCTGGATCGGCACCTCGACGGACCGAAGGCAAAACAGCAGGCGTTGATTTGGGAGGGGGAGCCGGGGGATACGCGCACGTTCACCTACGAAGAGTTGTATGTCGAGGTTTGTGCGTTCGGAAACGCTCTTAAGGGTTTGGGCGTCACCAAGGGCGACCGTGTCACGATCTACCTGCCGATGGTGCCGGAAGCGGCCATCGCCATGCTCGCTTGCGCGCGTATTGGGGCGATCCACTCCGTCGTGTTCGGAGGCTTCAGTCCCGAGTCGTTGTCAGATCGGAACAATGATGCTGCGGCTAAGGTCCTGATCACCGCAGACGGTGGTTGGCGTCGAGGTGGCATCGTACCGCTTAAGGCCAACGCGGATGCCGCGTTGGCGTCATCCCCGACCATCGAGCATGTGGTGGTGGTTCGCCGGGGTGGGGCATTGAGCGATCAGGTCGATGCGACCATGTTGGCGGGCCGCGATCACTGGTATCACGAGTTGGTCGCCGCGGCACCGAGCGATTGCGAGCCTGAGTCGATGGACGCCGAGGACACGCTGTTCATTCTCTACACTTCGGGTACCACGGGAAAGCCGAAAGGTGTGGTTCATACCACCGGTGGCTATCTGACCCAGGTCGCCGCCACGACGAAGCTCGTGTTCGATCTTCAAGAAGACGATGTGTATTGGTGCACCGCAGACGTGGGTTGGATCACTGGGCACAGCTACATCGTGTATGGACCTTTGGCGAACGGCACGCGTGTGCTCATGTACGAGGGGGCCCCGGACACGCCCGATCGCGGTCGTTTTTGGGAACTCTGTGAAAAGTACGGCGTGACGGTCTTCTACACCGCACCCACGGCGATCCGAGCCTTTATGCAGTGGGGTGACGACTGGCCCGCAAAGTTCGATCTGTCGCGGCTACGCCTGCTCGGGACGGTAGGGGAGCCCATCAATCCAGAGGCGTGGATGTGGTATCAGAAGGCGATTGGAGGCGGACGGTGTCCGATCGTTGACACGTGGTGGCAAACCGAGACCGGCGCAATCATGATCACGCCTCTTCCTGGAATTACCGCGACGAAGCCGGGCACCGCAACGCGGGCGTTTCCCGGCATCGACGTGTCCATCATGAATGATGCAGGCGACGCCACCAATGCGGGCTACCTCGCGATCACGTCTCCTTGGCCGAGCATGCTGCGCACGGTTTGGGGCGACGACCAGCGCTACCGAGACACCTACTGGTCGAGGTGGGACAATGTCTACTTCCCAGGAGATGGCGCGAAGATCGACTCAGACGGATACCTATGGATTCTGGGGCGTGTTGACGACGTACTCAACGTGGCGGGGCATCGGATTGGGACGATGGAGGTCGAGAGCGCCTTGGTCGACCATCCTGCCGTCGCAGAGGCCGCGGTCGTGGGGAAAACCCATGACATCAAAGGCCAGTCCATTGCCGCTTTTGTTACGCTTCGAGACGCTTTCCCGAGTTCGGACGCGTTGCTCACAGAGATCCGGGATCATGTCGGCATCAAGATCGGTGCGATCGCCAAGCCAGAAATGATCGTGTTCACCGCCGATCTGCCCAAGACTCGATCTGGCAAGATCATGCGGCGCTTATTGCGCGATATTGCAGAAGGGCGTGCCGTGGGTGACACGACCACACTGGCCGATCCCACGGTGGTGGCTAAGCTGCAGGCGATGCATGCGGAGGATGAAAGCTAGTCCGAATCACGCATCGGGTCGGGTGTGCGTGGCTGTTTAGCCGCCCGCTCGTCCGCCGGCTTTTTCTTTGCTTTTCGCGCTGGGACTCCGACGTACACCCAGTGCGGTTCCGTGTCCCGGGTGAGCATCGAGCCCGCGCCGACCATTGAGTCGTCCGCGATATGGACGCCAGCCAAAATCGTCGCGTGGTACGTGATTCGCACGCCGCTACCGATCACCGTTTTCGGGAGGTAGACGATGCGTCCATCGACGATGTTGTGGGAGTGGGAATACACGTTGGCAAAGTCGGAGACGGAGGAACCGTCGCCGATCTCGATTCCTCCGCGGTCATCGAGGAGTACATGGCGATGGATGACCACGTTGTCGCCCACGTGGAGGTTGTAGCCGAGCGAGAGACGGACGTGGGTGAACGCTTTGAAGTTCTTCCCGCAACTCCCGAAAACGTAGGGAGCCAGGACTCTACGAAAATGGATGCCGAGTTCGACGTTTTCTCCCAGCGGGCTTCTATCGAACATCTCCCAGAGCCACAGCAGTGGCTTCCGGGGTGCGTAACGCTCTAGGTCAATCTCGCCGTAGTACTCGGGCTCCAGCGTCACATTACGGGGGTCCATCTGCGCCAATGCCACGCGCACCGTCGGTGGGAGGGTACTCAGATCAGCGCCGCTGTATTGCGGATAATAGATGTCCGTGAGATACCTGCGGCACAGTTGGTTTCGATCGCAGTCGCTGTCCGCGAGGGACTCACGGAGTTCGGCGAGCCACGCCTGATACAGGCTCGCAGCGGAGTCCGAGACAGGGACGGGTCTAAGCGGAAGAAATGACATGGAAGGGACTTTAGGCGGATTCGGAGCCGAGGCAAGTCTCTTGGGCACGTTACTGCGGGAGTGGCGCTCCCAACTCCGGGTGCCATACTTGTATAGAGGCGCCTCGGAGCGCGGCTGCACCATAAGACTAGCCTGACACTCACTCTCACCTTGTGACGACCCCATGCATGATGTCCTGCGCCAGCGTCTTCTGCGCACCATCGAGAGTCTCCCTGATGAGCAGGTCTATCAGGTGCTCGACTATATCGAGTTCCTTGAGACGAAATATGCCAAGGCGCTGCCCGTCGAGGCGTCTGGCCTGCAGAAGTTTGCCGAAGGCCTTGAGGACAAGCTCCGCAAGAAGGCGGTCAGCCCGAATACGATTCGAGAGGCGTTCCAGTTGATTTCTGCGGCCGACCGGGCCTTGTCTGGCGTGTCGGCGGCGGGGAAGCAGATCCTCGCAGAGCTGGGTCAGTCGCTCGACCCCCCGTCCGGAGTCGAGGTGGTCGAGGGAACGGCAGAGCGCATTGAGGCGGATCCTAGCAAGCGTACGGGGCAGGAGGCCAAGCCGGTGGACCGCGATACCCCTCGCGACCAGGGAGCGTAGCACGCGACATCCCCGAAAGCCTCGCAGGCCCCTGTTGACGCTCCGGGACGCTCCGGATATCCTCTCCTATGGAAAGATTAACGCTCTTCGGAGCGGGTCAGCGCTCGCCTTCTGAGGCCCTGTTTTGGGGCACGGTGGGGCGGGCGCGCGTCATTTAGAGAGGTTGCATACCGATGGCTGACGGTTCTTCACTCAGAGGGCAGATCATCAAGGAGGCCCTCACTTTCGATGACGTCCTTCTGGTGCCCGCCCACTCGCTCGTGCACCCGAAGGAAACCGACGTTTCTTCGAAGGTGACACGTGGTATTACCATGAACATGCCGCTCATGTCGGCCGCCATGGACACGGTGACCGAGTCGCGCATGGCCATTCAGATGGCTCGCGAGGGCGGGATCGGGATCATCCATAAGAACCTGACGCCGGAGATGCAGGCGGCCGAGGTTGATCGCGTGAAGCGATCAGAGAGTGGAATGATCCTGAAGCCGATCACGCTGATGCGGGACGCGACCCTTCAGGATGCGCTCGACCTGATGGCCCGCTTTTCGATCAGCGGGGTCCCTATCGTCGAAAATGGTGGGCGCCTAGTCGGGATCGTGACCAATAGGGATCTCCAATTCGAGACCGACCTTACTCAGTCGATTGAGTTGGTCATGACGTCTAACGACCTCGTGACGGTTCCCGTCGGCACGACGCTCGATGAAGCCCAGCTCATTCTCCACAAGCATCGAATTGAGAAGCTGCCTGTGGTGGATGACGAGGGGCATCTGCAGGGTCTGATCACCGTCAAGGATATCTTCAAGCGTCGTCGTTATCCCGACGCCTGTAAGGACGAGCACGGGCGCCTGCGTGTGGGTGCCGCCATCGGGGCCTCCAATGTCGACCTGGAGAGGGCTGAGCGGCTTGTAGAGGCTGGCGTCGACGTGCTGGTCATCGACACGGCCCACGGACACTCCGAGGCGGTCCTAGCGGCCATTGCTCGCGTGCGCGCCCGGTTCCCCGACGCCCAGCTCATTGGTGGGAACGTAGGCACTGTAGAGGGCGCGAAGGCACTTGTGGAACGCGGAGTGGACGCGGTGAAAGTTGGCGTGGGGCCCGGCTCGATTTGTACGACGCGCGTCGTCACTGGCGTAGGTCTGCCGCAGCTCACGGCGATCATGGATGCTGTGGATGGGGTGGACGGCTCCGTGCCGGTAATCGCGGACGGAGGCATTCGGTACTCGGGAGATATCGTGAAGGCGCTCGCAGCAGGCGCACACTCCGTCATGATGGGGTCGATGTTCGCCGGGACGGATGAGTCGCCCGGAGAGAGTTTCCTCCTTGAGGGACGACGTTTCAAAACTGTCCGCGGGATGGGCTCATTGTCGGCAATGGAAGAGGGCTCCGCAGATCGGTATTTCCAAGACGGCGAGAGCAACGTCCGAAAGCTGGTACCGGAGGGCATCGAAGCCCGTGTGCCCTACAAGGGGCCCGTGTCGGACACGATCTATCAGCTCGTCGGGGGCCTGCGTAGTGGCATGGGCTACTGCGGTGCGGCCACCCTCCAGGACTTGAGAGAGACTGCGCGCTTCAGCCGAATCACGACCGGTGGGCTGAGGGAGTCACACCCCCACGATGTGACGATCACGCGTGAGGCGCCGAACTACCACCTTTAGGGAGCGCGACCGCAGAAGTGGTCTCGCCCGCCTGATCCGTCTATCCCACGAGGAACCGAATGAGCTTGTTTCCGATCGAGCCGCGACTCTTGCTCGGGCCAGGACCTTCGCCCGTTTCAGCGCGTATTCTCGAGGCGCTATCGCGCCCGACCGTAGGGCATCTGGATTCGCAGTTTCTTGCCATCATGGACGACGTCAACGCGCGTCTCCGCCGGATGTACGGGACCAACAACGCGCTAACCTTTCCGGTTTCCGGCACTGGCTCCGCCGCGCAGGAGGCGGCGATGGCCAACATGTTGGAGCCTGGCGACACGGTCATCGTGGGTGTCAATGGCGCGTTTGGTTCTCGCCTAGCCGAGATGGGGCGTCGCATCGGGGCCACAGTAGTACCTGTTGAGGCGGAGTGGGGCCGTATTGTGGAGCCCGAAAGGGTGATCGCCGCACACAAGACCAACCCAGGTGCCCGCGTGGTCGCGCTCGTCCACGCAGAAACGTCAACGGGTGTATCGCAACCCTTGACCGAGGTCGGCGCTCACCTGGCCGGGACAGAGACGCTCTTCTTGGTGGATGCAGTGACCTCGCTCGGGGGAATGCCTGTAGACGTGGACGCGAACCATATCGACGTGTGTTACTCGGGCACCCAAAAGTGCCTCGGGGTACCTCCTGGCTTGGCGCCGTTGACGTTCTCTCCCCGGGCGGTCGAGCGAATTCGTACGCGCACCCAACCTTGTCAAAGCTGGTATCTGGATGCCGCGCTGTTGGCGGACTACGTGGGGGAGGGTGCCACGAGGAAGTACCATCATACGGCGCCCATCAACATGATGTACGCGTTGCATGAGGGACTCGTGATCGCTGAAGAGGAAGGGCTTGCCGCTCGATTCGCGAGGCACAAGTCCGTGGGCGACTCTCTTCAAACAGGGCTGGTTGAGCGAGGCTGGACGCTCTTCGCTCAGGAAGGTCATCGGCTGTCTCAACTGACGTCTGCGGCCCTGCCCGGGGGCCAACCGGAGGCGCCCGTCCGTGCCGCCCTGCTACGTGATTACGCGATCGAAGTCGGCGGAGGCCTTGGGCCCGCCGCCGGCAAGGTCTGGCGGGTGGGGCTCATGGGGGCTGGGGCGACCCAGGACAGCGTGGATCAGCTGTTGTCGGCGGTCGACGTGCTCCTAGCCTGACCACGCCCTTAGCGGGTAGGTTCACGTGATGGAACGAGCTCGCAGGGTCCAGGTGGGACTCATTGGGTGCTTCATTGGAGGCATCGCAGGGAGTTGCGTGGGAGGTGGGACGCTGCCATTGAGCGCACCCGCTGCCACCGCCGCGCCGTTCCTTGAGACGCCCGCTCCGGTCTTCTCCGCCTCTGTCGAAGGCTCCTTCTTGGTCCCCCCAGATCTCGCGGGCCTCAACGACGAGATTCTGAGTTCACCGATGATGCGGGATCCGGAACTTCGGGCGGAGGTGGACCGGTGGGTTCGGTTTTGGCAAACGTCGTCGTCCCGATGGTTCCCAGACTACCTTGAGCGGATGACTTGGTTCGAAGCCCAAGTCGACTCTTCGCTGGTCGCGAACGGTCTTCCGCCTTCGCTCAAGTACCTGCCTGTCATCGAGAGCGGGTACTCGCCGAGGGCTGTGAGCGCAGCGAGCGCGGTCGGCCTCTGGCAGTTCATGGCGCCCACCGCGCGCGGCTACTCAATGGAGATCACGCCTCTGGTGGACCAGCGACGAGACCCGTTCGTGTCGACGGCAGCGGCAGTCAAGTTCCTTGGCAAACTCCGGCAGGACTTCGGATCGTGGTTCTTGGCACTCGCGGCATACAATTCGGGACCAGGGAGAGTGCAACGAATCCTCGATCGATATGAGCCACTCACGCCCCATTCCGATAGCCTGTATTGGGCGATTCGACCCCATCTCCCGCGGGAGACCCGGGACTTTGTGCCCAAGTTCCTGGGCGCCATCGTAGTCGCTGGAAATCCCACCTTGTACGGGTACGAAGTGCCCGAGGCGATCGGCTTCGACTTCGACGAAGTTTTGGTCCCCGATGCTACGACGCTTGACGTCGTCGCGCACGCTGCGGAGACCACGGAAGCCGAGATCGTACGCCTGAACCCGCAGTTCGTGCGGGGTATGACTCCCCCGAGGCGCCATACGCGCATCCGGATCCCACGGGGGAGCAGCCGCGTCTTCCAGCTTAACTACGCTCGGATTCCGAGGAGCGAGCGAGTCAGCTTCTTGGAACACAAGGTTGTGGACGGCGAGACATTGGGTCACATCGCTCAGACATATGGCATCCCGGTTGCCGACCTGCAGGCTGCGAACCCACTGGTACGGGCGAGAACACTCCGCATCGGGAGCCTCCTTACCGTGCCTGTGTCTTCGAGCGCGCGAAGAAGAGCCACCCCCGTGCGGACGCGCTTGCCGGCCTGAACCTGCTGGGGCAACGCTAACCTGGGTGCATTGACTAAGGTGCGGGCGACGTCAGCCCGACGGGGCGTCCCAGCTTCCTGAACGACCCCCCTCTTTATGCAGGAGCTGAACACCTTCGATGCGCATGCCACGGTCGACGGCTTTCACCATGTCGTAGACCGTGAGGAGCGCCACGCTCACGGCGGTCAGCGCTTCCATCTCGACACCCGTCTGGCCCGCGATGGTGGCCTCAGCTTCAGCGACAACTCCTGGAAGATCTGCATCAACCGTGAGGCGCACCGTCACACTCGCGCCGGGCAGTTGGTGGCAGAGCGGAATTAGATCCGCGGTCTTCTTCCCGCCCATGACTCCTGCGAGTTCAGCGACTTGCAGGACGCTTCCTTTCGGCGTGTCACCCGCTACGATCCGCGCGACTGTGTCGGCGTCCATGACAATTCGCCCGGTGGCCACGGCCCGACGAGACGTCACGGCCTTGGCCGATACATCCACCATGCGGGCCCGTCCCGCTGCGTCTAGATGTGTAAGGCCCTGACTGTCGTTGGTCATGTGCGGACCCCTCCCATGCGTTTGGGCACAAGCGTCTTTCGTAGTCGGCGAACCAGCCCACTGACGATCAACTGTGGATTCACGTTGCCGAGCGCGAGCTGCCGAGCCTCCTCAACCTGCGACATGGCAAGAGCGATGTCCGGCGCGCGCAGTCCGGTCCGGCTCACGATCTCGTCCAGTTTCGGACGTGCGTCCTCGTTGAAGACCGACTGGCCAGCACCTGCGGCGACCGCACCCAGGTCGCGGAGCCACTCTTCCATGAACGCAAATAGATCGACCAAGCCTCTCGCGCCGCTGGCAGGAAAGGCAAGCGCGGCCGTGTATCCTCCAGTCGGTCCCTCTGCGAGGGCAGCTGACACGAGGGAGAAGGCTTTTCTCCGCAGCGCCTCAAGTTGGCCCATCTCGTCGCCATCCGGAAGGAATGCCAGGGCCCGCCCGATGGAGCCTTGGGAAAGTTTGGCGGCCCACGTGGCCACGTCTGCAGCGGCGCCGCGATGCTCCTGTAGGAACGTCGCGACTTGCCCGGTGGGCAGACTCGACAGATGAAGCGGGATCGTTCGGGATCGAATCGTCGGTAGCAGTCTCCCTGATTCACTCGATGTCAGGATGAAGCGTGCCGCCCCAGGCGGTTCCTCCAGGAGCTTTAGTAGCGCGTTAGCGGCCTCTGGACTCGACTCCTGAGGGATCAGCAACTCAGCATCGCCAATGACGAATACTTGCCCCTCTGCCATCGTTGGGCGGAGGTGCGCGCGTCGGCGAATGTTTTGTACCGTCCCTAGGTAGAGGCCCCGAAGCTCCTCCGTGTAGCTGGGTCGTAGGGGTGTGTTGCGACGTTCTAATAGGCCTTGTCCACGAGCTTCTTCAAGCGCATCGACCAAGCGTTGGCCTGCCCCTTTCGGGCGCGGGACTGGAAAATACCAATGAAGGTCGGGGTGCTCTACCGCTAAAGTCATGCGGCACGCGGTGCAGGCAGAGCAGGGGCCCTCGTCGGTTGGGTGCTCGCACATGACCAGCTGTGCGATCCACAAAGCGAGACGTTGCTTGCCGACCCCGCGCGGACCATGAATCAGAAGGGCCGAGGGAAGCGAGGACCGCATATTGGCCCGGGCGAGTGCGGCCCGGATGTCCCCGTGGCCGACGAGTTGATGGAGACTCACGGGCTAGCGACCTCGGAGCCATTCGAGTGGGTCCTGGGCCTGGGGAGAACCTCCGTCCCGAGGAGCTCGAATTTGGAACTCTAGGTGCGGCCCTTCCGGGGTGTCACGGCCTCCGACGGTCCCGACGACCTGCCCGACGTTGACCGTTCGACCCTGCACGACCCCGATCTCCTCCAAATAGAGATAGAGCGTGTAGAAACCGTTGCCATGACTGAGGACTACAGTGGGTCCATACCCCTCAAACGGGCCGGCAAGAACGACCTCGCCTGACTTCACTGCCCTCACAGGACTACCGGGTGAGGCAGCGATACCGATGCCGTTCCAGCGGAGGACCATGCCGTTCGGGCGCCGCTCCGTACCGAATCGGTAAATCACCTGTCCGTCGATGGGCCATTCCAGCGTACCCGCATCCCCGGAAGACAGCGTCGCGGGAGCGCTCGCTCCTGAGGTCGCGCGAGAGTCGATCTCTCTCCGACGCTCCTCGAGGTCATCGATGAGTGAGGTCAT
>CALFPJ010000037.1 GCA_937919655.1 uncultured Gemmatimonadales bacterium
GTATGAAGGAGTCCAGAGTCGCTTCTGTCCCATCGGCCCCCGGGGAGGGCCATCTGCCCCGACCACGGATCCCGTTCGGACGTCGCACGCTTGATCAGCAGAAAGTCGAGGGACTCTCGGGCTCGGATTACGACGGAGACGGCGGCATCGATCCTGTCTCCGTCGGCTCCCGGTCCATCATGTTCGCGCCCGGGACTCGCAGACAGAGCCTCACGCAGGAGAGCGAAGCGCCCGTCTCCCTCGACCCTCATTAGACCCCGGTCGCCTCGGCGCCCCAGATGAGCTTGTGCACCTGCACTTGAAATCGCACTGGGAGCCCATCGGAAAGGATCCAGTCAGCGAGGTCTTCGAGGTCGATATCCCCCCAAACGGGTGATATGAGTAACGCGCGCAGCGAGGCATTCTCAACCCGGATGTCGAGGGCGTGGCTTTTGATGGTGTCTCGCGCCCATTCGTAGTCTGCTCGGTCTTTCACGACGAACTTCACCTCGTCGCGTGCCGTGAGATGGTCGAGGTTCTTCCATAGATTGCGATGGCTCTCGCCCGACCCCGGACACTTGAGATCCATGATCTTGTGGACGCGTTGGTCGAGCGGCGACACGTCGAACGCGCCGGAGGTTTCGACCAAAACTGTGAAGCCCTCGGTCAGGAGGAGGTCCGCCAGGTCGAAGGCGGCCGGATGGGCCAGTGGCTCACCGCCGGTGATCTCTACGATACGGGATGAGTGAGTCGCCACCTCGGCAGATATCTCACTGAGCGTCATGCGGGTGCCGCCTTGAAACGCGTACTCGGTATCGCACCAGGTGCATCGGAGTGGGCAGCCCGTGACGCGCACGAACGTGCAGGGGACACCGGCCCATGTCGACTCGCCTTGGATCGAATGGAAGATTTCAGTGATGCGCAGGAAGGGCTCAGTCATGATCCATCTCTGGATGCGCGATGGCCTGCTCTAGAAGGTCTTTTACCTCGGATAGAGTTCGCTCGCCCAGCATACCTTGTGCCTGCTCGAGCGTCGCGCACTGCGTCAACGTTGGTGTCTCGACGTGACCGACGATCCCGACGCCATTCTGCGCCCACCTCGGGAAGACGAGGTATCCCGAAAAGGGTGCCCTCAGGTTCGCGGTGCGTTCAACTTCGACCGAAACGGTGTACGGATACCCATCCGAGCCTTCATAAGCGGGAGGGCGATCGTGCACTCGGAAGTATCCAGCGAGCGTGGAATCGTCTTCCGGCACGGGAATATCGGTAGTCGGATCAGAATCGGCTTGGACTTCGGACATGCTCTAGTAGTTTGCCGTGCAAAGAGTTTGCTTGCCCCGCCGGTAAATACCGGGCACCGGCGTACAGGATCACGATTGAAGCTAGCAGCCCCGGGCAGAATAACGATTCGCGACGAGATCCCCGCGCATCGGTTGTGAGTCGACTCTGCGAGCGTGTAGACTTCGGCTCGCCGTGCACTCTCAACCTAGGTGACCCGATGCCCAAGATGATGCGAGCTGCGGTATTCGAGGATTTCGGAGGCCCTGAGGTCGTGGAGATCAGAAAGGTACCGATCCCCGAACCGGGCCCCGGAGAGGTGCGCGTGAAGGTGGAGGCGGCTGCAATGAATCATCTGGATCTTTGGGTGCGCCGGGGGCTCCCTATTGAAACACCGATGCCCCACATAGGAGGATCGGACATCGCCGGACGCGTTGATGCGGTTGGTCCGGGCGCCGATGACGTGCCCGTCGGGACCCGGGTGGTGGTCGATCCGTCGCTTGGCTACCGGTGGTATGAGGGACAAGATAGAGGCGTCTCGTTCGAGGAAGCCCCCTTTCGCATAATTGGAGAGCACACCCAGGGTGGTTTCGCCGAGTACGCTGTGGTTCCGGCCGAGAATCTGCTCGAGATACCTGGAGACTTTCCTGCCACCGAGGCGGCCGCGGCTGGACTGGTCTTCGTCACCGCGTGGCGCGCGCTCATCACGCGGGCACGCCTCAGAGCCGGCGAGAGGGTTCTCATTACCGGGGCGTCCGGTGGCGTCGGCACAGCGGCGCTGCAGGTTGCAGACCGCGCAGGCGCGAAGGTCTTCGCGGTGACGGGTGGGTCGGATAACGCGAGGCTCGCGGCCGAGTTCGGCGCCGATATCGTGTACGATCGGTTCAAGGTCGATTTTTCGCGAGAGGTCTGGAGGGACACCTACAAGAAGGGTGTCGACGTGGTTTTCGATACGGTGGGTGAGGAGTTGTGGGAAAAGTGTCTCCGCGCCCTCTCCAAAGGTGGTCGTCTGGTCACGTCTGGTGCCACCACGGGCTCTAGGGGAGTCACTGAGCTTCGCTTGGTATTTTGGAAACAGCTGGACATCCTTGGCAGCACAATGGGCACACCTGCCGAATTCAGAGAGGTGATGAGGCTGGTCTTCGATGGCACCTTCGCTCCGGTCGTGCAGGAAGTGATGCCGCTCGAGGATGCTCGGCGGGCGCACGAAATCCTGGAGGGCGGCAAGGTTTTCGGGAAGCTGGTGCTGGTCCCTTGACGATCGAGGAGGCACAGAAAAGGGTCGATGCCTGGATCTCGCAGTTCGAGGAAGGATATTGGCCCCCTCTCACGAACTTGGCTCGTCTGACAGAGGAGGTTGGCGAGCTCGCCCGCGAAATGAACCATCGTTTCGGGCACAAGAAAAAGAAGAAGAACGAGCCGGATCAGGATATCGCGATCGAATTGGCCGACGTCCTGTTCGTTCTGCTCGTTATCGCCAACGAGCAGGGCATTGATCTGGGCGAGTCACTCGAGCGCGTATTCGAGAAGTATCGGGAGCGTGATTCCGATCGCTGGATGCCGGTGCAGCAGGAGTCGAAATCGTAGGCGACTGTCACGAACTATTCGCCACGTTCGCTAGTGAGAACGCATGACCCCATTCCTCTTCGCTCTCCCGTGGCTCGGCGTCCTGCTCTTCGTTCGATTCGTAGCACGTGTTCCAACGGAGTTGCCCGAAGCGGCGTCGGGCGCTTTCGGGCAGGGCGACCGTGGGAGATCCGGTGCCCCCCCCTCGGTCAGCGTGATCGTTCCAGCCCGAAACGAGATGCTGAACATCGAGACGTGCATTAGGTCGATTTCCTCGTCCGACTATCCGGATTTTGAAATCATCGTCGTGGATGACCGGAGTGAGGACGCGACCGCAGACCTGGCCCGGGCGCTTCCTGCCCAAAACGCCCGGCGAATCGTTGTGATCGAAGGCGCACCGCTTCCAGATGGCTGGCTCGGTAAGCCTTGGGCGTGCCACCAGGGTTACGCTGTCTCGACCGGAGCGGTGGTGCTCTTCACCGATGCAGACACAGTGCACGGGCGGACGCTCCTCAAGCGCTCCATTTTGGGCCGACAGGAGGAATCCGCGGACCTCCTGACCGTCGTAGGTCGTCAACTCATGGAAAGCTTTTGGGAGAGGCTCGTTCAGCCGCAGATCTTTCTCGCGATGCTTTTCCGGTTTCCGAATTTCGAACGCTCGGTGCGAAATGGACGCTGGCGAGATGCTATCGCCAATGGTCAATACCTTCTCTTTCTACGTGGCGCGTACGAGGCGATCGGTGGACATGAGGCCGTTAAGGACGAGGTCGTCGAGGATCTTGTCCTTGCGCAGTTGACCAAGCGATTCGGGCTCCGATTGCGGATCCGCAGCGCGGAGACGGATTTCGCGACCCGGATGTACCGTTCGCTCGGCCAACTAGTGGAGGGTTGGTCCAAGAACCTCGTCATCGGGGGTCTTCAAAGTGTGCCGCGTCTGGTTCGGCCGTTGGTCGCACCACTAGCGTTCGTTGCAGGCATTTTGCTTTGGTTGCTGCCTCCTATCACCCTCTTGGCCTTTGCTGCGGGGTGGGTCGCCGACTGGGGCGCTGACGTTGGGCAGTGGTCGGCTGTGGTCTGTGCGCTCAGCGCGGTGACCTGGGTGCTGTTTTCACAGCGCATGGGGACTCCGGCTCGATACGGGTTGCTTTATCCGTTGGGCGCCGCCGTGGGTAGCTACATCTTGCTCCGCTCGTGGGTTCGCGGTCGTAACGTGGAGTGGAAAGGGCGCCGGTATCGGGTAAGGCCGCGTTCGGAGTGGGCGTAACGGGATGACAGCAATGTCCGTGGAGGCCAGGGCCGATCTGGTCGTCCGGCTAGAGCGAAGGGCCGCAGAAGTCGGATTCGGTCTGTTTGGGGTGACCGATGTCGAGCCCAGTGCCCACATGGGTTTTTACCAACAGTGGATCGACGAGGGGTACAACGGAGAGATGGCGTACTTGGCCAGACCCGACGCCATCTCGCGGCGTGCCGACTTAGGCGAGACCATGGGATCGATACGG
>CALFPJ010000038.1 GCA_937919655.1 uncultured Gemmatimonadales bacterium
TCAACCCGTCTTCTTCGGCTTCGGCATCGGCAATTCTCGGGGGTGATCCTGACCAACTCACTCAGCCACGACGGATCCTCAATCTGATCTCCGATCAGAAAAATCAGCTTTGCACCCGGGTAGGGAGGCGCCTCGACCACGTCACCGATGTGGGCCCGACCACCTGCGGTGGGCTTAAAGAACAGCTGATTGTCGCAGATCATGCCGAACATTTTTCCGCCACTACAGAGGCCGTACTCACCGAACATGCTCTTGAAGGTGACGCCACAGTCCTCGTCGAGCCGCTCCACCACGAATTCCACGAAAGTCCGGTCAGATGCCAAGGGAACACCGCCTGTCAGTGGTTTCCCTCGCTATGATCATGAGCCCTCCCTTCGTTGTACCCGCCGCACCGACCGACTCGGAGATCCGCTTGGCACCTGAACGGAGACTCCAAATCACAAAGGCCATAGTCGCTCGCCGCAGACCTGCATTCGACGCAGGCTGCGAGTACATCTCCTCCAGGTCCCCTAGCTCGAACTCCCGTTGCGGGCCACGCACGCACCACTCAGCCAGGGCGCGCGCCCAGGCGGGAGGACTCACTTCTGCTCCAGGCGCGTGTGGAGCGCTTCGGCGAGGCCCTCCGCCATCCGTGCAACCTGCTGGTAGGACTCAGCAAGCGCCCGCTCGCCGCGAGCGGTCATTCGGTAGTACTTCCTCCGTCGGCCGCCCCGGGTTGAAGTCGTTTCACCAGTATACGACGACACATAGTCGCGAATCCGCAGGCGCTCCATGATCGTGTATACCGCCCCGGGGAGTAGGTCACGGCCCGCCCGTTCGCTCAGTTCTTGGCGCAATTCTATGCCAGAAGCCTCGCCAGAACGCCGCATCAACCCGAGCAACAAGAGCTGTTCGAGCTCGCCTAGACTTCCCGCCATCCTTCCCCCCTCTACACGTCATTCCTTACGTGAGCCCCTCGCGCCTCCACGAAAACCAACATTGTAGTTTTTGATGTTCATGTAAAGCCCACTGGACGCTCCACCCTGGGAAAGCCATGGCCGATCCGGATGGAGCGCACCCTGCGCGGGGCGTGTGGAGGAACATGCCCATGTGGCGGGCCGAAAGGCGGGCCTTGGCGTACAACCTGCCTCAGCTTGCCCAAAGAAGAGGAGGAAAGAATGTTGCCATTCACCCGCTTCAGGCACGTCGACCCAAAAGTGCAGTCCCACCCCGCTTCCCCACCGCCCCATGAACTACGCCTCCTCCGTCACGGACCTGATCGGCAACACGCCGCTGTTGGCTCTGGACCGCATCAACGAAGGCGGCGGCGCGCGGGTCTTCGGCAAATGCGAGTTCCTCAACCCGATTGCCATCAAGGACCGACCGGTGTCGGTGATGATACGCGAGGCCGAGCGCCGCGGAGACATCGCGCCCGGCGCCACCCTGATCGAAGCGACTTCGGGCAATACCGGGATGGCCCTCGCCTACATCGGGGGCATGAGGGGCTATCGCGTGGTCCTCTGCATGTCGGAGATCCAGAGCGCGGAGCGTCGCAACGTCCTCAAGGCCCTTGGAGCGGAGGTGCACCTCACGCCCGCGGCCCTCGGCACCAAGGCGGCCAAGGCCAAAGCGATGGAACTGCACGCGGCCACGCCTGGCTCTTTCTACGTGGGGCAGCACGACAACATCGACAACCGCTTGGCCCACAGGGAGGGCACCGGGCCGGAGATCTGGCGGGACACGGAGGGGTTGGTTGATGTCTTCGTGGCACCGCTGGGCACAGGCGGGACGCTGTGTGGCGTCGCCGAAGCGATCAAGCCGTTGAAGCCGGGGTTCCAGGTGATCGGCGTCGAGCCCGAAGAAGCGCCCTTCATTTCTCAGGGACGCTTCCAGCCGCACCGCATGATGGGCACCGCCCCGGGCTTCGTACCTGGCGTGCTCGACCGCTCCCTGGTGGACGATATCCTGCTCGTCTCAGAGGATGCGGCGTTTCAGACCTGCAGGGAGATGGCCAAGCAGGAGGGCATCCTGGTGGGTATTTCCTCAGGGGCCAGCGTGAGCGCAGCCCTCCGATTGGCAAGGGATTCGCAGCGCGCGGGCCAGGTCATCGTGTGCATGTTGTGCGATAGCGGGGAGCGTTATCTCAGCGTCGAGGGGCTGTTTACGGACTGAGATCTAGTTCCCCTTCCCACCCCTACCGCCCCGGCCCCAAAAGCACCGCGTTCATGAAGAGCAGCTGAGTCGCCTCGGTATAGGCGCGGAAGTTAGGCTCCTCCGCAAACGCGATAATCTGGCCCGATCCAATCGACTGAACCATGAGAAACGCCTTGTTCGCCAGCTGCGGCTTGGACTCTTCCCACACGACGCCACTCAGGACCAGGTCTTCGGGCGGGCCGTAGCGTCCAACGTTGGTGCCGTTGTCGAGCGTCATCGGGCTAAACACTCTGGAGCCGACCACGAGCGCGCCAATCTCGCCGTCCGTGCCGGAACTCATCCAGTGCATTGGGTCGAGCAGAACCCGGAGAATGGAGCCGGGCACACTTTCAGGGGACTCGTCGTCGGGAACAATCTCGTCGAGGTATTCGATCGGCTGATACGGAGTGTCGCCACTCGGTGCGTCTTCCCCTTCCGCCCGCCCACCGCGTCGCTCGGCGGTCGTTTCCAGCAATTCGGCCCGAGTGGCCCAGCCGGTGGACTCGGCCATGGTGACGAGCGTGCCTCCATCTTGCATCCACGCCCGAAGCTCACCGACAAGTCCTGACCCAATCGCGCTGGAGTAGTTGCCGCTCGGCAGCACGATGACGTCATAGTCCGCGAGCTTGGCCCTTCCCAGGCTGGACGCCCGCACGACGGTGGTGCGTTGCCCGTAGCGGCGTTCCAGCACATAACGCGCCGCCCCGACAGAAAGACTGCTTCCCGGAGCATCATAGGCGAGAAGCACACGGGGCTCCCGAAGCGCGCTCACGCGCTCGCTTCCAAGCGACATGCCCTCGCGCACATAGGAGTCGTCGATCGGGACGACCTCGGCTCCGTGCATCGTCGCGATCCGGCCCAGGCGCGCGGCGAGATCCGGCCCGTTTTCGGAGGTCCGCACGATCGCGGTGCCGACCCCATACTCACGGCCGCCCAACGTGAACTTCGCGCCACCCGAACGCACGCGTATGCCCTCGCGAAGCGCCTCTACAACCGTGGATGCCGCGTTCGTCCCCCACGGGATCAGATACCCGACCTGCGCGGGAGGCAGAGTCACCCGGGGGGGCGCGGCGTCCGGCACAACCTGGGCGCCGGCGGCTCCACTAGCCCTTTGCGATTCGAGCACTTCGACGTCCCACAGGAGTGACTGGCTCCACGCCGTCTGGTCGTAGATCTGATCGCTTTCGCGACGAGCGCGGCGCTCGATCTGGGTCTGAATGAACGCCGGGTCCATCGGGACGTGGGCGTCCAGGAGGTTCCGAGCGAACCGATACGCAGGCTGCGCTGATGGGACGATGAACGTCCCCCGGGCGGGAAGCGTCCGGGTTCCTATGTTCACCGGGCCCGTGGCCTCGCGCACCTCGATGCCGTTTCGTGCGAGCATCTCGGCGAGCCGGCCCGCCATGCCCGGGTCGTGAGCAGAGTGGAGGACCATTTCGGCAGCGCCAGCCCGCCCAAGGGTGTACCCCTCTCTACGGAACGCAATATAGTCGCTAAGAATCGATTCACGATTGCGAGCGGCGGTCTCTGCGGTCGTGAGCGCGGCCGTGAAGTGATGGAGTACGCCGTCGCCGTAGGTCAGGAGGTCCCCATCGGATCGACGCAGCACCAACGCACGCGCCGAAGCCTGCTCGTAGGTCATGCCCAACGCACCGTGACTCATCGGCCACATGTCCACGTACCCCGGATAGAACAGGTCGTAGGTGTCGCGATTGAAGTAGGAGAACCCTCGACGGTCAAAAGCCGTCGCGTTGGCACGACCGAACACGTCCATGAGGGCAATCTGCCGTTCGCCATACCAGGGGTTCTCAGGCGGCGCGGTCGGGGGGAAGAAGTATGTGGAGTTCCCGCTCATCTCATGCAGGTCGACGACGATTTGCGGCCAATACTCGAGGAAGACCTTCACCTTGCCGCGTGACTCCGGCTGACTCTGGATGAACAGGTCCCGGTTGAGATCGAAGAGATAATGATTCGAGCGCCCACCCGGCCAAGGTTCGTCGTGCTCGGCCGAGTATGTGGCCTCATCCGGCCAACGCGACTCCGCCATCGTGTTCTGTTGGACGAAACGGTTGCGGCCGTCGGGATTCTCTACTGGATCGATCAACACCAACGATTCGCGAAAGATCAAATCCACCGTCTCGTCGCCTTGTGCGGCCAAAAGGTGGTACGCCTCAGCCATCGCGGCCCCACTGGAACTGATCTCGTTGCCGTGAACGCCATGCATGAGCGCGGTCACGACGGGCAATCTCGCGACCAACGCCTCTCCGTCCGCTTGCGACAGATCACCAGGGTGCGCGAGCAGATCGAGGTCGGTCTTCAGGGCTTCCAGCCGAGCCATTCGCTCCCGCGACCCGATCACCAAGACCACTAGGGGTCGACCTTCCCAGCTTTCCGCGTAGCGGATCAGGTGCGTCCTGTCGGGGGCCGCAGCAGCGAGGGCCTCGAAGTAGCGGACCACGTCTTCAGGCGAAGTGACGCGCTCGCGGATGGCGTGCCCTACTACCTGTTCGAGCGTCGGGATGCCCGCATCGTAGCGGGTGCCAGGAACGAACTCCTGGGCGGGCATCGGGACGGGGATTTGGATCGCGGCGAGAAGAGCGAGCGTTCCGAGCATGGGTCGGGTCCAGAAGTAGGCGCGTGAAGACGACTGATTCGTGAAGAGCTTCGGAGGCGGGCGGGTCGGGCGCAAGCGGGTGGGGCGGCTCCGCCGAGTCGCTACGGGGAAATGTCCAGGCGACCCACATCGCCGGCGCCGAGGCGCAGCAAGGCCTCTTCCACATAACGGCGATACTCCTCACGGTCCGCCGGATTGACCCAAGCGTCCCGGCGATCCACCTGACTCCAGATCTCCTGGATCACGGCGGTGAGGAAGTCGGCGGAAGCGCGCGACGCCTCGTTGGGCTGAGAGTCTGTGAAGTACACGGGCGTGGTGTGCGCGAACGTGTAGCTGTCGCCGGAGTAGCGGGCTTTGCCGCCTCGGGCCCGCACGGCGATCCAGCGCGCCTGACGCACCGGGACGGTTTCCCGCACCCGCGCTCGGGCCTCGCTCACCGGGATCGTGCGCACGACTCGCCCGTCCACCACGATCTCGATGACCTCGACCGGGGCAATGGTAGCGAGATCCACGGACACCGTGACGCTATCGCGACCGGCCAACTCGGTACCGGGTTCTTGGCCATCTACCTCGGCAAACAACAAGGGACCGTTAGTGGCCATCGTGCGACCGGCGCGAACCGCTTCTATCCAGGCCTTCCAAGAGAGAGGGCCATCCAATCGGGCGTAGGTGCGGGCCGTGCCACCCGAGGGGTCGCGCCAGACGTTAGAAAAATTGTCGGTCCCGCCGGTGGCTGGCAGCCGCACGCCTACGTTGAGCATGTGGTAGTAGATCCCAGCGGCGGACATCTCGTCCGATGCGATGGAGACAAGGTCGTAGAAATCCCCCCGCCCCAGCACGGCGTGGAGAGGAATGTCCGACTGGGCCGCGCCTTGGGCCGTACCCACGTCCCCGCTGTTCAGGGTATAGGGGTGCATGAAACCCCCGATGCCACCCAGCGCCCGTACGCTGTCCAAGTACATGAGCTTGAGGCCGTCCGCCGGGTACGGTGACCCGCGGGTTCCGCCGATTAGGGGCATGATGAAGTCCGTCACCCCCAGGAGTCCGACGTGGCCGTACGAGCCCCGGAACTCCTGCGAATACCGCAGGATGTAGTCGTCGGTTGAGCCCGCCCAGTCCCCCCCGGTCAGGTCGCTCCATCGGCCCATGATCTTGGTGCCATCCATATGGATCAGATCGTTGGTCACGTGAAGGTCGTCGGCCCTGAGCTGATCGAAGAAGGCCTGCTGGGTCAGGTTAAAACGGCCTTCGTGGAGGTCGTGCGTGTGCGTATCCCCAGAGACCCAGCCCGACTGCGCAGGATCGGCTAGGCGCTCCAACCGGAGTTCCACAGTGGTAGCCTCCCCCGCGCGGGCGATGACGGTGACGTCCGCGGGCACCCACTCGAAGCCCCTTAACGCCTCGACGCGCACCTCCCCGGCGGGCACGGTCACTTCGAAGTCGCCGGTCGCGTGGAAGTAGTGGATCTCGTTGACGGGGCTTACCCGGTGGAAGGCACCGTCGGGCACGTAGCCGCGGCCGTCAGAGGCGAGGATCTGGATGCGTGCAGGAACTGTCACGCCGTCCGGTCCGAGCACCCGCCCCCTAAGGGTCGCGGTCGGGTACATGGGCGACAGCCGGGCCTGGGCAACGCGCTTCCACGACCGATTTCCGTCCCCGAAGCGTGACATCACATACAGCGCCGTGGGTCCGTCCTGATTCCCTACGAAGGCAACCAGTTGGCCATCGGGGCTGACCGCCGGAGCGAACTCGTCCAAGACCGTCGTAGTCAGGCGGACCGGATTGCCGCCCTCAGACGGAACCACGGCCAGGTCATAGGACCCCGCAGCATCAGAGGTGAAGACCAGCGCGGAGCCGTCGGGCGTCCACGCGGGGGAGGGCCGGTAGCTCGTTTCGTCGTAATGAACCAACTCGGGTTCTCCGCCAGACATGGACACGGTCCAGATTCCCCCGCTGCCTAGGCGCCCGCGGACACCCTGGATGAATGCAAGCCTCGAACCGTCTGGGGAGGGAGCTGGCTGGAACTGGTTACCACCGCCCCCTACCACAGTCGCGGCCTCGCCGGTGGAGAGGTCAAAGCGGAGGATGTCGAAGTCCCCTCCGCGGGCCGAGGCGAACACGATGGACGCGCCGTCGGGTGTCCACACCGGTTGGAGATCCACGGCTGCGTCGGAGGTCAGGCGTCGGAAACCCGTGCCGTCTGGACGCACCACCGCGATGTCCATCTGACCGTCCAAGTCCACGACCAACGCGATCCAGGCTCCGTCGGGGCTCCATGCCGGTTCGAAGTGGTAGCCCGGACCCTGCGTTACGGCTCTCGCCTCGTCGGACGCCAGCCGCTGGACCCAGATGTCTCCGCGCATGGAGTAGGCCAGCGCCGAGCCGTCCGGATGCCAGGCCGGATCCAGGGGCCCGCTGGTTACGGCGGGCATCATGTGGTTCTCCACCCGAGTCGAAAGGCCGTACCGCGGGAGCTGGGCGGTGACTGCGGGGGCCAGCGCCAAAGAGGCGAACCATAAGGCGGAAAACGCAATGCGCGTCACAGAGTGACCTCGTGTCCTTTCCCAGGAGTTCGTTCGGCACCGAGAGTGCCGACGCGCCGCGATGGCAAGACGCGACGAGAAGGAATAGCACACGCGGGCCCGGCCAGCACCCGTGCGTTAGCCCAGAAAGTGTCCCACCTTCAGGTCACACCGCTCGAAAGAGCGTCGTCGCACCGGCTTTTCACGGGTAACCCGGGCCACAACCGTCAATGAATACGCTCAAGCAAACGCTGCGTTCTCTGCTACACGCCAAGGGCTTTACCTCGGTCGTGGTGCTCACCTTGGCGATCGCAATCGGCGCAAACAGCGCGATCTTCAGTGTGCTCAGCGCCGTGGTCCTGCGGCCGCTCCCTTACGATGACCCGGACGAGTTGGTCATGGTCTGGGAATCGAACGAGTCCCAGGGGCTGGCACAGGAGCCGACATCCTCGGCCACCTTCGTGGACTGGCGGGAGGGGACGAGCGCATTCGAGTCGATGGCGGCGTACCGCTACCGCGGGTTCACACTCACGTTCGACGACGTGCCGACTCGCATCGCTTCGGCGCTGGTCACTCCTTCGCTGTTTCAGGTGCTCGGCGTTGAACCGCTCGCCGGCCGGGCCTTCACCGAGGCTGAGGGGAGGCCAGGCAACGAGCGGCTTGCGATTCTAAGCCACCGTTCCTGGCAGAACCGGTTCGGCTCCGATCC
Source organism: uncultured Gemmatimonadales bacterium (assembly GCA_937919655.1). Taxonomy (GTDB): domain Bacteria; phylum Gemmatimonadota; class Gemmatimonadetes; order Longimicrobiales; family Gaopeijiaceae; genus CALFPJ01. The sequence goes on from CALFPJ010000038.1 coordinate 8,018, forward strand.
CGACCTGATAGGTCAGACCATCCCGCTGGACGGCGAGCCCTACACGGTCGTAGGCGTCATGCCGGGGGACTTCACCTTCCCGATTGGAGACACCGAGGCCGAGGTGTGGTCGCCCCTGACGATGAGCCTGGAAGATCTGCCGTCGCGGCCCCATCGGTCTTACTCGACCATCGGGCGGCTTGCTGACGGCGTCTCCCTGGAGCGGGCACGGACGGACATGGAATCGGTCGCGGGCCGGATCGCTCAAGACTTCCCTGACTCCAATTAGGGCTGGTCTGTCACGCTGATTCCCGCGGAAGAGCAACTTCTTGGGGACACGTCCGGGATGGTGTGGACCCTATTCGGCGCGGTGTCGCTCGTCCTGCTCATCGGATGCGTGAACGTGGCCAACCTCCTCCTGGTGCGTTCGGGCGAGCGCAGCAGAAGCATGGCGGTGCAGGCTGCCTTCGGCGCTACTCCGGCTGATTTGCTGCGCACCTCCATTGTCGAAGGATTGGTGCTTGGGGCCATGGGCGGGATGATCGGGCTGCTCGTCGCGTGGGTGGGCGTGTGCACGCTGCGCCAGGTACTCCCCGCAGGATTTCCCCGGCTCGACGACATCGCGCTCGACCCGTCCGTTCTCACGTTCACTGCGGTCGTGGCGCTGGCGGCGGCGGTGCTGTTCAGCCTCGTGCCCGCTCTGCGCACCATGTCGCTCGATGTCTCGTCGGTACTGCAGGATTCGTCCCGCGGCGCGTCGCTTGGGCGCCGCTCGCGTCGGATCGCAGACGCGATGGTCGCGGCGGAAGTCGGCCTGGCGCTGGTCCTCATGCTCGCCGCCGGACTGCTGCTCAGGAGTTACCAAGAGCTTGCGCAGGTAGACGTCGGATACCGTACAGAAGGCGTGGTAGCGGTGGCGATCGAGCTGCCACCGTCCCGTTATGCCGGCGGAGCCCTTCAGGCGGCATTCTTCGACGAATTGATGGGTCGAATGCGGCAGGTACAGGGAATCGAGGCGGTAGGCGCTGTCTCGTACCTTCCCATGAGTCCGATCGGGACCGAGTTCGACATGCCCTTTTCCGTGGAAGGACTCGAGGCCGTGTCCCCGTCGCAGCGGCCGACGGCCGAGTATCGGGGCGTCATCCGCGGCTACTTCGAAGCCATGGATATCGACCTCCTCAGCGGCCGAATGATCGACGATCTCGACGGGACGGACGGACTCAGGGTGGCTCTGGTTAATGCCACGGTGGTGCGTCGCTACTTCACCGGTCGTGATCCGGTCGGTCAGATGATCAACATGCCCATGGCCGGAGACGTGGAGATCATCGGCGTAGTAGAGGATATCCGCCACGACGGAGTCCAGGCCGAAGCCAACACAGAGATATTTGTACCCTACGTGCAGCTTCCGCTGTCTGCGATGCACGTCGTGATCTACACCGAGCAGGACCCGACGCTGGCAGTGAACGCGGTCCGTGCCGCGGTTCGTGAAATCGACCCCCAACAGCCGATCACTCGGGTCAACCTCATCGAGGATCTCATCTCAGATTCGATCGCACCCTCGCGCTTCAGCATGGCGCTGCTCCTCGCTCTGGCCACGTGCGCCGCGTTCTTGGCGGTGGTCGGCGTATACGGGGTCGTGCGCTATTCCGTATCGTTGCGCACCAGGGAGTTGGGCGTGCGTATGGCACTCGGGGCGGACTCAGGCACGGCGGTCCGCATGGTGCTCGGTCACGCCGGCCGCATTGTCATGCTCGGCATATTCGGTGGTCTTCTCGCCTCGGTCGCGAGCGCCACTATCATCGAAGGTATGCTCTACGGCGTGGAACCTCTGGACTCCTTCACGTTCGCGACGGCGGCCGTGGTCCTGGCTTCGGTGGCGATGGCGGCCGCAGCGCTTCCCGCTATGCGGGCGGCACGAATTGATCCGGTTAGAGCACTCAGAGAGGACTAAGCGGTTGCTGCACTTCTCTCTGTCCCGCGCACGTTGCCCACGATGAGGGTCAACGTGTGCGGCCCGCGGGGACACGGCGTGAAGTGGCGTCCGGTACCTCTCCTTGTCCCACCTCGCAGCCGGGCCTATCGTCGCGGCACTGGCACACCCGCCTCGGAGAGAATCAACATGGCCGCCATGTCCCGCCTCGTCGCACGTCTCGCGTTCGTTCTGATGATCGTTGTCGGAGCCCCCCTGTCGGCACAACAGGGCTCCTTCACGATGGCTCAGGTGCGGAGTTATCCGTTCCCCAACGAGCTGAGCGCCGCGGCTACGGGCAGCCGGATCGCCTGGGCCCTGAATGAGCAGGGGCGTCGCAATATCTGGGTGGCAGAGGCCCCCGACTGGACGCCGCGAAAGCTGACCGCCTACGACACCGACCAGGGGCAGGAACTCACCAGCGTACAGCTCACAGCCGATGGCGGCACCGTGGTCTACGTGCGTGGCGGTGATCACGGATCCAACTGGGACGATGCCCTGCCGGTGAACCCTGCGGCTATGGTGGAACCAGTGCAGGTGGGGCTGTGGAGTGTGCCCTTCACAGGGGGCGAGCCAAAGTCTCTTGGCGTCGGCGACTATCCGGTGGTTGTGCCGCGTGGAAATCGGATGGCATTCCAGCGCGGAGGGCAGATCTGGACGGTCCCCACAGACGGGTCGTCGGCCGCTGAGCAGCTCTTTTCGGCGCGCGGCAACAACGGTGATCCCCAGTGGTCACCCGACGGTTCCCGCCTGGCGTTCGCGTCGTCGCGAGGTGACCACGCGTTCGTCGGCGTGTACTCCTCTGCCGACCAGCCCATTCTATGGGTGGCGCCGACCACCGCGCGCGACGGCACACCACGCTGGTCGCCGGACGGCCGCAGCCTGGTTTTCGTGCGCAGGCCTGGTGGGGGTGGGGCCCCGAATCCGATTTTGGTGCCCCGACATCAGCCGTGGGCCCTTTGGACCGCGGACGCGGTAACGGGGACCGCCCGTCAGCTGTGGAAGGCTCCGGAAACGCTGCGCGGGTCGCCCCCAAGCACTCAGGGGGGCTACAACCTTCACTGGGCCGCGAAGGACCGCATCGTCTATATGTCCTACGAGGACGGCTGGTCGCATCTGTATTCGATCCCTTCGACGGGTGGGACGCCTCTCCTGCTCACGCCGGGCGACTACATGGCGGAGTACATCACCTTGTCGCCCGACGGGACGTATCTCGTCTTTGCTGGTAACACCGGCAACACGCCTTCGGATCTCGATCGGCGTCACGTCGTGAAAGTGTCCGTTGATAAGGCGGACGCGACGGTCATGACCCCAGGCACCGGACTCGAGTGGACGCCGGTCGTCACGGGAGACGGCCAGTCGATCGCCTTCCTGGGCGGCACGGCGCAGCGGCCCCCGCTTCCCATGGTGATGGCCGCAGATGGCGGCGCTCCTAAACTGCTCGGCGAGGACAGAATCCCCTCCGACTTCCCCACCGACCAATTGATCGTCCCCAGGAGCATCTCGTTCCAGGCACCCGACGGCATGACGGTTTACGGACAAATCTTCGAGCGCCCCGGTGGAGCCGAGAAGAAGCCAGCGGTGGTGTTCGTTCACGGCGGGCCGCCGCGGCAGATGTTGGTGGGCTGGCACTACTCGGACTATTACGCCAACTGCTATTCGGTAAACCAGTATCTGGCCAGCCAAGGTTTCGTGGTGGTCGCGCTCAACTACCGGCTCGGCATCGGCTACGGGTACGACTTTCATCGACCGGCCAACGCGGGCTCCAGGGGAGCCAGCGAATATCAAGATGTTAAGGCGGCCGGTGAGTGGCTGCGCGCGCTGCCCCAGGTGGATCCCGACCGCATTGGCATCTACGGCGGATCGTACGGTGGTTACCTCACCGCCCTCGCCCTCGGTCGCGACTCCAACATTTTCTCCGCAGGAGTGGACCTTCACGGCGTTCACGACTACTCGACGCCGGATTCTGGTGCCGGTCGGGCCCTAGCCGCCGCCATGAGTGGGAACGGTCATTCGGCGCCGCCGGATGCCGAAGAGGCCATGGAGATCGCGTGGAATTCGTCCCCGGTGGCCTCCGTCGCCACGTGGCGTTCGCCGGTACTCCTCATTCACGGCGAAGACGACCGTAACGTGCGCTTCAGTCAGACCGTGGACTTGGTGCAGCGCCTCGCGGCCCAGGGGGTCGACTACGAGGAATTGGTCCTCGTAGACGACACACACCACTGGATGATGCACGCCAACGCGGTGAAGGCCGACCAGGCGACCGTGGATTACTTGATCAGGAAATTGAAGCCGATCATGTAGCCTGTGGCGCGTGACCGGGGCCGAGCCAGCGTCTCATCGACGAATCCCGGCACGCGTGACTGGCGTCGCGACGTCCTCGGCCCAATAGAAGGGCTGGGCAGCGCGTTGACGCGGCCATACCTCATCGAGCGAGTCGCCGACGTAGAGGCGACCGTTCTTCATGACCCGATGGATCTCTCGCGAGTTGCGCAGGTTCTCCAGGGGATTGGCGTCTAGGATGACGAGGTCCGCGAGCTTGCCGGGCTCAATCGAACCTAGGTCGCCGTCCAGACCGAGCGAGTTGGCACCGACGATGGTCGCGATCCTGAGCGCCTCGTGCGGCGTCACATCTGGACCCATCCCCATCGCCCAGAGCTCCCAGTGGTAGCCCAGACCTTGAAGCTGTCCGTGACTCCCGATGCCCGCGCGACCGCCCCCCTCGACTACGCGGTCCACGAAGTCGGCGATGAGCGGAAACGGGTACTGCGACTCGTGGAACCATCCGTTGTTGCCGGCACCGGTGGGGCCTGGGCGCCGAAGCGTTCGTTGTTGCACGTCCTCGAAAGGAGTGAAGTAGCGGAGCTTTTCGTCCTCGAACACGTCCTCCCGCGAGTAGAAATAGTTCTCCGCCCACGGTCCGCCGTAGGTGACCAGCATGGTCGGGGTGGTCGCCATATTCGAGGCCACCAGGAGTTGGACGACGTCGTCGAAGAGGGGCATGCCTGGAAGGTTGTGCTCCGTCCCAGAGTACCCGTCCTGGGCCATCGTCAGGTTGAGCTCAAGGTTGAGTGAGCCCTCTGTCGTCGGCATCAGGCCTAACTCCCTCGCGGCCTTGATGATCCACTGGCGCTGCTCTCGGTTCCCGGCCCCGTACATCTTGATGGTCTTGGTATCGTAGTAGGAGGCGTAACGCGTCAGAACATCCTTGGCGTGCTCGAAACTCGACACGTTCTCACTCGAGAAGACGCCTGGGCCAGTGGAGTAGATACGCGGCCCCAGCATCTCGCCCGCGCGCACCAGATCCTCATAAGTCAGTACGTCTGTGGTCCCGGTCTGCGGATCGCGCGCGGTGGTCACTCCGTAGGCGAGATTGGCAGCGTAGGACCAGGGCTGTGAGCGGTGGAACTCGTAGTCCGCCCGGAGATGCGCGTGTGTGTCGACGTAACCGGGAACGATCGTCTTCCCGCCCATGTCGATCCTATCTGCGCCGGCCGGGATCTGCACTTCACCCGCTCGGCCCACTGCCTCGATGCGGTTATCACGGACAACCACCACCCCATTCTCAATGACTTCCTCACCCCGCATCGTGATCACGCGAGCACCGGTGAGCGCCACAACACCTTGGGGGATATCCCGTTCGTACTCTATGCGGACGCGATGCTCATCCGGTACATAACCCTTCTCCTTGTCCGCCGACGCGTCGGCGACACTGTCGGCCGCAGCGTCCGCTCCTGCGTCTTCCGTCGGTTCGTCAGCGGCCTGAGCGGTATCGCGGGCGGCGCGGGTGGCCACCCGTACGCTGTCGTCGAACGCTTCGGCCGCATCCAGGTCATAGACCACGTGCGCGTTCCCGATGGACCAGTGGACCTTACGCCCGCTCGCGTCCCACACCGGGAACTGGCCGCCGATATCACTCAGCTTACGCGTCGGGAATGTCGCGTTCTCTGGATTCGCCACAGAGACCGTAGGAGTCTCCCCGCCCACATACGGGACCGTCACGATGTACAGGTCGGAGACCACCTGGGCGAGCGCGAGATTCCCTGTCGGCGCCATCAGGATCACATCCGCGTTCTGGCCCTGTGACCCCCCAGAGGTCGTCCGGCCACGCACCTTCAGCACAGCCTTCTGGTCGGTGCCGTCCCAACGCATCGACACGAGTCCATCCGCTCTGGAGTACGCCCAGATCCGGTCGGTGTCTGTGGTGAAGTGGAATCCAGACAGGTTGCCGGTCGGAGCCACCAGTGTTGCGTCGCCGCCCTCAGCCGGAATCCAAACCAGATCCGTCGGCTCCCCGAGACCTCCTCTCTGGATCGATTCGTTGTGATCCCGTGCAGTCGCTCGCTCGACCAGAATACGCTGTCCGTCGGGAGACCAACGCGGCTCGAGATAGAGCGCCGGCGCGGTGGTGAGTCGCTCCGCATCGCCTCGGCCGTCCGCTCGGATCCGGTATAGGTGCCCCCCGTCTGCGTCCGTCCAAGCGCCGAAGCCGATCCACTGTCCATCTGGGGACCACACCGGGTGTTGCTGCACGGCCTCTAGCCCAGCGGCGAGACGACTGGGCGCCCCGTCCGGGTATTCCATCACGTACAGGTCGGACATCGCGGTAAACGCCAGCTTCGCACCGTCAGGCGAAGGCACCGCGTTACGAATCTGCTTCGCGTCGAAGGACTCCGTGTCCTCGATGGGGTAGTCAAAGTCCACCGAGGGGCCAATCGGCAGGTCCACGTCGATCTCGAACGGCACCTCGATCGGCTCCGATCCATCGACGGGGATCCGGAAGATCTTGCCGCTGTAGGAGGCGAGTACCTCGCGGGAGTCCGGAGTAAAGCTCATGCCGGGAAACACGTCTCTCGCGGCACCTGACTCTTGGTCGTCCCGCTGCACCGGCCAGGCCAACCAACTCTCCTCTCCGGTCACCAGATCCCGCAGTCGTAACCCTGTATCGGCAACGTGTCGCGACCCATAGACCAGCCACTTGCCATCGGGCGAGAGCGTCGGCCGGAAGGCGCCGCCCCAGCGGTCGGACCTGCCCGAGACCTGTCCAGTCTCACGGTCGTAGACCCCCAACTGGTAGAGGTTCATGCCGTTGTTATACAGACTGCCCGTCGCTTGACGACCGCTGAACCAAATGAAGCGCTCATCCGGACCGAAAGCGGCTCCCATAGTCCGCAACGACGCGGGTTCACGCACCAACTGCACCCCAGCACCGCCCGTCCGGTGCCACATGTGCAGCTTGGTCCCATCGGTCGCCACCACATACTCACCGTCAGGCGTCCACTCAGGGCTCAGGTAGCTGTCGTGCTTTCCCTTCGTAAGCTGCACCGTATCCGCGAGATCTGTCGTGATGATCCAAAGGTTCTTCCCACCGTCACGGTCAGACGTGTAGACGATTCGTTTTCCGTCCGGGCTGAACCGCGGCTGGGCGTCGAATCCCATTCCGCGGGTCAGGCGCGTCGCAGCCCCACCGGCCATCGGCACCGTAAACACGTCTCCGAGGTGGTCCAACAAAATGGTCCCGCCATCCGGGCTGACATCAAGCGACATCCAAGACCCCTCGGTGGCCGAGTACTGAAGCCGGCGTCCGACCTCAAGGGGAAGCTTCTCCTGGTCCGGGTCCTTCGTCGCGGTCGAGTCTGCCGTCGCGGCCGAGTCTGTGGCCTGCGCGACAAGGGGTACCGCCGTGCCAAGGAGGTCAATGGCTAGGAACCCAATGATGAAAAGCAGTGTCGGCAGGAAATTCTTCGCGCTACGGGTGTTTCGAATCATGACTCGTATCCGACGTGGATGGAGAAACGGCGTAACAATTGACGGGGCGGCAATGTGACTGGCCGAGGCCGGGCGAGCCAGTCCTCAGCGCGGTGCCCTCAGGCGTATACCGTGCGCTCGAATCGGTGCAGCAGGTCGTTTACCGCTGGCTCCTTCGTCCCGGGATACGTGAAGACCAGCCCGTCCACGTCGATCATGGCTTAACAGGCCCTCGCCTGAGCGCTCGTCGGTAGTATCCTGAGTCAGAAGTCCGTTCAGCACCGAGGGTGGCGATGCGCCGCGCTGGCAAGGCGCGACGACAAGGAATAGCAACGCTATTTTGCGGAGGAGCAACGCCGTCAGCGTGGATGCAGCGGCGCTCGAATGCAACGAACTTCTGACTCAGGACACTAGCCGTCATCAGCGCCGGAGGTCTTCCACAATGGCCCAGTGGACGGCCAAACTAAGGCTGGGCTTCCAACCGCCGGGGGTGTGGAGGGCCCCAACCTTCAGGTCTCCGACGCCTTGGAACTCAAGAAACAGGGCTGGTCCCACCGCCCTGGCCTCGATGTAGGACACGCCCAAAACGCCCACCCTGGTCAAAGTGTCGGAGCCGGTACGGCGCAGCACGCCGACGTGCAGGTAAAAGATCGGCCGCACATGGGCGCTTCCCGCTGCGTTTAGGTTGACCCCAGCGCCGAGCATTCCGGTGAGTATCCAGTTTTTGGTACTGACCTCCATCGGGCCTGGGCCCGAACCGGGAAGGGGCGGAGGCGACCCTAGAAGGTGCCTGCCTTCGACCCCGAGGAGACCTCCCACGACATGGGCACCAACCCAGTCGCCCTGGACCTTCAAGATCTGGCTTTGTCCGGGCGCCGAAAGGCCAAAAAGCAGGCAGGCGGCGAGGGCAAACGTCAGTCCCCGAGCGCGCGGCACGCGTGCTGGCACGTGAATCATGGATGCTTCAGGATCAAGGGTTGGCGGGAGGCGGGGGTACCGCCTGTGCGATGAAACGCTTCGTAAGTGCGACGACGTCTTCGTCCTCGCACAGCATGGCATGACGCTCCACCTTGTCGCCGAAGGCCACTACCCTATTCGCGTACGGCTGCCCCACCCCAGTCGATCGTCCGCCTGTAAGGGACCAAGGAATCTCCCTTCTGGTTCGCCATGGACTTCCCGTCCGCCGGGTATTGGTCACCTGTACGCGTGACCGTCACCGGGGACATCTGTCGATTTCCGAGCACGGCCATCGTGGCGACGCCAGCCATGCGCGAGAACGGGCCATGCACCATGTCCTGAAAGTCGACGGCACGCTGCAGCATATCCGGCTGAAGCCTGACACCCCAGGCACCAGGCCATCCGCCCAGGCTCAATAGCTGCCGGTCCGCGGGCAGGGGATTCCCGTCTGGGTCCACGACGGCCGCCCAAGAGGGGAGCATTTGATGGAGTGCGGGCCAGGTCCGTGACATCCCCCGCGCAGCGTTCACGTTCGGCTCGCCGAGGTTGTCACTTCCCCAGAGGATGACTTCCGTGGCTTTCATGGTCCCGGCCAAAGGCGCCCCCACTAGGATCACCCGAGCAACGAGCTGACCGAACTCTGCGAGCGACGCAGTCAGCGCGCTCGCGGCCACGATAACAAGCCCGCCCTGCGAATGACCGATGAGATTCCAGCGACCATCCGCCGGCTTGTTCGCGCGCAAATGATCGAGAAGCAGCCCCGCGTTGTACCGGATGTCGCCCCGCCAGTCGTAGGGCCATCCATCCGAAAACGACAGCATGCGGTCGTAGGGGAGCCTCACCAACTCCGAGGCACGGATCTTGACCCCAGGAATCAGGGAGGTCTGTACCGGCTCTAACTAGCCCGGAGCATGCTCCATAGAAAGGAGCGCCTGCCACTGGTCTGGGGGCAGGCCACCGAGGTCATCCTTCTGGAGGCCGAGGCTTACGCGCACCGCATTGTAGACCGTCTCTCCGGCGTCGTTCACCAGCGTTCATGCCGATGTGTCAGGGATGAGAAGAGTACGGTCGGACATGGGCGCCTCACGTGGAGGGGTCTTGGAGGCGCCTGAGGAGAATCTCCGGTTCGGTGCATCGAACGCGGCGGAGGCATCACCCTGCCACGAGGTCTCATATTAGGGCCGCCGTCGAAGACTCGCCAGCAAAAGAACGCCGTCGTCAGCGTCCGACCAACGCCCCCAACCAATAACTCACCTTGATGGCGAAGAAATTGCTGCCGGTCGCGCCCAGGGCCCGGAATGGGTCGTCGATGCCGACCCGGTTCCCGATCGACTCTTTGGCGGAACGGTCCTGCTGCCAGACCAGATACAGGGTGCTCCCCGGGCGCCACTCCCAACGCAACACCATCGTGCTGCGGAACGACCGCACATTAAAATCGCGATTGGGAATCGCGAATGTGTCCGCTCCGTCCTCGACGGCGTACGAATCATCCGGTGCCCTGAGGATGGTTGTGCCTTCAGCGCCGTAGGTGCGCAGGAAACGGCTCCCCGCAGCCTCGAGTTCACCGAAGTCATAGAAACGCCCGCTCGCGGCAAACGGCTGCGCGTACAGGTCGAGGTTCACGTCCGGCTTGAGCGTGAAGTTGAGCCGCGTTTCCATGGCCAGCGTCGTGCGGTCCGTGAAAGCGAAGATGTAGCGGCCGCCGTAGGTCTCAGGGCCGCCACCGTCGCGGGCCACGACGTACTGTCGCGGGTTGATCTCGCGGTCAAATGAAGGGGACAGCGATACCTGCCAGCGTGGGGCCGGGACCATCGACACGCGCCCGCTCACGCCTTGCGAGCTACGCCCCAGATCGTCTCGCCCATAGTCCATGTTCACATTCCAACGGGTCTTCGCCGCGGAGCCGTTTCCTAGACTGACGGACGATGTCCATCCGAACGGGGTCCCCATCGATGGCCCGCCACGGGTCAGTCGCTGGTTTTGGGCGGGGAGGTTCAACCGCGTCGAAAGGCGGGCCGTCCAGAAGTTGCTCAACGTGACCGACGCCGATGGCGCGAACATCATCTGCTGCATCTCGTAGGCGAAGTTCCACTCCGCCGTCTGATTGAGGTCGAAGCGGTAGTTCCTAAACCACCTCCCCGGCGTCGACTCCCGATAGGTGAGAGAGGGTCGAAGCTGTATGCCGTCGCCCGTCACCAGGCGCCCAAGGTCGTTGAACTCGCCCTCGGGCGACTCCACGTCCGCGACGAAGTTCCAAAGCCAATGCTGTCCGCTGATTTTCTCGGCTTGGAAGGTCGCCTTGGCGCCGAGCATCGACCTACGGGCCGGATCAACCCCGACGTGCGTGGCATCAGGCCGCTGAAAATATCTTGAGCTATTATGCTGCAGTCGCGTGATCGCCGCCGCCGTTCCAGCGACTCGGGTGAAACCCCCGCTGAATGAGACCTCGTGCGTTCCCCCTCCCAAGCGGAGGAAGGTGTTTGCGTTCGCGGTGACCGCGTCGCGCGCGAGCACGTCAGCCATCGGGTCACCACTCGTGAAATTCCTCCGCACAGCTGTGACCATCGCACCCACGGACGACCCATCTGGCCCGAACTCTTGCTGGACGCGGGCGACACCGTAGGTGGTGAGCGGCGCCACGCTCACCTCGTCGAACAGGTTGGACGTCACGTCGAAGGTCCGGGCACGCTCCTCCCCAGTCACTGCCAAGAGGACCCCGATGAGAGTGCGCGAAGGTAGCCGCCCGGTCAGCTTGGCCGCACCCAGAATCGTCGAGGTGCTTGGCCGGTCGACGTAGTCACCCTCGGCGGAGCCACTCGGGCGCGCGCCGATCCGTCTGGAGTAGAAATAGTTGTTCACGGGTCCGTTGATGAGCGCGCTCCCCTCCGTGAAGAACGGCCTGCGCTCTGGCAGCAGCGTCTCGGCATCCGTCAGGTTCACGACCGCGGGGTCGGCCTCCACCTGGCCGAAATCGGGCGTGATCGTCGCATCCAGCGTCAGGTTCGGCCCTATCCCCATCTTCAGATCGAGCCCCACGCGCCCTTCGAGATTCCGCCCGTCATCGAACGGATTGGCAGGGTCGCGGTCGCCGTTGCGGCTGGACCCCGTGGTTGCGTAAGGCAACAGCTCAACACGGCGGCCGAGATCGCCAGCCTGGATCCCTCGCAGCTCACCGAAGCGCGAGGCCCAAGCGCGCTCCGTTCGCGGGACGGCGACCCAGTAGTCCGATTCGTTCTTAGACGGGATCCACCGCTGTACGTTCAGTCCCCATGTCTGCCCACCGACGTTGTTGTACCGGAGCTGGGAGAGTGGAATCCACATCTCTGCCGTCCAGCCCGTGTCGTCTATGGTCACCCGAGCGCGCCACACCGGATCGAAGCCACGATCGACTGCGGCCTCATTGTCTGAGCCGTGGTAGTGGTCGAGGCGCACGCCTGCGGCCGTAACGCCGAAAGAGTATGCCGTGCGGCGGTCCAGGTACGTATCGAGGGAGATGAGCACGTACTCGGCGAGTTCGCCGGAGTCGCGTCGCCCCAGGGGGGCCTGAATCGCCGCGCGGCCTCCACTGCTGTGCATCCGTGCGCCGACATAGAGCGCTTCGTCATCGTAAACGAAGCGGATCTCCGTTCGTTCCGTCGGAGCCGCGCCCTCTACCGGCTCTTTCTGGACGAAGTCGACGATTGGGGGCACCTCGCTCCAAAAGTCCTCATCCAGGCGGCCGTCGACGCGGACGCTGTTGGAGGGCACACGAACGGCAGTCGTCTGCTGGGCTTGGGCTGTCTTCGCGGCCAGGAGCAGGCAGGCGAACACGAGCGCGAGCGCCAGGTTCCGGCGGTAGTTGGGGTTGGGCATCGGGCGAACATATGGTTGGCGGCGCGGGCGCGCGCCAGGGTGGGCACGGTGCACGAGGAAGCGTTGCTCGCCGGTGTCGCCTCCACCCACGTCTCTGGGAAGCTGACCGCGGGTCGATCAAGGCACCCAACCCTCGCGCATCCGCCTCCCGAACCTCATTCTCCCGTATGTCACCCGTTCCGCCCTAGCCAACGCAATCCATGATCCGCTCCAAGACCATCCTCGCGGCCCTATCTGCACTCTTCGTCGCCAGTCCGGCGCTCGCGCAGCTCCCGCGCGCCGAACAGACCCGGCCCGACAACGTCGTGTTGTCTCAGCGTCAGGAGGACCCGCTGATTCGGGAACGGCTCGCAGACCGCTTCGACAACCTGCTCCCGGTGCTGATGCGGCGTGAAGGGTTCGATATGTGGCTGGTGATCACACGGGAGTACAACTCAGATCCGGTCTTCGGATCCATGGCGCCCAACACCACGTATTCGTCACGTCGGCGCACGATCCTGATGTTCCACGATCTGGGTCCGGGCAAGGGCGTCGAGCGCATCAGCATCGGGCGCGCCGACTACCAGGGCACCTTTGACGTGTACCCGACGCACAACGACTCACAGTACGTGAGTCTCGCGCGCCTCGTCGCGGAACGTGACCCACAGCGGATCGGCATCAACGTGTCCGACAGGTGGAATCACGCGGACGGCCTAACCCACAACGAGTACGTGAGGCTCACCGGCGCGCTGAGCGAAAAGTACGTCGACCGTCTCGAGTCGGCCGAGATGCTCGCCGTGAGTTGGCTCGAAGCGAAGCTACCGCGCGAGACCGACCAGTACCGGAGCGTGATGCGCATCGCGCACCAGGTCATCGCCGAAGCGTTCTCGAACGAAGTCATCGTGCCGGGCGTGACCACGAACCAGGACGTGGTCTGGTGGATGCGCCAGCGGGTCGCGGAGTTGGGGCTAGGGCAGTGGTTCCATCCGTCCGTGAACGTGCAGCGGCGAGACGGTATCCCCGAGGCCACACCTCACGGAACCGTCATCGAACGGGGAGACATGCTGCACACCGACTTCGGCGTCATCGGCCTTGGCTATTCGACGGACACCCAGCACAACGCTTACGTGCTCCTCCCCGGAGAGGCCGATGCACCTGAGGGACTCAAGGAAGGACTGCGTCGGGGGAACCGCCTCCAGGATCTGACCATGATGCACGGCCCGGCAGGCGCGACCGGCAACGAGGCGCTAGCCGGAGCGCTCGCTCAGGCGGCCGCAGAAGGCATCGAGGCCACCATTTACAGCCATCCCATCGGATACCACGGGCACGGGGCGGGCCCGCCGATTGGCATGACCGACTATCAGGACGGCGTGCCGGTTCGAGGGGATTATCAGTTCCGCCCGAACACGTGGCACTCGATTGAGCTCAACGCGCGCTACGCCGTGCCGGAATGGGACGGTCAGTCGGTGCGCTTCGCACTCGAAGAGGACGCGGCGTTACTGGACGGGGGTTGGGACTGGATCGATGGGAGGCAGACGGGCTTCTACCTGATCAGGTAGTTGGCTCAGGGGACGGAGCGGGGCCCGTCGGCCCTGCTCCACCGAGTCAAGTCGTTCAGGTCGTCTAGCTTTTTCCGCCTACCGCTCGCGCGTTTGTTCTTTATAAGTGCATTAAAGCCGAAGAGTGCACCGCCCGCCTTCAGGGGCATGGAGCTACCTCGTGCAGGCTCGCGTGCGTGGGTTGCCGTCTACATGTTGGCTCGCGGCAGAAACGCATCACGTGAGGTGGCCTCAGCCTTTGCGGCTACCGACCCTCAGGAACTCCGTTAGCCACAAAGTGATCCGTATGAGACTTGTTATCGCGACAGTCCTCACAATTCTTGTCGCGTCGCCGGCTCGGGCTGTCCAGCTCGATCAGGAAACTCAGACCCGCGTCGACGCAGTGTTCGCCGACTACGACCGCACCACTGGACCCGGGTGCGCGGTAGGGATCGTCCAAGGCGGGCGCCTGACATTCGACCGCGGGTACGGCATGGGGAGTCTCGATCACGCGATCGCCCTCGGCAGCTCGTCGGTCTTCTACCTCGCGTCGGTCTCGAAGCAGTTTACCGCGGCGTCGGTGTTAATTGCCGCGCACGAGGGGCATCTCTCACTCGATGACGATGTGAGAGCGCACATTCCGGAGATGCCTGCCTACGGCACAGTCGTCACCGTGCGAAACCTGCTCCACCACACGAGTGGTGTCCGCGACTACCTCTCACTAATGGAGCTCGCCGGCATTCCGTTTGAGAACATCCTCTCCGATGAGGACATGCTCGACCTAATCGCGCGGCAAAAGGAACTCAATTTCGCGCCCGGGAGTGAGTATCTCTACAGCAATTCCGGATACGTCCTGCTGGCTGAGATCGTGAAACGAACCACCGGTCGATCGCTACGCGAGTATGCCGACGAGAAGATCTTCGGACCGCTCGGCATGAAGGACACCCACTTCCACGACGACCGAACCCATATCGTCCGCGACCGGGTCTTCAGCTACGACGAACGCGAAGGCGGCGGCTGGGCCACGAACTATCTCATGAATTTCGACAAGGTCGGAGATGGCGGCCTCTACTCGACCGTGGAGGATCTGGCCCGGTGGGATTCCGCTTTTTATGGAGATGCTCTAGGCATACCGAATTTCGCTGAGCAGATGTACCAGCGCGGTGTCCTTACCTCTGGTGACACCATCGACTATGCGCGTGGACTCGGGGTCAGCGCTCGGCGTGGACTACAGCGCGTGGCCCACGGTGGCGGGATGATGGCATTCCGGACAATGCTCGCGAGGTATCCAGACCAGCGAACCACGGTGATCACGCTATGCAACGTTGGGTCAGCCAACTCTGGGGCCCTGAGCGCTGCGATTGAGGACATTGTACTTAAGGGGCGGTTCCTTGAGAACGCTCCTGCATCCCCTGCCGGCCCACCCAGCGAAAGCGTTGAGGACGAGCATCCCACGGCGCCACAAACAGTGCTTCAATCCCTGGCGGGGACGTACGTGTCGGGGGAGCTAGGCTCAACATGGATACTAGAAGCGGGTGACGCCGAGCTGATCCTGACTCATCCGAGTGGAGCCACACTGACGTTGACGATGGACGGTGAGGATGTGTTCTCCCATTCGGGACTGACACTGAGCTTCGAGCGCCGGGGCGATCAGGCGGTGGCGTTTGTGCTCCAAGCCGGGCGCGTGCGGAATCTGCGATTTGAGAGAGTGCGGTAGGCCTCGCCCGCGCAGCGCCCCAATTGGGCGTTGGCTCACTAGCGGCGTTCATGCCCACCATCCATGTTGAGCCAGTGCAGCGCCCCGAACCCGTCAGATCCGAAGGTGTCCTCCATGAGCGTCCCTCGCCCCCATTTGATCCTGCCCCCGTTTGCTCTGCTGCTCCTCGTCCTCGCCGCTTGCACCGCGCCGGTAGACCGAACCGCTCGCTTCAACGTCGTAGAGGCTACGATCCCGGAAATGCAGCAGGCCCTGGCAGACGGGCGCGTCACATCACGGGAACTGGTAGAGGCGCACCTTGTGCGCATCGCCACCTACGAGGAGGCGGTCAACGCCACCATCGCAGTGAACCCTCGGGCCCTCCAGATCGCTGATTCTCTGGACAGGGAGCGGGCAGAGGGCCGGATAAAGGGACCGCTGCACGGGATCCCGGTCGCGCTCAAAGACATCATCCATACCACAGACATGCCGACCACGGGTGGCGCGCTCGCGTTCGAGGGATTCACGCCGCCGTACGAGGCTACGCTCACGGCGAATCTTGAGGATGCCGGCGCCATCATCCTGGCGAAGACCGTGCTCACGGAGTTGGCCAACTTCATGGCCTCGGGTATGCCCACCAACTACAGCGCCGTGGGCAGCTACGGCCGGAACCCATACGATCCGCGCCGTGATCCACGGGAGGGGCGTAACGATGGGCGGCCGGTCGTGGCCACGGGCGGCTCGAGCTCTGGCATCGGTACCGCCATGAGCTTCTGGGCTGCGAGCGTAGGCACGGAGACCTCCGGATCCATCCTCTCCCCGTCCAACCAAAATATGCTGGTGGGGATCAAGCCTACCGTGGGACGGATCAGCCGCTACGGTGTGATTCCCATCACCGCGGACCAGGACACACCCGGACCTATGGCCCGCACGGTGACCGACGCGGCAATCATGATGGGGGCACTCGAAGGGGCCGCGCCGGACCCCCACGACCCTGCCACCATGACGTGTGAGCGCCCCCCGGACGGGGATTACACCAGCTTCTTAAACGCAACTGGCCTCCAGGGTGCACGTATCGGCATCCCGCGCGCTATGTACTACGACTCGGTCCAAGTGCCCGGCTCGGACCGCTGGAGAGGGGGGTTATCGGACCAGATGCGCGCCGCCATGGACACGGTTATTGCCCTTCTCCAGCAGCAGGGTGCGATCGTCGTGGACCCCGCAGATCTTCCCAGCATCCTAGACCCGGACGTAGCCAACAACCTCATGCTCAACGGCCGCAGCATGGTGCTGGACTATGGGATGAAGCGCGATTTCAACCTGTGGCTGGCATCGCTGGGGAGCGACGCGCCGGTGAAGTCGCTTACCGAACTCCGCGAGTGGAATCTGGCCCACCGCTCGGCCGGTTCCATGAAGTACGAACAGGCCCAGCTCGATGTGGCGGACGCCCTAGACCTTGAGATGGACCGCCCGACCTACGAAGCCGACAGGGCCCGCGACCTTCTGCTGAACGGTGAGCATGGCATCGACGAGGTCATGGAGGCCCTTGAGCTCGACGCCCTCCTTTTCCCGGGACCCAGCAGCGCCGGGCTCGCCGCCAAGCCCGGGTATCCCACGGTGATCGTGCCGTTCACCTTCGTGGCCAACCACGGGGGCCCTGACTTCCCTGAGGGTTGGGCACCCCTACCACAGCCGTACGGCGTCAGCTTCACCGGAGGTGCCTGCAGCGAACCGAGGCTCATCGAGCTGGCCTACGCCTTCGAGCAGGCAACAAAGCGCAGGGTGCCTCCTCCAGGGATGCGCTAACCCACGTCCACAGGAAGATCTTCACAGGACCGCGCCAGATACGCCCGATTCGATTCGCCTCCGTCCTTTCTTTGGCACTCGTCGTTCCCGCCGCGGCCACAGCCCACAAGGGTCGGGACATCGGCGTGGACGATCTCTTCAACATCCAGCGGGCGGGCGCGCCTCAGGTGAGTCCCGACGGAGCGTGGATCGCCTACACGGTCTCCACCTATTCGTTCGAAGACGAGCGTTCCACGACCAGAATCTGGATGGCGCCCAGCGACGCTGGCGATGCGTGATCGTAGGATGCGTAGCCGCGAAGGACCCGTAGCAAGTGCAGCTGGTTGCGCACGATGACGTGGGCGAGGCACTCCATGCTGATCGATCCCATCTGCCTTTCGCAGTAAGGACTCTGCCAAGGCGACCCCGGCGCCGTGACGACCTCCTCGATGCCCATCGAATCGACGTGCCGCACGAAGCTGCTGCCAAAGATCTTGGACGATGAAGAAGTCGATGGAGGCGAAGTCAGCCAGGTGGTTCTCGAGGAACGAGCGCCAATTCTGGGAAGGTGGGCTGACCCGAGGCGGCCGGTAACGCCGCACCGTGGAGTCGCTGACGTCGATCCCGAGCTTGTGCGACTCGGCCTGGATGAACGGCACACCCCATGTCGGATTCGAACTCCACCCCAAAAAGAAGCCCCGGGCGCCAAATCGGCGCCCGGGGCCCCCTGACCGCGAAGTCGTGAAAACAGCTATCTGCTTGTCCTTCGCAGTGCTCACGAACCGCTGGACCTCAACTCGTTGTCCATCGAGGGTATTCCCCTTTCCATCCATCCCTTTCCTTGCCTTTCTCCGAATTAGGGTTTTTGGATTTCCTGTCCGACAGATGCGGGAGGCACTCATGGACCGACGAAGCAGAACAGCCGGTGCCTGAATCGACACAACCAATCGACACAACCGTCGGATCTGGTCCCAATAGAAGACCCCGCCCAGTCTCGAAAGACCAAGCGGGGCTTCAGTTTCCAACAGTGGGCCTGGGAAGATTTGAACTTCCGACCTCACGCTTATCAGGCGTGCGCTCTAACCAACTGAGCTACAGGCCCATACGGGCTCTCCCGAGACAGACGTCGCCTGGGAGCCGGAAAAGCTAAACGAGCCCTACCTGCCATTCAACCGCCAAGCGTGGTATTGGCACTTCCGCCGCAGCGACCAATCCACGCTGGACGAGGCAGCACAGGCGCTCATGCCCTGCTCAGCCGAACTCTCACCAGGAAAAATCCGGCCACCAGCACCGAAAAAGCCGCCACCACGGCCAGCGCAGCGCCCATGCCCAACGCATCCGCCAAGAGGCCAGCACCGAGCGCCCCTACCGCATATCCGGAGTCCCTCCACAGTCGGTAGACACCAAGCGCCGACGCCCGCCACTCAGCGGGAGCCACCTCCGACACCAGCGCGAGCAGCGTCGGGTAGACCATCCCGGTGCCCAGCCCGGTGACCGTTGCTGCCGCGAGATAGACCGGGTACGAGCCGCCCAAGACGAAGCAAGCGACCCCGGCCCCCTGCACCGCGAGGCCTCCAGCGATGAGGCCCCGCCGGCCGATGCGGTCCGACAGGGGCCCAAACACGAGTTGGCTGACGGCCCACACGGCTGGGTAGAGCGCGATCACCCACGCGACCGAGGTCAGCGGGAGGTCACGCGAGGCGAGCAGAAGCGGCAACAGTCCCCACAGCGCCCCGTCCTTCAGGTTGGTCGCCAATCCGGCGAGGCTGGCGGCAGACAGGTTCCGGTCGCCAATCGTGCCGAGCCGAAGGACCTGTAGCAGAGGAGGCTTCTCGGGCGCGGCACCGGCGGCGGGGTTCCCGGTGCCGCGCGCCTCCCCGAGCGTCTCACGCGTGAACCAGGACAGGAGCAGTCCGGCCGCCACGAGGCCCAACCCGAGGTAGAACGGCTCAGGTCGCATTCCGTACTCAGCAGCGATGATCCCGCTGAGAGCCGCCGTCACGGCCATGCCGGCATACCCGGCGAACTCGTTCCAGCCGATGACGAGACCGTAGGTGCGCGGGGTGGCCAAATCCACCTTCATGACGACCGTCATGGACCATGTCAGTGACTGATTGACGCCCAACAGAACGTTGGCAAACAAGATCCACGACCAACTGTCGGCATACATGAGTATCAGCGGGACAGGGATACCGACCAGCCACCCAAGGATGAGTAGGCGACGCCTGCCCACCTTCTCGGAGAGCCCCCCGGCCAGAAAATTCACCCCAGCCTTGGTTACCCCGAACGTGGCGATGAACGCGAGGACTGCAGCCTTCGAGGCGATCCCAAAGTCGGCCTCCGCGATCAGCGGCAGGACCGTCCGCTCGATCCCGACCATGCCACCCACGAACACGTTGGTCAGCGCCAGCAGAAGGATCTGTGGAAGGTTCTTCCCCAGGGCCCGGAACGATGTGGCGGCCGGCGGTGACGTCACAGTCTTATCCTCAGCGCCGCTGACTGATCATCAACAACGGGCAGGTGGTCGCCTGAGCAATCCGGAGCATCAGATCCCCGAACGCACCCCCGGGGCGACCGCTGGGGTGCAGCCCCAAGATGAGCAGATCGGCCTCCACAGAGCGCGCGACGACACTCCCGACCACATCGTTGCTCAGAATGACCTCGGCATGGGCGTGCCCGAAAACTTCGTCATTCGCGAGCTGCCTCAGCCCCTTCATCGCCTTGCCTGACATGGTCGGATCCGTGTGCTCGGGCAGAACACCCAGAAAGGTCACGTCGCGACGACCGGTCCGCCCGAGGCTGCCGAGGAGCCGTGCCCGTACCGGGCTCTGCTCGCGACCCCCGCGCGAGGGCACCAAGATCCGCTGCGCCGCCTCGAGCTTCCAGTCGGCCGGGGCCCTGAGGATCACAACATCGGCGTCCACCTCCTCAATCAACTTCCCGAGCGGACCGACCATCAACGCTCCGTCTAGGTGCCCAACCCCCAACAGCAGGCTCTCACAGGCGGTGCGCTCGGCGATCCTGACGATCTCCTGCCAGGGATCATCGTTGATCGTGATGAGTGCCTCGGGCCTCAAATCTGTCCGCAGCGCGGCACTGAGCGCCGACCCGAGGACCGACTGTGCGCCGCTGAGCTGGCCCGCCAGCGCATCTTCGTCAGCGCCTTCGGTCGGCCGCACAACGGAGAGCAACTGCACCCGCGACACCGCGGGCGGCGCGAGCGCCTTGGCCATGATGACCAACGTCTCCGCGCTCGCGGGGTTTGCGATGGGGACCAGAACCACGGGGCGACGCCCCCGGAGTTTCATCATCTCTGGATCGAGGCCCTCAGAAGAGGCGTCGACCACACGAGCTCGCGGGGCGAGGTAGAGCGCGTACAGCACGGCACCCAGGCTCAGCCACAGCGCTGCAAGCACTCCGGCTGACGGTACCGCCAAGGCTTGATACAGCCCGATCGCCAAACAGGCCGATCCCCCGACGATGGGCACCAGCGGGAACCAAGGCACCACGAAGCCCGGCGCCTCCCCGGTGCGCTTGCGGGCCAGATACCCGATCCCATGCGTGAGCGCGAAGCTCGCTAGGAAAATCAAGCTGGCGACCGCGCCAGCGGCCGCCACGTTGGGGACCGCAATCAAGACGAACGCGACGGTGATACCCGTCAGGCGGATCGCCGCGAGTGGCGTTCCACTACCGGGCGCGAGGTCGGCAAATCGCCTCGGCAGGGTCCGATCCGTCGCCATGCTGCGGGCGAAATGAGAGGCCGCGAGGAGATTGGCCTGCAGCGCGGACAACATCGACAGAACCCCGGCGACCACCACCAGCCAGTAGCCAGTGGCGCCAAGGAAGTTGCGGGCCGCTACCGCCACGAGGATCTCAGGATCCGCCGCAGCGACCTCCGCAACCGCCTGTCCCGGCATCCCCACGGCCACGATCAGGAAGAGCAGCGGCAGGTAGATGATGAGCGCGATACCCAGAGACAGGAACATCGCTTTCGGGATGTTGCGCTCAGGATCCTTCACCTCTCCGCCCACCGCGGCGATCAAATCGAAGCCCTGAAGCGCGATGAACGTGTACCCCATCGCCTGAGCAAGCCCAGAGCCGCCACCGAAGAAGAACGGTCGGAAACGGTCGCCGAGTTCGTCAATCGGCGGCGCCTCCGCAATGAGGACCCAAAAACCGGCCAGAATGAGGAACCCGAAAAGAATCACTTTGCCGATGGTCGCCCATTGCCCTCCCCCGGCGGCCGACTTGGCGAGACTCCACACGTAGAACGCGACGGCGGCCAGCGCATACACCAGGAGCGCGAAACGTCCGCCGAGCCAAGCCGGCGGCGTGCCGCCCACCAGGCGCACGACCTGCTCGAGCAAGGGCACGAAAAAGACCGCGAAGCCCAAGGCATAGAGCACCGCTGCAACGACCGAGGCGAACCACACGATCCAGCCTACGGCGAAGGCCGCCTCGACGGTGAGGACCTGCCTCGCGTAGGTGTACGTGCCTCCAGACTGCGGAAAGCGGACGGCGAGTTCGGCGAAAGACACAGCAGTGAGGAGCGCCACCACGCCATTGAGCCCAAAAGCGATGATCGCCCCGGGTCCGGCAGTCGCGAACGCGACGCCTGCAAGGGCGAGCACACCACCCCCGACGATGGCGCCCACGCCGACACCGGTTGCGGCCCAAAGGCCGAGTGTGCGTTGGTCGAGGTTCGTGCTCATGCGCGAAGGATAGACTCGCGCGCGGGCTTCAGGGAGGCGTCAGTTGATACCAGTGTCATGTCCCAGAAGATCGTTCAGCATCCAGGGGGTGCCCACGCTCGCCGAGGGAAGGCGAGCAGCTACGGCAGCGGCCTCGACTCCAGAGACACCCCGAAGCGCTCCAGCACAGGCAGGCTCATCTCGAAGTCGTAGTGCGTCAGCTGCTGCACCCTCAGCCCGCCTCCATCCGAGATACGCATCCCGCAGATTACCAGCCGTATCGAGGCTCCTCCGGAAGTTCTGCATGAGGTCGAGCGCGGTGATGGCACCCTCCCGGTACAACCCCAGGTTTTCCTGCGCCCTGCAGCAGCGGGTTCAGCGTGATCGAGCCCTCCGCGGAGAGGTTGAGGCGGGTCCGCAGGCTGGCGGCGTTGAGCCGGAACGAGCTGACGGACTGCTGGACTTGCTCTTCGGCGTTCGCCAATTCGACCTGAAACTGGCCCACGTCTAGCGCACGCGCCGTGTCCGCTTGAGCCCGCAGTTAGGCTACCGCGACGGCGGCCTGAATGTTGCCGACGTGCGTGCGATTGATGCCCTCATTGTAGGCGACCTCAAAGAGCTGGAAGTAGTCGTCGGAAAGATCGTCGACCAAGTCGACCAGCTCGTCGTAGAAGTCCAGCTGTGAGTCCTCAAGATCCAATTCCGCACGCTCGCGGTCATTGCGCAGGTTGTTCACCTGGAACAGCGGCTGTGTATAACGGACGAAGTACCGGTTGTAGTACCGGAGATCGCGACTCCCGTCCTCCAAGAGTTGGGAGTAGCGATAGACACGGTTGTTCAACGACAGGTAGCCGTTCGTGGGATACCCGAGGAGGACGACCGGCTGGCGCACCGACAACTCGGCCTCGAAGCGCCTTGAGTTTTCGTGGATGATCTCCTCGCGTTGCAGCTCTGAGTTCCAACGCGGCTCCGCGATCGACTTCCACATCCGCAGATTCATCACCCGGGTCTCCTCGCCGTCTTCGAAGGCACCACCGCACATCGCCATGATCGTCCCAAAAAATAGACGCCTCAAAGCGGTTGAGTGTTCATCACCATTAAGGAGAGGGGCACTGTTACAGGAGCCCCACTCGCCGTAAATAGGAGCATGACCCCACACGCGAAGCTCGCCGCCACACTGTTCGCATTCTTGGCGCTGGCCATCATGCCGCTGCGCACCCCGGCGCAGACCATTGAAGAAGTCACGGCCTCTCCCGAGGGGACCGCGACGCTTTTCCTGAGGTCAGTGCGCTCGATCCGCTGGAGCGCCGCCACGCAGTTTCTCCACGAAGAGACGCTGGACCGCTTTCAGTTGGTGGTGGCGATGATCGCGGACGCGGACACAACGGGAGACATGCGGAGCTACCTCACCGACACCGACTCACTGGACTATTTGCAGTTCACGTCCTCCACGGTCTTCGACCGAGCCGTAGGTACGATGGTCGATGACCTCCCGGGACTCATGCACTCGATGTTCGACCGCGACGATGAGGTCCTGGGCCACGTCCTGGAGTCAGGCGATTTAGCTCACGTGGCCTACCGTACCACCGCTCGGATCAGCGGTGCTGTCGCAGAGGTCAAAGTGATGCAATTGGCACATACCCCGCGCGGGTGGCGAGTGTCTAAGAGCGACGAACTCGAAGTATTGGACGTCGCGCTTCGGGGCGTCGCACGCGGGCGGCGGGGTCCGGGCATGCCCACGCCGGACCCCCGGCTGCCCTAGAGCCGTCAGCCGCCGCCGAGCAGCTCCGTCACTGCCGGCTCCAAACTGCGCATACCCGCCGCACGACCGAGCGATAACGCCTCAGCCGCTGGCATATCCTCAAGCCACGCAGCCCTCAGCGCCAGCAACGCCCCGACCCGGTTGCTGCTCGCGCAGTAGAGGACTGTCGGCTCGTCTCCGTACTGTGCGAGAAGACGTTCCAGCGCCTCGACGTTTTCTCAGGTCAGCCCTGACCCACCGGCGACCGCAATCCGCGCGAAGGTGCTCGGCGCGCCGACCGTGGTCTCTTCCCACCCCGCCCCGTCTTCAGCCGCCGGACGCAGCGAGACGAAATGGTTGAAGCCAGCTTCGCGAAGCGCCGCGAGTTGCTGAGGGGTCGGCTGGCCGCCCGTGACCAGACCGGGGAGCGGCATCTTCGCGTTGGTCAGGCCAATGGCTGTTGCTGCCGCAAGCGTCGGGGCTGTCGCGACTGCAGCCGAGGCAAAGACCGACGCATCCGAGGACGCCTCTGGATTTGCGTCACCCGACGAGCAACCGCCGGCCGCGAGGAGCACGAGCAGCATCTAGACATGCGGAAGACGCTTTCCAGACATTCTCAGTCATCTCTGGCACGGTCGATGCCGTGCCTTGAGACCAACAGGTCGGGCGCCGGCAGGGAGCCGCCGTCGCCCGTCAGGACCTTCAAATGCAACAGGTAGGTCGACCGCGCCCGGGCGATGCCACTTGCCGTCACGCATCCTCAGGATTCGAACGATTGCGGCCTCCGGCCCCGACGGACACAGCCCGAACGTCGTCTAGTTTTTCGCCCCGGCGCGTAACGCCTGAATGGCCGCCACAGTCAGCCCCGTGCGAAACTCGATCAACTTTCGCCCGATCGCCTGAGTCTCTGACAGCGGTTCCAGACTCACTCCATTGATCGACGCCCGTCCGGCCTTCACACGCTGATCGAAACGGATTGCGGTCGGGTCGATGACCGACATGATCGAGGCGATCGACAACTCCTCATGAATACCGTCAGAGCCCTGGCTGGCCGTGTACTCCATCTCCTCCGGAATCCCAAGGTCCTCCTGGATGTACTGGCGAACCTTGTCGTGGTTGTAGAACTCCGGCACGTGATGGAAGGCCGTCGGGCTGCCGTTGTATTTGGCCGTGAGCGCATCCGCCGCCGCCTGCATGCCCCGTCCGTTGCCGCCGCTGTCTCCGAGGAAATAGACCTCAGTGAAGCCCATGCCTCGAAGACTATCCCCGATGTCGGTCAACCAAGCGATGTAGGTCGCCTGTGAGACCATCGGCCCGGTATTGCCGAGCATGACGGACCGACTCGGATCGCCTGGTTCCAGCGTGACGAGGGGCGCGATCAGCGTCGCCCCGAGGGCCTGGGCCACGGCCGGACCCATGAGTTTATTGGAGTAGTTGTGCTTACCGGATGCCAGGTGCGGTCCGTTCGACTCTACGCCGCCCGTCAGCACGAGCGCCGTCGTGTTGCCTGCCCCAATTGCGTCCCGCAGTTCCATCCACGTGAGCTCCTCGATCCAAACGCTGTTCACGGCGTCGATCGGTCGGGGGGCGCGCATCTCTTCAGCCCTCTGGGCCTCGCGGGCGGCACGCTGCTCCGGCGTCAGCTGTTGTCCACCGCGCTGGCCAGCCGCGGTCGAAGCAAAAAGGCAAGTCGCAATCAACACCATCCACGTGGTTTTCATAGAGAGACCTCGCACATCAGGGCAAGAAGGTTGTTGTCCGGGTCGCGGAAGAAAGCCATCCACAGTTCGTGGTCCGGCATCTTCGCGATGAGGTGGGGAGCGGCTTCAAACGCGACCCCACGAGCGAGCAGGGTCGCATGCGCGACCTGAAGATCTGGAACTTTGTAATAGAGCGCCGAAGCGGTGCCCGCCAGCGCCGCCGCAGGACCATCCAACATCAAACGTACGCCACCGCAGTCAAAGAAGCCGAGGCCGGGCGGGGCTTTAAAGAGGAAGCGCATGCCAAGGACATCGCGATAGAACGCGATCGCGCGTTCGACGTCCGTCACCGGGATGGCGATCTGCCCAACCTGGTCCAGCCCGAACTGCGCTTCTCCTGATTCGTTCATGGCACGTTTTCAAAGAAATTCGTTGCTCTGGTCCCACGGTCCGCCCATGGTACTGGCGCGACCAAGATGTGGGCCGAACGCCCTGGGCGCGAGCCAGCCAGGAGGAACAATGTCAGGCACCAGGAAGATCCTGCCCACGGCGGTGAGGGTGGCCAAGTGGGGAGCCTGCCTGGGCATGGCGTGCGGGGTACTCTACTCAGTCGGTGGCTCCGCGAACGCTAGAAGCGAGAGCTAGTGTGGTGTATCGAAAGTTCGCGAGCCACCGAGAGCGCCGAGGCGCCGGATCCTGCGAGGCGCGACGACGAGGAATAGCAACGCTATTTCGAGGAGGAGCAACGACGCAGGGCCGGATGCATGGGCGTTCGAATGGCCGAGACACTTTCGATACACCACACTAGGTCCCGATCTCGCCTACCCGGTAGCCTCAACGAGACATGCAAATGATCCGCAGTCCCTACGTGGCGCAGCGAATGAAACCCAAGCATCCAGAAAACGATCTCGACCAGTCGATTCCTCCACTCGGCCGCCGCGCGGTCCGAATGTCGAGCGCGTGCACGAAGCCGTCGTCCTGCTCGAAGTGCAGTGATGCCTCGTTCACCGGCAGGCCCATCGCAAAGTAGTCCTCGGAGGTGCGCCCAGCGTCTGTGAGGACCGACGAGGGGTCGATCAAGACCAAGGCGCTGGACGCGATCGGGAGTAGGGGATGAATCCGGGCGTATTCGGCGCGCACTTCTTCTGATTTCACGTTGGCGCTGCCGATGTACACGAGGCCGTACGCGGCGTACGCGACGGCCGCGCGGGTCATGACCCACCGCAAGCTCTTCCCGGCATTCAATTTCCGACCTAACGCCCAGGCGTAGAGCAGCAGCAGGAGCGCCGTCGCCAGGACCGCCAGAAACAAAGACGGCCAGGCGCCGAGCGCCCACTCGCGATAAGCGAATACACCGCCGCGAATCAGCACCGCGAATGGCAATGTCGCAAAGAAGACAGTGAGCGCGATCGCCGTACCGGCGCGCCGAGTGAGCGAACGCCGTCGCCGCTTCCTTCGCACGCGTGTCATCCCGCCGTCCCGCACTTCCTCCATGACGCCGAAGACCCCCTCGTACTCAACCTTTAAGTCGGCCATCCCCGCCCCCCGTCCACACGTTACGCCGAGACTCTACCTCCCCGAAGTTGGCGGTATCGCCTCCATCAATAGTTCATACGCCTGGTTCAGAGCCTGCCCCCCGGCCCTGGCCCCTACGTACTTGCCCAGGCGGACAATCACGAGGTCATGCGTCGGTACGACCGTCGTGCTCTGTCCCCCGGCGCCACGCATACCGTACGCGCTTTCGGGAAGCGGCCATCCACCATTTCCGTTCACCCAGAAGAAGGCCCCACCGTACTGGAGTCTCCCGTCCGCGACCCAAGCTGGCGCCAACGTGCTCGCGTATTCGGCGTATCCCTCCGGCAGTATCCGTTCGCCGTCCCACATGCCGTCCTGCAGATACAGGTTCCCCAGCCTCGCCCAGTCCCGGGCGGCCAAGAAGTCGTACCCCTGGCCCAGGAAGTTTCCGTAGGGATCGGTCTCGATGATCGCGTCGCGGACGCCGATCCGGTCAAAGAGGTTCCTCTGCCAGAATGAGTGGTAGTCCTCTCCCCTCCCTTCCACCCCGAGCCGGATGAGGTAGTTCGTCAGGACGGGATCGGTATTCCGGTACCGACCCACTGTGTTGGGCTCCCATTGCTGCGGCCGGGTGGCGGCATAGTGGAAGGAGTTCACGGTCCCGGTATAGAGGTAGTAGTGATCCTCATACGTGGTGTCGTTCACATGCTCCGGGTCACCGGGCGCGTTGATACGGATGCCGCTCGACATGCGCATGATGTCACCAATGCGGATCGCCTGCCGTGGATCCCCGTCCTGCTCATACCACTCAGGAACGGGCGCCGGCTGCCACAATTCGTAGGTCCCCTGTTGAATCAGCACGCCCATGACGGAGCCGGTGAGGCTCTTGCCCATGGACCAGCTCTCGAGCGGCGTATGGAGGTCGATCCCCTCTCCGTACCGTTCACCCAGAATGCGGCCCTTGTAGGTGACCACCAGCCCGAGGGTCATGGCATCAGCGTCGCCGAAGCCCACGTCCAGCGCCTGCTCGACCTTGGCCATGTCGACTTCGGCCGGCCACGGCGCATCAGGAAGGACATCGCCCATGGGCCACGCTGTCGTGGCGGCGGGCGGCAAGTTCCGTGCGACGTCGGTCGGGGTGTAGTAGATGGAGTCCTCGCCGATCGGCGACGCGACACATCCCTGGTTCCGATACTTCTTGGCGGTGCGGACGGTCCCGTCGGGCAGCGTGAGTGTGACACGCTGGTCCTCATAGTCGACGACCGTGTCGACGACGTGATGCCGTTGGTCGAATGGGCTTGTAAAGCCGCCGACGTTGGCCGCGGCATCTGCTGGATCGAGCCCGGTAATAAACACGCCAGCGCACAGGATGGTCGCAAAACCCGCGGTCTGGTGATGCAGTGCCTCGCCCGGAGGAGGTACATACGCCGTGGGCAACTCAAGCGATGCCCCGCGCGCGATGATGCCCGTATCGGCATCGTCCCCACCCGCGGACTCGGACGCCGGCTCGGCCCCCGAACAAGCCGCGAACGCGACGAACGAAAGAACTACTAAGCGAACAGATCGCACTGGGCACCTCCTGAAGTCCTGTCCCACCCCTTCTAGCACCACACCCCGAACCCAATCTGAAGAGGAGACGCGTGCCAGACAAGTCGGCCCAAACAATGGTGGGCGCGAACGCAACGGCGTATTATCCCGACCTGAAATTGACTTCCCCGGAGACACATCCATGATCTCGAGACGCCACTTCCTCGGAACTTCGGCCGCTGCGGCCGCTGCCACGACCCTCGCCGGCTGTGAGGCACCTGTATCCAGCGGCTCGTCTGACGCAGCGCTCGCCCCTTCCATCGCCCGGCTCACGTCGTGGGCGGATCGGGCTCGGCCCATCACGATGGAAGAACGCGCGGCTCGGGTCGAACAGGCAAAGAGACTCATGCGCGCGAACGGCCACAGCGCCCTCGCCCTCTGTGGCGGGACGTCGATGGTCTACTTCACAAACATCGGCTGGGGCGGCGGCGAGCGTATGTTCAGCGTCGTCATCCCGGTGGATGGCGACGCCTTCGTAGTCTGCCCCGCCTTCGAGGAGGATCGAGCGCGCGAGCAGCTCGCCCTGGGCCCCCTCGGCGGCGCGCAGGTCTATACGTGGGAAGAACACGAGAGTCCGTATCTGCGTGTGGCTCAGGGGCTCAGTGATCGCGGCATCACGTCTGGAAAGCTCGGCGCCGAAGAGACAATGCAGTTTCGGTTCAGCAATGGCATCGCACTGGTGGCGCCCGCCCTACAGGTCGTCGACGCGACGCCGATTACCGCCGGATGCCGTGGTGTGAAGGATGCCCATGAAATCGAGCTGATGACGCTCGCCAACGAGGTTACGCTGACGGCCTACAAGGCGGCATATCTGGCCATGGAAGAGGGCATGACTCAGAGCGACTTCGGCGGGCTGGTCTCGGCGGCGCACCAGCGGCTGGGCTTCTCAGGAGGCGCGAGCGTGCAGACCGGCGAGTGGTCCGCTCTGCCGCACGGCTCCATCACGCCGCAGGTGATTCGTGAAGGCACGATCCTGCTCATCGACGGTGGATGCGGGGTCGAGGGTTACCGCTCCGACATCTCCCGCACGTTCGTGCTCGGAACCCCCACGGACAAAATGCGGCAGAATTTCGACCTGGAGTTCGCCGCCCAGACTGCGGCATTCGAAGCGGCCGCCCCGGGCGTCCCGGCAGAAGACGTCGACGCCGCAGCCCGAAAGGTGATCGTCGATGGCGGCTACGGCCCCGACTACACCTACTTCTCTCATCGTGTCGGCCACGGCATCGGCATGGACGGGCACGAGTGGCCCTACTTGGTGCGAGGCAACAAGACGCCGCTCGCGGTGGGCAATGCCTTCAGTGACGAGCCAGGTATTTATGTCATGGGTGAGTTCGGAGTGCGACTCGAGGACTGCATGTACATCACAGAGTCAGGTGCGCAGTTGTTCACGCCTCAGAGCCCGTCGTTAGAGGATCCATTTGGGAACTGGGACCACTAGGTCGACGTACTAAAGCTGATTTTGGCACTCATTTCTGGAGACAATATGGCCCACAGCCATTTCCGCCCTGCACCGTGGTCGGGTGCGGTAGTCATCGCAATAGCAGCCACGCTGGCCGCTTCCGCGGATCTCGCCGCGCAAGTGCCCTCGCGGGACGTTCAGATCGCCGAAGCCGTCATGGCGGCACCCGCAGAGGACCGTGGGGGCGCCCGCGTCATAGGCTGGCGGGAAGATGGCACCACCCTCACGCTTCGGGAGGGCACAAACGCGCTGATTTGCCTGGCGGACAATCCCAACCAAGATGCCTGGAACGTGGCCTGTTACCCGAAGTCGATCGAACCCTACATGGCCCGGGGACGCGAACTGCGTGAGCAGGGCATCACGGATTCTCAGGAAGTCACGAAGCGCCGCTGGGACGAGGCTGACGCGGGAACCCTCGAGATGCCCGAGGCTCCGGCGACGGTCTACATTCTCCACGGCGAGGGGTTCAACGCGGCCACCGGTGAGGTCATTGAGCCGTTTCTGCGGTGGGCAATCTATTCGCCGTGGGCCACCGC
This sequence comes from uncultured Gemmatimonadales bacterium, assembly GCA_937919655.1. Taxonomy (GTDB): domain Bacteria; phylum Gemmatimonadota; class Gemmatimonadetes; order Longimicrobiales; family Gaopeijiaceae; genus CALFPJ01. The sequence continues at coordinate 38,750 of CALFPJ010000038.1, forward strand.
CGAGTCCACTGGCCTGTCGCTATCTCCGGGCGGCCCCGGCGCACCATGGTTGATGTTCCCGGGCACGCCCGGAGCACACATCATGATTACCCCGAGCCCGCCGGGCGGCGGGATCTAAGGGAAGACAGAGATGGCCAGCCGGCGTGACTTTTTGCGATGGCTTCCCCTAGGGGCTGCCGCTGCGGTCGGCCTGAGGCCGACGGGGCTGTGGGCGGAGGTTCGCGCCGGTACGGCGCTGACGCATCCGGAGCCGCGCAACGGCATCGACGGGTCGGGTGTGCTCACGAGCGCGGACCTTCCGGACCACCCACCTGAGACACACGCGATCTATGATATGATCCGTGAGATCCCGCAGATCGCGGACGGCATTGGGTGCGCCTGTGGCTGTGCGGCGCTGCCGGGCTATCGGTCACTCCTCACTTGTTACAGCGAGGGCGGCATGGCGATGGGATGTTATATCTGCCAGGGTGAGGCAAAGCTGGCATATCGGCGCTTCAACGAAGGCCAGACCTTGGAGCAGATCCGCCGCGCGATCGACGGGCGCTACGGTTGAGCGGCACTTCGAGCCTGGCACGGCTTGATTCGGCGTTGCTTGTGTGGCTCACGCTCGCGCTCGCCGGGGCGCCCTCTATGACGGCCGCGCAGATGCTGGCCAGCGAGCCCGCCACGGTAACTCAGACCATTGATGGGACTGTCATCTCGATTGAGTACTCGCGGCCGTCGCTGCGGGGCCGACCCGAACTATGGGGCAATCAGATCTTCTAGGGGGAGGTGTGGACACCCGGTGCGAACCAGGCGACCACATCGAGTCCAACAAGGATTTTAAGCTGAACGGAACTCCGGTTCCGGCTGGCCGCTACTCGGTCTGGATGGTCGTGAACCCCGAGGATTGGGAGGTCGTCCTGGACCCTCGCGACGACCTCTTTCACACCCAGCACCCGCAGCCGGCCGACGACCAAATCCGGTTTCCTGTCACGTACGGCACAGCCGACTATTCCGTCGAGACGCTCGCATGGTCATTCCCGACGGTCCGTGGCGGCGGGGCAGATCTCCGCATGCAGTGGGGCTCCCGCGTCGTCGACCTCACGGTCAGGGTGGAGCCCAGCGTGAAGACCACGCTGACCGCCGAGGAGGCTGCTCCGTATCTCGGCGTCTATCAGGTCGAGATCCTACCGTCGCAGTACCTGAAGGCACACGACTTCGAGTTGGAACTCACGTTGAACAACGATGTCATGGTCGGCGCCATCGAATACGACGCTGAATCCTCTATGGAGACAGGTTTCGTCATGGTCGCGGATCAGCTGTTCACGATGGCCTGGTTGATGAACGGTGAAGTCACCGAAGTCTTCGACTTCAATTTTGTCGAATTCTCACTCGATGCTGATGGGACGGCGGAGTCCTTCGCGACGAGGGATCAGGACGACACGCTCTGGATGAAGGGAACACGCATTCGTTAGCGCGCAGGGACTTCGGCCACGTTGCCCCGAGTCGGACAGCCGGTCTTGGGCGAAGCTTGAACAGGGCCGCACAAGGCCCGCCGACGCCAGAGGCCTGGAAAACCCCGTCACGTCTGCGTTCGATGGACGGTCAGTCGGTCCCATCGTCGACACCGGTCACCACCCTGCCCGTCCCTCGGGTCAAATCCGCGACCCGCCGTCGGAGTGCCTCCAACACTGGCACCGGCACACCCAAAGAGTACAGCACGTCCGCACCGTACTCTTCCGATTCTAGGACGATCTCGAGTTCCTCGACGAGCCTCTGGAGGCCATCGACTTCCGCATAGCCCACCGTAACGGCAGCCCAAACGCGCTCGACCTTCTCCTCTGTCGGCAATGTCTCAAGGACCAGCTTCACCCCGCCCGAATACGCGCGTGACAATCCGCCGGTGCCGAGTTTCACACCACCGTAATACCGCGTACAGACCGCCACGATCTCACCCACTCCCCCGTGCAGGAGGGCGGTCAACATTGGACGACCGGCGGTGCCTCCCGGCTCTCCATCGTCGCTCATGCCTATGTGTGTCGTGCTCGCGGGCGGCCCGGCGACGAACGCCCAGCAATTGTGGGTCGCCTCGGGGAATTCCTCGCGGACCTTCTGCACGAAAGCGTGGGCCCCGTCGGCGTCGGGCGCGTGGGCGGCAGTGGTAATGAACCGACTCCGCAGGATGGACTCCTCGACCCGGTGTACTCGGGCAGGAATCAGAAATCGCGAGGCGTCGCTCACCCGGGCCCATGCCTGTCAGCCCGTTCATCCGGCGGCCCATCTGGCCGCTCGGGAGCCGGTCGCTCGATGACAGGGAGGTCAGACTCACCCTTCGGCATCCCAAAACGCATCAGGTAGCCAGCGAGGAGGCGCAGAAGGAAGGGGATACGTGGATCATGAAAGCTGCATGGTGGCCCGTTCGCGGCTCTTCACCGATCGACTATCCCTGGGACATCCGATCAAGGAACTGACGTTCGGCCGCAGAGAGATCCCCTGCCCCATCTGCCTGGAGCTTCGCCAGGAGGCGAGTGACTTCCTCACGATTGAGTTCGTGCAAACCGTCCACAGAAATCCCATTCCAACGCGCGGCGGCAAGGCGGTCCCCGACAACGCCCCCAGAGGACCCTCCTGGGTTCATTTTCTTGCCGAATGCACGCTTCGCCGAGCCCTTCCGAAAGTCCCACCACTTGAGATAGCCGAACGCGAACGCGAGGCCGCCCAGGTGAGCGAAGTGCGCGGTGTTTGAGCTGGCCGACGGGTTGATGCCCGAATAGAGGCTCGCGAAAATCATCAAGGTCGCCAGCAGCCAGGCCTCGACCGGTAGGATGCCCCAGATATAGATCCGCTCACGCGGCCAGAACATGGCGAAGCCCAAAAGTACGCCATAGACCGCGCCAGAGGCGCCGACCACAGGGGACTCGCGTGCGAAAAAGAGGCTGAATACCGCACCGCCAAGGCCCGAAAGGAAATAGAGCCAGACGAAACCCTTCGAGCCGAGTCGGTCTTCAAGGCGGGGGCCAAAAAAGAAGAGCCCGAGCATGTTGAAGAAGATGTGCCCCAGCCCGGCGTGGAGAAACATGTACGTGACAAGCGTCCAAGGGCGGTACAGCACCCATGGCGGATAGAAGAACAACTCTGGCTGCAGACTTGGAACCGCTTGCGTCACGAAAAACATCACGACGTTCGCGATGAGGAGCCTGCGCACCCACGTGGTCATTGGAAACATGCGACCTCTACCCCGCCCTACCCGTTGTGGGTTTCATCGAAATGAAAACTAAAGATAGCCGCCTCAGGAAACCGCAGACCTTTCAACGAGGCCGGCGCCCTCCCGATTCCTAGGGCTCCTACCGTCGCCCATTCTCGTTGCCTTCTCCAACGCCGTCCTCCTCCGGTTTCTCTGGCGCAGCCCAAAAGTCGCCGTTATCCGGCGTCTGTGACGCCACTGCGCCCGAATAGAGGACCGCGTTAAAGAGTATCTTAAAGGAGCCGAAGGGCTGGCCACGCCACTGCGGCTTCATGCCGAGGAGCACGACACGTCCGTCGCCATACTTCACATCAAGCGCGGCCGCGTATCCTTGCACGTGCTCCTCGCCGAGGAAGTAGCCGGACACAAGCGGCGACCCTTCCGCAGCGTACTTCGCGAGTACATTGCCCTCAAAGTCCTCGGTGGTGGTGAAGACCGGACTACCCCCCACGAACACCTTGGCCCTGGGCGACATGCCACTCATGACAGGATGCGACGGATCGGTGAGGAGTTCGATGATGGCTCCACCGGCGAAGTAGTCGGCGCGCGCCACGTCGTCCACCACGTTTTCCACCGGGAGGTGGAACGCCTCGATCGCGAAGTTGCTCGAACCGTTGAGTGTGATAAGCGTGCCTCCGCCACGAACGAAGGAATCAAGTTCCCGGACGCCTTCGGCTCCGATTCCGCCGACGTAGCGCGGGGGCACGGAACCCTGTCCGAAGCCTTCTAGGATCTGGCCGGAGCGCATGTCCGCGAGCACGATCACGTCGTAACGCGAGTTGAGCTCGCCGGCCCGCACATCGGCGTTGTAGAGGCTGGTATGTTCGATGCCATACATCTCGAGGAGCCAGCGTGTCCACCCCTCGTCCGCGTTCCCGTTCCAGCCGCGGTACAGGCCCACCCGAGGCTGCGCTACCGGTGCACCGCCGGCCCCACCCTTTTCCGCACGGAGGGCATATCGACTCACGAGGTCGTTCTGAGCAGCCGAGGAGAGTCCGGTCACGACCCATCGGCCCGAAGTGCCACCCTCGCCATCACTGCCCGCCGCGCCAGGCTGAAAACGGGCGCTGCCACCACTCCGCCATGCCGCGGCGAGGGCCTTGTATGAGTTGTTCTGGGCCGCGTCGAGCAGGAGGGCGTTGCCGCTGCCCGGTGCTCGGCCCGCCGGCGGCACGATTCCGCGTGCGACCGGGTGACTATCGAAGCCCACGCCGGGCGGGCTGTCCCACGCCTGCGCGTCACCCTCGGCATTCCAAGCGAGCGGCTCGGCCGTGACATCCGCTAAGGCCGAGCGCACATCGCCGTCGAGTGGCGTCATTACCTCGACAACGTGTACGTCGAACTGATACGGGAGGGTCCACCCGGATACGTCGTACGGCTGCTCCGGTGGCCCCTCCGGGTATTCACGCAAATCCGGGTATTCCTGCACTGCGAAGAGCTGGCGAACGAAGTTCGCGTTGGGCTGATCCATGGGAATTATCCACGTGCCCGCCGCGTGCGTCACGCCGTCGACGGTCACGCCCGTCGAAAGTTGCTTTACGTCGATCCCGTTGTAGGCCAAGCGCCGCAACAGCTCAACGGCAGCAACCGGGTCGCGTTGTTCTTGGGGGATGAAGAACCCGTACGGCGGACCCTCACGGTACTCCTCCACGACGTCGCGAGCAGCCTGGAATCGATTGAAGAGAATGTCGTTCTTGTATTTGGCGGCGACATCAAGAACCGAAATCGAGGCCGTGAGCATGTAGTCGACGGCGTCGCCAATGCGCCACCAACCGCCCTCCCACGGACTCGGATACAGCGACTCGGGACGCAGGCCGCGGGCACGCGCAGGGAAGTCGTTCACCGTGTAGAAGTGGGGCGTTGCGTATCGATACAGCCCTGTCTCCGTCAGTAACGACGCCACGTTGTGGAAGTTGTTCGCGTGGTCCATGAAGCCCGGATACCAGTTGTCGAAACCGCTTCCCATGTGCGTCGCACCCTTCTGGCCACGCTCCTCTAGAGCCTGCGCCATCGCCATCCCGATCAGGTTCACCGTGCGGTACATCAGGGGATGCACGTTGGGGCTGACCGGCTCCGCGAACGGCGGAATCCAGATACGGGCCGGGAAGGGCGCCGTCTGGTGGTGATTGTAGATGATCTGCGGCTCCCAATACCGGGTGACACGGGTCACCGTGCGCGACTCGATCTGGTTGATCATGTAGCCGTCACGGTTGTTGTCGTGCCCGATGTACTTCTGGTACAAGAAGGGCGCGCTCGCGACCTCGAAGGGCGTCCCAAGATTTTCGTAGTACCAGTCCGAAATCATGGTCTGTCCGTCAGGGTTGATGCTGAACCACAGCACCAGAATGACCTCGTCTAGGATCTGGGCGATCTCCGGATCGGCATCCCCGGTAGCGAGGTCATACGCCAACTGAATCGTATGCTGGGCGTGCGCCACCTCGGAGGCGTGCAGCCCCCCGTCGATGTGCACGATCGCCTTACCCTCTCGGGCTAGCTGACGCGCGTCCTCAGTGGTCATGTCGTCGGTCGGATACGCCAACTGATGCGCGATCGCGCGATAACGCTCCGCGTCCCTCAGGTTCTCAGCGGAAGAAACAAGCGCGACATACCACGGGCGCCCGAAGCTGGTAGTGCCGATCTCCTGTAGTTCGACCCGATCCGAGGCGGCGGCGAGCCGTTGGAAGTACTCCAGCGACTGCTCGTAGTTCGCGAGCTCGAAGTCTGCCCCCACCTCATAGCCAAGCACGGACGCGGGTGTGGGAATCGTCTGGGCGCTTAGTGGAGCCGCGAGCAAAGTACTCACCGCCAAAACGCGAAGTGCGCGCATGTATCTCTCCGGACCTACCGAGGTGTTTGCCGTCAAAGAAGGGCGGAAAGTGCGGCCCCGGAGCTCTGACGGCTAGCGGTCCAGTTCGGCGCCTCATGTGCCAAAGAAATCGCCCCGGCCGCAAAGGCCGGGGCGACGTCCCGAATCAGCTCCGGACAACCAGTCCGCAGCGGCCTACCACAGATCCTCGTCGTCGGCTGCGTCGTCATCCGACTCCTTGTCGTCATCCGACTCCTTGTCGTCATCATCATCGTCGTCGTCGTCGTCGTCGTCATCATCGTCGTCGTCATCATCGAGGTCGTCGTCTTCCTCCCAGTCGTCGTCGTCATCCCAATCGTCGTCGTCCTTAGCGTCAAACAGCGCGCGTCGAGACAGGCGAGCGGGGCGAACGGGGCCGAGGAAATCATCTTCCTCGTACCAACCAGACGGTTTCATTTGCTGACCCTCCATGGCAGGGCGCCCAGGCGGGTGGCCGACTCATTTCGGCGACAACACCAAGGCATTAATCGCGAAGGTAAATCCACCTGACGCGAAGTCAACGGAAAAGATTCTGAAGCCTTCCCCGCCACCCTTCGGCCCGACCACCTCAGATCGACATCTGCCCGGTGCGGATCTGATAAACGCGGCGCATTTCGAGATGTTCACGGCCAACCGAAAGGTGGCGACAGAACACTTCACCGCGGCATCGCTCTCGACGAGATCTTTCAGCCGTTGCCATGCCTCGGAGACGATCAGTCCCTCGATGACCCACAGCGTCGCACCATTGATCAAGGCGGCGAGAATTTTAATGAAAAATGCGACGCTGCAGGCCTTCCGCGCGAGACGAGGCCAAGCGATGACAGCACAATGACGGCCCTTTCGCATTGTCTCCACACCAAAACTGTCGCAATCTTTCCATCTCAACTCGCACCACGGCTCTATATCCATGATCCACATGCAAAACCCCTTGCTGTCGGGCAGATTCCGGATCCCCTTCAATGAGATCCGCGCGGAACACGTGCAGCCAGGTGTGGCACAGGCCTTGGCAGAGGCCCAAGAATCGGTCGACTCCATTTCTGCAGACGAGAGTCCCCCCAACTGGGAGAACACGATCTCGCGTCTGGAGGACGTGGGTAACGTCTTTACCGAGCGGATCTCTCCGGCGAGCCACCTCGTGTCCGTGGCCGAGACACCTGAACTCCGAGAGGCGTTTAATGCGGTCCTCCCAGAGATCTCAGCGTTCTGGTCGCGGCTTCCGTTGAACGAGGCCCTGTGGAACCGTGTAAAGGCATACGCGGAGTCGGAAGAGGCGACTGGCCTCACGGGCCTGAAGCGACGGCACCTCGATAAGACGCTTCAGGAATTCCGACGCGCAGGTGCAGACCTCGAGGTTAGCGCCAAGGAGGAACTGGAAGCGCTGAAGGTCGAGCTCGCCCAGCTCGAGCAAAAGTTCAGCGAGAACGTGCTCGACGCGACTGCGAGCTACGAATTCCACGTGGCGGACGAGAACCGCCTCGCCGGCGTACCGGAAGCCGCCCGACGTCGAGCTAAGCAAAAAGCCGCACAGGAAGGTCTCGACGGCTGCCTGTTGACGCTGGACTACCCATCTGTCGAGCCGATCCTCAAATACTGTGAAGACCGAGCGCTCCGAAAAAAAATCCACGCCGCCTTCGCGACGAGATGTCGGGACGGTGAGTTCGACAACCGGCCACTGCTCGCGCGCATCCTTCGGGTACGGGACCGGGTCGCCAAGGTATTGGGCTACGCCTGTTTTCCCGACTACGTCTTGGAAGAGCGGATGGCGGGGACGGCGGCCCGCGCCATCGAATTTGAACGCGATCTCGTCAGGCGCACGACTCCGTACTGGGAACACGACGTAGCGCAGCTCCGGTCCTTCGCCCAAGAACTCGGCCTGGATGACTTGGAGCCGTGGGACGCTGCATTCGCGATGGAGCGTCTGCGCAAACAACGCTACGAAATCGACGATGAGGCGCTCCGCCCATACTTCCCGCTGTCGCAGGTGCTCGAGGGCATGTTCGAGATCGTCCGCCGCACCTTCGGCGTTCGCGTTCAAGAGCGTGTGATCCCTGAGGTGTGGCACCCGGACGTTCGATACTTCGAGATCTACGACGACGAAGATGTCATGTTGGGCGCATTTTACACGGACTGGTTTCCGCGAAAGGAAAAACGCCAGGGCGCATGGATGAACAACTTCGTGACGGGTGGTCCGAGGGCGGACGGATTCGCGCCGCACCTCGGCGTCATGTGCGGAAACTTTGCGCCACCTGACGACGACTGCCCTGCGCTGCTGACGCACCGCGAAGTCGAGACCACGTTCCACGAATTCGGGCATCTCCTGCACCACTGCATCTCGAGGGTGGAGATCCCATCACGCGCGGGAATTCATGTGGCCTGGGACTGGGTGGAGCTGCCCAGCCAGCTCATGGAGAACTGGTGCTGGGAACGCGAAGCCCTCGACTTGTTCGCCCGGCACCACGAGTCTGGCGCACAGCTTCCAGACGAATTATTCCAACGCATGGTCGCCGCCCGACGCTTCATGGGTGGCTGGGCTCAGATGCGCCAAATCTCCTTCGGCACCGTGGACCTCGCGCTTCATGGGGAACTCGCGCCCACACTACCCGCGACAAGCGACATCGCCCACCCCGATACCGGGGACGTCGCGGTGGGTGATCAAGTCATGGCGTTCGCGGAGGACCGCTTCAGAGCCTTCGCCGCCGCGCCACGCTTCGCAGATCTCCACGGACTGACCGCTTTCACCCATATCTTCGCCGGCGGCTACGCCTCCGGGTACTACAGTTACCTCTGGTCCGAAGTACTGGATGCAGACGTCTTTACGCGCTTCCAGGCCGAGGGCATTTTCAACGCCGATACCGGCCGCAGCTACGTCGATTCGATCTTGAGTCGCGGCGACTCCGAGGACCCGGAAGTACTATTCCGGGAATTCATGGGGCGCGGCCCAGATCCGGAAGCGCTGCTGTCACGGAACCTCGGCCCCGCACCTGAATAGAAACGAGCATGACTAAAACGACCTTATTCGCAGCCCTCGGGACCGTCACCCTCAGCCTCGCCGCGTGTGACTCACCCGGCATCGCCTTTGGGGACGCGAACAGCATCGTGGCGGCAATGAGCCCCGATCTGTGGGAGACCGTCTCGGACGACGTATTCACGGCACTCGAACCGACCATTCGCACGGTGCGAGACGAGAAGACGTTCACCGTCACGTTCCAGGACCCCGAAGGCGAGTACTGGTCGGAGCTGCGTCGTTTCCGACAGATCCTCTTGGTGGGAACAGAAACGGAGCTTCGGGTCGTCGAGGCGTTGGAAAAGGCGTCTGACCCGATCAATGGGCCGGGTATCTACCAGATCAAAAACGTATGGTCCATAGGGCAGACCGTGACGCTCGTGCTGCTCGCGCCTGGTGCAGGTGCAGAGGGGCTTATGAGCCACCTGCCCGCCATCAACGAGCTTCTGGACGGCCAGTATCGCAAGTTTGTTATTAATCGTATGTACATCCCCGGCGGCGGGGTCGACTCTGCCCTGGCTGACACGCTGTACACGGAGGCTGGCTTCCAACTTCTGCTGCCCAAGGTTTACGACTGGGAGCATCATGACTCAGTATACATCTTCCGCAACGACAACCCGGATCCTTCCGAGCTGATCCGCCAAATCGCGGTCACTTGGAAGACGCCTATTCCCGCCGACATGCAGCCAGCGGGAATCCTGGCTTGGCGTGACAGCTTGGCCGCGGCGAACTACTCCGAGCCGCAAGTCACCGTCACTGAGAACTCGAACGCCCACCCCTTCGACTTCCGCGGCTGGTTCGCCTACGAAATCCAGGCCGAGTGGAAGAACCCACCAGATCGGGGTTGGCCAGCCGGTGGCCCGCTCATCGCGCGCGCAATCGTCTGCGAGAACCAGAATCGCATGTATCTCCTTGACTCGTGGCTTTACGCCCCGGGGAAGGAGAAATACGAGTACATGATTCAGCTCGAGACGATTCTGAACTCGTTCAAGTGCGGTAGCGCATAACGTCGGAACCTCCTGGCCCTATGGGGCGTTTGGCCCAGTCACTTCCAATGCCGGCCGGATTCGATTTATGCGCTCTGTCACAACAATTGCGGTCCTCGCTCTAAGCGTCGCCTTCGCGTCACCCGCCTGTGCTCAGCCGAGGGCCAGCCAGCACGGCGGGCTGTCTCAATAGATCAACACGACGACCGTCACCATGGAGCATGACTGGCCCGTACCGCCTGGACGTGAACTGTTCGGCGAGTTGAGCGAGGCTTCGCTGTCACTGGGGCGAGACGATCGTCCCGCTGAGCATCGACGTCGGTCATTAGAAGGTCGTTAAAGAAGCACGTGGCCTAGGAATTCGCGACGAGAGGACCCATCCTTCTCGCTGATTCCCCGTACTCGATTCACGGGCAACCCCGGTCGGATTCGCATGACCAGAACGCGCTCTTTTCGGTCACTCCCTGGGCTTTTTTGCCTCCTGGCCACCCTCGGCTTTCCGGCGATGTCCGCCGCGCAAAGCGCGAACACGTCGGCCATTCGTGGCACCATTCGCATGCCGGACGGTGCCGCAGTAGCCGGAGCGGCCGTCTCTCTCCTCCATAGCACCACCGGGTCCCGCTACGAGCGCCTAACAGACAATGACGGTCGCTTCGCGCTGCGCCTGCTGCCACCGGGTGGGCCCTACACGCTGACCGTGTCAGGCTTGGGCTTCGGCACCGTGGTCGAGGAGGATATCGCGCTGCGGCTCGGGGAGACCCTAGAGTTGGAGATCGCGGTGGTGCAGGTGGCGATCGCGCTCGAGGGGCTGCGTGTCGAACTCGACCGTGACCCTGTGTTCCGGATACCGCAGGTGGGCCCTGCGACGTTCGTCGACCGTACGACCCTTACCGCCCTGCCGATCCTTTCTCGGGACCTCACAGAGCTGTCGATCCTCTCGCCACTCGTGAAGACCTCCGACGACGGCTTTAGCGTCGCCGGGCAAAACGACCGCTACAACGCGGTACTCATTGATGGATCGCTGACCAAAGACGTATTCGGGCTCACCCCCGGTGGCACGCCAGGCGGCCGCGCCGGCGCCCGCCTCATACCGATCGAAGCCGTGGCTCAGTATGAGGTGCTCATCGCCCCCTACGACACACGTCTGTCAGGCTTCACGGGTGGCGTGATGAACGCCGTAACACGCACGGGAACCAATACATGGGAAGGCTCAGCGTTCACATACTCGCGCACAGCAGCGCTTACAGGTGACCTCACGCTCCCGGGCTTCACGGTGGAGCCGTCCGGCGTCTCTCGAGACCTCTACGGCTTCAGCCTTGGCGGGCCGATCATCCAGGATCGTCTGCACATATTCATCGCCGGAGAACTTGAGGAACGCGGTCAGCCACCGAACGGATTCAACATCGGACGAGACAACTCGATCTTGACCCGTGTGTCACAGGAGACCATTGACGCGCTCGGGTCGATCTTCTCGTCTTCGTACGGCCTCGACGTCGGCGCGGCCGACGCGTACATCCTCGAACGGCGCGTCGGGAACCTCTTCGCCCGGGCCGACTGGCAGCTCAGCCCGCAACACCGCCTCAGCCTACGGCACCTGTTCGCCGGGGCCGACGACGACGGCGCACCGAACAGGAGTTCGTTCGAGTCCTACGAATTGGCCTCGAATACCGTGGATCTGTCGTCCCGGAGTAACGCGACCACGCTCGAGTTCGTGTCGACGCTCGGCACATGGTCTAACGAGGCGCGCCTGACGGTCCAGAGGGTGACCGACGAGACCACACCTCTCTCGAACGGCCCCCAGGTTCAGGTAACCACTCACTCTTCATTCGAGGGGCTCGGGCTCACCCGCCCAGTGCGCGTGGGCGGACGTTATTTCAGTCAGGCCGATGACCTCCGGCAGACCACACTGCAGATGACCGACAACCTGTCGGCCGAATGGGGCGCCCACACCGTTACGGTCGGCGTCTCGGCGGCGAGTTACGGGATCAACCAACTCTACCTGCCGGGCTCGCAAGGCTCCTACAGGTTCGGATCACTGACCGACCTGCAGGCCAACACACCGCTCTACTATGAGCGGATGCTCGTGGACAGCGGCGTGCCGGACCGGGTCGCATTTGATGTTTGGGAGTTCGCAGCTCATGTGCAAGACGAGCTGCGCGCCACGGACCAGCTGACCCTGACCTACGGGTTACGGCTCGACATGCCGGTGATGCCCACGCGCCCGGACGAGAACCTCCAGGTGCAGCGGCTGTTCGGAAAAAGTACGAGCACCGTACCGACGCAACAGCTCCTGTTCAGCCCCCGCATTGGCTTTCGCTGGCAGTCGAACGGAGAGCGGATCACTCAAATCAAGGGGGGCATGGGCCTGTTCCTGGGACGGCCGCCCTTCGTGTGGCTCGCGAACGCCTACGCAAACACCGGGCTGCGGACCGGCACGTTGGTCTGCGACGGCGGCCCGAACGTTCCCGACAACGGCAACGACAACCGGAGTCCTTCATACACCCCGAACGCGCCCCCCTCGGCCTGCGTCAACGGAACCGCGGGGTCGCTGCGGCGTTCGGTGACGCTATTTGACGAGAACTTCCGATTCCCGCAGGACATCAAGGTGTCCTTCGGGGTGGACCGTCAGATCACAGACGGTCTCAGCGCCTCGGTGGGCTTCCTGTTCTCGCGCGCCCTGAACCAAGTCTTCGTCGAAGACATCAACATCGGGCCCGCCGTGGAGAACCCCCAGCACCCCGCCTACACCCTGGGATACGGGGGTCGCCCGAATTTTGGGACGCCGAGCGTTTTCGGGTACGAGCCCAAGCGGATCAACCCTGAATACGCACAGGTACTGCACGCCACGAACCGCTCAGACGACTACGCCTACGCATTCTCAGCAGAGCTGCGCGGGCAGATCACTGATCGGATCCGCTTCCAGAGCGGCTACGCCTACGCACGTTCGTACGACCGAGCCAGCCTCACATACAACGACATGTTGTCGAACTTCGGAGCCAACGGCGTCCAGGGGCACCCGAATCGCCCTGAGCTTGCACCGTCTCGGTTCGACCGGCCGCACAAGGCAGTCCTCGCGCTTATCGGGAATCTGGTCCCCGGGTTGGCGCACACCGAGTTCGCGCTCCTCTACACCGGTGAGTCGGGGTTGCCGTACTCGTATGTGTATGCGGGTGACCTCAACGGGGACGGATATCCCGGCTTCGGCCCTGCGTTCGACCGTAACAACGACCTGCTCTACGTCCCGCTCGTGCTGGGTGAAGTGCCCATGGCTGGCTTCGCCTCGATGGCGCTCTTCGGAAGTGCGATCGCAAATGACCCATGTCTCGTCGCACACGCCGGCTCGACGATCCCGAGGAACGCCTGCCGGTCCCCTTGGCAGAACCGACTCGACCTGCGCGTCTCGCACACGGTGCCTATCGGCCGCCTCGACGTCCGTGTGGAAGGGGACTTGGTCAACCTGCTCAACTTCATGAATTCGGATTGGGGGCTGAGGCGTGAAGCCCCGAGTACGATTCCGGTTCTCGAGGCCGTCGTGCGCGATCCCTTGTCCCGGATCCTCTACGCCGGGTGGGCCGGCGGGGTCAACGTGAACCGCGACAGTTCCGGGGCCGTCACGGCCCTCGACCCGTTCGTCACGTCATCGCCGGAGAGCCAATGGCAGGCGCAGCTCGGGGTGAAGGTCAGTTGGAGATAGCGACGCCGCTGGCGGCGCATATTGTCGTCTTCCCAACAACCCCAGGGGAAAATCCCCGGTATCCATAGCGCGAATAAGGACCCGATTGGCGCAGTCTCTATCGCCCGCTACAATCAGACCTCTTCGTGCCCTCGGACCCCGATCATCGCGCTGTCGCCGTGAGCTTCGTACACCTCCACACCCATTCGGAATTTTCGCTCCTCGACGGGGCGAATCGTATTGGTGACCTGGTCCAGAAGGCCCAAGAAAACGAGATGCCCGGGCTGGCCCTTACCGACCACGGGTGCATGTTCGGGGCGTGGAACTTCCACAAGGCCGCGAAAAAGGCCGGCATCAAGCCGATCATCGGCATGGAGGCCTACGTCGCGCCCGGGGACCGCCGCGACCGATCTCGCTCCGGCCAAGGCGAAAGGGCGTACTATCACCTGGTCCTGCTGGCGCGCGACCGGGTGGGCTACCAAAACCTGATCAAGCTGTCCTCCATCGGCTACTCGGAGGGCTTCTACCACAAACCGCGCGTCGACCGCGAGGTGCTCGCCAAGTACAACGAAGGCATCATCGTGTCTTCGGCCTGTATGGCGGGTGAGGTCTCGCGGCACCTCCTCGCCGACGACTACGCGAGTGCCCGCCAGGCCGCGGAGTGGTACGCAAACCTCTTCGACGGACGCTACTACCTCGAGGTGCAGGCACACGACAGCGAGGGACAGGCAGAACTCAACGCGGGCATCTTCAAGCTGGCCGACGACCTCGGCCTTCCGGTTGTTGCGACGAACGATTCCCACTTCCTCAGACCGGAAGACCACGAGGCGCACGACATCCTCCTGTGCATCGGACTGGGCAAGGATCGTGACGACCCGAACCGGATGCACTACGACAAGGGGCTCTACTTCAAGAGCGCCGAGGAGATGGCTGAGCGTTTCCCGGACCGCCCTGACGTCCTAGAGAACACGCTCAAGATCACGGACGAGGTGGATCTCAACTTCGAGAAGAAATACCACCTGCCCGAGTTTCCGCTCCCGGAGACACACACAGACGCGAACGACTACCTCGAGTATTTGGCCCTGGCGGGCGCAAAGGAACGCTACGGCGACCCAATTCCTGAGGAGATGCAGGAGCGCTTCGACTATGAAATGGGCGTCATCAAGGGCACAGGATACGCCGGCTACTTCCTGATCACGCAGGACTTCATCCGCTGGGCCCGAGACCACGACATCCCCGTAGGACCGGGCCGTGGCTCCGCGGCTGGCTCGCTGGTCGCATACGCGCTCGGAATCACGAATCTGGATCCGATTCGCTTCGAGCTGCTCTTCGAGCGTTTCTTGAATCCCGAACGAATTTCGATGCCGGATATCGACATCGACTTTTGTTACGAGCGCCGCGGCGAGGTCATCGAGTATACGCGCCAGAAGTACGGCAAGGACGCGGTCGGACAGATCATCACGTTCGGAACGATGAAAAGCCGGGCCGTGATTCGAGACGTCGGCCGGGCGCTTGGCTTTGAAGCGTCTGA
Source organism: uncultured Gemmatimonadales bacterium (assembly GCA_937919655.1). Taxonomy (GTDB): domain Bacteria; phylum Gemmatimonadota; class Gemmatimonadetes; order Longimicrobiales; family Gaopeijiaceae; genus CALFPJ01. The sequence goes on from CALFPJ010000038.1 coordinate 54,015, forward strand.
GACAGACCGCATCGCCAAGTTGATTCCCAACCAGCCCGGGCAGGCGTTCACTGTTCAGGAAGCCGTCGATGGTCTGAAAGAAGTCAAAGAGTTCTACAAGCTCGACGATCGCCACAAGCAGCTCTTTGACTACTCGATCACCCTTGAGGGCCTTTCCCGCCACGCATCGGTGCACGCGGCCGGCGTCGTCATCGCCCCGGGTCCCATCGACGACTACGTGCCAATCAGCATCCAGACCGGCAAGAACGGTGCAAACAACGACGACGCGATGGTCGTCACCCAGTACGACATGAACTGCCTGGATGAAGCAGGCATGCTCAAGATGGACTTCTTGGGCCTGAAAACGCTCACCGTCATCCACGATGCTGTGGTCATGTTGCGCGACACGTTCGGAGCCCTGAAGCATCCGGACACCGGCGAAGAATACGCGACCATCGATGACCTGCCGCTGGACGATCCGGCGGTGTACAAGATGTTGTCGCGTGGCGGGACCGCAGGCGTGTTCCAGTTCGAGTCGAACCTCGCGAACGACAAGCTGCGGGCCATGCGCTGCGACCGCTTCGAGGACCTTGTCGCGACCAACGCGCTCATCCGACCCGGGCCGCTCGATTCCGGCATGACGGACGTCTTCATTGAGCGGAAACTTGGTAGACAGGCCGTCTCGTATCCGCACCCCAGCCTGCAGAAGATCCTGGAGCCGACCTACGGCGTGATCGTCTATCAGGAACAGGTGATGAGGATCGCGTCGGAGCTGGCCGGCTTCACGCTGGGCGAAGCAGACGTGCTTCGAAAAGCGGTCGGTAAAAAAGACGTCGAATTGATCAAGAAGGAGCTCACGCGATTTGTCGAGAAGTCGGTCGCGCTCGGGGCCGACAAGCGAATCGCCGACGATCTCGCCGACCAAATTGAGACCTTCGGTCGTTACGGCTTCAATCGATCGCACTCGGCGGCGTATTCGCTCATCTCCTACCACACCGCCTGGCTGAAGGTGCACTACCCGGCCCAGTTCATGGCCGCGCTCCTGTCGTCGGTGATCGACAATACCGACAGCGTGGTGAAGTACATCGGAGCGTGCCGGGATCTGCCGCGTCACGTCCCCAAGCTCGATGACTCCATTGAGGTTCTGCCGCCTGACGTAAACGAGTCGGGCTGGAAGTTCACCGTGACGAAGGCAGGGAAGATCCGCTTCGGCATGGGTGCAGTGCGCGGGGTCGGCCAGATCGCCGCCAAGTCCGTGCTCGAGGCAAGGAAAGCATCAGGCCGCTTCACCTCGTTGTTCGACTTCCTGGAGCGAATTGACATCCGGGCGCTGAACAAGCGCGCCTGCGAGGCTTTGATCGCCGCTGGTGCGCTAGATGCGTTTGGGCATCGCTCGGGCCTCCTTGCGGGCTTGGACGCCGCCTACGGGGAAGTCCAGGCCCGCCTGACAGAGGTGGAGGCCGGCCAGGGGTCGCTCTTCGGAGATGCCTCGGCGCTTCCCCGCAAGCCGCCTCCGCTGCCGAACGTGCCCGAGTGGTCGGAGCAGGATCGCCTCAAGCGCGAAAAGCTGGCCCTCGGGTTCTTCATTTCAGGACACCCCCTCGACCGCTACCGCGAGGTTGTGCGCGCCTTCGGGCCGATCTCCTCGGACACTCTGGGTGATCGGGGCGGCGAGACGATCGAATTGCCGTGCGTCGTAACTTCGGTCGCTCGTCAGATCTCTCGTCGCGACAACTCGGAGTGGGGCAAGATCACGGTTGAGGACTTCAACGGCACCGCCACGGTCTTAGCATTCCGCGACACTTGGCAGACTTATAAGGAGATCCTGGTCCAGGACGCGGTCGTGCTTCTGGCCGGTAAGGTGAGCGGCCGCGAGCGTGACGAGGAAGATCCTCCGGTGTTCCTCGACCATGCTCGGCCTCTCGACGAAGTCGCCGATGGAGGCGAACTCGCTGTGCAGATCGAGCTCGAGTTGGGCTCCGACGTTGTTGAGGAGGCCTTCGCTCGCGCTAAGCTGGTGCTCGCTGACCATCCCGGCCTTTCCCCGATCTGGCTTCAGGTCGGATCGGACAACGGGGAGCCCGCACCGAGGTTGCGGTCGAAGAGCCTGAAGACAGGGACAGACGCAGCCACCATCGACGCGCTGCAAAAATTGTTCGGCCGCGGGAACGTGCGGTTGGTGCGTACTGTTTTCCCGCCGCCTCCTCCGCCGCCGCCGTTCTGGGCTCAGAAGTAGGCCACAGCGACCTCTTACCGAGGCGCACCGACCTGAACTCGGGCCTTCATTTGGGTGGCGCCACGCAGTGACTTCGTGATCAGGCAGAGTTTCTCCGTCTTTTCGAGCAGAAGGTGAGCGCGTTCCTCCATGCCTTCTTCCTCGACCGTTAGGTCGACGTCAAGATCGAAGTTCGTGAACCGGAGGCCCCCGTCCGCCTTCTCCAGCGTCGCATCCACGGCACATGTCAGCGAGGCCCACTCGAAGTGCGACGACCTCGCGATGGCTCGGAAAGTCGTGATGAAGCACGACCCCACAGCAGCGGCGAGCAATGTCTCCGGCGACCACCGGTCACCGGGTCCATCAAATTCGACGGGGGCCTCAACAACGAGGTCAGGCACCGAGGCGCTGCTGACCCGCACATCACCTACGCCAGGGCCTACCGCTTGGATGCTGTAGAGGTGGGGTAATTTCTGCATGTCTTAGCTCCCTGGAAGTTTGGCGGAGTCGTCGGTGCGATTTTCCCAGCCGGGATCGTCGTGCTCGTTCACGACGGTCTCGGTCGCGGCGCGGATGTGGCGCTCAACGGATTCGCCTCGGAGTCCGGCGTAGAGGAACAGTGCCAACGCCCACCGAATGACCTGCTTCGCCATGACTCATTTCCGTCTCGTTGAATCGCTCCAACTTCTCCGGCCACCTGTCCCTTCAGCTTCGAGTGAAGTGGGTCCCGGCCCACATTTAACCTCGTTGACTTAAGATAATAGTAATATATGAATATATATATATTGAGAGGACAAGGAAGGCCGGTGGATGATCGTGCCGGCCCCCAGCGCCTCACCCACGGGTGTTGACATACCCTTAGACATATACATATTGCTATGTTCATATCCAAGGAATCCAAATGACCCACCGCACCCAATCGTTGCCAACCCCGCTCGTGGACGACACCGCGAGAATTTTGAAGTGTCTCGGACACCCGCTTAGACTGCACATCCTCGACTTCCTCGAACGTTCTGGCGAAGCAACGGTGAGTGAGATTCACGAGGCGCTGGATGTCGAACAGGCGATCGCCTCGCAGCACCTCATCAACATGCGCGACAAGGGAATTCTGATTCGTCGCAAGGAAGGCGTGAACGTCTACTACGCCATTGGCGACGCGCGCGCACTCAAGGTCCTCTCCTGTGTCCGAGAGGCGGCATGCTGAATTTCGCGCCCTTTATTTTTGCCCCAACACATAGAGTTATATGTATAAATCTATTTATTTGATCCTCTGGATCCTGATCGCGATCGCGGTCCCTCAATCGCCTCTCGCGAGTCAGGAAACCCGCTCAATCACCCTGCAGGATGCCCTCGCGATCGCTGCGTCCAGCGGCCCCGGGGTGAGTGGCGCGGCGGCGCTAGCCGAGGCTGCCCGGCAGGGCCGTAGGAGAGAGGCGGCCGGGCTCCTTCCCGAGGTGGGGATCGAATTCGGCGCGATGCGCACGAGCGACCCCGTCGCGGCGTTTGGCAGTCGACTTCGCCAGGGTCGTTTCACCGCGCAGGACTTCGCACCAGAGCTCCTGAACGACCCGGCTGCTTTGACAGATTGGAGTGCGGCCCTGGGCCTGGCGTGGGCCCCTCTGGATGCTGCCCGGATGGCCGCCGTCGCTGCGGCCGACGCGACAGCGGACGCCGCAGCGCTCACAGCCGACTGGTCTGTTCGCTCAGCGTCGTTCCTGGCCGAGGTGCGCTTCATCGAGGCCGTCGGCGCTGAATCGCTACTCCATGCCGCTGACGCAGCGGTCAGCGCGGCCGAGGAGAACCTGTCCCTCGTCGGGCGGCGTGTGGAGGAAGGCCTGCTCGTGGAGGCGGACCGCCTGCGGGCGCAAGCAGCGGTGGAAACCGCCCGCGCAAGCAGAATCGACGCGGCACGCCTAGTAGAGGACACCCGCGGCCGACTCGGCCTCGCCCTCGGTTGGCCAGGGGGTGTGGTTCCGATCCCGCTGGACGACCCTGCTGCCGTCGGGTCCGCGTCGGGCCAGACCGAAGAGCTTGCCTCTCGGCTCGACATTCAGGCCTCAGGCCTGGCCGTCCAGGCTGCCGACGCGCGCCTGAAGCAGGCTCAACGGGCTCGCCTGCCGAATCTGTCGGGCTTCGCTCGCCTCGAAAGCCACGCTGCCGACCCCTTCTCCGGGACCCGAAACAACTGGACCGTGGGTGTTCAACTGCGGATGCCCGTGTTCACCGGTTTTGCGATCTCGGCCGCAGAACGCGCAGGGCGTGCCCACGCCGAGGCGGCGGCCGAAGCACACTCGGATCGACTCCGGGAGGCAGAGGCCACCGTGGCCGAAGCCCGCAGAGCCGTGGACGCGGCAACCGGCCAGACCAGAGCCAGCGACGCTGCCCATACCGCAGCACAGGAGGGCGCCCGTCTGGTTGGCCTGCGCTTCACAGAAGGCCTCGCAACGACGTCGGATCTGCTCGCGGCCGAGGCGAGCGCGGCATCGTCGGCGAGCGCGGCGCTTCGGGCCCAACTCGGGCGCCGACTTGCCATAGCAAGACTCAGCTATCTCACCGACGTCGCATCGACTACGAACGATCTCAAACAAGGCCCCCACCCATGAAACGCGCAGCCATAGTAGGTCTCATCTTCCTGGGCGCGGCCTGCGGTTCTGAGGAGCCCGGCCGGATCCCGACGCGGCACGACCCGGTGGACGTGGTCGTCTCCGCCGCACAGCAGTCCTCAAGAATGGAGGCCTTCCCCGCCACGGTAATCTCGGACCGCACTGCGGAGATCGCGACGCGGATGAGTGGCGCTGTTGAACGCGTTCATGTCGATGTGGGTTCGTTCGTGCACGCCGGTGACCCGCTCATCACGCTAGACAACGCCGACATCTCAGCCAGGGTCTCCGCCGCTCAGGCAGGGCTTGAGCTGTCAGAGCGTTCCTTTGGCCGGCTGAACAATCTGGCCGCAGACGGCGCAGCCTCCGCGAGCGAACTCGACATCGCGACAGCAGCCCTGGCTTCAGCGCGCGCCATGTCCGCAGAGGCGCAGGCTCAGATGGCCTACGCGGTGGTGCGCGCTCCGTTCGACGGCGTCATCACCCTACGCTCCGTGGACCCCGGCGACCTCGCGAGCCCCGGTGCCCCCTTACTCACCATGATGGCTCCGGGTGCGCTCAAGGTCGTCTTGGATCTCCCCTCCGGGCGGACCGGAGTTCTGACCGTGGGCGACATCGTCAAGGTCGAAGTGTCCAACGTGGATTCGCCGCTTCCTGCACGGGTCACCCGTATTGGCCCCGCGCTGGGCCTTCGCAGCAGAACGTTCCGGGTGGAAGCTCAACTGGATCCGACAGTCACCCCGATGGTGCCGGGATCCTTCGTCAGGGTGACGATCCCGGGCGCCGGCTCTGGATCGACGTGGATCCCCGAGGACGCCGTCATCACCCGAGGTCAATTGAGCGGCGTGATGGTGGTAGAGGCCGGGACGCTTCGACTCCGATGGGTCCGACTGGGGCAACATGGACACGGAGCTGTGGAAGTCCTCGCGGGACTGCGACAGGGAATCGCCGTGATCCGAAGCCCCTCCAATCGTCTCGAGGACGGGATGCCTGTCGGCCAAACGACGCTCGAGGCGTGGGCGGCAACGAGCGCACCCATGACGACCGCAGATGGCGAAGGCGGCCAGGCATGAAGCAGAATATCGCAGGCCGCCTCGCCGGCGCCTTTCTCGAATCGAAGCTGACCCCGCTCCTCATGGCAGCCTCGCTCGGTGTCGGCGCTTGGTCCGTAACGACGATGCCATCCGAGGAAGAACCCCAGATCATCGTGCCGCTCGCGGACCTCTTCGTACCGCTTCCCGGCGCGTCCCCACAGGAGGTAGAAAACCGAGTCCTCATTCCTCTCGAGAATGTGCTGAGCGGGATCGAGGGGGTCGAGTACGTATACAGCCACGCCGAACAGGGCTTCGGACTGGTTACGGTCCGTTATGAGGTGGGGCGAGACATGGAGGAGAGTCTCGTCCAGTTGCACAGCGCCCTACTGAAGAACGCCGACCGGATGCCCGCAGGGCTGGGCTTCCCCCTCGTGAAGACCGTGACGATCGACGACGTGCCTTTCTTCACGGCCACGCTCCGGGGGCCTGACCCCGCAGCGCTCAGAGCGATTGCAGACGAGGCGCGTGTGGCGCTTGAGGCGGTGCCCGAGGTGCGCGACGTCCAGGTCGTCGGTGGCTACCCGCGGGAGATACGCGTCGAACTCGATCCCGAGCGCCTCGCGGCCTACGGGATAGACCCGCTGACGGTGGCCGAACGGCTACGCCTGGAAAACACCCAAGCTGATGTGGGCGCGTTCACTCAGGACAACCGCGTCGTACGCGTGACTGCCGGGACGTTCCTGGCCAATGCGGCTGATGTCGGGAACGTGGTCCTGGCGGTCCGGGACGGAGCGCTGATCCAGGTTCATGACGTAGCACGTGTGATCGACGGCTCGACTGAAATCACTCAGTACACCTTCCATACCGACCGGACGAGCGCCTGGACCCCAATGGTGGCCCTCGCCGTCTCCAAGCGTCTCGGTGCAGACGCCACGGCACTCGGTCAGGCGCTTGAGGCAAGGCTCGAGGAGTCCCAGGGACGGCTCATCCCGAACGATGTCACCCTGGCAATCTCCCGCAACTACGGAGAGACCGCTCGTGATAAGGTGGTGACGCTTCAAGAGCATCTGGTCATGGCCGTCCTCGCCGTCGGCCTCGTCATCCTCCTCACGATGGGCTGGAGAAGTGCGCTCGTGGTGATGATGGCTGTACCGATCACCTTCGCGCTGACGCTCTTCGTATATCAGATCTTCGGCTACACGCTCAACCGCGTCACGCTGTTCGCATTGATCTTCGTGACCGGCATTGTCATCGATGACTCGATTATCGTCGCCGAGAACATGGAGCGTCACTTCTCCATGCGTGACCGCCCGCTGCGCGCGGCGGCTCGAGCCGCTGTGGACGAAGTCGGGAACCCGACGATTCTGGCAACATTGACGGTGATCGCCGCCGTCCTGCCGATGCTCTTCGTGCGCGGCCTCATGGGGCCGTACATGAGTCCCATGCCAGTCGGCGCGACCGTGGCAATGCTCTTCAGTCTTGGCGTCGCGCTCACGATAACGCCCTGGCTGGCGTTCAAGCTGCTCGGACGCGCGCACGAGTCATCCGAGGCTCCCGCGTACGTGCTGGAGCAGACCAGGACGTATCGGTTCTATGCGGCCATCATGCGGCCACTTCTGGCGAGCCCGGCGGCCATGTGGGGGGCACTCGGCGTTGTGCTCGTCCTCCTTTTCGCCTCTGGGAGCACGTTCTTCACGCGCTCAGTGTCGGTGAAGATGCTCCCTTTCGACGACAAGAACGAAATCCAAGTCATCGTGGACATGCCTGAAGGCACCGCCCTCGAAACGACGGTGGCCCTGGCGAGCGACATCGGGCGAGCGCTCGTGGCGGTCGACGAGGTCGCAGATATCCAGCTTTATGCCGGCGTCGCAGCACCGGTCAACTTCAACGGGATGATCCGGCACTACTACCTGCGTAGAGGCCCCAACATCGCGGATCTTCAGATCAACCTTGTGGACAAGGGGGAGCGTGACGCTCAGAGCCACGAAGTGGCCATAGCCCTCCGCCAGATCGTGCAGGACATCGTGGCCGCGTCCGGTACCGGGGCAAACGCCAAAGTCGTGGAAGTCCCGCCCGGCCCTCCCGTGATGTCGACGCTCGTAGCCGAAATCTACGGAGACGACCGGTCCGAACGGGAACGGGTCGCGCAGGAAGTCATGAAGTCCTTCGAGGCGCACCCCTCAGTGGTGGATGTCGATTGGTCGCTCTCCGCCCCACAGGAAGAAGTCAGACTGGAGGTGGACACGGAGAAGGCCGCGCTCTCGGGGGTCTCCAAAGAGCACGTCGTCGGGGCCCTTGCCCTGGCGCTGTCCGGGCAGGTCGTGTCGCAGTTGGCGGCCCCCGCCGCCCGCACACCGGTCCCGCTGCGCGTGACGTTGTCGGAGGGAGATCGCTCCGGGCCAGCTCGCCTCGGCCGACTTCATGTGATGTCCAACACGGGAGAAATGATTCCGAGCAGTGAACTCCTGGAAGTACGCACGACGACCCGGGCTCAAGTCGTAGATCGTAAGAACGGCAAGCCGGTCGTCTACGTCATGGCCGAGGTCGCCGGTGACGAAGAAAGCCCCGTGTACGCGATTCTCGATCTCGAAAAAGAGCTCGACATTATCGAGGTAGGCGAAGGCGAGCCGCTGGGTCGCCTCTTCGCCCGCCAACCGCAGGTCACTGAGCGACCGGTACTCAAGTGGGATGGCGAGTGGCAGATCACCTACGAGGTGTTCCGGGACCTTGGAATCGCTTTTGCCGGAGCCCTGTTGCTGATGTACGTCCTGATCGTGGCCTGGTTCGGGTCGTTCACCACGCCTCTGGTCATGATGGCGGCGATCCCATTGACGCTGATCGGCATCGCTCCGGGCCACATGATTTTTGGCGCCTTCTTCACGGCGACCTCCATGATCGGGATGATCGCGCTGGCCGGAATCATGGTCCGCAATGGAATCCTTCTCATCGACTACCTGGAGGCTCGCCTTCATGCTGGCGTCGATCTCAGCGACGCGATCGTGGAGGCTGGGGCAGTACGTGCCCGCCCGATCGCCTTGACGGCCGGCACGGTCGTCATCGGCGCGGTGGTCATCCTCTTCGATCCTATCTTCCAAGGCCTCGCGGTGGCTCTGATTGCAGGCGCGCTCGCGTCCACCGTGCTCACGCTCGTAGTCGTGCCGGGCATCTATTTCCTGATGAAACGTGAGCGCCCACACGTCCCCACACCCCAGCCCGGCGCGCCGATCGGCGCGATAGAGGAGAACACCCCATGAAGCTCGTATTCCTGATGTATTTGGAAGAGGATGATGCGGCGCTGCAGGACATGCTCCGCAGCCAGAAGGTCACCACGTGGAGTCGGGTTACGCTCGAGGGTCATGCCACAGGGACACTCGGGTGGTACGGGGACGTAGCACCCTACCCGTCACGAATGGTGTTTTCCGTCATGCCCGCGCCCCAGGCCGAACAGCTGATGGAGGCTGTCGCGAACTGTACCTCGTGCCAGGACAAGGCTCATCCCCTGAGAGCGCTCCAAGTGGACGTGGAGCGTGCAGTGAGCTCCGGCTCCGCACCGTTTTTCGCCGCCTGATCCTCCCGGACTTTTGTCGAACACCCAACTCGAACACCAAACTCGAACACCAAAAAGGACACACGCGTTATGACAATCGAACGGAATATTCGAATGATCGCCGGCAGCTTCATTCTCCTATCCCTGGCCGCAGGCGTTTGGCTGAGCCCCTGGTGGCTCCTCTTCACGGCCTTTGTAGGCGCGAACCTGCTGCAGTCGTCGATCACCAAATGGTGTCTCATGGAAGACATCCTGCGGGCGATTGAGAAGCGGTGAACTGCGCGCAGCGTTGCCACGGGTCCAGTTAGCGGCCCCACTTCCCATCCTCGCGCATCACATAGAGACTAAGGGCCACGCACCAGTTCGAACTACAACCCCACCAGTCATGACCAAAGCCCAGATTCTCAGCGCGCTCGGCATCGAAAACACCAACCCGGGCGGCTTCGACGGCCGTTGGGTCGGCTCGGGCCCAAACCTCGACATTCGTTCCCCCATCGACGGGGAACGGATCGCGAGCGTGACTCAGGTCACAGAGGCCGAATACGATGCCATCGTGGATCGAGCGCAGGCAGCCTTCCTCGAGTGGCGCAAAGTGCCGGCCCCCAAGCGCGGAGAGGTGGTTCGACAACTCGGCAACAAGCTGCGCGAAAAGAAGGAGGCCCTTGGGGCACTCGTCACGCTTGAGATGGGCAAGATCAAGGCAGAGGGTCAGGGCGAGGTCCAAGAGATGATCGACATCTGCGACTTCGCGGTGGGACTGTCGCGGCAGCTCTACGGCCTAACGATGGCAAGCGAGCGTGCCGACCACCACATGCGTGAGCAGTGGCACCCAGTCGGCGTCGTCGGCGTGATCAGCGCCTTCAACTTCCCGGTCGCGGTATGGAGCTGGAATGCGGCGCTCGCCGCGGTGTGTGGTGACGCCACGCTGTGGAAGCCTTCCGAGGGTACTCCACTCACGGCCGTCGCGGTCACCAAGATCGCGGCCGAGGTGTGTGCCGAGAACGGAATCGATCCGGCCATATTTTCCCTCGCTGTCGGCACGGGAGCCACGATCGGCGACCGACTCCTACACGACACGCGGATTCCGCTGGTCTCCGCTACCGGCTCATGCGCCGTCGGCAAGCGGGTCGCCGAGGTCGTGGGCAAGCGACTGGGGCGCTCGATCCTCGAGTTGGGGGGGAACAACGCGATCATCGTGACGCAGAACGCGAATCTGGACATGGCGCTGCCCGCGATCCTTTTCGGCGCTGTGGGCACGGCGGGCCAACGCTGCACGAGCACACGTCGCATCATCGTCCACCGCTCGGTGCGAGACGCCTTGGTGGACCGCCTAGTGGCCGCGTACAAAGGCATCAAGATCGGGAACCCGCTCGAAGACGGCACGCTCATGGGACCACTGGTGAGTCAGCGCGCGGTAACTGATTTCGTGTCGGCCAAGCAGGCGGTACAGGACGAAGGCGGCACGATCCTGTGCGGCGGTGAGGTCCTAGGGGGTGACGACTACCCAGGCGGCCAATACGTCACGCCGTGTATTGCCACCGCAAACAACGACTTCGCCATCGTTCAGCACGAGACCTTCGGGCCCATACTCTACATTATCGAATACGGATCGGCCGACGCGACCGGCTCCGCCGCCATCGATGAACTCGACGAGGCTATCGCGATCCACAACGCCGTGCCGCAGGGGCTGTCGTCGTCGATTTTCACGGACAGCTTCCGCGAAGCCGAGTATTTTCTCTCGCACCGCGGCAGCGACTGCGGCATCGCCAACGTCAACATCGGCACCTCAGGTGCTGAGATCGGCGGCGCATTCGGCGGCGAAAAGGAGACCGGAGGCGGGCGCGAGTCGGGCTCCGACGCGTGGAAGGCCTACATGCGTCGTCAGACCAATACGGTGAACTGGAGTACAGATCTGCCGCTGGCGCAGGGGATTTCCTTCGACGTGGGGTGATCCCACGGCGACCGTCCCCCGGGGCTACTGCTCGGGCAGGACGGTCTCGCGTCGAGGGAACAGCCGGTCCATTCTGAATGACGCCAATCGATAGACCGTGTCGTCCCCGGCTGCGCGTACCCACCGGTCGCCCTCGCCAGCCCCGACGTGCAGTTCAGCTAGCACGGCCCCGCCACCGTCGTAGGCTAGCAGCGAGCCACCTTCAGCAGCTGCAGCCAGCGAATCGGTCTCAGCCAAAATGCCCGACGCCTCCAGATGTCGCAGGTCCGTCAGCAGATTCTGCACGGTGACCGCACGCGCAGCCTCGCCGGACTCGAACGTCCATGCTTCAGCGGCGCGCAGGAGCACGTATGCATCGCCGCCGCGCTCGACCTCCAAACGCACCACGGCCGCCGTATCAATCGATGCGAGAAGCTTGTTACGCCATTGGTCGAGCGGTCGCCGGATGTGAGCGCGCACGTCCCCTTCGAGCAGGTACACGTCGTCCGACCCTGGCAGACGCACGTACGAGGTCGCAAACCCTGGACCTTGGCCGCCGACCAGGATCGTCCGCGTCTCCCCCCCAACGGTGAACTCCAGCGTCCAAGCCGCTCCGTCGGTGATGCCCATGCGCTCATGGTTATCTGGATTCGCCGCAATCAAGTCCCCAATCGCGAGGCCCGTCGCGACACGCCAAAAGCCCGTGACTACGCCGGAATCAGCGGGGAAATCGTTCACACGCCAGGCGCCGTCCGTACGGGCCAGGTCAATCGAGCCCGCCAAGGTCGTCATGCGCACACGCTCCACGGACGTCTCGGAGACCCCGTCGAGCACCCCCGAGATTTCACCGGAGGCCGCACGGCTGCCTGACCCATCGCTAGAAATCAGCGACGTGATTCCCCAAAGTGCCACCAAGATCACGAGCGCACCGACGAGTCGTTTGAGAGCCTGTTCGCTCATGCGATGACCTCCTTCCAGCGCGCCTCGGCACGGCGCCGACGACCGGTAACCCGCACCAGGCCAAGTAGTACGAAGAGCAGCGGCATCCCGAGCAAGTTCCCCCACTTCAGAAACGTCCGACCAAAGTCAGACTCGAAGACAAAACTCGGCGGCGTACGATTCTTGGAACGGATCGCGATCAGTGCCTCGTCCTGGGCCAACCAATCGATCGAGTTCGCGAGAAAGATGATGTTCGTCGGGTTGGCCTGCACGAATTGTCCTTCCGTGAAGGTTACGTCACCAACCACGACCAAGCGGCCACGCGTGTCCCCTTCCTCAGGCGTGACCGCGGCTGCGATGGTTCGAACCCCCAACCGCTCAGGCGGCAGATTCCAGTCCTGATCCGGCAAGATCGGATCCATCGGTGACTGAACCGCGCCAGACTGCGTCGTCTGCCACAGCGGCGTCACGCCCACGGCCGCACTGATGTCGAGTGACGTCGACCAACCGAAGGTGATGGCGTTCAGTCCGGTTACGATCGCGTGATCGGACCCCGGGACGGCGATCGGCCACAGCGGATAAGGGGCGACGACGTTGTACGCACCACGCTGCCCCAAAGACACCCGTTCGCTGGACGCCAGGTCGAGCACCATGCTCCCTGTGAATCCGATGCCCCGCTCTTGCAGCAGCGGCTCCAGACCCGATCGATAAGGCATCGCGCTAGGCGATTGAGCATTGAGTTGAACCGCTTCCATCAGAAGCAACGCGGCCCCGCCCGCATTCACGTAGTCGCGCACCCGCCGCACCGCGACACTGTCGAACATCGACGAACCTCCCGCGACCACCAGGACTTCGACGGAGTCACTGGGGATGTCCTGACCCGACTCGTCCGTGATGTCGACCGACCGGACCGTGTACCGTTCTCCCAAGCCGACCTGCAGGGTGGGGATATCCTGCGCACTTTTGGCCCCGAAACCCTGCACAAACGCAACACCGGGGCGAGTCTGATCGACCATCCGGTCGATCGCCGATGACAAGCGAAACTCGAGGTCCTGTGTGCGCTGGATCACACCCATGACCTCTTGTTCGTCCGCGTACACAACCGCCAAGCCGTAGTACCCACGGCGCACCTCGAATTCGTCATCGCGCAGTACATTGAATTCGATGGGGCCGATTCCGTAACCGGTCGCCTCTGCGGCGGCATCTTCATCGCTGTCCGGGTCTACGTCCGAGACGAGCAGCTTCCCGTTCGACGCACTGCGCATGTCCGCGAGCAGATCACGAACGTCGCGCAGCTGCAGCTGAACCTCCGGGGGCAGCTCTGCGGACGCGTACAACTTGAGCTGCACGATGTCATCGAGCTCGCCGAGGATATCGCGAGAACCCGCCGATAGGGTGTAGAGCTTATCCGTGGTGAGATCCATCCGACCGCGAATGTGGGCGCCGAGCAGATTCACCATCAGCACCAGTCCCCCCACGACAGCCGCGCCAAGCCTCAGCCGCCTGAACTCCGCCCTCGATCGACTCAGTCGGTCACGGCTGATCGCGCCGACAGCCAGCATCAAGAAGAGGCCCGAGGTAGACACGAAGTAGATCACATCACGTAGGTCGACGACGCCACGAGCCACGTTCTCGAAATGACCCAACACGGACAGCCTGGCCACCGCGCCCGCAATCATCGGCGTCAGCCCAATCTGTACGACCGGAAGTCCGATCAGGAAAAGCGTGAAGCTCAGCCCCGCCGCCACAATGAACGCGGTGATCTGATTTCGAGTGAAGCTCGAAGCCCACAGCCCCAAGGCCACAAACTGGGCCGCGAGAAAGGCCGCACCGAGGTACTGGGCAGCCATGATCCCTGGATCGGCGTCAGACGTCATCAACACGCCCACGGCGGTGGGCAGAGTACCCGCTAGGGTGATCAACACAAAGAGCCAGTTACCAAGGAACTTGCCCAGAATGATCTCCCCCTCGTCCAGCGGCTGAGCCACGAGCCACTCCAACGTGCCCCCCCGACGTTCCTCGGCCAGTGTCCGCATGGTCGCGGCTGGAACAAAAACCGCAAACAACATGGGCAGCAGGTCGAAGATAGGCCTCAACGAGGCCACATTGGACGCAAGCATCGTCCGGAACGCCAAGAACAGAGAGAGGCCCAGGAAAGCAACGATGAGCACATACGCCGTGGGTTGGTCGAAGTAGCTCCGTACCTCCCTGCGGGCGATGGTCCAGACACGCCCCATCATGAGGACACCTCAAGACTCGCCGCGTCGGCCTCATCATCGGTCGCCCCACCGGGCTCGCCCTCGCTCATTCCGTTGGGCGCGCCCTCGCTCGCTGCAGCCGGCTCCTTCTCACTTTCTCCAGGAAGCTCCGACGTCAGGTTCCGGAACACCTGTTCTAGGCTCGCACGCTCCCTATGCAATTCCCACAGCGTCCAGCCACTGTCTTTCGCCATCTCAAATATCGCTGGCCGAAGGTCCTCATCTGTCGCCGCGTCCAGCTGAACTCGCACCCGTCCCTCCACCGCGAATGTCTCGTACCCGCTCACCCCGGCGAGCCCCGCCAAGGCCTCAGTGACCCCGGTGCCTTGCGCCTCGACGATGTAGCGGATCCCGCCTGTGCGGTTCGCGAGCAGTTCCTGCACGCTGCCCTCTGCCGCGAGTTTGCCCCGACTGAGAATGACCAGGCGTGAACACGTCGCCTCCACTTCCTGCATCACGTGGGTGCTGAGCAGCACCGTACGCTCCCGTCCGAGGCTCCCTATCAGTCGACGAATCTCGACGCGTTGGTTCGGGTCGAGACCTTCTGTGGGTTCGTCCAGAATGAGCACCTCGGGATGGTGCAAAATGGCACCCGCCAGGCCGATGCGCTGTCGATATCCTTTCGAGCATTCGGAGATCGGTCGGTAGAACACAGCTCCGAGATCCGTCTCATCGACCGCATTAGTGATACCCGTGCGCCGGTCGGCTGCCGACAACCCGCGCAAATCGGCCACGTGCTCGAGATATTCGGCAACGAGCATCTCGTCGTAGAGTGGATTCGATTCGGGGAGATACCCAACCCGCTGTTTCGCTTCAGTCAGCCCGTCCATGATGGGCACACCATCGAACAGGACCGAGCCCTCGTCAGGCTGGAGCGTGCCGGTGATCATGCGCATTGTGGTCGTCTTTCCAGCCCCGTTTGGGCCGAGAAAGCCGACGACCTCGCCGCGGTCGACGGTGAAGCTCAGGCCGTCGACGGCGGTGACGGTGCCGTAGCGTTTTGTTACGCCCTCAACTGAGATCATCCCAACTCCTGTGCATCAAAAAAACCACGTCTCGCGCGCACGACGTGGCGGGGGCCTTGGCGCGGCGCTCGATTCTAAAAAGGACCTATTTGCGTGTCCACCCGATTTAGATGCGGCTCACCACAACGGTGTTGCCTTCGTTCGGCGAACAGACCGCAGGGCCCCTTAGCGGGTCATCCCCGCAAGCAGCATTTTCACAGCATTGGCGGCCCTTCGAGCTCTTGTCTCGTCCTTTTTCCCTTCCGAAATCCACACCGCATATTCCTTGCGATGGGTGTAGGACAGCGCCTCGAAGCGGGTACGTGCTGCTGGGCTTTCCTCAAGGACAGCCCTCAATTCGGGGGGCACCTCGACGGTCCGAGGCTCCGTATCACGTCGAATGGTAACCTTAACCACCTCGCCGACCTCTTTTCCGATCGCCGCTCGGACGTCTTTACGCACCCCCAACCTGTGGCGGCCCCCGCCCATAGGTGCAATCGAACCGCGATACGCATCGCCCATCGAAGGTCACACACACCTTCACCTGCCCGCCTGTACCGTAGACGTCTTTGACGGAGAAGGGCACCTCGACCGCCGCCCCACCACCCCGGCCAGCCTGAAGTGAGTCTAGTGGCAAGAGAGATGACGCCCCGACCCTTGCGTCAGAACAGCCGAGGCTGAAGCGTTCAGTCCTGTAGCTGCCAGAATCGACCCCCACGCCCGCAGCGTTGCCCGGAGCCATCCATGACCACCCGGACCCTCTCTTCACTCGCTTTTGCGCTCGCGCTCGCGCTGGTGGCCGAACCGGCCTCTACCCAAGAGCGCCAGCTCGGTTGGATCGAGTTCGGCAACTCGGGAGCAGCGGCGGCCCAGAAGGACTTCATTGAGGGGGCCCTGCTCCTTCACTCCTTCGAATTCGAGGACGCAGCGACGGCGTTCCGGCGGGCTCAGTCGGTAGACCCGTCGTTCGCCTTGGCGTTTTGGGGCGAGGCGATGTCGTACAACCATCCGTTGTGGCGTCAGCAAGACAAACCGGCCGCCTTGGCCGCGCTCAACCGTTTCGCCGCCTCCCCAGCCCAGCGTCAGAGCATGGCCCCGACGCCCCGTGAGGCGGCCTACCTGCAGGCGGTGGACGTTCTCTACGGCGACGGTTCGAAGTCAGAAAGGGACCGCGCTTACATGGATGCGATGGCACGGATCGCTGACGCCTACCCCCAGGATCTCGAAGCCCGCGCGTTTTACGCCTTGGCGATTCTCGGGAGCACGGACGGCGAGCGCGATTTCGCGACGTACATGCGGGCGGCCGTCGTCGCTCAAACCGTGTTCAATGAAAACGCTCAGCACCCAGGGGCGGTCCACTACATCATCCATTCCTTCGACGATCCGATCCACGCCCCGCTCGGCTTGGAGGCCGCCCGCGCCTACGCCGGCATCGCGCCGGGCGCCGGCCACGCGCAACACATGACCTCGCACATTTTTGTCGCCATGGGCATGTGGGACGACCTCGTGGCGGCCAACATTCGTGCCCGCGACGTTCAGAATGCCCGCAACGCCGAGTTGGGCCGCAAAGCCAACGTCTGCGGGCATTATACCTCGTGGCTGCACTACGGATGGCTCCAACGCGGTGAAATAGAGAAGGCTGAGCAGGGTATGGCCGAATGCCACGATCGGGTCCTAGAGGGTGGCGCCCCAGACGAGGTCGGCTACTTCGTCGCCATGCGGGCCAGACACGTGCTCGACCTCGGGGACTGGGACGCGGCCGATCGACTGAGCGCGGATGTCTCAGACCCTCGGTACGATTTCATTACGGGCGTGGCGGCCATCAAGCGCGGCGACCGCGCAGGCGCCCAGGCGGCTCTGACCCGGATGCCCACTGAAGGCAACCCACGCGGGACCATCGCGCGCCAGGAGCTTGCCGCGCTGATCGCGGTGGACGATGGCGACCGCAATGGTGCGATCGGCCTCCTGACCGAAGCCGCGGCCCTAGAGGAAACCCTTCCTTTCGAATTCGGTCCTCCTGCCAGCCCTCAGCCGCCACACGAGCTGCTCGGTGCGGTGTATCTGACGGCGGACAGACCGGCTGACGCGGTAGTAGCCTTCCGAAAGGCACTTGAGTTCACGCCGGACCGGATGGCGTCGCTCGTCGGACTCGCGGCCGCGTCACAGGCGGCCGGCGATGTCGCTACTGTGAACGACATCATGAGCCGGCTGCAGAAGAACCTACAGCACGGCGACGCTGCTTTCCTCAGCCGAATGGGGTTTGGCGGCGAACGTCGCTAGCGGCACGCTCCCCATGTGCGAAACTTCGACGCTCCCACCGCCGTCGTGTAAGCACAGGTGGGAACGCGCGCCCATCCACACGAAGGGACGGTAAAACATGGGCCCGGAGTTTTGGGTCAGCCTCGCCTCGGTCTTTGTGGCCGGTGGCGCCATTGGGTCTGCGGGTACGTTGCTGACCCAGTGGATCATCCGAAAGGTCGACGGATCTCCCGAGGCTCGACAGTCGCTCGTGTCTCCAGAGTATGGCGTCCTGCGCTCAGAAGTCGCGCAGTTGGGGCGCCAAATGCGTAACGTGGATGCCCGACTGGACTTTACCGAACAGTTACTGGGTGGCGCACTCCCGCTGGCACCCGCACCATCCCGCCTACCTCCGGACCAGCGGACCCCAGAACAGCCAGAGCCTGGCACAGACGTCCCGAAGGGAGCGGATAGCTCGGACTGACGTCGGGGGTGCTCCAGAAGGCCGTTGAAGGGGCCGTGGCGCTGTAACGCGGGCCGCTCTACTTCTTCAGCAGCCCTCTACTGCTGGAAGCTGGCCCCACCCCGGACCAGCGCTTGGCCGGACATCGCCAGCGTCGCTTCCGCGTCACGGATCGCGAACGTGCCATTCACCATGACGTGCACGGTCCCCCGTGAGTACTGGTGCGGATCTTCGTAAGTGGCCATGTCCTGCACCGCGCTCATGTCCAAGACCGTGATATCGGCGGCGTAGCCGTCCCTCAGATAGCCGCGCCCTGACCACCCCAGGAAGTCAGCCGCCAGACCCGTCATCGACCGAACCGCGTGTGGCAAGGTGACAATTCCTTCGTCGATCACCAGATCCTTCAGCTTCTTCGTGAATGAACCGAACGCACGCGGGTGGGTGACCGGCCGCGTGGGCCCTGGGTCCCGTCCGTCCGTGCAGGTCATCATCCAGTCCAGTTGGGCCAAGTAGCGGATGTTGTCCATGTCGTAGAGGCCGAGGTTCATCACGGCCGCGTTCCCGTCCCTGAGGATCCTCCTGGATGCCTCAGGTGCCGACACACCCCACTCAGCCGCCTTGTCTGCGAGCGTCTTCCCGTTGAGATCCGGCCGTTGGTCTGCAAAAAGAATGTGGTCGGCTCCGCCCCGGATGACGAGCATTTCGCGAGTCTGGCGATCGATGATCGGCAGGGTGTCCGGATCGTCGAAACGCCGCACCATCGCCGTATCGCCACCAGCCACAACCCAACTTGGGACCGTGTAGGACCGCAAATTGGACTGAGTGGCCGTGTAGGAGTGGTGCGCGCCCGCGACCTCCACACCGCGCGCGCGCGCCGCCTCGATGAGCGCCGCACCCTCGTTCGCCCGACCGTAGTTATGAGCGCCCTGCGGATTGAAGTGGCTGAAGATGACCTTCGTTCCCGCCTCTTCTCCGATTCGGATTCCTTCCGCGGTCGAATTCAGGTAGCCGAACGACGGGTACGCCGCTCCGAGGTCCCTGTCGTGGGTGTCGTAGATGGCGCCTGGGTAGTCCGCCGCAACCCTGTTCAACTCAATGACCTCCTCGGTCTCGGCATAGTTGCCGGGGAGGTAGAATAGCCCGGACGACAGGCCATAGGCGCCCTCATCCATACCCTTGCGAACGTGTGCCTTCATGGCGTCCAGTTCCTCGGGCGTGGGTGCGCGGTCTTCCATGCCCATGACCGTCCGGCGGACGGTGTTATGCCCGACGGAGAGCATGCCATTCACGCCGATCCCGTTCGCAGTCCAGTCGGCTAACTGTTCTGTCACGTTACTGCCACCATCACCGTCTAGTCCAAGCGCCACGGTCGTGATGCCTTGGAAGAGGAACGCACGCGCGTCGCGCCCGTGGTCGGTGTGCAGTTCCGCGTGGGAATGCATGTCGATGAAGCCAGGCGTGACGACCAATCCGGTCACATCTACAGTGTCGGCTGCCATGATCCCGGCGGCGCCCGCGTCGCCAATGAAAGTGATCCGTTCACCCGTGACTGCAACGTCCGCGATGACGGCCTCACTTCCTGATCCGTCCAAGACGGACCCACCCAAAAAGAGGACGTCGACACCAGCTTCCGCCCCACCGCAGGCCAGGACGGTGGAAAGGGCAAGAGATGCTGAAGCGAGTCGGAGCTTTCTCATGAGTCGGTTCCGTATTGTGAGGGTGTGAGGAAGCTACGACGCAAAAGCCCCAGCCCGCCATGTGGCGAGCCGGGGCCGATATGCAGACAGACTGACGCTACTTCGAGCTCTTCTTGCGCGCCTTCTTAGGCTTGCGACCCTGGTTCGGATGCTCAAGGAACTTCCAAGTCTCGCCTCTGCGAAGCATATAGATCGTGCTCGCAGACACCTTGAGTTGACGAGCCCAGTCGGCGCCAGACTTCTTCCAGCGATCGGCCTTCTCGTCCCAATTGTCCAGCACCTTAATGGCCTGCTTCTCAGTCAGCTCCGCGTGGGGCGAGTTCGCGCCTCGCAGCCAAACGTTCGAGCCATACCAGCGGTCTACCTTCTGAATCGGGCCACCAACCTTGCGGCCCGTGTGTCCGAGGCAATAGTGGCGGACCTGGTCGACCGAGAACGGCTTATGCATCCGCGCGATTTCGGCGTACAGGTAGCCCTCCTCCGCGAGCTCCCTCCACTTCGATACGAGGGTCCCGTCGGGTTTCGGCATGGTCATTCTCCAGCGTGGTGGTCAAATTCTTAGGGGCGATTCAGGGAGCCTTATCCCGACAGCGACTAGGAAGTTCCGTGTCGCAAGGAATTGGCTGCCCGACCCGAGTGGCTTACGCGCCCGCCTGGGGTCGGTGCGTAATCTCACAATGAAGTTAGCGACTTTTGGCCGTACGACTATGCTGCCGCCGGACTGACTTCCATCATGCTTGAAGTACCGACGTTAGTCCTGCCCCCCGCTAGAGGTTCCCCCGGCGGAGCAGGGCGAGCAGCGGGAACATCACGCCGAGAAAGGCGATAAATGCCACAGTTGGAATCTCGAAGGGCAGATTGACCGCGCCCGATCGAACGCCATAGGCCACGTGGGCGGCCACGGCCGCAGTAGTCGACGACGGCATCGCGGTGACCCACAACTTGTGGGGTGGGGTTCGGATCACGCATCCGACGACAGACCCGCTTTGCTCCACAGTGGCGAAAAGCGTATCAGGCTCAGCCTCGGATGTAGCGCGGGCATAGGCCAAACTCAAAGGGAGGTTGTACTGCGCTTCGTCCAGCAGCAGCCACGCTTTCGCCCGACTGAGAAATGCTAACGCACCGGCATGAACCACAACCTCAATCATCGGCCTCAGTACGGTCCGGCGGCCGCGACGCCCGCACACGTGATCGCGAGAAGGTGGCCTGACTTTTCGGACCTGCTCTCAGAGGCGAGCAAGATCCGGCCCCCGCTCCAAAACGCGACGGCCTCGCCCTGGGGTTCGTAGGCGCCCAAAAAACAGGGCGGGGCAAAAAGCTCAGGCCTGGGCCCGAGAGGCCACGCAAAGAAGTAGATCTCCGAATAGGTCCTCACGGCGAGCACGGTCTCGTCAGAACTCAAGGCCGCTCCGGTCGCGGTCCGGCCCACCTGAGCGTCGGAGTCTATGGGAAGTCGGACCCCGCCGGAAAGCTGAAACACTTCCCCAGATTCCATGGTCGCCATCGCCTCCGCCGCGGACATCCGGAACAGCCAGATGTCTGGCGACCGGCCTTTGGTGACGATCACGAGTTCGCCTTCAGACGTAACCGCAAAGGCCTCGGTATCGAAGGGACCGTCGGGGTAGCGGAAGCGAATTGCGCCCAAGGTGGCCACCTCGCCGCCAGCGGCAACCGGCTCCGGCTCGGGGATCACATAGACCGTGACGCTCTCCCGTCGCCGGTTGTTGTCGCCAGTGTCCGCTGCGTAGATGCACCACCCCTCACCTTCCGGCTCCCGGAGCCCCTCAGGCGAAAGACAGGGTCCGATGTCCATCGACTCCCAATCGATCGCCTCGGCTCCCGTGACCTGGAAGACCCCGCCAAGTGTTGCGGTCGTATCCATCGCGTAGATCCGGGGCTGGTCACCCGAGTCATTGTGGGACCAAAGCACGCCCGGATACGCTCGGCTCACCGCCAAGCCCGACGACTCGACGAGCGCGTCAGGCATGACGCCGAGATCCGCGATCGAGGTGGGCGCATCCGCTGCCCGCCCTTCGGCGAATCGATCCCAGGCCTGGCGCTCGATCAAATCGCTGACGGACGTCCACAGAATCACTGAACCAACCACCAGCACGCCGCCAATGACGAGCCGCTTCCGCCACCAAACGAGGCTCCTCACGCCTCGGCTAGGGCCCCACCATCCCGAAGGACAGTCAGTACCGACGCCATAATCTCGAGCGCTCGCCGAATGTCGTCACCGGACACGTCACGATGCGTCACGGCCCGCATCCCATGGGCTCCGCTCGGGAGCATGTGCAGACCGGCCGTGTGGCAGGCACTGGCAAATACGCCCGCACCCACGGCGGTCACCTGAAAGCGCACGATGTTCGACTGCACCCGCTCGAGCGCCACATCGAGCCCCTCGGTGGACGCAATCCCTTCAGCGAGGACACGGGCGTTCCGAACATCTGCCTCGAGGTCACCCATGTGATGATCGAGCGCAAACAGCGCCCCAGCCGCGATGATCCCGGCCTGCCGCATTCCACCCCCGAACTGCTGCCTGAAGCGACGGGCGCGTTGGATGACCCCGGCAGACCCAGCGAGCGCGGAGCCGACTGGGGCGCCGAGTCCCTTACTGAAACAGACATTCACGGTGTCGAACGGCGCCGCATAGTCCACCACGGGCACGCCGGATGCCGCGGAAGCATGCCAGAGCCGCGCGCCGTCCAGATGGGTCACGAGGCCGTGACGGCGAGCCACCTCGCATGCGTACAGGATCGCGGGGAGCGGCCAGACCGTGCCGCCTCCAGCGTTATGGGTGTTCTCAATGAAGAGGAGTCGGCGCTTCGGATTCAGGTGCCCTGGGTTGAACGGGTGCGCAGGCTCCATCGCGGCCTCCACCTCAGCGCCGCCGAAGACGCCGTGATGACCCGGAACAGGCTTCATGGTCACGCCGCACAACGCCGCGGCCGCCCCTCCTTCGTTGAGGATCACGTGCGAAGCGCCGTCGATCACGATCAGATCGCCCGGCTCGGTCTGCGCCCGCAGCGCCAACTGGTTGGACATGCTGCCGGTCGGAACGAAGACGGCTGCCTCCTTCCCCAGAAGTTCTGCCGTCCGCGCCTCAAGCGCGTTGACCGTTGGGTCATCGCCGTAGACGTCGTCTCCCACCTCTGCATGAGCCATCGCCTGACGCATGGCCTCGGTAGGCTTCGTGACTGTGTCGCTTCGTAGGTCGATCATTCTGTCGAATGGCAGGGTGAGGGGGTGGATCGACAGTCGAGGTCCATCCAAAAGTTAGTTCGGTACGACGAGTCCGCACGTGCCGCGATGAGGAGGCGCAACGACGTGTAATAGTAGGGCGACGAGGAGGCCGCTGCGAGCGTTGAGTCGCGCTAGAATATGAAGGACTCGGAGGTGGCGCCCGACGTCGGGCAGCAATACTGTCCCCGCCAGTGACGGGTCCACCACCTTCTGCCCCCAGTCCCTAAAAGAAGAATTCGGACAGATCGCATGACCAGCTCGCTCACCCGCCTCGCCACGGCCGTGTTGCTCGCCGCCCTCACTTCATCGTGTGGTGATTCGGATGGTGACGCCCCCCGGCGGACGGTAAATCCACTCCTTAGGCCCCAGAGGTTCACCGCCACGGCCCCTGCAGCTTTTCATGTTCGCTTCCAGACGAACGCGGGCGACTTCGTTGTGGCTGTCCACCGGGACTGGGCTCCGCTCGGTACGGACCGTTTCTACAACTTGGTCGTGGGCGGCTTTTACGACGACACCCGCATCCATCGTGTGGTCGAGAACTTCATGGCTCAATTCGGCCTTAATGGCGACCCGTACGTGAATCAGGCTTGGAAGACGGCCTTCATCGTCGACGATCCGGTGGTCGAGTCCAACACGCGGGGGCGCATGACCTTCGCGAAGGGTGGGCTCCACACTCGTACCGTCGAAGTGTTCATCAACTTTCAGGACAACGCCTCGCTCGACGGGGGCGGCTTCGCTCCGTTCGGCGAGGTCGTCGAGGGCATGGACGTGGTCGACGCGATCTACTCCGCATATGGCGACGGTCCTCCTCGGGGCGAGGGCCCCTACGCGGCTATGGCCCAGGGGCGTGGGAATGTGTACCTGGACGAGGACTTCCCAGAACTGACCCACATCGTCCGAGCCACGGTGGAAGGCCCGGGCGGCTGAGATCACGCGATGAAGGGTAGCTCGGGTTGCACGGCCGCAAACAGAGGGCTAGCGATCTATCCCAGAAGTTCGTGCGCCTTCGAACTGAAGGGACGTCCAGGACAGAACACCAGCCCTCCTCAAGAAGCGACTCGGCTCACTCTCCCCCGCCGGCGGCGATCCGCGGCCCGGAGCTGACACGACTCACCAACGCATTAAAGAGCAACTTGTACGTGCCGTGCGTCTGGTGACGATGCTGGGGGCGGAATCCGATCAGGAGAACCGAACCCTGGCCGTGTTTCACGGAGACAACCGCAGCCTTATTCGCAATCGCCTCTTCTCCGAGCAGCCAGCCGCTCTGGAGGATGTCCCGGTCCGGGTAGGTCACGACGCGCGTCACGTCTGCGCTGCTCGCACCGGCCCTGGTCTCGTACACCTGCCCCCCGGCGAGAAACGTCGCGAGCGCGTCACTGGGCATTCCCAGCGCGAACGGATCTGACGAATCGACCTTCACTTTCAGTGTCGACCCCGGTGACCAGAAGTCGTTACCCGACATGCCTGCCACAGCATTGCGCACGGGAAGGTCGAATTCGTCGATCGCGAGATCCCCGGCCTGTGCAAACGTCACCAGTGTGCCGCCATTCTGCACGAACGCCTCCAGCGCATCCGCGCCCGCCTGGCCAAATCCGCTGCGGTACTCCGGCGGCGTCCCGGACGGATCGGGGCCGAAGCCACCGCCGCCTGACCCCGTCGGTCCTATCATCATCGTCTTGCTGTCCGCCGGCAAAATGATCACGTCCCACTTCTGGTGCAGACTTCCGGCAAGGATGTCCGCATCCATAAGGCTCGCGTATTCGAAGTTGAAGTCCTCCAGCATGAGCCGGGTCCAGCCCTCGTCCATGTTCCCGCCGTAGTAGCGCTGGTACATACCGATCCTCTGTTTCTGGATCGGATAGCTGACCTCGGAGGCGTCGGTGTTCAAGGCCATGAAGTCGACGCCGGTCGCCTCAGCGATCTCACGCAACGAGGCATCGGACGCGCTCGGGCCGATTAAGAAGTCGCCAGCGTGGACTCCGTTTCCGTCCTCGCTCACGCGGCGTACCGAGGCGCCGGCCTCGAAGAGCATGTTGACCGCATGGAACGCGTCGTTGAGTGACCCATCCACGACATATCCGTTTTGGCCACGCGCCACCGAACCCTGCGGATCCACGAGACCCGTCTGCACCGTCAGACGAGCTTCGACGGCGCTCCCAACTGGGTCGACCCGAACACCCATGAATTCTGCGATAACGTCACCGGACATATCATAGGGGCGAATCGGCTCGCCATCGTCCGTCCGGGTGTAGCTGTTGTCCGGATAATAGGTTTGACCCAGGAGCCAGCGAATCAGGCCGCGTTTCGGCTGCGCCATGGAGACCACATAACTGCCCGCGCCGTAGACACGCCCCTCATGCTGGAACTCGGCAGGGGCCCGCTCGACGGTGATGCCCTGAAGCAGCAGCTTGTTCACCATCTTCATCATCGTCAGCGGATCGTGCTGTTCCGCCGGAATCAGATACGCCTTGGTGTCGTCTTCCAACCCACGCTGCGTCTGCCGGCTGGCCTTATTATAGGCGTTTCGGAGCACCGTCTCACGGTTCTTCGAAGCGATCTCAAGAGCGGAAAAGGTCGCCACGACCTGCCGATCCACGATGTCCCTGACGCGCCACCAGCCACCCGGCCATGGGCTCGGGAACGTCGTTTGCTCCGCATACTCGGGGAGCTGACGAGATCCCCCCAGCTGGTCCGGGTGGACGTACAGCGGGGTCGCCAGACGCGCGCTGGCCGATTCGGTCAACATGCCAGCAATGTTGTGAAACGGCGTGATCCAGTGAAAGCCGAAATGACCCCACCCAGAGTAGATCGCCGCCCCAATCGCTCCATCCAGATTCGCTTCGTCCATCTTGTAGGCCATATGGGCGCCGTACCACGTCATCTCGCGCCACACCAGAGGATCGCCCCCGGGCCGGATGGGCTCGGCATAGGGCGGCAGGTAGATGCGGGCCGTGTAGGGACCCATCTGGTGGTGATCGATGTAGGCCTGCGGAATCCATTCACGGAACATGATCGTTGCCACGTACTGCGACTCGACCGTGTTTTGCATGAACGCATCACGGTTGTTGTCGTGGCCGATGTAATGGTGATAGAGCTCAGGGGGACTCGCGCCTTCGTATTCCGTGCCCACCCAACGGTTGTACCAATCCGTGACGATGATATTTCCATCCGGATTCATGCCAGGAATCAGAATCGACACCGTGTTGTCCAGAATCTCCATCATCACGTCGTCGGTCCGCGTGGCGTAGTCGTACATGATCTCCGCCGCAGACTGGCTCGCGGCCACCTCCGTGGAGTGCAGCGCGTACGACTGCACGAAGACGACCTTGCTGTTCTCAACCGCGTTGTCGACCTCGGTCATCGTGTGCCCACGCGGGTCCTGCAGCACGGCATTCATCCGCTGGATATCGTCGAGGTTCGCAAGGTTCTGGGGCGAAGACGCGAAGACCAAGAGAAACGGATTCCCGAGTGTACTCACCCCCACCTCGCGAACGTCGATCCGGTCGCTCGACTGCCCGATCAGCTCGTAGTACTCAACGAGTTTGTCCCAACGGGCCAGCTGTCGGTCAGCGCCCATGACGTGGCCGAAGAACTCCTCGGGCGACGGTATCTGTTGGGCCTCAGCCCACGACGGCGCCACCAGGGCGAGTGAAAAATAGACGAGCAAGGAGCGGCTGAGAACACGATACGCTTTCATGGACTTCCTCTGGTACGTCGAAGGGCTGAATTGGGCAGCCTATAGAACGGCTCGGGCCAGGCCGCACCCGAGAGGTCCACACTAGGTCCGCCTGCTCAAGTCGGGCAAGGGAGGCCGGTGCAGCCCCCGCCGCACAGACCACGACCCGGTGACGGGTCATCGCTGGTCGTAGCTGGTCCTCTAGAGCACGAGACCCGGCCCGAATACCAAGACCATGGCGATGACCGAGACCGCGCCGAGTCCGAGCATCAGCGTCGACCGAGGAACCGCCAGAGGAGTGCCCCCGACCGGGTGATCCGCGATCCGCCCCATCAGAAAGAGCGGCACCGACGTGCCGGCCACCACGCTACCTGCGGCAATCAGCAGGCCCGTCGCGGCGCCGTGTGGACTGTATAGCGCGCCGACCATCGCGGTAGCGCAGCCCGCGGTCCAGGTCGCGACCACCACCCGTCGCGCACGCGCGACGCGAACCGGCGCGAGGCCATTCCCGATGAGCTGAGCCAGAGTCTCTAGCGTGCCTTTGAGGAGGAGTCCGGCCACGAATAGCCCCGTACCCGTCGCGCTCACTCGCAGAAGCCCGGCATTCTTCATGTCCTGGAGCACGGCCATCCAATCGCCGAAGCCGATCGAAGGAGACGCGATGAGTTCAAGCGTCGCTATCCATGCGTTGACCGAAAAGAAGAGCCACGTGACGAGGGAAACCAGTCCGGGCCGGCCCACTTGGGTGCGGAAGGCGAGCCAACCGACGAGAGCCACCAGCGATTGGGTGAGCGGACCCGCCAGCTGCATCAACATGTGACCGCGTTCGTCGAGTCGATTCCAGTCGCCGAGCACCACGTCCGCCGCAACGCGCTCGGCATGGCCGCCCATGAGGCCTCCGACCAGCGCGTGCCCGCCTTGATGCAACACCAGGCTGACGGCATAGACGAAGGCCCCAGCCGCCATCGCCGTGGCCAGATCTACCCCGGCGACTCGGCCAGACGGCGATTGCCCCGCACTCAACGCGCCCTCGCCCTAGCTACAGGCAGCACACACAGGGGCCTCAGGAAACACAAACAGTCGTTCGAAC
>CALFPJ010000039.1 GCA_937919655.1 uncultured Gemmatimonadales bacterium
ACAACTACGACTCGTCGTCGTTCCTACTTCTGGTCTGGCGAGACCCCTGCGCGCGCGCCACTGTACTTCTTCAACAGCCTTCTAGTGTCCTGAGGCAGAAGTTCGTTGCGCACCGAGAGTGCCGACGCGCCGCGCTGGCAAGGCGCGACGACAAGGAATAGCACCGCTATTTTGCGGAGAAGCAACGAAGCCAGCGGGGATTCAGCGGCGCTCGAATGCAAACGAAGTTCTGACTCAGGACACTAGGAAGAAGACCATGCGCGAAGCTTGGATCGTAGACGGAGTTCGCACGCCCATCGGGCGGCACGGAGGGGGCCTCGCCCCCGTGCGTCCGGATGACTTGGCCGCGATAACCATCGAGGCACTTCTGCAGCGGACAGGCGTCGACCCGGATCATATCGACGACGTCTTGTTCGGCTGCATCAACCAAGCCGGTGAAGACAACCGCAATGTTGCGCGTATGGCGCTGCTGCGCGCGGGGCTGCCCGTCACGGTACCGGGGCAGACCGTCAATCGTCTGTGCGGCTCAGGTATGCAGGCCATCCTCTCGGCCTGCCATGCGATCGCAGCCGGAGAAGGTGATGTGTTCGTCGCGGGAGGCGTGGAAAGCATGAGCCGCGCTCCGTTCGTCATGTTAAAGCCTGAGGTCGGCTATTCGCGCGGCAATCCCGAAGTCGCGGACACGGTACTTGGATGGCGCTTTCCGAATCCCGCCTTCACCCCCGAGTGGACTATCGGGCTCGGCGAGACCGCCGAGGTGATCGCAGAAGAATTCGCGGTCAGCCGTGAGGCACAGGATACCTTCGCGGCAGAGAGCCAAGCGCGGGCGGCCGCCGCGATGACCGCGGGTCGTTTTGACGATGAGATCGTCCCCGTGACCATCCCACAGCGTAACGGCGACCCCCTGGTCATCACCACTGACGAGCACCCTCGCGCCTCCTCGACCGTCGATGCGCTCGCGCGGCTGAGGCCGGTCTTCAAGAAAGACGGCTCGGTGACCGCGGGCAATTCCTCCGGCATCAACGACGGCGCAGCCGCCCTCCTGGTCGTCTCCGCCGAGCGAGGCAAGGCGTTGGGCCTAGTTCCCATGGCTCGCTTCGTGGCAGGCGCTGTTGCGGGCGTGGAGCCCCAGCGGATGGGCATCGGACCGGTGCCCGCGACCCGGAAGGCGCTCGCACGCGCGGGGTGGTCCACCGGGGACATCGACCTGACGGAGCTCAACGAAGCATTCGCAGCACAGGCGATCCCCTGTATGCAGGAGCTTGAGCTCGACCCCGCCACGGTGAACGTGAACGGTGGAGCAATCGCGCTCGGCCACCCCGTCGGGTGCTCGGGTGCTCGGATCGTCGTGACCCTGCTGCACGAGATGAAACGACGCGAGGCGAAGCGCGGGCTCGCGTCGATGTGCATCGGTGTCGGCCAAGGGATCGCTTCGCTTTGGGAGCGACCATGAGCCAGATCAACACCGTCGCAGTCTTGGGCGCCGGCACGATGGGACACGGCATTGCGCAGGTGTGTGCTGCGGTGGGTTGCGAGGTGCGCATGTACGGCATCAACGAAGACGCAGTGGCGTCTGGCCTAGAGCGTGTCCGAGGCAATCTGGCTAAGGGCATGGAGCGCGGAAAAGTTACTGAGGACGAGCGCGACGGCGTGCTCGAACGCTTGACGACAACCACGTCTATCGAGGACGCCGTGTCCAGCGCAGACCTCGTGGTCGAGGCAGCACCCGAGTCCATGGAGATCAAGACCCACATCTTCGGCGCGGTAGACTCGGCCGCCCCTCCCCACGCGATACTCGCGTCCAACACGTCATCACTCTCGATCGCTGAGATCGCCGCTGTCGTGAGCGACCCGAGCCGCTTCGTGGGGATGCACTTTTTTAATCCAGTCCACATCATGGCGCTCGTCGAGGTCGTATGGGGACATGCGACGTCTGCCGCTACCCGAGACGCCGCCGTGGCCTTCGCGCGCAGGTTAGGCAAGGAGCCCATCGTCGTGAAAGACGCTCCAGGCTTCGCTTCGTCTAGGCTGGGGATCGTATTGGGCATGGAGGCGATTCGTATGGTCGAACAGGGTGTCGCGAGCCCGGAGGACATCGACAAAGCGATGGAGCTCGGATATCGGCACCCCATGGGACCGCTCCGCCTGACGGACCTCGTGGGCCTCGACGTGCGACTCAGTATCGCGGAGTATCTGCACAAAACCCTGGGGTCGGAGGCTTTTGCCCCCCCCGAGTTACTTAGGCGTATGGTGGCTGACGGGAAGTTGGGCAAAAAAACCGGTCAGGGCTTCTACTCCTGGAACGACTAGAAAGGAATTGATATGAGCGACGCACCGGTTCTTGTTGAGGTCCGTGATGACTTTGTCGCAGTCATTACGCTGAACCGCCCCGAAAAGCTGAACGCACTCAATACAGAAGTGCGAGGGCTGCTTAGGCAAGCGTTTGAAGTACTCGGCAAGAACGACGCGGTCCGGGCCGTCGTGATCCACGGTGTGGGCGAGAAGGCCTTCGTCTCGGGGGCCGACATCACCGAATTCCACACGCGCACCGCGGATGAACAGCGAGCGGTTTACAAGGATCCGCGCATTTATGAAATCGTTGCAGACTTCCACAAGCCTGTGATCGCGGCCATTCACGGTTTCTGCATCGGGGGCGGCTCCGAGCTGTCGCTCGCATGTGACATCCGTGTCGCCGACCGCACTGCCCGCATCAGTCAGGCCGAAATTCGCATCGGCCTCATACCCGGTGGCGGCGGTACGCAGCGCCTCGCCCGCCTGGTGGGCCGCGGGTGGGCGTCGATCATTTCGCTGACCGGCGACTTCGTGGAAGCCGAAGAAGCCTACCGTATTGGCCTGATCGATGTGCTGGTGGACGAAGGGCAACATCTCGAGAAGGCGTTGGAGCTGGCTGGCCGCATGAGTCGGTGGAGTCCAGTCGCGCTGCGACTGGCCAAGGACGCGATTCGAGCCGCCTTCGAACTGCCGCTCGCAGAAGGGCTCGAGTATGAAAAAGAGCGCTTCTTGGACGCCTTTGCGTCCGAAGACGGGCGAGAGGGTGTGGCCGCATTCGTCGAGAAACGGAAGCCGGACTTCAAGGGTCGCTGAGATCGGTCGAGGTCCACTGCCCTGGCGCGCGCAGTTGACGGGTGCGGTACGGGCACCGGGTCGCTAGGATTCGCCCCGTGATGACTCTCACGGAGACCGTATGCTCGCCCCTAAACCTCTGTTAGCCGCAGCTCTCCTGATGCTGCTCGCCGGGTTCGCACTACCCGCCGCGGCCCAGGAGGAGCACCTCGCCATCTTACGAGGCAAGTTCCAGGCCGACCTCACAGAAATCGTCGACGCCTACGAGGGTGTGGCTGGCCTCATTGTGGTCGACCTCACGACGGGCGATCGATTCACGGTGCGTGACGGGATGATCTTCCCTCAGGCCAGCGCGATCAAAGTCCCGATCCTGCTGGAGCTCTTTCGGCGCGCTGAGGCTGAGCCCGGCCTGCTGGGCAAACGCATCGAGATGACCGATGAGGTTCGCACCGCTGGAAGCGGCGTACTGCAGGTCCTGACCGATGGAGGTTCGGCGCTCTCGTTGGAGGACTACGCCATTTACATGGTCCTTCACTCAGACAACACGGCCACCAACGTGTTGATCGACGAACTCGGCATGGACGCAATCAACGCGCTGTCAGCCGCACTGGGCGCTGCTGACACACACTTACAACGCAAGATGATTCAGCCGGAGGAATCAGCCCGCGGCAACGAAAATCTGTCGACGCCGCGCGACGCGGCCCTCATCATGGAGCGGATCGCCACCTGCGACCTTCCCATGAGTGAGGCCTCGTGCCTGCGCGTTCGCGAGATCCTGGAGATCTATAAGGGAGGGCCGATCCGAACCCCGGTGCCTGCGTCGATACCGATCGCCTTCAAGCCTGGCGGCATTACGGGTGTGGCAACCGTGTGGGCGCTCGTCGGCCTACCAGACAGACCGTACGTGATTTCGGTGATGTCGAACTACGGCGGCAACGGCGGCGCAGTGATTGAAGCTGCCTCAGCGGCGGCGTTCGACTACTTCTCGCGGCTGTCAGGGGTGACAGAGTACGGGACGCGGGTTCCTCTGGACATAAAGCGCCGCGTGCGCGGAGGAAACGAATGAGCCTTAAGACTGCTCGCATACTCACCGGGCTCTACTTCGTGGCGATGACCTACTTCGTGACGTGGCCCGGCCTGCTCCCGTTTTCGCGTATCAGGCCAATGGTTCTGGGGCTCCCCTTCAGTCTGGCGTGGATCGCAAGCTGGATCGCGGGCAGTGTCTTGGTGCTGTATCTGCTCGACATCGTCGAGAAGCGCTTCAGAGATGCAGGGAGCGACGGCTGATGGAACAATGGGTCGTCGTATCGATCATCATCGCAGCCTACCTGGCGGTGACGTTGACCATCGGACTCCTCGCCGGGCGGAAGTCCACGGACACCGTGGCAGGCTACGTCGCCGCGGACCGATCGTTCGGCCTCGTTGCGATGTACTTCGTCACGGGCGCGTCGGTGTTCAGCGCCTTCGCTTTCCTCGGCGGTCCGGGCTGGGCCTACTCGAGAGGGGCCGCCGCATTCTACATCCTCGCATACGGGGCTATCGGCATGGCCCCTTTCTACTGGATGGGCCCACGGGCGGCGGCACTCGGGAGGAAGTTCGGCTTCGTCACGCAGGCGCAGCTCGTTGTGGGACGATTCCCGTCGAGGAACCTATCGGCGATGATCGCCGTGCTAAGCCTGGTCGCCTTCGTCCCTTATGTAACAGTCCAAATGCGCGGCGCGGGAATCGTCATCGAGGCGGTAACCGATGGTCATGTGCCGCTCTGGCTCGGCGCCCTGATCGCGTACGGAATCGTGATCATCTACGTCCTGAAGTCGGGTGCCATGGCCGTCGGGTGGACGAATACATTCCAAGGGATCTTCATGGTGGTGATCGCTTGGACCCTCGGCCTTTATCTCCCCTACCGCCTGTACGGCGGCATTGGCCCGATGTTCGAGCAGATCGCAGAGGCGCGCCCGGACCTGCTTGTGCCACCGGGTCTTAACGCGTCCGGAGATCCCTGGAGTTGGGGTGCATTTTCCACCCTGATTCTCGTGAGTGCCGTCGGCCTCATGATGTGGCCCCATCTCTTCATGAAAGCCTTCACCGCGAAGGACGATGACACGCTCCGCCGCACAGTCATTCTCTTTCCGACCTTTCAGCTTTTCTTGATTCCGGTGTTTCTGATCGGATTCGCGGGCGTGATGTTCGACGGGGCGCCGCCATCGTCAGATTTCATTCTGCCGTACATGATTCTTGAGACGCACCTACCCGCTGTGGTAGTGGGTCTATTTTGTGCGGGCGCGCTGTCGGCGTCGATGTCGACGGGAGACGCCCTATTGCACGCGTCTGCGTCAGTATTCGTCGAGGACGGCGTAGCGAAGTACAAAGATCTGGACGAGCGCCAGCAGCAGAGACTCATGCAGGTGATTGTCCTGGTCACCGGAGCCATCGCCTACTACTTCGCGCTAGACTCCGAATCGTCGCTCGTCCTCCTCCTCGCTTCTGCCTACGGACTCATCTCTCAGTTGGCTCCCCCTGTGGTCGCGGCCATGTATTGGAGACGTGCGACCACTCTGGGGGTCGTGGTCGGGCTGCTCGCGGGGGTCGCGACCGCCTTCTTCTTTTACATGAACCCTGAGTTGAAGCCGTACGACATGCACGAGGGGATTCTCGGCCTGCTCGTACACATTCCGGTCCTGATTGGAGCGAGCTTGCTCACGAAGGAGCAGAACGCTGACCACATCGAGGAGTTCTTCTCATGACCGATGAAGCGCTAGAGGTCCTCCGTAGCGAAATCCGCACCCTCGATCGCGAACTGATCGCCCTCATTGGTAAGCGCCGTACCCTCGTGATGGCGATCGGAGCGGCGAAACAGACGCTCGGCCTCCCGGTGATGGACCCGCCCCAAGAGGCCAAGGTCGTTCGGCGTGCGGCAGAACTGGCTCGCGAGCTCGGTGTCGATGAGGAGCTCACGCGTGACGTGATCTGGCGCATCATCGCCTCGGCGCGCGATGAACAGGAGGGGCGGGCGGACCCGCTGCCCGCCCCTCTCTGAACCCTCTGCGCCAGCCACGTCTGGAGCCGAGCCTAGCGGTTAGTCGGCCCGCCGCCTCGCGGTTTCGCGAGCGATGGATGCCACCACAGTGATCGACCCGCCCACCGGAACACGAACCCCGTACGTCTCACCCGGTGGCGTCACACCCTTGAGAAGGTGCGGGTTCAGGTCACGCAGGACCCTAGGGTGCAAATTGAGGGCAGTGGCGACTTTGCGGAGTGAAGTACCGCCCGGGACGAAGACCCTCTCAAAGCGATAGGGCGCGGCGGACCCACCGGTGAAACCGTAGGCCTCGGCGTCCTCTCCAAGAATCGTCGCCGCGACAAGCCGTGGCACATATTCCCGGGTCTCACGAGGCAGGTGATCTAATATCTCCCAGTACAGGTCCTCGTCACCTGAGCGGCCTCCGGCATGGCGGCGCAGCACATGCTCCACCCGGCCAGGGCCGGCATTGTAGGCGGCAGCCGCGAGGTACCAGGACCCTTCAAATCGGTCATGCAACCACTGGAGATAGTCCAACGCCGCGTCAGTTGCCCGGATAGGATCACGACGCTCATCGACGAACTCGTCGACCCTAAGGCCATACTGGATCGCCGTGGGGCTCATGAACTGCCATAACCCGACCGCCGCCACGGAAGATACCGCGCGCGGCCTCAGGCCTGACTCGATCACCGCAACATAGAAAAGCTCTTCTGGCATACCGCGGTCACGCAGACGGCTGCGTACGACCTCGGAGTAAAGGCCGCGCCGGTGAAGGAGCTTTTCGAAGTCAGCCTTCCCTGTGGTCTGAAATTGGTTCATCCAACGTTCCACGCGTGCATTCACATGCAGCGGGAGTCGGGTGCCCAGCGCCTCGATCGGGACCAACGAGACTGGCAATGGTACAGGATCCTGTGCCGGTCCGCCCCAAAACAGGAACGGAAACAGCAACAGCGGTGTCACGTACGTCCATCTATTAGAACGGGCAGAAGACCCGTGAACGTGCTCGGTAGACATAGCCTTACCTCCTTCTATGTCGTCCGCCTCCATTACGCAAAGTCGCGGCCAAAGGTTGCGACTTGTTTGAGTTCCGCAGGGAGGAGAAGCGTTGCCGCCGGTCCATGAGAACCCCCCAATCGGGCGCTCATCACGGAGTAGGCGTATGCGAAGAGGTCCGGCCCGGAAGGCTTATGCCTCCGGGTCCGGACCTCAAATAGCGATTTGGAAGCTACTCGGCCGGGTAGACCGAAATGACCTTCCGCGCACGCATGCGCTCAAATTTGACGACCCCATCAACCGTGGAAAACAACGTGTCGTCACTGCCGCGGCCCACGTTGCGGCCGGGGTGGAACACTGTGCCGCGCTGCCGGAGGAGAATACTCCCCGAGGTCACGGCCTCACCGCCGAAACGCTTAACGCCCAACCGCTGCGAGTTGCTATCTCGGCCGTTTCGACTAGAACCGCCTGCTTTTTTATGTGCCATTTGGTCCTTACCGGTCTATAACGAACAAGGTCGGTCGCGCTTAAAGCGCGACGGCTTCGACCCTGATCTCCGTGAAGTTCTGTCGGTGGCCCTGCTTTTTGCGATAACCCTTACGACGCTTCCGTTTGAACACGATGATCTTGTCAGCGCGCCCATGCCGAATCACTTCGGCTGTCACGGAAGCACCGTCAACGGTCGGCGTTCCTACGAGAATCTTGTCCTCGCCATCGCCCGCCAGAAGAACGTGGTCGAACGTGACAGAGTCCCCGGGCTCGACTTCGAGCGAGGGAATGCGGAGGCGAGTGCCGGGTTCGACCCGGAACTGTTTCCCACCAGTTTGAAATACAGCGTACATGTCAGATTCCCAAGTGATTCTAGGCCCTTGATCTAGAGCCTGTAAATGTCGACTTGATTTGTAAAAGGGTCAAGATCACGCGGCGACGTATTTGTCAGTCACATCGGTTTCGGCTGGACCAGATAGCAGCCGAAACTCATCTTGGCGCATCAGCGGATCGTCTCTAAGGTCCAATTCTAGGTGGGTCCACTTCCTGAGACGCTTGAGAAGGCCTGGTTCTTCTTCAATGACACGCAAGGCCACCTCTGGATGGACCCGGACAACGATTCGCTTCTCTTCCTTGCCCAAGGCGGCACGTTTGAGGCTCCGCTCAATGCGCCGCACCACGGTAGCGGGGGTGTAGATTCGGCCAACCCCGCCGCATGAGCCGCAAATAGAGGTCAGCGACTGAAACAACGAAGGGCGGGTCCGCTGCCGTGTCATTTCGACCAGGCCGAGCGCGGAGACCTCGAAGGCCTTGGTCCGCGCACGATCTCGGCCCAGGAGCGATCGCATTTCGTGGATCAGCTTGTCGCGATGCTCTTGCGACTCCATGTCGATGAAATCGACCACGATGATGCCGCCGATGTCTCTCAGTCGCAGCTGTTTCGCGATCTCATGGGCGGCGTCCAGGTTGGTCCTGAGGATCGTCTCTTCAGGGTCCTTCTTCCCCTTCCCTGTGAAACGCCCCGTGTTCACGTCGATCGACACCAGGGCCTCTGTCGCCTCGATGACGATGTGTCCGCCAGACTTGAGCACGACGGTGCGCTGAAAGGCCTGCTGAAGTTCCTCTTCCACGCCATGCTTGTCGAAGAGCCCTATTTCCTCCTGATGCAGATGGATTCGATCTAGAAGGTCCGGATCCACACTCTGGACGTATGCCGCGACCTCGTCGTACATCGCCTTGGAGTCGATGCGGACGGCATCAAACTTGTCGCTGAACAGGTCACGGATCACGCCGCTGATCAACTGGGCCTCACGGTGTACCGAGGCCGGCGCACTCTGAGATTTAGAGCGCTTCTGGATCTTCGTCCAACTTTGATGCAGCAGGTTGTATTCGTTTTCCAGTTTCGACTTGGTGACCTCTTCCCCTACGGTCCGCACGATCATGCCGCCGGCATCCGGCTTCACAATCTGCTTGGCCATCTTGCGAAGCTTCGAGCGCTGGTCACGACCGTCGATCTTTCGGCTCACGCCCACGTGGGCCGAATACGGCATATACACCAAGAAGCGCCCAGGAAGCGAAATTTGAGCCGTCAGGCGGGGTCCTTTCGTGCTGATGGGCTCCTTCGTCACCTGAACCAACAGCGTCTGGCCCTTCTGGATGTGCTCTTGGATGGGCGGATACTTGTCCGGCCGACCTCTGCCCCGCCCACGCCCCCCACTGTTGCCGCTGTCCTCGTCGTCGTCGTCCTCGACACCTTCATAATTGAGGTCCGACACGTGCAGGAACCCAGCTTTGTCGGTTCCAATGTCCACGAAGGCGGCTTGAATACCGGGGAGGACCGCCTCGACGCGGCCCAGGAAAATGTCTCCGACCATACGACCCTGGTCAGGGCGGTCCAACATGACTTGGACCAACTCCTTGTCTTCGACGAGCGCAACCCAGGATTCCTGGGGCGTAGCACTCACGAGGATTTCTCTCCTCAAAACAACTCTCCGTTTTTTCTGTCGTCGAACCGCGTTCACCCGACCGGGCCCGTGCGCGTCCCGAATCCGCCCCCCTGAAATATCTGGGAGAGCGGATCCGGCGACCGTGCGGCCTCCGGCTTCCCGGGCGCGGTGGAATCGGTGCCCTCCGATCGTTTCTCGGTTAGGCTCCGATTCCCTAACGCTACGGGTCGACTCTTAGGATGTCTCCACCACTGCTGCCTCTCTTGAGCCAGCCTTGGAAGTCTCAACAATCGGGTCCGTCATCAACTCGGCAACCAAATGCCGCCCGATGACCAACCTTTGAATCTCACTGGTGCCTTCGCCGATCTCGCAGATCTTCGCATCGCGCATCATGCGTTCGACCGGGTAATCACTGGTGTAGCCCGCGCCGCCCATCACTTGGATCGCGTCGAGCGTAGCGCGCATGGCCAACTCCGAGCAATAAAGCTTCGCCATGGCAGCCTCCTTCGAAAACGGGGCCCCGCGGTCCTTAAGCCAAGCTGCGTGGTATACGAGGTGCCGGCCAGCTTCGATCTCCGTCGCCATATCCGATAGCCGGAACTGCACCTGCTGAAAGTCCCACACTTTCTTCCCGAATTGCTCGCGCTGATTTACGTATTTGAGCGCGCACTGAAATGCACCCGCTGCCAGCCCCAAACTAAGCGCACCCACGCCGATCCTGCCGGCGTCGAGTGTCTTCATGAAATTGATAAAACCCCGCCCTTCTTCCCCCAGTAGATGGTCTTCCGGGACGAGTACGTCCTGAAAAAGAAGCTCCCTCGTGTCGGAAGCCCGCCATCCCATTTTGTCTTCCTTCTCCCCTGCACTGACACCTTCTGAAAAGGGCAGGTCTGCCCTATGGCCCCAACCGACGCGTTCAGCCCGCTCGAGGTCCACCGTCGGTTTACAGACGATGAAGCTCGATATTCCGCGGGTGCCCGCCCCAGGATCTGTCACCGCAGTCGCGACGAAGATCTCCCCCACCCCGGCATGGGTGATGAAGATCTTGGAGCCGTTAATCCGATAGTTGCTACCCTCTCGCACCGCCCGGGTCCTGGTCCCGCCAGAGTCTGACCCGGCACCCGGCTCCGTCAGTCCAAAGCCACCCAACACTTCTCCGCTGGCGAGCGGAGGAAGGAAGCGCCGTTTTTGCTCTTCCGTCCCGAAGGCCAGAATGGGCGAAGTCCCAAGGGTCGTATGCGCAGACACGGTGATCGAATGGCTCGCGTCGAACTTGGCGAGTTCTTCAACGACCAGCGCATAACTGAGATAATCCAACCCCAGGCCCCCGAACTCTTTGGGAATCGGGACGCCCAAGAGGCCCATCTCGGCCATCCGCTTCGTGTTCTCCCACGGAAACTCGGCCGTTTCGTCGAGTTCGCGTGCCACAGGGGCGATCGCCTCTTCAGCGAAACGGCGCACCTGCATTTGGAGATTGATGTGGTCGGAGGTGAGGTAGCGTTCCATGGGGTCGGTAACGGGGAGACTGCCTAGGCGGGCGAACATCAGTCGCAGGCACCGCACGACGCGGGCGGCGACGCACCAAAGTAACGCAAGAGCGCGCCCCGCCTGCACCTGCGGCTCGTCGCATACCGCTGAACGTGAGCCATTTTTCTTAACGCAGACCGACGAAGCTGTGTTGCCAGGCTCAGGTCCGCCCGGCGGCGTACGTCAATCCAGACATATTGAGACCCGTCTACTGGGTCGTCGGTTCCCGCGGGACCGGGACTTCAGCGCGGGTAGAGGGCGCCGGTGCGCTCAAGGGCCGAAAAAGCCCCGGCGAAGCGACTCTGGAGTTCTCGCCTGGTCGAGCCCAATCTGTAGTACTGGATCGCTTTACTTTTGAACGTCAGGAAAGGCAAAGTTGGCCATACCGCGAACTACGCCGGAGCGGCAACAGCACCACGACTGCAGTCACAGCCAATGAGGTCCAACGTATGCCCAGGCTTAACTACCGACACCTTGAGTATTTCTGGCATGTAGCGCGAGAGGGTGGTGTGACTGCCGCCAGCCAGATACTCCACGTGGGCCAGCCAGCCATCAGCGCGCAGATACGCAAGCTAGAGCAGGCGCTGGGCGAGCAGTTGTTTGATCGCTCGGGAAGGACCATGCAGCTCACGGAAGTGGGCGAAGTGGTTTATGGGTATGCCGACGATATCTTTGCGACTGGTCGAGACCTCACCGACGCGGTCCGAGGGCTACCGGGGCGTGGGCCCGTCCGCCTGACCGTCGGCGTCGTGGATTGGATTCCAAAGGTGATGGTCCACCGTCTCGTCATGCCGGCGCTCGACGAGTTCGAGCACTTGCTCCTTGAGTTGACCTCCGGCATGCCGGACGCGCTCTTCGCCGCCCTCGCGGTGAACAGCTACGACCTGGTGCTTTCTGACTCCCCCCTCCCCACCACCGTTGACGTCCAGGCGTACAACCACTTTTTGGGCGAGTGCAACGTGGCGCTGATGGGCACTCCCGAGCTTGCCCGACAATACAGAGAGGGGTTTCCGGAGAGCCTCGCAGACGCGCCGATCATCGTGTCTGGGCTTCACTCCAACCTCCGTCGGTCGCTGCTTCGATGGTACCGGGATCAGGGACTGGAACCGAGGATCGTGGCCGAAGTCTCCGACAGCGCCGTGCTGAAGGTCTTTGGCCAACGCGGACTGGGCCTGTTCGCCGTGCCCACGGCCGTCGAGACGGATATCGCTCGCCAGTACCAGGTGGAGCGCATCGCCGTGTTGGGTGGTGTGCAGGAACGCTACTACGCCATCTCAGTGGAGAGACGGATCCGAAATCCGGCCGTCGCCGCGATTACCGCCGCGGCCCGAAGTGGGCTCTTCGTTGAAGATGCCGCACAGGACGGCCCCACGGACTAGCGGCGGACACAAGCTGCGACGGCCTGCGCCGTTAGAGCTCGCACGTTCTACGTATATCGACGAACCATTTCTATACAAAAAAGCGATGCGATGACCCCCTATAATTCGATTTCCATGATCGCTTGTCGTCCGCGAGATTATAGCTAGAGAATCGTTTTCGCCAGACGGATAGCTCAAGGGAGGAGTCGAATGTTCCAGTCCACAAGGCTGCGTCTTCGGGTCCAGAGCTGGCGTAAATTTTCGCTCGCCGTGACTGACCTTTGCAGCAGCAGTGCGGCCCAGTGTGTATGGCCGCACAAACGCGCCCACATCAGCCGCGCCGATCCACGCGGTAGCAGGACTCAATGAGTTCGCTCATGCTACTTCAGAGTCAGCAGGAATCGAAGCGGGTGGGAAGCGACGAACTGCGCGGCGACAAGGCTGCACGACAGTCCCCCCTAGTCCTTAAGAAGCAGCTGGGACTGTGGGACGTCTACGCCCTCTCCACAGGCGCCACGCTCAGCGCCGGCGTCTTTCTCCTGCCTGGCCTGGCGGCCGCCGGTGCCGGAGCGGCCATGCCGCTCTCCTATCTGCTCGGAGCGGCGATTCTCCTGCCCGGGCTCCTCAGCCATGTGGAGTTGGCGACC
This sequence comes from uncultured Gemmatimonadales bacterium, assembly GCA_937919655.1. Lineage (GTDB taxonomy): Bacteria > Gemmatimonadota > Gemmatimonadetes > Longimicrobiales > Gaopeijiaceae > CALFPJ01. The sequence goes on from CALFPJ010000039.1 coordinate 13,064, forward strand.
GCGATGCCCAAGGCTGGCGGCATCTATTACTTCCTGGACAGAAGTCTGGGGCCGCTCGCGGGCACCATCGGCGGATTCGGTACCTGGATCGCACTCATTCTGAAGTCCTCTTTCGCCTTGATCGGCGTCGGTGCTTACCTGCAGCTCTTCGTCCCGGGGCTTCAGATGGGGCCGGTCGCCGCAGGTCTGGCTGTCTTCTTTGGCGTAGTCAACTACTTCGGCACGAAGAAGAGCGGGTCTTTTCAAGGACTCCTGTTGCTCGGGCTCCTCATCCTCCTCGCGTGGTTTCTTGGCCTTGGCGTCCTTCGAACAGAGCTCAGCCACTTCAGCGGATTCTTCGCGTCAGGTAGTGGAGGGATCATCAGCACAGCTGGCTTGGTGATCGTCAGCTACATGGGGCTGACGAAAGTGGTCGGCGTTGCCGAAGAGGTGAAGAATCCGGGGCGCAACCTGCCTCTAGGGATGTTCCTGGCGTTGGGCACCGTTGTCGGAATCTTTATTCTTGGAACGTCGGTGATGGTTGGCGTGGTGGGGGTCGACACACTAGCTCAAGGGGGCGGAGACCTCACACCTGCCGCCACAGTGGCGGAACGCCTAGCTGGACCTTGGGGCGCCATCATCATGACCGTGGCCGCTTTATTCGCGTTCTCGATGGCAGCGAACGCCGGCGTGATGAGCGCAGCCCGCTATCCGCTCGCGATGGCGAGAGACAGAATCCTACCGGACCTGTTCAGCAAGATCGGCGCTCGAGGCACGCCGACCATAGGCATTGCGGTGACCGTGGGCCTAATCGTGCTCTCGGTCACGCTCTTTGACCCGACCAAGATCGCGAAACTGGCCAGCGCCTTTAAGCTCGTCGTGTTCGCCCTCTCGTGCATCGCGGTGATCGTGATGCGAGAGAGCAGGATCGAATCCTACGATCCCGCGTATCGCTCGCCGTTTTACCCGGGATTCCACATCCTCGGTGTCCTTGGTCCGGCCTGGTTGATCGTGAAAATGGGGCCGCTCCCCACGCTGTTTACCGGGGGCCTGATCCTGTTCGGCGCGACGTGGTACAGCTACTACGCGCGCGACCGGTCGAATCGGGCAGGCGCCATCTACCACGTCTTTGAACGCCTCGGCCGCCAACGTTCCAACGGCCTAGATCCTGAGTTCAGAAGCTCTCTGGATCAGCGGTCTCCCAGCCTCGGCGGCCCTTTCGAGGAGCTCTGTCGCGCCGCTCGCGTGTTGGACCTGAGGGGACCTCTAGACTTCGAGGAAGTGGCCACACAGGCGTCTCAACTTCTGGCGATTGATCTCCCGGTGCCGTCAAGTCGACTTCTGGGTGAGTTCCTTGAAGGGATGCGGATCGGAGCGACGCCCGTCTCCCACGGCGCCGCCTTGCCACACCTGCTGCTGGACGTGGTGAACCGCCCGTTTTTGGTCTTAGCCCGGGTGCGCGATGGCGTCGAATTCGATGGCAGGCATAAGCAAGGGCGGCCGGCGATGGAGGAACCGGTACGTGCGCTCTTCTTTCTGGTGGGCCCGAAGGCCGACCCCGCGCAGCATCTCGATACCCTGGCCAACATCGCCAGCCGGGTGGATCAAGAAAGCTTCATGCAAGAGTGGCTTGATGCGGAGGGAGGGGCGGAGCTGAAGAGGACGCTGGTCCGAGACGAAGATGGCATCCTCGTGATCACGCTCCGCGCCAGCGACGACAGTCGCGCTTTAATTGGCCTCCGAGTGAGTGAACTGTCACTCCCCGACGACACGCTAATCGCGACGATCCACCGCGAGGGGAAGGTGATCATCCCTCAAGGTGATACCGCCCTCTTCGCGGGCGATCGGCTCAGCGTGATCGGACGCCCCGAAGCGCTCAGCTCGCTTCGAGATCACGCCGGGCACGGGTACAGATCCTGAGTCAGGGGTGCACACGCTGTTTCGGGAGAAAAGAAGATGCGACGGCACCGCCCAAGTGTGTTGGAGATGGGCGGGGTCGGTAGCTACCCACCCCTCCTCGAAACCGCTGCGGTCGTGCGGGTTCACCGCAAACAGCGGTCGCAGGCCCCACAAGACCCGGGCGGCGACTCCCCGAAGTAGCGCAGAAGGGCACCCCGCCGGCACCGGCGGCTCCGAGCGTAGCGCTGTACGTGGGCCATTTTTCCCAGGGCAGACCGACGGAGCTGTGTGGCGATACTCAGGTCCACCCGACGCCGTACGCCGACCCGGACGTGTTCGGCCTCCTCTACCGGTCCGTCACTTCCTGCGGGTCCGAAACTCGAGCACAGGTGGACTGCCCCGGTGCGCTCAAGGGCCTCCAGAGCCACGGCGTACTCGCGCGCCGTGATACCGCGCATATCAGCCACGAGCTCTTTGAGCGGGGCGTCGACAACACCGTGGTCATCGGCGGCACGCCTCAGCCTTCTCCACACCCGAGTGAGCTGGCGCAGCCTAGGATGAACTCCGTCTATGAAGCTGCGCCCCATCTGGGCGTCCTGTTTGGCGTAGAAGGCCACACAAAGAGACGGCGCGCCATCCCGACCTGCGCGTCCCGCCTCCTGGTAGTACGCCTCAAGGGTCGTCGGCAACTGCACATGGATCACGGTGCGCACGTCGGGCTTGTCGATGCCCATGCCGAATGCGTTGGTGGCCACGACGATCCTGCACTCGTCCGCCATGAAGGCGTTGAGCACCCGCGTGCGTTCGGCTCCCTCTAGGCCCGCATGGTAGGCTTCCGTTCGATGGCCGAGGTTGGCCAGAGCGTCCCTGACGCCATCGACAGCCCTCCGCGTGGGCGCGTAGACGATGGTCGTGCCGGGCCGCTCCCGCAGCAGCCGGTGCGCCGCGGAGATCCGCCCTCGGCCCTGGGCGAGTGGGTCGACGCGCCATGCGAGGTTCGGTCGATCGAACGACTGCACGACGATGGTCGGATCCCGCAGGAGGAGGGACGTACGAATGTCGTCCCGGACGGCGGGTGTGGCGGTCGCGGTCAGCGCTAAGACCGGACAGGTCAGGTAGTCCCGCAGGCGACCGAGTTCGCGGTAGGATGGTCGAAAGTCGTGCCCCCATTCGCTGATACAATGTGCTTCATCGATCGCGACAAGGCGCACTTCACATGCTCGCACGAGGTCCAGGAACGGTGTCATGTTCAGACGCTCAGGCGCCACAAAAAGAAGGTCGAGCGCCCCGTCGCGTGCCTGTTGCCCGATGGCTCGGCGTTCAGGAGTCGGCTGGGCCGCGCTCATATAGCACGCCCGCAGGCCCGCCTCCTTCGCCCGACGGACCTGGTCCTCCATGAGGGAGACGAGAGGCGTGACCACGAGGGTCAGGCCACCCATGGCAAAGGCCGGCACTTGGTAACAGACGCTCTTGCCGCCCCCTGTAGGAAGGATGCCCAGTCCGTCCCGGCCAGCCATGACGGCGCGAACCAGTTCCTCTTGCCCGGGACGGAAGCCCGGATAGCCGAAATGACGCTTCAGGAGCGTTACAGGGTCTCTGTCCACACCACAACGATCATCAAGCGTGCGGGGCGATCGCATGGTGAAGCCGGCCGACCACCCGCGTGGCCCGCCCACCGGCCCACGGAGCGGACCTGCGGGCGAGCCTGCGGGCAGTTGACTACCACACGTAAACGAAGTTGACGATCGGCAGCGTGAACACCTCGCCGTCCCACATCGCCAGTCCGATACCCAGATCCGCACTGAGGCGGTCGCCGAAGAACCGTGGACCGAGGGTGATCAACGAACCCTCTGACGTGAAGTAGTTCTCCGTGATGAGCTTGATGGTGCGAGACACTCTGTACTCGCCACCGAGCACGACCACCGGCTCATCCAGTAGCCCATCGTCGTCGTATCCGGCACCGACCACCAGTGTCACAGCCTTATCCGGGGTCCCTTGTGTGAGGGCCCCATAAAACGCGCCAGCCTTGAAGTCGCTGTGACCGACTTCGCCAAACATGAACGCGCCAACTGCGAGGTCAGTTCGCCCCTTGGAGTACAGCCGAAGCTTGGGCGCGAAGTAGAGAACCCGGTCGTTGTCGAAGTCCCCAAATAGCGGAGTGCCGCCGGCGATGAGGAGGTTGTCCGTCACGGCGTACGCCACGAACGGAAAGACCAGCTCATACGCCGCGATGTAGCCATGCCCCTTCTCCATGGTGCGCGCAGTGGGTGAGAAGAACAGCCGAGTCAGATTCGGGTCCTCCGGCCACACCTCGCCGTCACGGATGGCTCCCCGCGCGCGCTCGATACTGCGGATGCGGGACCTGGCGACCGTGATCTCATCGCCAGACAGGAGACGAATGTGAACCGGATCGCCGTCGGTCACATATCCGTAGAGCGTCGACCCGTCGATGAGCCGGACCTCCTGAACGGAGTCCTGCGGTTCCTGCGAAGCCACGGGGGCGGCCCAGAACATTATAGAGAGCGCGGCAACGATCAGCGCGATTCGATTCGTCATGATCCAACTCCTAGATGGAAGCTGTCCAACCTCTTGGATGGAAGCTGTCTAGGTGGAACGAACCGTTCCCTAGGGCATGTGACGTATTCCGATTGTAACAGCCGGCGACGAACGCTCAGGCGTTGAAGTGATCTCCAGCTTCATCCGCTCCGTCATCCGCCTCGGCGTCAGTCGGCTCCTTCCTGCCCAAGGCAAAACCCAACACCATCACGCCGACCAGAAGCCCAAGCGCGACTCCAGTCATCCACCGCGCCCCGAAGAACATCCCGCCCAAGGCGATGACTCCACCAATAGCGAAGATGCGGACCTTCCATTCCAGCAGAGGGCCAGCTTGCTTGGCGCGATCAAGCCTGAACATCGGCATCAGGGACAGATCACTAGGCGCTGGGCTCTTCTTTCGACTTTTCCAGAAAGCGCCGCACACCCTCGCGGCACTCCTTAGACATGCGCGCCTCGACGTTCACCTCAGCTCCCCGGCGAATCGCGGACTCGAAGTCCATGGAGTCCTGCTCGTAGAGGAGCTTCTTGGTCAGGCTAAGCGCGCTTCGAGGCTTTTGAACCAAGACCTGCATGTACTTCTTCACGTTCTCATAGAACGTGAAGGCCGGGAACACTCTTGTGACCAGACCAAGCCGCTCGGCGTCCGTGGCCGAAATTCGGTCACCGCTCACGACCAACTCGAACGCCCGCGCTTCGGGCACTCGTCGGCGCAAAATCGCCATCACCATGGCCGGGACGAAGCCCAAGTGGATCTCGGGATACCCGAACTCGGAATCGTCTCGCGCAAGCACGATGTCGCACGCAGTGGCCAGCCCGCACCCACCTGCGAGGGCCCTCCCCTTCACGATCGCGAGAATCGGAAGTGGATGATGCCGCATCTGTAGGAACAAGGCCCCAAGATGCATGGCATCGGTGAGGTTCTCCTCAGCGCTCAGGGACGCCATCTGCTCCAACTCAGCGAGATCGGCGCCGGCACAAAAGTCCTGCCCGCGACCCGTGATCACCACCACGCGGGCTGCATCGTCGGTGGCCGCACGTTCGAGCGATGCCTTCAAAGCCGCGATCATCGCTTGGTTGAGCGCGTTGCGCTTCTCGGGTCTGTTGAGCGTCAGCGTGACGATACCGTTGTCGACGGTATACGGCAGAACGGGGAAGCTACTCACCCGCTGACCCCATATTGCTCTGGGGACCACCCCTCTGGAACCCTACCCCGCCCGCGACACGCGGCCGCGACGTCGTCCGGAACCTCGATTTCCATCCGCAGCAGACCCGTGCTGAAGACCTTTCCTTGCGCATCGTTCATGAGCGACATGGTCCCGCCACCGCCGAGCGCGCCATGCAGGAGAAAGTTGAGCGCGCCAAGATTGGGAAGTTCAAAGCGTTCGACTGCTCCCTGAACCATGACGCCAAAGTGGGCCTTTACCCGTTCGGAGGTGAGCCGCTCGCGCAGGAGGTCATAGTCCTCTGGGCGATAGGCGATCACGCCCACATTGGCGGTATCTCCCTTGTCGCCCGAGCGCGCATGGGCGAGGTGCACGAGCTGGATCGTAGTCATCAGACCTCCCTCACGTCCACGACGAGATGAGACTCGACGGCCTCTCTGCGGATGAGCGCCGGCCAGTAGGCCATAATTTCCTGCACTCGAGGGCGTCCACCGGCGAAACCCGTTACCGACGGCGGTCCCGTGAGCACGAGTGGGGCGATCTCCCGAGTGAAGCGGTCCACGGCCGCTCGATCGGCACCCCGCACGCCCACCCTGAGCTGCACTTCCGGCACATCTGCAGGGGGTGGGCCCACGAGGGCACCATGTGTGGAATCCCAGCCGACCAATTCGGTCCGTATTTCGTCGAAGACGAGACCGAGACGGTCAAGACGTTCCCGCAAGATCCGGTCTGCAGCGAGCGCCTTTGCACCCGCATCAGGCCACGAATAAGTCAGGGTTCCGGTGGCCTTCCAGCCGCCAGCATAAGCGATCGACACCTTCAAGAAGTCGGTCCTGGCTCTGCCCTTCACACCGTGCACGCGGACTCGATCGTTACCAAGGTCGTCGAGGTGGATGCTGGTGAAGTCAGCGATCACGTCGGGCGTGATGTACGTAGAAGGGTCGCCCATTTCGTAAACAATCTGTTCGCTGACTGAGGCTCTCGTGACCCGCCCCCCCGAGCCGAGGTGCTTCGTGACCACGAACGATCCATCGGCCGATACTTCCACGATAGGAAAGCCGACGCTGCCCATGCCCTCAATGTTCCACCAATCGATGAGACAATTGCCGCCCGTACACTGGGCACCGCATTCGTTGATATGCCCGGCCACGACACCTGCGGCGACGCGGTCGTGATCGTCTGCGGCCCAGCCGAACTCGTGGATGAGTGGGCCGTAGGTGAGCGCTGTGTCCGTGCTACGCCCTGTCACGACTACGTCGGCACCCAGCTCTAGCGCCCGGACAATGGGCTCCGCGCCGATGTAGGCGTTGGCGCTCTGCACTTGGTCGCGAATCTCCACGAGGGGCATGCCTGTCTCCATATGCGCCAACTCATGCCCATCTGCGAGAAGTCCGTCGAGGCGGTCCATGAGGTCGTCGCCGGTCACCAAGCCCACCTTGGCACGACCCGAGACGCCCGCGGCACGCCCTGCCTCAACCAACGCCTCTGCGCACCCGACCGGGTTCACGCCCCCCGCATTCGTGACAACGCGCACACCGCACTCGATACAGGCCGGGAAGATGCGCTCCATGAGCGGCACGAAGTCCCGTGCGAAGCCGGCACCCGGGTCTCGTGCCCGCTGCTTCTGCAGAATCGACATGGTGACTTCGGCCAAGTAATCGAGCATGAGATAGTCGATCGGGCCGCCCTGAACCTGGCGGACAGGAGCCTCGAGATCGTCACCCCAGAATCCCTGGCCACTCGCGACTTTCACCACATCTTTACGGTCGCTCAAAGAACCCCCTGAGGAATCTGAAAGGCCCCGATGTGGGGCCCCGGGTTATGGAGTGCGGCCTTGAACAACAGTCCTAGCGCTGAGCGGATCTCCTCAGGAAGGACGATCTCATCGACAAAACCCCGCGCGGCCGCGAAGCGGGCATCGAGTTGGCGATCGTATTCGGATCGGACCTCGTCCATCTTCGTCGTCAGGTCCTCGTCGGGGACCTTGCCCTCCTTCTTTAGCCGCTCGATCTGAGAACCAAACAGGGCCATGACCGCACTGGCTCCCTCCATGACCCCCATGCGACCCGTCGGCAGGGAGATGATGAAGTCGGGGTCGAAGCCCTGACCCGCCATCGCGTAGTACCCCGCGCCTGAGGCGTGATTCAGCGTCAGAACGATCTTGGGGACGGTCGCGGTGGCCATCGCTTCAACAAACTCGGCACCCGCACGGATGATCCCTGAGTGCTCTGCTTCTGTCCCCACCATGAAGCCGGAAACATCCTGTACAAACAGAAGCGGCGTCTCGTGTCGGTTCATCGTCTCAATGAAGTACGCGACCTTGCGAGCGCTTTCCGCGTATACAATGCCCCCAAACCGCGGTTTGCCCGTGTCGGGTGACTTGAACATCCCACGCGCGTTCGCGATGACGCCCACGGGACGACCATCAATGAAGCCGGTCCCGCAGATCATCTCCGGAGCGTGCCCCGGCTGGAATTCGTCCAACGTGTCACCGTCGAGGATGCACTCCAGCACCAACTTCATGTCGTAGGGCTGTCTGTGGTCGTCCGGCATCAGGTCGTACAGCTCGTACGCGAGGCGCTTAGGAGGCGTCGCGACTCGGTCGGTCGGTCGGTCGGCCGCAGGCAGCTCCGTCACAAGTTGTCGGATCTTGGCGATGCACGCCTGATCGTTGGGTACCATGTAGTGCGCCACGGCGCTGACTTCGGTATGGACGCGCGCGCCACCTAATTCCTCGGACCCGACGATCTGACCTGTCGCACCTTTCACGAGGTTGGGCCCGCCCAGGCCCATGAACGATGTACCCTCGACCATCAAGATCACATCGGACAACGCCGGCAGATACGCGCCGCCTGCAATGCAGGGACCCATTACCGCCGCGATCTGTGGAATACGGAGGTACCGGCGCATGATGGAGTTGTAGTAAAAAATCCGAGCCGCTCCATACTGCCCCGGGAACACACCGCCCTGATACGGGAGGTTCACGCCTGCAGAGTCCACGAGATAGAGGATCGGGATTCGGCAGCGCATGGCTACTTCTTGCGCCCGCAGAATCTTCGTGATCGTCTCGGGCCACCACGAGCCAGCTTTCACCGTGGCATCGTTCGCGACGACGACCACCTCGCGACCTGCGACACGTCCAACTCCGGTGACGACGCCCGCACTGGGGGCCTGACCATCGTACAGGTCATAGGCCATCAGCAGCCCAAGCTCGACCCAGGGGGCACCTTCGTCGGTAAGGAGCTCGACGCGCTCCCGGGCGGTCAGCTTTCCTTGGGTGTGCTGGCGCGCGATCCGCTCAGCCCCACCTCCGTCGTAAAGGCGGTCCCGAAGCGTCCGGAGTTCGACGGCAAGCTCGGCCATCCTTCCGGTCGGCCTGGAGGCAGCGGACTCGGTCATCGCGCGGCACCGCTGTGCGTCAAACCGCTTCCTGGCCTGCGAACCACTCACGGATGTAGTCGATCGCGGCAGAGGTGGGGGTTCCTGGTCCGAAAAGCCGCCCAACGCCACTGGCCTCAAGCTCGGCGATATCGTCTTCCGGGATAATCCCGCCACCCGTGAGGAGAACGTGACCTGATCCCGCTTCGTTGAGGAGCTCTTTGACTCTGGGAAACAGTGTCAAGTGGGCACCGGAGAGGATCGACATCGCAACAACATCCACGTCCTCTTGCACCGAAGCACTCACGATCATCTCGGGCGTCTGGTGCAATCCCGTGTAAATGACCTCGAAACCTGCGTCGCGAAACGAACTCGCGATGACCTTCGCGCCGCGATCGTGTCCATCGAGTCCGGGCTTGGCGACAAGCACTCGAATCTTTCGCTCAGAGTCGGGCATCATCCATCCCCACGTGGTGACCGGTTGGGTGCTTCTAGAAGCCCAAAATGTACCGGATCGTCCCACGCGCCGGGAGGCAGGCATCGCGCCGGAGGGCGGTCGACCGACGCCATCGTCAGCGTCCCGCGTGCGTCGACGGAGTCCAGAGCGAGCGGCCCCTCATACGTCACCGCTGACCGGCCAATCAACGCGAACGGAGGTGCCCCGACCCACGTGGCTCTCCAGATGCACCGAACCATCGTTTTGAGAAACCACCCCATGCACGACCGCGAGCCCGAGTCCTGTACGATCGCCGAACGGCGCGGAGGTGAAGAAGGGTTCGAAGGCGCGACGCAGAGTCATCGCATCCATACCCTCACCGGCGTCCTCTACCCGCAATTCGACAACGCCATCATGGATAGAGGCGGTGCAGAACGCCCCGATGGCCAGCGCCGCCGCCTTCTCGGGGCGATCGCGGGCTGCCAGCCAGCACGCGACCCCACACAGAAGAACGGTCGTCCCCTGCATGATGACATTGAACCGATTGAAGCCGCGAAGGAATACGTCGATGACGGTGACGAGGAAATAGCCCGTGCCGGCCGCGAGTACTCCATTCTTCACCCAACGTTGGTACGCAGCATGGTGCGTCTGTCCGAGCGCACGAATCGCGAACGGCAAGCCGTCGCGGGCAAGCGCCGTGACAGGACTACTCAGAAGAAGACCGGCTCCCTGTAGGACCCGAATACATCTTCCATCGCATGTCGGATCTCGTACAACGTGCAGTAATTTCGGGCACAGTCGAGGATGTAGGGGACGACGTTCTCGGAGGTGTCGCTCGCCTCGCGCAGCGCGCTCAACGTGCGCTCGACCGCAGCGCTGTCGCGGCGCACCCGAAGCGCCGCCATGAGCTCGACCTGGCGCGGTTCGACAGTGCGGTCGATGCGTAACGTGTCGATCTCCGCGTCACCCGACCCTTCCGTGAACTGGTTCACGCCAACGACGACCTGCTCGCCCGATTCGATCTCCCGTTGCTGGCGCATAGCCGAAGCAGCGATCTCCTTTTGGAACCAACCCTCTTCGATGCCTGGCACCACGCCACCGAGGCGGTCGATCTCCTGAAAAAGGGACAGCGCCTCCTCCTCCAGCTCGTCGGTGAGCTTCTCGACAAAATAAGAGCCAGCCAGTGGATCGATGGTATCTGGCACGCCGGACTCGAAAGCCAAGATCTGCTGCGTTCGCAGCGCGATCCTGACCGCCTTTTCCGTAGGCAGGGACAGTGTCTCGTCCATAGAGTTCGTATGAAGGGACTGGGTCCCCCCGAGTACAGCGGCCATGGCCTGGTAGGCCACGCGCACAATGTTGTTTTCGGGCTGCTGCGCAGTCAGGCTGACTCCGGCCGTTTGGGCATGCGTCCGCAGTCTCCACGAGTCTGGATTCTTCGCCCCGTAACGTTCGCGCATGCCGCGGGCCCAGATACGACGGGCGGCCCGGAACTTCGCGATCTCCTCAAAGAAGTCGTTGTGGACATCGAAGAAGAAGGACAGCCTAGGCGCGAACGAGTCCACGTCGAGTCCCCGTGCAACCGCGCGCTCCACGTATTCGAAGCCGTTGCGCAGCGTGAACGCCAACTCCTGCCCGGCGGTCGCTCCGGCTTCACGAATGTGATAGCCGGAAATCGAAATCGGATTGTACTTGGGTGCGTGCTCGCTGCACCACTCGAACATGTCCACAATCAAACGGAGCGCCGGCTCCGGCGGAAAGACCCACGCATGCTGGGCCTGGTATTCCTTGAGGATGTCATTCTGGACCGTTCCGCGAAGGACATCTGCGGAAATACCTTGCTTCTCCGCTGCCGCGACGTACATACAAAATAGAATGATCGCCGGCCCGTTGATCGTCATCGACACAGATACCTCGTCGAGCGGAATTCCGTCGAACAGGCGTTCCATGTCCTCCAAAGACGAGATGGCTACCCCGCAGACACCCACCTCACCAAGCGAGCGGGGATGATCTGAGTCGTACCCCATGAGCGTCGGAAAATCGAAGGCGACCGAGAGACCTGTCTGTCCATGCGCCAGCAGATATTTGTAGCGTTCGTTGGTTTCCTCTGCGGTCGCGAAGCCCGCGAATTGTCGCATGGTCCACAGGCGGGTCCGGTACATCGTGGAGTAAGGGCCACGGGTGAAGGGAAACTCCCCTGGGAAACCAAGTGTCTCTTCATAGTCGGCCCCCTCGCGATCGAGCGGCGTGTACAGAGGCCGCACTTCCCTGCCTGAGAGGGTGGTGACAACACCGTCGCGTTTCGGGGTCGCGTCGTAGGACTCCTCCCAGTCGGCTAGCCGGGCCTTGAGCGCAGAAATCTCGCCCTCTTGGGCGCGGAGAATATCGGCGAATTCTGCGGGATTCAGCGCTTCTTCTTCAATCGTCGACATACAACTCCTCTAGGCTACCTATCTGGGGCGGCACAGCCGCACCCGAAAGATGACGGGGGCCAGGAGAGGGGGTCAACGCAGGAGTCCCTTGAGAATCTCTCGAGCGACCGAATACGGCGTCCCTTCACCGGCCTGAATAAGGTCCAAATGCGGATCAAGATTGGCTCCCATCACCCCAGAACGGCGCGCGACGCGGCGGAGTTCTCGGTCCACGACATCCTCCACTCGGCCGCGTGCGCGAGCCCGACGGCGGACGTGGAGCGCGCCGCTCGAAGCGAGCCATTCCCGGTGCGCCTCAATGGACGTGAGCAGTTCCTCCACCCCCGTCCCGTTTTGGGCAACCGTGGAAAGGACCGGGATCTCCCACCCGGCACCCTCGGAGCTCGGCGCGTCCTGTGAACGTTCCTGGCGCACAAGTCGGCTCAGATCCACACCGTGGTGGGCTGGCATGTTCTTCCCTACGCCTCCGGCCCTGAGGTGCAACGCCTGCCGGAGATCTTTGACAACCCGATCCGATCCGGGCCGGTCGGCTTTGTTGACCACAAAAATGTCGGCGATCTCCATCAAGCCTGCTTTCATCGCCTGGATGGCGTCTCCGGACTCTGGGACGAGAACGACAATCACGGTGTCCGCGGCCGCGGTGATCTCCAATTCGGTTTGTCCGACGCCCACGGTCTCGGCCAAGACACGATCAAACCCAAACGCGTCCATGAGGTCGACGACCTCCTTGGTCGTCGTCGCCAACCCCCCCAAAGAACCACGCGTGGCCATAGATCGAATGAAGATGCCAGGGTCCAGGGTCAGGTCGTTCATGCGGATGCGGTCCCCGAGCAGGGCGCCCCCGGAGTAAGGGGATGTTGGGTCCACAGCCACAATGCCGATGTGTTCCTCCTGCGCCCGATACTGCGTGGCAGCCGCGGCGACCAGCGTGGACTTCCCCGCCCCCGGAGGACCCGTGAAGCCGATTCGGCATGTGGAGGGCTCTCTCTGGAGGACCGCATGAAGCAAGTCTTGGAAGCCCTCTCGTTCGTCCTCGACGATCGAGATCGCACGGGCCAGCGCCGGCACCTTACCGGCTCTGAAGCGCTCAAGAAGTTCCTGATGGAGGATCATATATTCATCTCACTTCCACTCGTCCGGACGCACACCACGGGCATGGCGCAGCGGGTTCTCAAGTAAGTGAGTCGGAATAAAGAGAACAACAGTGAACATCACGAGCGCAGCGAGCAGCCCGGCCCCGAGCAGAAACCAATTACGCAGCGCGATGAACAGTATGGACGTGATGACTGCCGTCGCCGAAGCAAAGATACTCAGGAGCAGTCGTCGCGCCTGGAGATGTACGAATCGTTCGGCGCCTTGAATATCTCGCGGATGCACTCTGACTCGGAGTTCTTCTCGTTCTGCGCGGGTCACGAGGTCGCGAACAGAGCGCACGGCAGACTGAGCCTCGTCCAAGAAATTCTTGGCGATCTGTGATGGTCGCTGCCCTGTGGAACGCAGCAATTCCGCGTGGTTCTCGAGTACCACACCCTTGATGAACGTGAACCCGTCGAAGTTCACGTCGTAGTTGAACGCCATCCCCTCGATCAGCGCCCCAGTCCGGAAGAAGTAGACGAGTTCCTGAGGGAGCACGAGCGGCCAGGTGTAAAAAGTGTCAAGAAATTCTGCGATGACCTCTTCGACAATGCGTTGACGATTCGTGGTCTTCGCCCTCTGAACAATTCTCAGAAGTTCAGTTGCAGCTTCTCGGATCTCCCCGCGCGAGACCTCTGGGCTGATCATGCCAAGACGGTACATCTCGTTGATCACCCCGTCTATGTCCTCACTGCTGATCGCCAAAGCAACGTTCAAAATCGACTCTCGGGTCCACCGCGGGACCTCGATGACGGCCCCCCAGTCCAAGACGATCAATGTCCCGTCATCCTGAACTAACAAGTTCCCGGGATGGGGATCCGCATGCATAAAGCCATCGACCATCATCATCCGGAGATAGACCCCCGTCAGGGACTCCATGACCCGCTTGAAGGACAGTCGTCCAGATGCGAACAAATCATGCAGCTGATCGATTTTGGTTCCCGAACAGTGCTCCATCACGAGTACGCGCCGGCGCGTAAACTCCTCCAGCACCTCAGGCGCCCGAACTCTCATGTCATCAGCGAAGGCTACCTGGAACCGCGCGACGTTTCGCGCTTCCTCACGGAAGTCCATCTCGGCCCGGATCCGCACCGAGAACTCCCGAACCACATTGGTGAGCGCCCTGACATGATGGTTCGGGAATAGGATATTCACCCAAAACAGCAGCCTAAATGAGATATCTAGGTCCAGAGCGATCGCCTCCTCGACGCCTGGCCGGAGCACCTTGATGACCACATCGCGACCTCGGACCCGGCCACGATAGACCTGACCAAGGGACGCTGCCGCGATCGGCTCGTCACTGAACTCTTCGAAGATCTCGGAAATCGGAGCTCCGAGTTCGGTCTCGACCACGGCGCGCACAGGTCCGGGTGGATCCGCCGGGACCTGATCCTGGAGTCGCGAAATTTGCGAGAGGTACGGCTCTGGGAGAATGTCGGCCCGAGAGCTCAGCAGCTGTGCCAACTTGATAAACATCGGTCCCGACTTCGCCAGCCGTGCCGTCAGCAGCTCCGCCCGCCGAAGATGGTGCTCGTCACTGCGGTTAAGCGGACGACCGAACACGATCCAGCTCCGGCGATCGCGCAAAAAAGCGACCACGAACGGGCTGAGCCTGAACAGCACCGAAAGCGTCCGTATAAGACGCCTCACGCGCTCCCTCCGGCCTCACCGATCATAAAAGGAACCTGGACGCCAATCCGAGCAGGAGGAAGAACCCACAGAGGTCAGTGAGCGTATTGATAAACACCGAAGAGGCCACCGAGGGGTCCACACCCATGCGCTCAAGCGTTGTGGGAACGAAGGCACCGGCAAAGCCAGCGACGATCTGGTTCCCCCACATGGCCACCATGGCCACCGCCCCGAGCTTCGGGTTGGCCCCCGGAATGAAGAACGCGAGAACCCCAAGCCCCAGGCCCAGGACCGCTCCGTTCACGAGGCCGATCAGGATTTCCTTGCCAACGAAACCGCGAGCACTGCCCCGTCCCTCCACCGTGATCCGACGAATCGTGATCGCCAGGGACTGCGTGCCAGAACTACCACCCATCGCCGCGATGATCGGTGCGATGAACGCGAGCGTAGTGATCTGTGCGATGGTGTCCTCGAAGATCAGGATCACCGAGGCAGCGAGAGACGCGGTCAGCAGGTTCAGCAATAGCCAAGGCAGACGGACTCGCACGGAATCGATCCACCCGTGCTTGAGCTCGTCCTCCGTGGATACACCGGCGAGCAGCAGAATATCCTCGGTCTGCTCCGTTTCCATGACGTCGATCACGTCATCGAAGGTGATGCGACCAAGCAAGATCCCGGCCCCAGACACCACGGGCATTGAGGCGAGGTTGTACCGGGCAATCAGCCGACCGACCTGCTCCTGATCGAGATCCGGAAGGGCGGTCGCCAGCGGTGCCTCGACGAGGCCCTCGATCGGGTCTTCAGGGGTCGCAATGACCAGATCGGCGAGCCGCAGCGTACCAAGCAGTCGGTCCGCCTCGTCCACCACGAAGATCGTATAGAAGTGCTCTACTTCACGTCCCTGAAGTCGGACTTCATCAATCGCCTGGGCCGCGGTCAGTGACCCTCGGACCTTGACCAACGCCGTGGTCATCAGCCCACCCGCGGTCTCCTCGTCGTACTCGAGCAAATCACGGAGGTCCCCCGCATCCTCCTCCGAAAGCGCATCAAAAATCGCCCGTTGTTCTTCGGGTTCGAGCTCTCCGATCAGGTCCGCAGCGTCGTCGTCCGCGAGTTCGTGGAGGAGCTCGGCACCTTTCTGCGGCGTAAAGGCGGCGAGCAGATCTCCCCGCTCCTCTCCCTCCTCCATTTCCGCGAGCGCTTCAGACGCGACGTCCGGCGGAAGCGCCGAAAGGAGCTGAACCTGCTGATCCTCTTCCAGCAGCTCTACGATATCCGCGATGTCGGACGGGTGGAGACCTTCGACTTCCCGATAAAGAGACTCCAGGTCTCCTGCAGCCACGAGGGCACGAACGCGCGCTCGGGTTACGTGTAGCTCTTCTGCGGAGGTGCTCATTGCGGGCGGGGTCAGAGGCTGAAATGGCCGTGACCGGTCGAGTGCGAGCGCCACCAGCTAGGCCAGCCGAAAAGCTACGTCGAGACTCGTTCCGGGGCTGGAAGATCCCGGCACGGCGCACCACCCGCAAGGCAGGAAGAGTTGTCGACGGACCTAGTGTGGTGTATCAGAAGTGCCTCGGCGCTCTCGGTGGCTCGGGAACTTCTGAGACACCACACTAGCCTCAGCCTTCTAGGACCTCGACCACCATGCACTCCTGCAGGACATACATCGGACTCTGCATCCGCTCAGTCCCCTCAGGGTGATCATGCCCCAACACGTGAAGCGCCCCGTGAATCAGGAGGCGCACCAGTTCTTCCTCGAAGGAGACCCCTTCTTCCGCAGCCTGACGCCGGGCCTGATCCACGCACACGTACACGTCACCCAGCGGCGCCTCGTGCTGACCCAAAGAGAAGGCGATCACATCCGTCGTTCTATCCCGCTCCAGGTATTGGCGGTTCAACCCGGTGATCTCCTCGTCTGAGACCAACGTGACCGACAGCTCCGTCTGACGCCCGTCGTCCTCCAATACGCGCAAGGCGGCGGCATGAAGTAACTCGACGGGCGCTTCGGTGAACTCGCCCACATTCACCTGAATGACCCAAGGCTTCAGGTGACGTCCTCAAACGCTGGGACCGCCACAGCACCCGAGTCGTCTGTCGGCTCCGTACCTTCGTGCTCGGCCTCAGTCAGATGTTTGGTGGTCGGGTATTCGATGCGGCGGTGAAGAACGCCGGCGAGGATCTTCACAAACTGATCCTTTACCTGGGTGATCTCGCCCATGGTGAGCGGTGCTTCGTCGAGCTGCCCCTGAGCGATCTTCCCCTCGAAGATGTTCTCAATGAGATCCCGTACTCGTTCCGGCGTCGGTTCGCGCATCGCCCGCGTCGCCGATTCGCAAGAATCGGCCAGCATGACGATCGCGGTCTCCCTAGATTGCGGCTTGGGTCCCGGATAGGAGAACCGCTCGGGGTCGACTTCATCACCTGACTCCTCGCGTGCCTTCTCGTAAAAGAACCCAATCGGTTGCGTCCCGTGATGCTCAAGAATGAACTGCAATACGACTGCGGGGACCTTCGCGTCTTTTGCGAGCCGCACTCCTTCGGTCACGTGCTCTCGCACGATGGCCGCCGAAGTCTCTGGCTTCAGTTTGTCGTGGGGGTTTCGTCCATCTGTTTGGTTCTCCACGAAGTAGTGCGGCTTCAGCATCTTGCCCACGTCGTGGTAGTAGACCCCAACTCGGCTCAAGAGCCCATTCGCACCGATCTCCGTCGCAGCACTCTCCGCGAGGTTCGCCACGTTGATCGAGTGGGCGTAGGTCCCCGGCGCCTCCAGTGAGAGGCGACGTAGGAGCGGGCGAGTCGGATCTGCCCATTCGAGGAGCGTCTGGTCGGTCGTGATGCCGGTGAAGAGTTCAAAGACGAATAAGAAACCCATAGCGAGCAGCGCCGACACCGTAGCATTCCCGGCCAAGGCGGCGGAGCCGCGAAGCACCGCACCCATGTCTCCCGACGTCGCCAACCCGTGGGAGAACAACATCACGCCGCCTGCCACCGAGATGATCGCAATCGATAGCCACGTCTCAGAGCGGCGCCGAACCGCGCGAACGCTCATCGCCGCCGCGGCCCCAGCGACCATGAGGGCGAGCACACTCCCGTAGGCGGAGAACGGAGCCAACGTCCCGGTCGTTGCGACAAGGATCAGGACGAGAAAGAGCGACATCCTGGAGTCCCAGAGCACGGCCACGGGAAGTGCGACAAACGCGATCGGAAGCCATTCGGCGGCCAGTTCGTTCCGGTCAATCAAAACGGCGGCGCCAAAGTACGCCGCGACTAAGAGTGCGATCAGAAGCAGCCAACGGAAGTTCGCATACACCTCCGGCCGATTAAAAAAGAGCAGGAGCCCGAAAAGAGCGAACATCATGACGTTGACCATGACCGCTCCAAAGAGTGCCCCCGGTCCGAGCGCCTCAGCCTCAATCAGTCCCAGGGCCCGCAACTCGTCCTCATAGGCGGTAAGTCGCTCTAGTGCCTCGGGTCCAATGGGGTCGGCCTGGCGGACGATCGCCTGGCCCTCGAGCACATTGGCCTTGGTCGGCGACACCGAGCGGGACGCGGCGCCGCGGTCCATTTCAGTGGCCACGACATTGAGTACCAACGTGTAGTCGATATGCCCGATCAGGATCAGGTTAAACAGAAGCGACGCTTCCGGGGGTGTCCCCGAGGGAAGCATGGGCGCTGCCTGATCAAGGAAGTCGCGAGAGGTGAGAATGTCCCCGACCGGCATGGAATGCTCTGGCCGCTCGGCCTCTCTCACGGTCACGCTGCTGGTGGTCGCTCCATCCACCAAAGACCCTGCCACCACACCACGCCGGAGCACTTGGTCCGCCGCAAGCACGGCGGCCGCCCTGAAGGCAGCCCGCGAACCAGCATCACGAATGAAATCGACCTGTGACGGCGTGGCGATAATCCGATTACCCCTCAGAATCGCATCCACGCGACCTCGGTCTCCTTGCGCGGAGGCAGAGTCCAGTTGATCGAAAAACCCATGTAAGCGGGCCATGACCGAATCCGTCACTTCCGGCAAAAAGTCGAACGTGGGAGGCACGGCATCCATCACGCTGCGCCGTTCTGCCTCCAGCTCCGCTGGCGTCTTTGGGACGCTGAACGGGACGGTAGCGATGACGTCTTCCGTCGCGACCATTCCTTCCACATAGGAGAGCACCTCGGTACCCCTCGCAGGCGGGAAGAACACGGCGACCATGCCCGCGAGTCCAACCACGAGAAGTAAGCGCGCACCGTGGTGCGAAAGCCTTGCCCCCCAGGAACCGTCAGGCGCCCGAGATAGGCGGTGTAGGACGGAGTCCGCGTTCCGATCGGCTCGACGGCTCAAGCGTCCGCCGCCTCGTTGTCCGCCGCATCTGAATACGCCTTGATGATGTCCTTCACCAGACGGTGCCGGAGTACGTCTCGAGGCTCAAGGTAAATCATGGAGATCCCTTCAATGCCGGTAAGAATTTGCTCCACTTCGAGCAACCCAGAGTCCTGCTTCTTCGGAAGATCGATCTGGGTCTTGTCTCCGGTGATCACCACTTGGGAGTTCAAGCCAAGCCGGGTCAGGAACATCTTCATCTGGGCGGTCGTCGCGTTCTGCGCCTCGTCCAGGATCACGAAGGCGTCGGAGAGCGTGCGGCCTCGCATATAGGCAAGCGGCGCGATCTCAATGATCGACTCCTCCAAGGCACGCTGCACACGCTCATGCGGCATCATGTCTTCGAGGGCGTCATACAACGGCCTCAGATATGGATCGACCTTGTCTTGGAGATCGCCGGGGAGGAAGCCGAGCTTCTCCCCTGCCTCCACCGCCGGGCGAGCCAGAACAATTCGGCGCACACGCTTCTTGTAGAGGGCGTCCACCGCGCACGCGACCGCCAGGTACGTCTTGCCTGTCCCCGCTGGGCCGATGCCGATTACGATGTCGTTATTCATGATCGCCTCCACATATCCGCGTTGCCCTTCGGATTTTGGGACGATCACTTTCCGAGATCCAGGGATGGCGATGCGAATCTGCTCGCTCGGATGCACGATCCCCTCAGCACCCAACGCATCAACGCCGTCCGCGAATCGAGCGATGTCTGGCACATCAAACGGCGCCCGGAGGCGGGCCAATTCGATCATGTGCTGTACAACAGGAACCGACCGCTCGATCGAAGCCAAGCCGCCAGACAGGATCAGGTGGCTGCCGCGCATGACCACGCGAATCCCAAAGAGGCGCGTCAGCTCCTGCATATTGCGATCGTTGACTCCCGCAAGCATGAGCGGGTCTGCCCCATCGGCATCGAGTCGATGTTCGATCATCGTGTCGCCGTTCGCCAAAAAATCTCCTGAGGGGCTAGCCCCCCTGGTTCGCCTTCTTCGTCACGTTCAGGCCCAATTCAGCCAACTGGGCCTCACCCAGCGCGGTCGGCGCGCCTTCGAAAAGCGCCCGGGCCGCCGTCGTCTTTGGAAACGCAATCACGTCCCGCAGACTCCCCGACCCCGTAAACCTTTGCACGATCCGGTCCACGCCGAGCGCGATGCCTCCGTGTGGCGGTGCCCCGGCAGCGAGCGCATCCAACAAGAAGCCAAATTTTTCATCGATCTCCTGCTCATCCAAGCCCAACGCCCTCAAGATCCGGCGCTGGAGGTCAGGATCGTGGATACGGATGCTGCCCGAACCGAACTCGGTACCGTTATACACGAGATCGTAGGCTGTGCCCCTTACCGCAACCGGATCCGACTCGATAAGGGCCAGATCGTCGGGGTGAGGCATCACGAAGGGGTGGTGCCCGGCCGCCACTTTGCCGTCGTGCTCCTCGAAGACAGGGAACTCGGTCACCCACAACCAGGCATGCTCGTTGACGATCGGGAGGTCAAGAGCCTCCGCCGCTGCGGCACGAACCCCAGCCAGCGCCGGCGAGGTCATTGAGTCGGAACCCGCGGCCGCCAACACCAAGTCTCCGGGTCGAAGGCCCATGGCCTCTGCATTAGCCGGAGACAGAAACTTGCCGAGAGGGCCCGACGTGCCGTCGTCGCCGCACTTCGCCCAGAACAAGCCGGGGGCCCCGGCGGCCTTAGCCCTGAGTTCGATCGCCTCGATCTGTTTTCGCGATAACCTGGCGCCGCCTTTAAGGAGGAGCCCACGCAGGCGACCGCCTGCGTCAACCGCCGCCCGCACGATGCCCATCTCGACATCAGCGGTGACCGTCGTCCAGTCAGTGATCTCCAATTCATACCGGAGGTCAGGACGGTCCGAGCCGAATCGGTCCATCGACTCGGCCCAGGTGATTCGAGGGAACGGCAGGGGCGCGTCGATACCGGCCACGAGGGCGAGCTTCGACATGAGCCCTTCCATCCAAACCAGGATGTCCTCTGGTTGGACAAAGGACGCCTCTACGTCGATCTGCGTGAACTCAGGCTGACGGTCGGCGCGTAGGTCCTCGTCGCGGAAGCAGCGGGCGATCTGAAAGTACCGGTCGAAGCCCGCCACCATGAGCACCTGTTTGTAGATCTGCGGGCTCTGTGGAAGCGCGTAGAACTCGCCATTGTGTACACGGCTGGGCACGACATAGTCTCGGGCGCCCTCAGGTGTAGCCTTCGTGAGGATCGGAGTTTCGACCTCGACGAAACCCAGACCGTCCATGTAGTTACGGGTCGCCAGGAGCAGCTTGTGCCTCAGTATTAGAGCCTGCTGGAGCTCGCTCCGCCTTAGGTCCAGAGCCCGGTGAAGGAGTCTCAGTTCCTCCGCTGGCAGTTCGTGTTCAGCGGCCCTGTAGACGGGGATGGCCGGGGTGCGCGCGTCGGAGAGAATTTCCAACCTCGTCGCTCGCACCTCCACCTCACCTGTGGCCATGTCGACATTATCCGAGCCCTGAGGACGCCCGTGGACGACGCCCTCAATGCGGATGACGTCTTCATGACTGATGCGGTGTGCAAGCTCCATCGAGTCCGGCTCGGTCCAATCGGCCTTGAAGGACACTTGTACGAGGCCGCTACGATCCCGCAGGTCCACGAACAGAATTCCGCCAAGATCTCTGCGGCGATGGACCCAGCCGGCGAGGTTCATATGGGCACCCGAGTCTGAAGCTCGGAGGCCCCCGACCATACATGTGCGCAGCGACGTGCGTTCGATATCGATGTCAGCCATTACTTCCGCATTCTTTCCATTTCAGGGCCACCACAAGGACGTCACGAGCCGAAGAAGATCCGTCCCCCTGGGACGGGAGCCAGCACCGGAATCGCATTTGGACAAAAAGGGGCACCGCCCCACGAGCAGCGGCTCCCCACGCAAGCGAATGATCTGTCACCGGCCTCTTCGTTCCTCGCCTTCAGCGGCTTCCGGTTGGCGGCTAAGTTAAGCCAGCACCCGAGGCGATTCAAGAAATCGCGCTACTCACGAACCCGGTTCACCGCATGAGCGCCGCCCCCCGACAAGATCTGCTGTCCCTTACGCCGGACGCCCTGCGGGCTGCGTTGGGGGAGCATTTCGCCCGCCGCGGGCAGCCAGCCTACCGCGTCGACCAGGTCATTCAGTGGATCTACGAGCGCCTGGCGGCCTCGATCGACGAAATGACGGACCTCCCGTCGTCTGAGCGAAGTGCGCTCGGCGAGGGGTTCGAGATTGCCGAGCCCGAGGAGGCTCGGGTAGAGGTGAGCAAGGATGGGACAGTGAAGCATCTGTGGAAATTGGCCGACGGCGAACTGATCGAGTCGGTCTTGATCCCTACCAGCAAGCGCCTCACCCTCTGCATCTCCTCTCAGGCCGGATGCGCCATGGGCTGCACATTCTGCGCAACCGGTTGGGGCGGCTTCGACCGACAACTCACAGCTGGCGAAATCGTGGCTCAATACCGCGCTTCTCGACGGTGGGTCGAGGCACGCGATCGAGGGCCGATCAGCAACATCGTATACATGGGGATGGGAGAGCCGCTGTCCAACCGGAAGGCGGTCCACCCTTCGTTGACGATCTTGAATCAGGGGTACGGCCTCGGTGCCCGACGCATCACCGTGTCGACAGTTGGCGTCGTGCCCGGGATTCTCGAACTCGCTCAGCGGCCTGAGCAGTTCCGCCTGGCGCTGTCACTACACGCCCCCGAGAGCCAGCTACGGCAGTCGTTGATCCCACTGGAAAAACGGCATCCCCTGCCTCAGGTGATCGACGCACTGCGTCGTTTCGATGAGGCCGGAGGGAAACGAATCACGTTCGAGTACACCATGATTCGCGGTGTCAACGATGACCTCTCGCTCCTGCCAGCCCTGGCAGACCTAGCGAATCAGGTGCGCGCATTCGTGAACCTGATTCCCTTCAACCCGATCCCCTACCAAGACTGGACACCCTCCAGGCCTGAGCGAATCGAAGAGTTCGCTCGCGGGTTGGAAGCCCGCGGGGTCGCGTCAGCCATTCGGGAGACGCGCGGTCGCGACATCGACGCGGCTTGTGGCCAACTGAGGGCACACACACTCGTTCAAATTGAGCGGAGTGCTCCGGATTTAGTAGATCCCGCGCCCGGCCCGGTTCCAGCGGATCTCTCGTAACCAAGGAAAGGGTCGGTAAGACTCTTTGTTGTAAGAGAAATAGGTGAAGACCGCGCGACCCTCGAGGCGCCATCCTTCGAGGAGTCCCCAATAGCGAGAGTCAAGGCTCGTCTCCCTATTGTCCCCGAGCATGAAGTAACGGTCCTCCGGAATCACGAGTGGACCCCAGTTGTCACGGGTTGGGGCATAGGTGCGCGATTCGAGTCCCGGAGCGAGATAATCCCGCTGCCACACCATCCACGGGTGCATTTCATCACCCACGTCAGAGTGCTTCAAGTAGGGCTCCTCCAAGATCTGTCCGTTCACGTACATCACTCGATTACGCATACGAATGGTGTCGCCAGGCATGCCAACGAGGCGCTTCACGAGCTTTAGCGTTTTCTCATGGGGCGGGTCGAACACGAGCACGTCGCCGCGGTGAGGCCTGGAATATCCTGGAATGCGGATTCCGGTCATGGGTATGTAAGACCCGATCGCGGCGCGATTCACCAGAAGCATATCCCCCACGAGCAGCGTCTCTTCCATAGAGCCCGACGTGATCACAAACGTCTGCACCAAGAAGGACCGCAGGAAGACGAAAAGTACCACCGCGATGACAATCGACTTCGCCCATTCGCCCGCGGCGTTGGGTGCGGCTTCCGGGGGACCACGTTTCCCCGGTGGTGTCGGTGACGCGGCTTCAGTATCTGTCGTGTTCTTGGCCATCGAGCTCTATAAAACCTCAGTCAGCGACCCAGCCAAATGGCCACGTCACAGTCAGAACCAACTTCGGGGATTCCACCAAGCGCGGACGCCTGCTGGCTTGTCGAGCACTGCCTCAGGCGGATGCCACTCGCTACCGAGCATTACGGACGCATCAACAAAGAGATTCGAGTCCGGCTCGGACAGGACGTTACGGATTCCGAGGGCATTGGCAACGGCAGCGGCGATTCTCATGTCCCCAACCCGGTCGATCACACTCGAGATGTCTTCAGACGACGCCTCAGCGTTTCCCAGAAAAACCACGTCAAAACCCTGCTCTCTAAGCACGGCCGTCGCGTCACCAGCCATACCAGAGACCCCGCCGGCGTTCAATACCTCGAGCCTGATTCGGACGCCGGGCACCGGTCGACCGCGGGTTTCCACGTTCTTGGCCCGAGACGGCTCAGGCCTGGAACGCAGAATACCGACCGTAGCACCCGCCGCGATGATCACCAATGCGATGACCACGGGCCCTCGCTTCACGAGGGCTTCACGAGGGCATTCCAAAAGCGGACCGCATCCGGGAGAATCTCCATTCCACTCTCGACAACATGCCGAATGCGCGCCCCCGCGATTTCCAAGGTCACGGCATTTAGAGCGTCGGGCATGCGGTCGCGGAGGCGCTGCCGCCACTCCGGTTGAAACTCGCGTCCGGGATCCAGAAAGTCTGCCACGTAGAGCGCTCGGCCAAGTCTCCCCAACGACGGATGCCCAACCGTGTGATGCGCTAGTGCTTGGAGGAACTCCCCGTCGAGTACACCATCGACGCGAAGCCTCTCAGCGACCGCGGGCCCATGGAGGATAGGGCCGGGCAGGACCGCCGCCCCGGGTGGCACTTTAGCCCGAAGCAGGGCTGGAGGGGCCTCCCGGAGCGCATCGTGGAGGTATCCCGCCGCGCGCCAACGCGTACACTCGGCCTCAGGAAGGGCCATCGCCTTCGACCAGGTACCGAGAAGGTCCGCGACGCGGGCCATGTGTGCTCGGCGTCTCTCACCAGCCACGGCCCACGCTGGAAGTTGGCCCTCTGCGGCGGCCACGACGATCTCATGGTTGGTCGTATTCACGGCTAACAACATCGCGTGGCGACGTAGAATGCGGGAGGTCTAGAAGGCTGTTGAAGAAGTACAGCGGCCCGCGTTACGGTGCCACG
>CALFPJ010000040.1 GCA_937919655.1 uncultured Gemmatimonadales bacterium
TTCCGCACGTCCTACGGACAAAACCAACTCCAACATGCTCGGGAAGTCGCCCTGCTGGCGGCGAACATGGCGGCGGAAATGGGCCTGGATGTACAGGTCACCAAACGGGCCGCGATCCTGCACGACGTGGGCAAGGGGATGACCCATGAGCACGAGGGCACACATGTCGAGCTCGGGTATCGCTTGTGCAAGAAGCACGACGAACACGAAGTGGTGCTGAACGCGATCAAGGCGCACCACGATGAAGAACCACACTATTTTGCAGAGACCTTCTTGGTGTCCGCTGCAGACGCCATCAGTGGGTCGCGGCCGGGCGCCCGTCGAGAGATGATAGAGGGGTACGTGAAGCGGCTTGAGAAGCTCGAAGATCTCGCGATGGAGCACCCCGGAGTGGAGCGCTGTTTCGCGATTCAGGCCGGCAGAGAACTGCGGGTGATGGTCGAGCCGACGAAGGTGAGTGACGGAGATATGGCTCAAATATCTGAGGCTGTCGCGCGGCGAATCGAAAGCGAGCTACAGTACCCAGGGCAAATTAAAGTCGTCGTCATTCGGGAGACGCGCACGGTAGACTTCGCGAGGTAGTGGTTCCCTCAACTGTCGCTCCCAAGGCGCCGCGAAGGTGTTAGTTTGCTGTCTCTTGCCCAATTCAAACCGCCGCTTCGGACGACTGTATGAGTGCTCAAATCATCTCTGGGAAGGACATCGCAGCCGACATTCGCTCTGAGCTCTCGGGTGAGGTCGCTAAGCTGGTCGCAGAGACAGGGGTGACGCCCGGCCTCGCCACGGTTTTAGTTGGAGAGAACCCGGCCTCCCAGATGTACGTGGGGATGAAGAACAAGGCCGCAGCGGCTATGGGTATCTACTCCCGCCAAATCACGCTGCCGATCGACACCAGTCAGGACGAACTCCTCGGCGTCGTCGCGGGGCTCAACGCCGATCCCGCGATCCACGGGATTCTCGTGCAGCTTCCGGTGCCCGATCACATCGACGAAGGATTGGTCATTGAGTCGATCGATCCGCTCAAAGACGTCGATGGCTTCCATCCGATGAGCGTAGGGCGGCTCGCGACGGACTCGGGCGAGTTTTTTGCTCCCTGCACGCCCGCTGGGGTCGTAGAGATGCTCGTTCGTAGCGGACACGATCCGGCAGGAAAGCATGTCGTCGTGGTCGGACGTTCGAACATCGTGGGTCGCCCGCTGGCGTCCTTGCTCATTCGCAAAGCACCGGGTGGCAACGCGACTGTGACCGTATGTCACTCGCGGACTCCGGATTTAGGTGCGGTGACGCGAACCGCGGACATTCTGGTGGTCGCAATGGGCCGACCGGAAATGGTCACCGCCGATATGGTGACGCCCGGCACGGTAGTGATCGATGTCGGCACCAACCGTGTGGACGATCCCGACAGCGAAAAGGGGTACCGGGTGTGTGGCGACGTTCTGTTCGATGAAGTCGAAAAGATCGCTGGGGCCATTTCTCCAGTGCCGGGTGGTGTAGGCCCCATGACCATCACAATGCTCCTGAGCAACACGGTCAAGTCGGCACGTCTGGCCACAGCGCGGTAGGCGAACCGCGGTGACCGAGGACCTGAGCCTGGATCTCTTCGACGGACCGGAGGACGAACCAGCCTCGCAGGGCGCCGATTCGCCCGAGCCGCCCGCGTCGAGCGCACCGGCAGTAGATGAGCCGCGCGTGTGGTCCGTATCTCAGGTCAACCGAGCGGTCCGGTCACTCTTAGAAAACAGCGTCGAGCCGCTGTGGATCGGGGGCGAGGTGGGGCAGTGGACTCGGTCGAGAGCGGGGCACTGTTACTTCTCGTTGAAGGACGATCGGGCCCAGCTCCGATGCGTCATGTTTGCACGCGAGGCGCAACAACTCCCGACCGACCCGGTGGAGGGGATGCGCGTGCGCTCCCTCGGTGCACTCACCCTCTACGAGGCCCGAGGCGAGTATCAATTTGTTGTGTCGCGGCTTGAAGCCGAAGGCGCCGAAGGACTGTGGCGACTGGCCTTTGAAAAGCTCAGGTCCCGACTCGAGGCCGAGGGGCTGCTCGACGCGGCGCGGAAGCGCCCCCTGCCACGCTACCCAGCCGTGGTCGGTGTGGTCACCTCTCCCACCGGAGCAGCTTTCCGGGATATCGTGTCTGTCCTGGGCAGGCGAGCACCTTGGGTGCGGGTGGTGTTGAGTGGCACCCGCGTCCAGGGCGAGGGTGCCGCCACTGAGATCGCGCGGGCCATCAATCACTTGGTGGAGACAGAGTCACCGGATGTCGTGATCGTGAGCCGCGGGGGCGGCTCCGTCGAGGACCTGTGGGCCTTCAACGAAGAGCCTGTCGCGCGTGCGATCGCGGCCTGTCCTGTTCCCGTCGTGTCCGGAGTTGGGCACGAAGTCGACGTGACCATCGCCGACCTCGTGGCGGACTTGCGGGCGCCCACGCCGTCCGCCGCGGCAGAAGCAGTGGTCCCCGACGCAGCGGTCCTGCTCGCCGGCCTCGTGCGCATGCCCGACCGGCTTGCACGCGGCCTTCGCGGCACGGTTCGCCGTAGGCGTGACGCGATGAGCCAGGTGCTTTTCGGACTGAGGCGAGGACTCGAGCGGCGCACCGGCCCGATGCGACAGACGGTGGACCGAGGTGGTGCGCGCCTAGAACGCGAAGTCAGGGGCATTCTCGACCGGCGCCGGCAATCGCTGGCCGCCGTTGGGGGAAGATTGGATGCACTTTCGCCGCTCGCGACTCTTGGGCGAGGCTACTCAGTGGCACGCACGGAGGACGGCGCGGTGCTTCGTGCGGTTGGCGACTTCACGGTGGGGGACCGATTTCTACTTCGTGTCAGTGACGGCGAACTATCTTGCGAGACGTTGGACCTCAAGGAAGGCACCTAGTGACCAAAGCAAAAGCTGGGAAGGACGCAGTGGACCCACCCATCGCCCTAGAGCAGCGCCTAAAGCGACTGGAGGAGATCCTCGCCCGCCTCGAATCAGATGAGGTGGCGTTGGAGGAGGCGCTGACGCTATTCGAGGAGGGCGTTGGGCACGTGAAGGGCGCCGAGCGCGTACTCGCGGAGACAGAACTTCGCGTCGAGGAGTTGTTGGCCAACGGTGATACGCGCTCCATGGACGTCACCGACGAGTGAGCGACTTCGTTCTATCTCGTTATCTGACTGACGAGGGCCTTCTGGTCGAAGCCGCTCTTGAGCGGGCTGTGGGGCGCCTGGAACCCTCACTGGAGCCCGACCTGGCGGCGGCGCTCCGCCACGGGGTGATGAGCGGCGGGAAGCGATTGCGTCCCATTCTGTGTGTTACAGCATACAGGGCTTGTGGGGGGACGGCCCGTGAGGCCGCCTACGACCTCGGCGCGGCGCTCGAGCTGATCCATGCTTATTCATTGATGCACGACGACCTGCCATGCATGGACGACGCAAGACTTCGGCGGGGACGGCCGACGACGCACCAAGAGCATGGCGAGGAGCTAGCCGTGCGTGCTGGCGCCGTGCTGATTCCGGCTGCTGCGTTGCAGGCCCTCAGCGCGGCGAGGGGTCTGGAGTGTGGCAACGGGGGCGCAGCGACAGTGGCCCAGCGCTTGATGGAAGCCGCAGGGGCCGGGGGGATGGTGGGGGGGCAATGGCTGGACCTGCTTGGGGAGAATGAGGCACTCGCCGCGGACGCCCTTGATGGGCTCCACCGTCGTAAGACCGGAGCGTTGCTTGCGGCCTCGCTCGAAGTGGGTGCGACTGCCGCAGGCGCGAGCCCACCCGTCATCGAGGCCCTGCGCGAGTACGGGCAGGCGATCGGCCTCGCGTTTCAGATTGCGGACGACATCCTGGATGGGACGCAGTCTGCTGAGAGGTTGGGTAAGAACCCGAGTGACGCAGATCTCAACAAATCCACCTACGTTTCGCTGTATGGACTTGAGGAGGCGCGCCACCGCGCCGAGGAGCTGGTGCATGAGGCGTTGTCAGCCCTAACCAACGGCGGAATTGAGGCGCCAGCGCTTGTCTCCCTGGCTCACTACATCGTGGCGCGGGACAGGTAGGAAAACTGCGCTCAACCTGTTCGGCACGGTCTGTGCGGGTATCTTTACCTCCACATGGAATATTCTAGAAGGAGAGGGTCGGTGTCCTTGCTGGATCAGGTCAAATATCCCGCAGATCTGCGGCTTCTGAGGCAAGATGAGCTCCCTGGGTTCGTGGACGAAGTCCGCGAGCGCCATATCGACGTCGTGTCGGAAAAAGGCGGCCACTTTGGTGCCAGTCTTGGCGTGGCGGAGCTCACTGTGGCGCTTCACTACGTCTTCGAGACGCCGCGTGACCAGCTGGTCTGGGACACAGGGCATCAAGCCTATATCCACAAGATCCTGACCGGGCGCAACGAGCAACTTCCGACAATTCGAACTCGGAATGGCCTTGCACCGTTTTGCCGACGCGACGAGTCCGAATACGACACCTTCGGTGCCGGTCATGCCGCAACGTCTGTGTCCGCAGCGTGGGGTATCGCAGTAGGACGTGACCTGACGGGTGAGGACTTCAAAGTCGCGGCGATCATCGGGGACGGCGCGATGACGTGCGGGCTTGCCTATGAGGCTCTGAACAATGCAGGCCACACGAAACGGGACTTCATCGTCGTATTGAACGACAACGACATGTCGATTGGTCCAGCTGTCGGGGCCATGAACAAGTACCTCACCAACATGATCACCAATCCGTCCTACAATAAGGCGCGGCGACTGGTGAAGGAGATCCTGCACCGGACACCCACTGCGCTTGGCCCGGCCATGGAAGAGGGCGCTGGCCGACTCCTGGAGAGCGTGAAACACCTGCTCACGCCGGGCCTCATTTTTGAAGAATTGGGCTTTCGGTATGTAGGGCCGGTTGACGGGCACGACGTGGAGGCGCTCGTTGATACGTTCCGGCGCGTGCGGGACATGACGGGCCCGATTTTGGTTCACGCCATCACCCGGAAAGGGAAGGGCTTCGCTCGAGCGGAAAAGGACCCCTGGACCTGGCATGCCCAAGGCCCGTTCGACAAGGTGACGGGTAAGGGGAAAGGGGCCGACAAGCCATCTGGGCTTCCACGTTATCAGAAAGTGTTTGGTAAGGGGCTTATTGAGTTGGCGGACGCTGACCCGCGGGTGATCGCAATTACGGCAGCCATGCCAGACGGCACCTCGACGGACATGTTCTCTGAAGCCCACCCGGACCGTTACTTCGATGTAGGTATCGCGGAGGGTCACGCGGTGACGTTCGCCGCTGGAATGGCGACTCAGGGCGTCAAACCGATCATCGCGATCTATTCGACCTTCCTACAGCGGGCGTTCGACAACATCGTTCATGACGTCGCGCTGCAAGGATTGCCTGTGATCTTTGGAATGGATCGCGCCGGCATCGCGGGTGAGGACGGGCCCACGCACCATGGCACGCTCGACATCGCCTACATGCTTTGTATCCCGGGCATGACCGTCACGGCGCCGAAGGACGGTGCTGAAATGCTGGCCCTCTTGCGGCTCGCGACCGAACAGAACGATGGCCCATGGAGCGTGCGCTGGCCGCGTGATGCGGTGCCAGCTGCAGTGCCGCACCTCTCCGAGATTCCGCCCCTGACCGCGAACACGTGGGAGGTCCTCCGGAGGGGTGGTGACTGCGTGATATTGGCGGTCGGAACCATGGTCGATGCATCCATGAAGGCCGCGGACGCACTTCAGGCCGATGGCGTGTTTTGCACAGTGGTCAACTGCCGCTTCTTGAAGCCCTACGATCGTGAGGTCTTCGTGGAGACGGTGCAAAACCATCCGCTCGTCATCACCGTCGAGGAAGGGCAGGTCACGAACGGATTTGGGTCGTTCATGGCCCGAGAGATCAACGACCTCGACCTCGACTCGCCTCCTCGGGTCGCGGCGATGGGAATCCCGGACGACTTCATTGCCCACGGTACCCGTGCGGAGCTGCTGAACGAAATCGGTCTCGATGCGAACGGCATCGCGAATAGAATTCATAAACTCATGGGTGCGACTGCGGCGGCGCTCACCTGATGACCCACGCCGGCGTGCCCATGCTGTCGACCCCCGTGCGCACTATTGGGGTCGTCCTGCGGCGGCGCAGTCATGACGTGGCGGCCGTGGTGGAGCGCCTGGTGGAATTTTGTAGGGCACACGGTGTTGCGCTTGCGTTTGAGGCCGGTGCAGAGGAAGCCCCAGCGGGCTCGAACGTGCTCGACGTGAACGCCAATTCCGTGGATCTCCTTCTCTCCCTGGGCGGGGACGGCACCATGCTGCGGGCGGCCCGACTGGGTATGTCTTCGGGGACGCCGGTCTTCGGAGTGAACCTGGGACGCCTTGGCTTTCTCACGGCAACCCCGGGAAAGCTACTGGAGGCAGGTCTCGAGCAGATTCTGTTGGGCGAGGCCCATCTCGACCGAAGGTTCACGCTCCAGGCGACGGTGATGGGCCCCGACGGAGTTGTCGCAGGGCCCTTCCAGGCGCTGAATGACATCGTGGTCCACACAGTCGGCGCGGCTCGGGTGTCCGCCCTCAACCTCAGCGTGGGGCGCGCGGGTGGTCACGAAGAAATTGGCAGTATCTCAGCGGATGGCGTGATTCTCACCACGCCCACCGGCTCAACCGCATACTCACTTTCCGCAGGCGGGCCGATCATCGCACCCGATGTGGAATGCATCGTGGTCACGGCCATCTGCCCGCACTCTTTGACCGTACGCCCCCTCGTGGTGCCCGCTTCGGAAGAGATTATGGTCCGTACCATGGACCCTCACCACGACCTCCAGGTTACCGTGGACGGGCAGGTCGAGCGCGCGCTCCACGCGCAGGAGAGCGTCATCGTGGCGAGAGGCCCCCACACGGTGCCCCTCGTCCGGCTCTCGGGGCAGACGTTCTTTGAAACGATGCGTACGAAACTCAACTGGGCGGCGAGCCCACCCGAGCGCGCCTGACGGAGGCTTGGGCTCACAGAGCTTCACTCAGGACTCCACGACCAGGACGCCGCGACCCAAAGCCCCATTGAGTCGACCCGCTACTTCCTCGTACCTTGCCGGTCATGCTCGTCGAACTCCGCATTCGTGACTACGCCGTGGTCGAGGACCTGACACTCGTGTTGGGTCCCGGCCTCAACGCCCTCACCGGCGAGACCGGTGCAGGGAAGTCAATCATTGTGGGTGCCCTGTCATTGCTGCTCGGGGAGCGGGCGTCGTCCAGCGTCGTGCGCACCGGCGCGGCCAGAGCAACGGTCGAGGCGGTGTTCGATGTTTCTGCGGAACCGCGTGTGGCTGCCGAACTCGAGGAGCTGGGGTTTCGACCGGAGGACGGCCTCATGATTCTGCGCCGAGAAGTGGCCGCAGAGGGTCGCAATCGATCGTGGGTCAATGGATCGGCCGCCACGGCTGGGGTGGTGGGGAACCTGGGCGCTGCCCTCGTGGACCTGCACGGCCAGCATGAACATCAGACCCTTTTGCGCCCCGCAGACCAGAGACGAATCCTTGATGCGTTCGCTGGTGCGGTAGAAGAAGCGCGTTTGGTGAGCGCGTTATACGCAGAGCTTCAGTCCCTGCGCCAGGACCTCGACAACCGAGAGGAGCGCCGTCGGGAAATCGAGAGTCGGGCAGATTTTCTTCGCTTTCAGCTCTCCGAGATCGACGCGGCAGCGTTGCAGCCGGGAGAGGACGACGCACTCCAGTCCGAGGCTGGAAGGCATGAACATTCTGAGGAACTCACGCGGGGCGCGTCAGAGGTCCATGACATTCTCTACGGAGCGGACGATTCCGTGGCGGACCGGATGGCGGCCGCGAAGAAGCGGCTCGAGCGGCTTGCCGATTTCGACCCGGCCCTGTCCGAACAGGTCGAGTCCCTCAGCGAAGCCTCGATCACGGTATCGGATGTGGGGCGGCGCATGGGTGACTACGCGGAGTCGATCGATCACGACCCACGGCGTCTGGCCGAGGTGCACCGACGCCTCGACATGATGTTCCGCATGAAGCGCAAATATGGTCCTGACTTGGCAGATGTGCTCGAGACCGCTCAGCGCGTGCGGTCCGAACTGTCCGACCTCGATGAGTCCGATCATGACATCATTGTGCTCAGTCAGCGCATGGACACGGCTGGGGCGGAACTCAAATCGGCCGCTGGGGCGCTTTCCTCCAAGCGACGCGATGCCGCCGCCCGCCTGGGCGCGGCAATCGCCAGCACGTTGCCTGCCTTGGGTTTGCCCGGCGCGGTGTTCGACGTCGCGTTGAGGGCGCATGGGGAAGTCGGCGCTGGCGGAGCCGAGGGGGTCGAGTTCCTCGTATCCCCGAACCCAGGCTTTGAGCCGCAGCCATTAGCGCGCATAGGGAGCGGAGGAGAACTCTCCCGGGTGATGCTCGCGCTCAAGTCCACCCTGGCTGACGTCGACCGTGTGCCGGTGTTGGTGTTCGACGAGATTGATGCCGGCATCGGCGGCGTCGTCGCCTCTGCCGTTGCTTTGAAGCTCGCCGAGGTGGCGGAGCGACATCAGGTCTTCGTCGTGACGCACCTCGCGCAGGTGGCGTCCAGAGCGAACACGCATCTTTTGGTGGAGAAGGAGCAGGGTGCGAACGGCACGGTGACGTCAGTCCGACCCCTGACGGCAGATGCAAGAGTGGAAGAGATCGCGCGGATGCTGGGCGGCGACCCAGAGTCGCCCACGTCCCGCCAGCACGCCCGCGAGTTACTGAGGCTCACGTAGAAAGTGCTGCCCGCGGGGTCCGCCGCTGTGCGAGACTACCTGCCCCAGAGGCCCCGGTAGAGCCTGATACCCATCTCCACGCTGGTCGCGACAGGGGTCTGCCCTCCGCTCCCGGAAACCGGAAACAGCACCCGCATATGGAGTTCCATAGGACTCCCCGCGGCACCGCGTAGCCAGCGCGCAACCGTTGAGTAGCGCACCCCGAGGCCGGCCTGGTGCAGCCCGACGCCACTCTCACGTTCGAGGTCGGTGATATCAACGGGGATGCCACCGGCAGGTGTATCGCCGAGAACCTCGTAGCCATCCGTGCCCTTGGAATACATACGGTAGGTCCCGAATACGGAAAGACCCTCCGCAAGGGCCCACTGGGGTTCGATCTCGACCCCCATGTACGCTGCGGGGCTCCAGCGAACCGCACGCAGAGACCCGATCGGAGGCGTCACCTGCTCAGGAGGTGCGACGCGCCTCAGGAGGCTGAGAGGACGCTGAACTCCGTACCGGACGCCTATCCGAAGACCGAGACGGCTACCGACGCTCAGGGAGCCGAACACCCGACCCTCGACGTCGATCTGGCCATCGCCTGACCCAAGGTCCAGGAAGACGTCCTGCTCGTCCACGCTCCCCGTGCCCAGCCTGGTCACGACGCCCGCCCCCAGCGAGTAGGCGTAACGCGGCACCGCGGCACCGGAATCCCGAACCTCTCCTTCGGCCACGCGCACGAGTGCCGACAGCTCGACATCCCCCAGGGCCCAAATACCGTCGATGCTGCCCAACGCAGTTCCCTGAATCCCCGAGCCGCCCGTGGAGGATAGGCGCGTGAACGTTTCATCTGTGACCCACTCGGACGCGAAGGCCATGTCAGCCCCGATGCCAGCCAATCCTGCCGTGCTCAGGTCCTGGTCCAATGCTGCAGCTGAGGTCGTCAGCGCGTCCGCGGCAGGGGAGCCCGCAATCGGAAAAAGCGCCGAAGCCTGGTAGGCGCTCCTAGATGATTCAAAGAACGACGACACACGGCCCGTGAGGGTCACGGCGTCGGTACAACTCGAGGTGCCGGGGGATCCCGTGCACACGGCCTGCGCCCTGGCGTCAGCCGCGGCGACCGCGTTCTCAAGGCCGGTCAGGAAACCGGCCACCGCCTCGCCATTAGTGATGGTCGGGTTCAGACCGAGGTTTCCGCCCAATGTGTCGGGACGGAACGCCACGTCGAGCACCGTGCGGTTCTTGAGCAGAGGAACGACAACGCCGACCGTCAGCCAATCGAACACCCCCACGTGGCCTCCGAGGTCGATGCGGGTCACGTCGTGGCCTACGACCGCGCTACTGGAGCCCACGAGGCCGGTGAAGGACCCATCGCCCGTCAGCGCTCGGACTCGAGCCTCGAGGTCGGCCAAGCCCGGAAACACAGCGGCGCCCGTAGCGTCCGTGAGGTCGTCAGCGAGCTGTTCCTCGGCCTCGTTCCCGAAACGACTATCCCAGGCGGAAAACGAGGGCGTGAACAGCAGTCGGAGCTGCCCCCGAGGCACCAGCGTATCGTCCGTTACCTGAGCGGCCGCCCCGCCCCACGTGAAGGCGACGAATAACGACAGGAGGGCAAGGGTACGGTGCATTCTGAGTGGGGCGGAGTTTAGCGTCTGACGAGATCGTGGAAGAGGCCGATTGGCCGCGAAACATAAGGGTTTACTGGGGATGGCGGAACATCGTTCCCTCGCTGTAGCGGGATTGACCGCCCCAAATGTTTGTTCTAGGTTCGTGGCTGAAAACGTGCGGGAATAGCTCAGTTGGTAGAGCACAACCTTGCCAAGGTTGGGGTCGCCGGTTCGAGTCCGGTTTCCCGCTCTGGTAAACGGGGGGCGGCAGCCAAAGCTGTCCGTCCCCCGTTCTGTATCGGCGCCGTAGCCAAGCTGGTAAGGCAGAGGACTGCAAATCCTCGATCCCCGGTTCGAATCCGGGCGGCGCCTCTAAGTAAGCAAAAGGGCTCCCGGCCAATTGGCTAGGAGCCCTTTCCTTGATCTTGGGCATAAAGTCCGGTCAGCTAACCCACTTCAGCATGTCTAGGTCCGGCTGATCCTCGGGACGTTCGACCAACTCAAGCAGCTCATTGTTGACGAGGTGCGTGTACCCCTCGGTCACGCTGATCGTGCTATGGCCCATTGCCTTCTGCACCTTCGCGACCGGCATACCGCTCGCGATCCATGTCTCTCGCGAAGAAAGCTAGGGAGTTTCACTCCGCAATTTGTCATAGACGAATGAGACTCCTGCCCATATAACGAGAAGTGTAACGACACTGATCAAAGCTGGCATCAGCTCTCGACGGCCAATAAGCACATAATTCAAATCAACGAGTAGGATCTGAGATATAGCGATCACCATCCCTGAGAGCATCGTCTTGCCCGTCTTCTGGACAACCCAGTCGAAGAACAGGATTGAAACGGTCCAGAACACAAGCGAACTGAGAATGACGTTGCCAAAGACGGGCTCGAAGGGGGGCTCAGGCATTGCCGGGTTAAAGAAGTACGTGGTTCCCAAATACGCGAGGACAATACCAGTGAGCATCCCACCGATGATGGATTTTATTCTACCGGCCATTGTTGGATCTCCTTTGGACAGCGGGCCTCGGGCCCAACAATCCAATATAGATAAAATGAACTCGTCCCCACATGGTGCGCTGGCCGACTGAACTTCGCAACCTAGGACGTGCGGTGACGTGACCCGGAGCCACCACCTCCAACTACGTCCGGGACAGCTTCGGCAATTGGACCCCCCACCTCGCAGCCGGAGATGAGGGGACTTCGTGGGGGAATCACCGGGCGGTTGTAGAGGTGAA
Source organism: uncultured Gemmatimonadales bacterium (assembly GCA_937919655.1). Classification (GTDB taxonomy): domain Bacteria; phylum Gemmatimonadota; class Gemmatimonadetes; order Longimicrobiales; family Gaopeijiaceae; genus CALFPJ01. The sequence goes on from CALFPJ010000040.1 coordinate 11,527, forward strand.
CGCGTCCGTCACGACCGACGGATCGCTGGAGGCGGTCGTCGCGACAATTCCGTGGCGTCGACGCGACCCGGATCCTGGTGCGAAGTCGATCATCGTGGTCGACGCTTCGACGGGAACGCCAGTAGACAACGTGATCGCTGCGCGGGTCGAGCAGGCTTCGGGGGACGTCATCTTCCAGCCGAACCCGGGCTCGTCGGTCTATCACATCTACTACATGCCGTGGCAGTCGACGGGTGGCTATTACCCGACGGTGACCTACCCGGACCTGGCAGCGACGCCCGACCGGACCTGGGCGGCGAACATCACGGCAGCAGGCCCTGAGAAGCTGACGCGTGTGCAGGCGACGCGCATCGAGTCTGTGGACGACTTCCACTCCTTCTTCCCGATGGAGATCGCCGCCACGGCTGAAGAGACCTCCGCGTTCCTGCAGGCCGTTCCCGAAGGTTGGAGGCTCGTGGCCGAATACCGCGACCGCCCGGTGCGGATGAAGCGGGCCATCCTTCAGCACTGGATCGGCGAGGCGCCCGAGCGTGTGTTCAAGAGTCGCGTGCTTCGCGACGAGGCCTTCACGTTCCAGGCGGTGGTCGTCGCAGGCGAAGATGATTTAACTGGCCTCTCGGTCGCTTTCACAGGCTTCCCGCCCGCGTGGGCCGACGCGTGGACGTGCTTCAACTGCGAGGGCATCGATGAAAACGGGGTGGCCTTCACCAAACGCATCGACGTGTCCGCTGGTGCAGTACAGCCGCTCTGGCTAGGAATCCGCATTCCGGACGACTCTGGCCCTGGGTTGGTTGAAGGAACCGTGTCGGTGACCACCGACCAAGGCGTGCGACAGGACGTCGCGGTATCGCTCCGAGTACTCGACGCCCGCGCGGTCAACGGCGGGGCGGACGAGCCCGAGTTGATGACACGCCTGGCCTGGCTCAACTCGACGGACGGGACCGACCCCGACTACGTCATCGCTCCGTTTGAGCCGGTACAGGTCGAGGGTCGATCGCTCTCGATTTTGGACCGCGAGGTCTCTCTGGGCGAGTCTGGATTACCTGAGGAGATCGGCAGCTTCTTCACGCCACAGCCCACGGGCTTTGCCGAGACGTCCGAGCCGATCTTGGCCCGGCCCGTGGCGCTCACCGTAACTGTCGACGGCGTCGATGAGGCGTTTGCGGCGGACGCATACGTGGTGGAGTCGCCCTCGCGCGGCCGTGCCCAGTGGACCACAAGCAGTCGCTCCGAGCGCTTCATGATGCAGGTCGAGGGTGTGCTCGAGTACGGCGGGATGTTGGAGTATCGGATCTCCCTGGTGGCGACCACCGACGTCGCTGTGGACGACATCGCGCTCCCGATCCACTACACACAGGGCGCGAGCGAGTACATGCTCGGACTTGGCCGCATGGGAGGCCGCAGACCTGCATCCCTGGAATGGAAGTGGGCGATCGAGAATCACCAGGAAGGTGTTTGGCTGGGTGGCACGAACCGAGGCATGCAGTACGTCGTCCGAGACGACAACTACGCACGGCCGTTGAACACCAACTTCTATCGCAACCAGCCCCTGCGCATGCCCCCGTCGTGGTTCAACGACGGGCGAGGTGGAATCGACCTCTACGAAGAGGGCGGGGCGGTGGTCGCCCGAAACTACTCGGGCTCGCGTAACCTAGCGGCAGGCGACACGCTGCATTTCAACGTTCGCTTCCTGATCACCCCGTTCAAGCCGATCGACACCGTCAATCACTTCGAGACCCGTTTCGTGCATCAGTACGTGCCGGTCGACTCAGTGAAGGCGTGGGGCGGCACCGTGGTGAACGTGCATCACGTCAACGAGATCAATCCGTACATCAACTACCCGTTCTTCAACCTCGAAGCCCAAGCCGCCTACATCGAAGAGGCGCACGCGAAGGGCATCAAGGTCAAGCTCTACAACACGATCCGGGAGCTGACTTACAAGGGACACGAGCTGTTCGCCATGCGCAGCCTTGGTGATGAGATCCTCAACGACGGCGAGGGCGGCGGCCACTCTTGGATGCAGGAGCATTTGGAAGGCGACTATCACGCGGCTTGGCACGCGTGGCGAGTAGATGATGCTGCGATGCTCAACAAAGGCACTTCTCGTTGGACGAACTACTGCATCGCCGGGCTTGGGTGGCTGGCGCAGAACCAGAACATCGACGGCCTCTACCTCGACGACATCGCCTTCAGCAGAGCGACGGTGAAACGGCTAGTGACCGTCATGGACGAGCACCGCGACGAGGTCGTGATCGACTTGCACTCGGCCAATCAGTTCAACGTTCGTGACGGCTTCATGAACAGCGCCATGCTGTACATGGAGCATTTTCCCTAAATCTCCCGCCTCTGGTTTGGTGAGTACTTCGACTACAACCGGGTGCCGGACTATTGGATGACGGAGGTTGCGGGCCTTCCGTTCGGAGTCATGGGGGAGATGCTCCAGGACGGCGGCCATCCATATCGAGGGCTGCTGTACGGGATGACTGCGCGCAAATACGGAGACGTCGACCCGCGCCCTGTTTGGGCCATGATGAACGACTATGGCATCGCCCAGAGCCAGATGCTCGGGTATTGGCTGGACGACGCTCCGGTTCAGTCGGGCCGGGATGACGTTCTCGCCACCACCTATGCCCGGGACGGACGTGTCCTGATCGCGCTGGGATCGTGGTCGGATGTAGATGAGGTCGTGAATCTCACGTTGGATTTGCAGGCGCTTGGATTGCCGCAGGGTGTGACGGCTCGGGCACCTGAGGTCGTTGGTCTACAAGCGGCGGGTGACGTCGATCTGTCCGCGGTGAGGGTGCCAGCGGATCAGGGGCTTTGGATCCTGCTCGGGGGGGTGTAACCGCTGCGGCTTGCGTGGACGGAGTTCGCTGTACATCGATTCACTTCGAACGCGACCGTGCGCCCTACGTCTCCCAGCCCTAGCTTGCCGCGACGGCTTCTTCAGCGGAGTGACCATGCAGAATCGTACGCGCGTGTTGGGCGCCCTACTCACGGCGTCTGTCGTGGCATGCAGCGGCGAGGTACCTGCCTCCGGTCCGGGAGACCCACCGATTGAGGCCACGCCGGAGTTCGGCGCCGCTGTGGACGTGCCCCCACTCGCCCAGGCCATCTCCTTCCTCGGCGACACGCTCCTCCCTGTGGTGCTGACCGACGCCCAGCACGAGGTCTATCTGGCGCGCTATACCGAGGCCGAAGACGTACTCGCCAACGACCCCGAAGACGCGGACGCTTTGGTTTGGATGGGACGACGTACCGCCTACCTCGGTCAATTCCGAGAAGCCATCGATATCTACAGCCACGCGATGACCCTTCATCCCGAAGACGCCCGCCTGTACCGACATCGTGGACATCGATACATCACGGTCCGCGAACTCGACAACGCGATTGCGGACTTCCGCCGGGCTGCAGAACTCACGGCGGGCACCCCCGACGAGATTGAGCCCGACGGCCTTCCGAACGCGGCCGGGATCCCAACGAGCACGCTTCAGTTCAACATCTGGTACCATCTCGGTCTGTCGCTGTACCTGAAGGGTGACTTCGAAGCGGCGCTGGACGCGTATCGGTCGTGCTTGTCCGTGTCGGCACACCCGGATTCGGTTGTCGCCACCACCCATTGGCTCTACATGACGCTGCGACGTCTAGGGCGTGATGCTGAGGCGGCGGTAGTACTCGAAGGCGTTCGAGCGGACGCTGGGATCGTCGAGAGTGGTGGGTACCTGGATCTTCTGTTGCTCTACAAGGGCGAGCGCACGGCGGAGGAACTCATGGGCGGCGACGAGATCACGCTTGCCAGCACCACGACGTCCTACGGAGTGGGCGTGTACTACCTGCTCTCGGGAATGCCGGACCAGGCGTTTGAGACCTTCGAGCAAACCCGCGCGGGCATCGCATCGCATTGGGGCGCGTTCGGATTCGTGGCAGCCGAGGCAGAGTTGGCTCGGCGCTGATCGGGGTCCGCACCTCCCGTTCACAAAAGTGGCACCCATAACCCTAAACGGAGTAGGTCGATGAGCAACGCGCTCGCGGCGTTCGTGCTGGCGTTCACCTTCCAAACAGCGCCGACTCAGGTCGAAATCACGGCAGACCGTGCGGAAATGCAGGTCCAAGAATCTGTGCAGCTGTCCATGCGGGCGTTGGACGGGGCAGGGCGCGTGATCCCTGACGCCGGAGTGCGGTGGATCTCGTCGACACCGGAGATCGCCAGCGTCGACGAAACCGGCCGGGTGCTCGCGACCAACCCAGGCACCGCCAAGATCACGGCGGTCGTGGGGAGCGTCACAGCCTCGACGCTGCTTGTCATCCACGAGCTTCCAGCGACCGAACTCAGCGTGAGGGTGCCCAGCGACCGGCCCTATGCCGGACAAGCTCTTCCGGTGCGTGTGACCGCCCTAAACCGGCTGGGGGATATCGTCGAGGTGCCGGTCCTGACGTATGAGAGCGCCGACCCGTCCGTTGCTGCCGTGGATGGTGCGGGGCTCGTCTTCGCGCGGTCAGCGGGGCAGACGAGCATCACGGTTCGCGGTGGGACGGCATCGGCACGGGTGGATCTGACCGTACGGCCCGATCCCGGCCTGACCTACGCCCTCACGCCGTTAGAATCTCAAGTCCGTACCGGCGATGTGGTGCGTTTGCAGGCCACGGTACGAGGTCCGGAGGGTGAGGTGCGGGCGTTCCCGGAGTGGTCCATTGGCGGCGTCGGCGCCCAAGTAGAGGACGACTACGGGGAAGGCGTTTTCGTGGCGGAGCAGCCCGGCACCTATCGCGTCACCGCTCGGTTGGGCGAGAGCGCGGTCGCGAGCTCCGTCATTCGCGTTGAGGCTCGCGGCGTCGAAGCGGAGCTGATCCAGATTGGTCGGGGCGCGGTGTCTGAGCATCACTCCGGGGACGTGTGGGTCTTCGAGGGCGTCGATGGGCGCGACTACGCGTACGTAGGCACCTACATGCACGACTGGATGAAGGTTTGGGACGTCACCGATGCGTCGAATCCCGTCATCACGGATTCGCTCCAACTCGATGCCCGTCGGATCAACGACGTGAAGATCCACCCCAACAATCGCCTTGGAATCGTGACCCGTGAGGGGGCTGCCAGTCGACGTAATGGGATGGTGTTCCTCGACCTCGCCTCTCCCGCACATCCGACGATTCTCTCCGAGTATACGGAGACACTGACGGGTGGCGTTCACAACGTCTGGATCGATGGGGAGAACGAACTCGTCTACGCGGTGCACAACGGGACGAGAGCCGTTCACGTGATCGATATCGCGAACCCCGAGGCGGCGCACGAGGTGGGTCGCTGGGGCATCGACAACGAACAGCGTTCGCTGCACGACGTGATCGTCCAAGACGGGTACGCCTACGTCTCATATTGGGACGACGGGGCTGTGATTCTGGATGTGGGCGCGGGCACCCATGGGGGCACGCCGCGTACACCGACGTTCGTGAGCCAGTTCAAGTATCCGATCGGTAACACGCACGTCGCCTGGCGTCATGGGAAGTATCTGTTCGTGGGTGACGAGATCTTCCCTCCGGGGTTTAATGCAGACGGTCGCATCGACACGCGCGGCTACATCCACGTGCTGGACCTCACCGATATCGAGAACCCGGTGGAGGTAGCCAAGTACGAGGTCCCCGAGGCGGGCGTCCACAACGTGTGGGCGGAAGGTGACCGACTATACGTCGGCTACTATCAGGCCGGCATACGCGTGCTCGACATTTCAGGTGAGCTTCGTGGCGATCTGTACCAGCAGGGTCGTGAGATCGCGTCGATCCTCACGATCGATGAGAACTCGACGACACCCAACTGGCCGATGGCCTGGGGTGCCCAGATTCATAAAGGGAAGATCTTCTCCTCTGATTTGAACTCGGGGCTCTGGATTACCGAACTGAAGGAACGACCGAAGGTGATCTCATAGGCGGCGTATTGGACTTCGAGGGCGCGCACGCGGCTGTCGCAGGCATCGCGCGAAAAACACCACTGCTCGAAGATCCCGAGCTGAGCGAGCGTCTGGGGCGGCCGGTCTTTGTGAAGGCCGAATGCCTGCAGGTCACGGGGTCGTTCAAGGTCCGGGGTGCAGCGGCCCGGCTGTCGGCGCTTACGCCAACGGAGCGCGCCCAGGGTGTGGTCGCCTGTTCGAGCGGCAACCACGGTCGGGCCGTCGCTCACGTCGCTCAGCGGCTCGGGATCCCTGCGACCGTCTGCGTTCCGGAGTGGGTAGACTCCGTGAAACTGGGCGGCATCCGGGCCGCGGGCGCCGAAACGATCTTGGTCGGAGCGAGCTTCGACGCGTCCGAGGCTCATGCGGTGGCACTCGCCTCAAGCACCGGCAGGACCTACGTCTCTGCCTATGACGATCCTTGGGTGATCGCGGGGCAGGGGACAATCGCTCGGGAGATTACCGAGCAGTTGGGGAAGGTCCCGGGTGTCGTGGTGGTGCCGCTATCGGGGGGTGGCTTGCTCGGTGGGATCGCGGCCGCCTTTGCCCATCAGCAAGGGGAAGGCCCGCCCCACATGGTCGGGGCGTCTGCAGAAAAGGCGGCTGTCATGCTCGCGAGTGTGCGCGCAGGCCGACCGGTGGAGGTCGAGGAGGAAGAGACCCTGGCCAACGCCCTCGCAGGTGGAATCGGTCTCGACAATCGATATTCCTTTGCGCTAATCCGAGACCTCACCGATACCCATGTCACGGTCTCAGAGGCCCAGATCGCCGAGGCCATGGCGTACAGCACCCGAGCCCTGCGGCTTGTCGCTGAGGGGGGTGGGGCCGTGGGCTTAGCCGTGCTTCTCTCCGACTGGTCACCGCCTCCGGCCGCTGAAGGAGCGATCGTGGTCGTCTTGAGTGGCGGCAACGTGGCGCCTGAGGTATTGGCGTCCGTTCTCTAACGGATGCGCGTGACGATCACCGACGAGGATCCACCCATGGTGATCTCCACCTGAAGGCCCGTCCCGGTCCCGTCCGACTGGAAGTCGTGGAAACGCATACCAGAGGGTCCGATCTTTCCCTTGAATGTGGTTGAGGCGAAAGGCATCCATAACTGCTCATCCGTACTGCCGGTCGGCGTGTTGACAGTGACCGGCCACGGATAAAAACCCGGGGGGTCTAGAACCGCGGGAGCTGCGAAGATGCCCGTCGCGGTAATCCAGTCGTACGTAGTGAACGCCCGCGTAGGCTGCGGTGCGGGGGTGTTGTGGAGGCTCATAGCCACCACCATGTCTTCGAAGAGCTGTCCGAAGCTGCGGCCGGTAACCTGAGCCAAGCCAGCAGTCCCCAATGCCGTCGTGGAGTCGGTCAATTGTCTGAAAAGCGGAGCGTCGGCGAAGGGCGTCGCGGCGCTGCCAAAGGCGTCAGCAATGAAACGGTGGAAGTGCCACCCCGACGAATAGATCGAGTGGAATTCGTTCGCCCCCGTAGGATTGGTGACCAAACTATTCGGCTGAGTCGACAGCATAGCGATCGCGTTCGCGAGGTTGTCCACGACGGCGTAGAGTTCTTTGGTGAAGGCACACGGATCGGTCGCGCAAAGTGTGGCGATCAGATCATCGCCGGTGATAGCGGACCCCACCGCCGGCCCTCCGGTAGCGGCCCACGCGATGCGTGACGACATGGTCGCCGAGATCTCCGCAGTACCCTCTTCGATCCACGCCGGCGGAAGCCCAGTACCTGCGGCAAAACGGTGGCGGATCGACACCAGGTGTTTGATTTCGTGCGCGATCGTCGACAGAGCCAACCAGTCGGGGCTCGCACCATCCATGTCGAGGATCAGGTCGGCGTTGAAGTAGATGATCTCGGCCAGATTCGAGGCGGCGCAGGTGCCGCTGGTTCTTAGGTCTCCGGTGAACACGGTGGCGGCCACCGAATCTCCCAGCGTGGGCGCGGTCGTGATCACGATCCGACCGTTGCCATCTATGTCCGTCACAGCGCCCCAGTAGTCCGACACCATCTGCTTCACATAGGACGTGTAGTAGTCGAGCATCTCCTGGGTGGCGCTGGCGCTGATGGGCCTCGTGACCCGCTCGGTGCTGTCCTGATAGATCGCCAAGTCGTCATTGAAGTTTACGAGCGTCGCCGGCGTGAATGTCCCAGAACAAGAGAGCTGGGCATTGATGCTCAGGCGCGAAGGAGGGTTAGCCATCAGGCGCAGCCCGAGTGGCCTTCGGTCAGGGACGAGCCCGTCGGGTCCCGGCCCCCGTTCTCGGACCTCCCGCTCGAGCATATCCATCTGGAACTGAGCTGTCCTCGCCTTGATCGCACGGTTTTCTAGGAAGCGGGCGCCGTCGAGCACGCCGAGGTCAGCCAGCGACGCTGCCTGAGGGGCTGGAGGTGCCGTCAGATTCTGCAGCGTGCCGATCCTCGTGGTCGTGAGCGTGGCATCCACCACGTCACTCGGGCTCACATTTTCGCTGGGTCGCGTGATCGCGATCCGGTAGTAGTGGGAGGATCCGGACGGAAGCAGCAGGCACTCGGAGGCTGAGTAGGTCTGGTACTGTCCCGGGTCGAGCGCCACCAAGACCGCCTGCGCGCACTCGTCAGGTACAACGGTCAGGATCTGTGATCCCGCGACGCCGCCCGCGGTGGCGGTGATCGCGCTCGTCCCGGTTGCCACCGCAGTCACGAGACCCGTCGTCGTGATCGTGGCGACCGTGTTGTCGCTACTAACCCACTGGACAGACACCGTCATGGATCCGCCATTTTGGTCCTTGGCCACGACCGACATCTGCTGCGAAGCCCCAACCTTCACGGACGGGCTTGCCGGCGAGACCGTGACGGACGCCACCGTCGGCGTGTCATCAGGGGGTGTGGGCTCTCCGCCACATGCCGCGACAAGCGCCAAGGTGGCGAGCAGCGAGAGGTGGCGGTCGTTCATGATCGTCCCGGGCAAGGTCTGTGGCGAACAGGGGATGTATACGGGCGTTCTGCTCCCGCGTTGCGGATTCTAATCATGGCAGATCATCCGCGTCGAGGAGGGCCGGGAGTAGGGCCCCGGCGGACCCACGAAGGCTGATCGCGGCGTGCCGTGTGAGGGGCGTGTCTTCCATGTTGACCTCCACGACCATGCCCCCGTGTTCGAGAGTAGCGAGCGGAATCGATGCCGCCGGATGCACGAGTGCGCTCGTGCCTGCCACCAAGCATACGTCAGCCTGGCCCGCCATTGAGAACGCCTGCGACAGGACCCGTGTTTCCAGCGCCTCCCCAAACCATATGACGTCCGGACGGAGCAAGGCGTCACAAACGACGCAGCGAGGCAGCGTTTCGACGGAGGAGACCTCTATGGAGTGGCTTCCCGGCGATCGCACACCGCACCCCGAACAGAGGTCTCGATCAATGGCGCCGTGAACCTCCACGGGAATGGCCGGCGTCGGGTCGCCGCCGCCCGCCTGGATCTCGGCCGCGCGGGTGTGCAGTCCGTCGACGTTTTGTGTCACGATCGTGGTGTGTCCCTGCCGGAGCGCGAGGCGAGCGAGGGCGTCGTGACCGGGGTTCGGCACGCAGGCGGCTATGAGACCGCGACGCCACGCGTACCACTCCCATACGGTGCGGGGGTCGCGTTGGAAGGCCTCCGGCGCCGCGAGGTCTTCCGGTCGGAACGACCGCCACAGACCTCCTGCGCCGCGGAAAGTTGGAATTCCCGACTCGGCTGAAATGCCAGCACCCGTAACGGCGACGATCCGCCCCGCGGCTTGAACGGCTGCACGGGCACGCGCGAGCGCCTCTGCCGGAGCCGGCGGTCCTTGGTTCACCGCTTGAGTGCGACCCATGCCAGCAGCACCCATCCGACCAGGAATGCGACCCCGCCCAAGGGTGTCACCGCGCCCAACCATCGCTGTCCGGACAGCACCAGCGTGTACAGGCTACCGGAGAAGAGTACGATACCTACGACGAACGCCCACCCGGCGACGTTGAGCAGAGGCGCTTCAAGCCGAGCCCACGCGCCTGCCACAACGAAGAGGGCCAGGGCATGGTACATCTGGTATCGAACCGCGGTCTCGAACGTCGCGAGGTCTGCGGGGGTCAGGGTGCTCCGAAGGCCATGGGCGCCGAACGCGCCGAGCGCTACAGCCACGCCAGCGAGCAGCGCACCCAGGCCTAAGAAAAGTCGATCGCTTGCCATGAATTTCGCTCTAGTCGCTACGGCCGGCACCACGGGTCAAGGCCATAGGATACAGGGGTTTCCTCACGCCCGACTCAGTAGGCGAGCGCGTACGCCTCACGCCTGGGATCTGCCGCCGCGGTTAGGGTCCCGCTGCCGGGTTCCCGATAGATCATTTGTGCCCCCCCGAAGGTCGAGGTCCATCCATCGATGATTCTCATTTGATGCCCTAGGGCCGTGAGCTCCGCGATCACAAGTGCGTCGACCCGGTTCTCGAGGGAGACCGGCAGGCCTTCCATGGAACGGAAGCGTGCGGCCTCGATGGACTCCTGAGGCGTCATTCCGAACACCAAGAGGTTATGCACGATCTGCAGCAGGGACTGCGGCTGGCTGTCGCCGCCGGGTGTGCCGAGCGTGAACGCGAAGACCCCGTCCCGCAGCGCCATCATGGGTGTCAACGTGTGATAGGGCCGCTTTCCGGGTGCGACCTGATTCGGGTGTCCGTCCTGCAATGTGTAGAGAGCGCCACGATTGTGGAGCAGCACACCCGTTTCTGTGTCGAGGAGCCCGGAGCCGAAGCCAGCGAAGTTGCTCTGGATCCAGCTTACGGCGTTCCCGAAGCGGTCCACGGCGGTCAGGTAGACGGTGTCGCCTGAGTCATCCAGCCCACCGTCGAGTCCAGAGAGGTCCTCACCGAAGCCTGCGGCCACCGATTCCGCCGCGTGGTTGGGGTCGACGAGTTCTGCGCGTGCGCGGAGGTAGTCCGGGTCCAGCAGTTGATCCACAGGGACATCCGCCTTGGCCGGATCCGCGATCCAGCGATCTCGATCTGCGAAGGCGAGCTTCTTGAGTTCGATCATCGTATGCAGGTAGGCCGACGTGTTATGCCCCAGCGCTTCGATCGGGTGTGCCTTGGCCATCTCCATATAGGAAAGCTGTGCAACGCCCTGCGTGTTCGGTGGCATCACGACAAACGTGTGGCCGAGATAGTGGCGTTGCAGCGGCTCGACCCAGTTGGAGGTGTGGGCTGTGAAGTCTGACACGCGCAGGTGGCCGCCCTCTGCCTCGACGAGGGCAGCGAGGCGGGCGCCGATCGCCCCCTGGTAGTATGCGTCCTTCCCGCCGCGGGCGATCTGCTGGAGCGTTTCGCCGAGTCTCTCGTTGATGAGCAGCGACCCGAGCGGTGGAGCCGCGCCACCCGGTAAATAAAGCGCTTTGCCGGCTTCATTCAGCGCGCCGCCCTGTGACTCGAAGTCCAGCTGCAGGCGGCGCGATACCGGGAAGCCCTCGCTGGCGAATCGAATCGCCGGGGCCAGCAACTGCTCGAACGGCATGGTCCCATAACGTTCGTGTGCGTCCACCCATGCGGCGACCGCGCCGGGTACACTGATGGAAAGCGCCCCCGTCTCGGGCACCGCATCGAGGCCCTGGCTGCGGAAGAAGTCCGGGGTAGCCAGCGCCCCCGAGCGGCCGCTGCCGTTAAGTGCGGTGATCTCCCCGGTACTGCCGTTATAGAAGATCCCGAATGCGTCCCCTCCCACACCGTTCATGTGTGGCCGCACGACCGCGAGAACGCCTGCCATGGCAATGATCGCGTCCGTGGCCGTGCCGCCGTCCTGGAGCACCCGAAGCCCAGCTTGGGCGGCGAGTGGATGATCTGCGGATACCGCTCCTTGGGTGCCCCGCACATCCGGGCGGTTTTGAGAGGCGTAGACCGTGGTCATCGCCGCGCCCGACTCCGTCGTGGACGCGCCCTCGGGGTTGGAGCATGCGGCGAGCGCGAGAGGCAGCGCGAAGGTGCAAATAAAGCGGCGTGATTGGAGCGGCATCGTTGTTCTGGCTCGAATTTAGAGAGGTCTTAAGTGCACGTTGGCAGGGGATCTTGGCCTGCGCCAGGGGGCGGTGGTGGTCCGCCTTCGGCGCGCTTATCCTAGGCGGGTCGCCAACAGAAATCTGTTCCCACCCCAGACCAGGATCCGGCCGCACAGTGCCTGACGCTGCACCCCCGGTTCAACATCGGCCTGTGGCCAACCAGGCTACGAGAGTGGCGATTATCGTCGCGGTCGCGCACGGCATCAACGACGCTTACGCCTCGTTCGTGCCACCACTTCTCCCGCGCATCATGGGCAATCTGGGGCTGTCGATCGCGTCCGCGGCCACGTTGAGCGTGACCTTCGCGATCGCCGCGTCGTTGCCCCAGCCGTTGTTCGGTTTTTTGGCCGATCGGTTCGGGCGCAGAATTTTTGCCGTTGCCGGCCCGCTTGTGGCTGCCGTGTTCGTCACGGCGATCGGATTCGCCACATCGTATTGGGTGCTCGTCCTGTGCCTCCTCATGGGAGGCATCGGGAGCGCCGCCTTCCATCCTCCTGGAGCGTCCTACGCGGTGCGGGTTTCTGAAGGGAAGGGCGGTGGCAAGCGGTATTCGATCTTCTCTTTCGGTGGCTCCCTTGGATTCGCCATCGGCCCGCTCGTTGCCGTGGCGCTGGTGCAATGGGGAGGTATGGGGCGGCTTTGGGTCGCGGTGATTCCGGCTGCCCTGATCATGCCCCTGTTCTACTTCGGGCTCCCGAGCGGACGCGCGGAGGCCCGCCAGGCGAAGCCGCCACCGCCCCCAAGCGTTGTGCTGAGGCACCTTCGGGGACCGCTGGGCCTAATCTTTGGCATCAGTGCGACCATGGCATTCGTGCAGCGAGCGTTTTTGACAATGGAGCCCATCATCGTGGCGGATATGGGGGGATCAGAGGCCCTCGGCGCTGTGACCCTGACCATCTATCTCGCTGCGCAGTCCGTCGGGACCGTCGCTGGCGGTGTGCTCGCGGATCGCATGGATCGCCGCAAACTCTTGATTCACTTGTGCTCCTGGGCGCTGCCGGCACACCTGCTTGCGGTCTGGATTGGGCCACTCGGCGGACTCGGCCTGGCGGCGGCGGCGTGCGCAGGCTTCCTGGGCATGGCCACGCTGCCGCCGATCGTCGTGATGGCCCAGGAACTCGTGCCTGATGGCGCCGCCGCGACGTCGGGCGTCGTCATGGGGCTCGCATGGGCTACCGGGTCGGTCTTCGTGCTCGGTACGGGCGCGCTCGCCGACGTGATCGGACCGCAGTTCGCCACGCTGCTGTCGATGCCCATGATCGGGCTGGCGATCCTCTTGGCGATGCATCCCGCGCTCAAGCACACCTGGGGTTCCGCCACGGCGGATCCATAGCGCATGCCGTTTCATCTCGTTCCGGCGCGCGACCGAAAGCTGCATCGTCTGGTTAAGAAGGCGACGTCGGTTCGTATGGCAAAAGGTCGGTCACTCTATGTGGCCGGGGACCCCGCCAAAGACGTCTTCTTGGTGTTGGACGGCTTCGTGCGGCTGGTTTTGCCTGGGATGGAGAAGGGGAGGGGGGAGAGGATCGTCTCCCTCGCGGTCCCTTGGGAGGTCTTCGGGGATGAAGCCTTCACGGAGGGTCATCGACGCTACGGCGCGGTAGCCGGATCAAAGTGTACCGTGCTACCGCTGCCAGAGGGACGCCTGCTCGCGGGGCTCAAGACGCCCCAAAAAGCCTCGGTGCTTACCTCGAGGGCGTCGAGCGAGAATTGCATCGCCTCCGCCACGCGCAGGGTGGTTCGCACGGCCAGACGGCGGCTCAGCGGCTCGCGGAGGTTCTGTTAGATCTGGGACAGCGCTGCGGGGAACATGCCGGCAGGGGGATCCACCTGAGCGTGAAAGCCACCCATCAGGTGCTCGCAGACCTGTCCGGGGCGCATCGGGCTACGGTGACGACGCTGGTCAACGACTAGCTCTATGACGGAGTCATCGCCGCCAGCCCAGAAGGGGGCCTAGCCATCCGAAAGCCGCACGATCTTTGGACCCTGGCGGGATACCACCCGGCGGGCGAAGAACCCACAGGCCCGAACTCCGACCCCACGCGTTGACCCAAAAACCCGTCCCGTCTAGCTTTTAGCGCTTTTCCGAGGCGCGGAGAAGCGCCAACCAACACGGGCATTACCTGCCATGACCAAGCATCCCGGTGCGCGCAAGATCCATCACGACGCCCACGAAGATCCGGACGACCTTTTCTTAGCGAGGGTCCTCCATTTGGGTAAGTGGTCTCGCGCGAACCAGCAATTGCTCAGCGTGATCAGCGTCGTTGCCGTCATCGCGGTGGCCGGTATCGTCTACTACGGGAACTTTCGCGGCCAGCTCGAGCAGCAGGCGGCGCAGCAGCTTGAGTCCGTACATCAGTCGATCGCGCTGCAGGACCGCGAGGGCGCCAAGAACGAGCTGATCACGTTCATCCAGCGTTTCAGCGGTACCGCCTACGAGGGCGAAGCCCGCCTGCTGCTTGGGGATCTGTATCTGCAGACGTCCGAGCCACAGCAGGCAGAGGTCGTTCTCCGTGATCTGGGCGCTTCTCCACGCGATCCCATCGAGTTTCAGGGTGCCGCGCTTTTAGGCGCTGCACTTGAACAGGAGAAGCGGTGGGAGGAGGCTGAAGCGATCTATCTCCGCATTGCGGATCGTTCCGAGTTGGACTTCCAAGTGCACGACGCGCTGCGCAACGCTGCACGCATGCGGGCAGACCGTGGTGATTCGGCGGGAGCGATTGAGCTCTACGAGCGTATCCTCGGTGACATGGAAGAGAATGATGTGGGCCGTGGTGTTTTTGAGATGCGCATCGCAGAACTCAAGACGCGCATGAACATCTGAGCCGGTCCTGCCACACTCGGCTTGAAAAAGGCCGCTCCTAGGGTTCGCCCTGGGAGCGGCCTTTTTTTTCAAGGGGCTTCAAAAGAGAGCAAAGTCGGGGCTTTGTTCCTTTTGGGGCCTTCAAGGCCAAGCGAACTCCTGCACTCCAAGGTTTCGTTCAACCAACTTCGTATAAGATGTATTATGTTACCTTGGAAAAGGCTGATGCAATAAAACACCCCACAGCGCTCCCGCCCGACAATACTTCCTCGCGACGATACTTCCCCGCCACAACGGCAACAGCCGCTCCAGTCACCGACATGCTTCCCCGCACCAGCTTTATCTGTGCTGGTATGGCGCGAGCGCCCGTACGCGCACGGGTGCCGTCCCGGTACCCACCAGATCGAGCTTGATCGCGGCCGCGTACGACACGTCGATGATACGGCGGTCGGGTTCGTGGAACGGGCCCCGATCCGTCACTCGAAGGATCACCTTCCTCCCGTTGGCCAGATTCGTGACCTCAACGAAGCTCGGCAACGGCAGCGATCGATGTGCCGCCGTGAGCGCGTACATGTCGTAAACCTCCCCGCTGCTCGTCTGGCGACCGTGGAACGGCTCGCCGTACCAAGACGCGATTCCGCGCTCGTCGTAGCCCTGTGAGCTGTCCAGGACCTCATACGTGGCACCACTTTGCTCGTACTCGTCGTTGTTCCCACCGCGGCTGGGTGGCTCCTCGACGGGAGAAAGCTCCGGGATCGCGAGCAATTCGGCGATTTTCGGATCCATTTCGGCCTCGTCCGCCCCGACTACGGCCGCGGGTTCCGGCTGGACACGGGTCGTCGCCGGTCGTCCGGCGCCTTCCGGCGGTTGCGAGGCCCTGTCATCAACACCCAGGGGCCCCGGCCGACCGCCCTCGGCGGGCACAGGTCTGGGCCGCGAAAGTTCCTCGGATCCGATCCTTGTGCATCCTGATCCGGCCACAATGACCGAAACCAGGATCAATCGGGAGAGCCTGTCCATTTCTTCGCTTCCTTATAGGCCTTCTTTACGAGCTTCCGCTGAGCGTCGTGTTTTAGGCGAGCTAAGTGGCTACTAACAAACTTTTTATCATCCGTGACCTCACGTAACACATGGATGCCATTCGGCGGCGTCGGAATCGGATCTGTCTCGTGATCGAGTTCTATTTCCATCAAGACCAGCCCTTCCAGCGGACCGAGAAACCGGTCCAGCTCCCACGGGCCTATGCGCCAGCGGATCTTCTCGATCACTCTTTTCTCAGCCGCCTCCAGAAGAGGGATCGCCATCTCCTGGGGAACGACCACTTCCACCTCGGAGCGCCGAGCTCCTGAGCCGCTCTTGCTCGTCAGGACCGGACCGCGGGGCTCGCCCACACGAATGCGGAGTGAAGGCTCGCCGTTGCGGATGTACCCCTGCCGGTAATGATGTTCCTCACCCAGCTGGTCCCAGAAGGTTTCCGGCACCTGGACCAGGAATCGACGCTCGATCTCCCAAGCCATGAAGCCCCCTACCCTGCGGGTTTCCTACCCAAAACCGCCACCCGACGCCTCATGAAAGGCAAAAAGCCCTGCAAGAGTCGCTCAGCGATGTTGAGCACGGGAAGGTGTGACTCGGCGTAGTATGCCTTCTCTATTTCGAATCCAGCATCCGTCAGCAAAGCCCTCATCCGCGCCATGGACTTATAGTCGACGTGACTGATGTCGCGCTTGAGGATGATATTTCGGTTCTTGAGCCCTTCTAGGAAGTGCCCACGGTGAGGGGTCCAAGTGCTAAAACGCCCCCCCGGCCTCAGGAGTCGGAACGCCTCGCGGGCCACGCGTTCCGAGTCATCTGGATAAAGATGCTCGAATAGGTCAGCCGCCAGCACGACATCGAACGACCCAGCCTCTAGCCCCGTATCTCCCGCGTCCGCGCATACAAAACTCAGGTTGGAATGGGGATTTCCGGACAGACGGCGGTCACAGATCGCGATACTCTTGGCGCTGAAATCGAGGCCTACGACCTTCTCGGCGCGTCCAGCGAGTACGAATCCGAAGGTGCCCCAGCCGCAGCCGAGATCTAGGACCTCATCCCGGAGCTTGGGCGTGTGGATCTCAAGGACCTTGGACACCCGATATCGCTGGAAACGACTCGACATGTCGGTGAGGTGCTCAGCGCCATGCTCGAAGTACTCGGTCGAGTCGTAGAACTCTTTGCCGATCCGGGCTTCGAGCATTAGAGGCGCCTGAAAATGTGTTGAAACTTTAGCCACCAAACTCGCCAGACGGCCTCGCGCACAATGCTTTTCGACATTTTTGAATCGCCCGAGTCCCGTTCTGTGAAGAGAATCGGAATCTCGATGAAGGTGAAGTGCTTGCACCAAGCGCGAAACTTCAGCTCGATCTGAAACGCGTATCCATTGGATCGGACGCGCTCCAGCCCCACCGCCTCTAGAACCCGGCGATGCCAACAGTTGAATCCACCTGTGGCGTCTCGGACCGGCATGCGCGTAATGGTCCGGGCGTACCACGATCCGAAGTAGCTCACCAAGAGTCGGCTCATGGGCCAATTCGAGACCGTGACGCGGCCACCCACGTATCGGGACCCGATCACAAAGTCATGGGTGGTGGCTGCTGCGATTATCCGCGGTAGGGCCTCCGGCGGATGCGAAATATCGGCGTCCATCTCGAACAGCAACTCGTACTCGTGCTGAAGGCCCCATGCGAAACCCGCCAAGTAGGCTTTTCCTAGGCCGTCCTTCGATATTCGGTGCAACACGTGGATCCGCGGGTTTCTGGCCGCCATACTGTCGGCGAGGTCACCTGTGCCGTCCGGAGAGGCGTCGTCGACCACCAAGATGTCAATGCGAGGGTCCTGCTCTAGGATCAGCGGGACTTTTCGCGGGAGATTGTCCATCTCGTTGTACGTCGGGACGATGACAAGGAAGCGAGGCTCACTCATTGTCAGCCACCGCCTTGTCGGCGGAGACGTGCCACAGCCAGAACACGGTCGCTGGGATCACCTCGACTATGGTGGTCCAGATTCGAGCCACGACGGCGATCGTCCCGGCTGAAGCGATACCGATGTGCGGCGTCAAGAACGCGATCAAAAACCCCTCCCGAACGCCTGCCCCAGCTGGCGCCATGATAAACAAGTATCCCAAGACATATGCGGCGGCGAATGCTGACGCAGCCGGCATAAGTGGTGCTGAGGCACCGAAACTCACCAGCAGGAGCCAGAAGGACAACGCGTACGCTACCCAATTGACAAAATAAAGGACCAGCCAACGCAGCCCGTGTATCGATGTGAGTTCAGCAGGGGCGTCCGTGCGGGCGACTCTGAACCAAAGCGCGACGATCCGTTGGAAGATGGCGGGGACCGCAGCGAGCCCGATACCCACAGCCATGATCACGGCGGCGGGGATTCCCCACTGCCTGTATGCCTCCGGCCCGCCGAGGAGGGCGCCGAGTCCGACGGTCAGCGCGGCGGCAAGCGCGATGCCCTGCCCGAGCACAGCCGCAGCCACGGCCGTCGGGGCGGGTATACCCTGGTGTTTCGCCATCGCGGCCAACCCAGCGATCTGCCATAGCTTGCCCGGCACGTACCGACCCAAGTTCGCGATCATGAAGAGCCGGATCGTTACCCAAAGCGGTATCGGCGGCCCGCCTAGGTCTACGACGATCCGTCCCCAAAGGGCGGCGGAGAAGAAATAAGACGCGAGCAGAAGGGCGGACGCTGCTGCCAGGAGCATGAGATTCGGACGCAATGCCGACAGATCCATCGCGCGGAGGGTGTCCATGTCGAGCCCTACCCGGTCCAAAATAAACCAGGTGACCAGCACGGTAATGACGAGCTGGCCGGCGCGGATCAGTCCGGTCTTCAGGCTACGGACTCGCGCTGGCGGTCTCGCCAAAACTCGAACCCAGCCGCCCCGACCACCGAAAGAAGCGCCACAATGCTCACCCAGAGGCCCTTTGCGACGGCCTCCGACTCGTAGACCATGGTTACCGTGTGATCGCCTGCAGGGACCGGCACGGCCCTCAGCGTGTGGTAGGCCCGCAGGAGGGGTGCTTCCTCTCCGTCCACCGTAGCCTTCCACGCCGGGAACCAGTTGTCGGAGATGACAAGCAGCGCCGGTTCGGCTGAGCGTACGGTGAGTTCAAGCCGATTAGGCGTACGCTCCACCCAGGTGACCGAGCCACTCGACGGTGCACCGCTCAGGTGGATCGGGGACACCTCCGCGAGGACGACCTCGATGGCGGGGTCGAACGTTTCGGTGAGCATATAGGGGATCGCTTCGGAGTCGCTCTTCACGACTGCGCTGCCAACCAGCCGAGCTCGGGGCAGTCCTGCCTCCGCCAACAACGTGGAATGTGTCCGACCATCTGAATATTGGAGCCGCGACAGGACGGGTCCCTCCGGCGCCGGGCCGATTTCGTTGTCCGGCCACAGGAAGTAGCGCACGTTCAGTAACCGACGGATGTTCCCGTACAACAAGTGCTCGGGGAAGCTCGACCCGACCATTCCAATGAGCTCGCGGTAACGATTCAAGTCATTGGGATGATGCCCGGCGGCGAGCTCGATGCCGTGCATGGAGGGCGTAACGTCCTGCCCGTTGCTGACGAGGGAAAGAAGCCTGTACGGTTCCGTACTTCCGGCTTCCCTGTCGAGGATAGCCTGAACGTGTGCATCGGGCGTGGACCACGATTGGAAGTCGATCGTCTGAATGAACGGTGCATCAATTCGCATTTCATCGACCGCGATCAGCGCGATCAATCCGACCACGAGCCCTGCAGGTGCCAAGTAACCGGTTCTTAGCGCCCACCCAAGGCCTGCGGTTACGAGTGCCAGCATGAACGCGATCCCTGCGCCACGCGTCAGGAGCGGGGTGAAGTTCTGCAGGACCGCCAAGCGATCCGGAGCGATGTCCGCGTATAGAACGGACGTCCAAAGCGATATGAGGACCCCTGACGACATGAGAAGGAGGAGGCCGCCCATGACCCCTACCCCGCCCCACAAGACCTTCATGATCCCCTTCCACGCCTCGCGATCGTCCTCGGAGGCCGCCCTCAGGATCCGGTCGACACCCAGCCCAGCGAGTGTAGCGACCGAGAAGCCCGTCAGAAAGATGACCTGTGAAGGCGCGCGAAATAGGTCGATTTTCGGCACCACCTCATAGAGGATCCGCCAGACTGGCGTGGTCGTCCCGACCGCGAAAAGGAAGCCTAGGGCCCCCAGGCCGGTGAAGAACCAGCGGAAACCGGAACTAGCGGTACCTACAAAGGAGACCCCCACGAGGAGCAGCAGGACAAGTCCGATGTACTCGCTGTTGGACTTGAAGAAGTTCCGTCCCCAATAGCTTCTCTCGGCCCAGTCAGCCTGCCCGCCCGACGCGCCCGGGAATTCTGGGATAAGGAGCGACATGGCTTCCTCGGGGTGCATGGACCAGGAACTCGCCCATGCCACGCTGGTCTCCCCGGAGGCCTCACGGGTGGTGGCCACCCGTCGGGACGACTCGTTGATGTACTCGTATGCGGGCAGGAACTGTACGGCGGCGATGGCCGCACCCGCCATTGACGCTGCGAGGAAGACGCCAAATCGGAGGCCGGCTACCCGGCCTCGGGTCTTGGTCGGCGACTCGATCCCATCCGGTGCGTCGACTTCATCCTGCGGCGCACGCCAGATCTGAATCGTGCGGAAGATCGCGTACAGACCCGTGGCCCCGAACAGGAAGTAGGCCATCTGGAAGTGAGTGGTCAGGATGACCGACCCTACCACGAGAGCGATGGCCGCAAAGTGCCGAATCCGAGCTTCCACGAAGTGGCGTTCAACCGCCCAGAAGAGCAGCGGCATTAGCGCCGTCACAAACATTTTTCCGTCATGCCCCGGGTGGACCAGGCTGACGAAGAACGGCGCGAGCATGTAGCCGACACCTGCGACAAGAGACGCTGCCCGAGACACGCCGACTGTGCGCATCCAGCCGAACATGAAGAAACCCGCCAAGGCCACGTGCAAGACCAACTTCCAACCGAGGGCCCGATAGGGCTCCATCACGAGGAGGAGCAGCACCGACGGCGGGTAGAGCGAGTCGCCTGCGGCTAGGGCCTCGATGAACGGTGTTCCGCCAAGGATCTGAGGAGCCCATCGCGGGATCGACCCGAAAACCCGGAGGGCGTCGGCATAGAACGCCCTCGCCGTGTATCCTAGCCCTAGTGTGTCCTGCCCGACCAGCATCTGGTCCCCGAACACGAACTCCCGGAACAAGAGGAGGGTGAGTCCGATGAAGACAGCGGCCGGCAACCACCACGCGATGGACGGAAAGCCGTCGGTCGATCCTGCTCCGGGGCGAGCTCGCTTCCCTATTCGCTCCTGAGTAGATGCGCGCTCCGCCTTGGGCACCTCTGTCCTTTTCTTGCTCATGCCCGCTCCCTCAAGTGCGCCTGCCTCCGTGCGATGACCTGCTCGTAGATCTCCAGATGCCGGTCAGCCAGGCGGCCGTTGCTCCAGTTGGCCACCACGCGTCGCCGCCCTTCGGCGCCCAACGCTCTGAGGCTGCCTGACGAGAGCAACGCAACGACCTTGGCAGCAAGGGCTTCCGGGTTCGCCGACTCGAAGAGTCCCCCCACCTGATCACTGATGATCTCGGGAAGACCACCCACGTTGGATGCGGCGACGGGAAGCTCACACGACATCGCTTCGAGCGCCGCGACTGAGGTCGCCTCCATCAGCGACGGGAAGACCGCGAGATCACCTGAAGACAAAAGTCCGGGCATGTCGGCGTTGGGGCGAGCCCCCATAAACGTGATTCGATCCTGCACCCCGAGTTCGCCCACGAGTCGCTCCAATGCATCACGTTCGGGACCTTCTCCGATCACTACGGCTTCGACGTCTACCCGAGCCGCGATCAGAGGCAGCGCACGCACGAAATACTCCACGCCGTTCTTGTGAAAGAGGCGCCGCGGCAAAATAAGCCGGAAGCGGCCCTCGGGTGGCGGCGCCAACGTGGGCTCAGTGCGACAAAAGAACGATGTTTCGACACCGTTCGTGAGCGGTTCCACGGACGTTCCCGGCGCAATCGCCTCGCCCACCGCGGCGATCTCCCGGCTCGCGGCAAGGTTGTGATCTGCGGCCAGAAGAAAGCGGCGAAATATGGGACGCCAGAAGGGCGAATCCGCTCGTTTGAGGAAGTGACTCGTATGGTACGTGGTCACGATGGGCGCCGAGCGAACCCGCTGGGCGACCATGGCTGGCATGACCGAGGCGATGTCCTGCGCGTGCAGCACGTCGGCGCGGGCGGCCAATCTTCCGAAGCGCGGCATCGAGAAGAACGCGTGTGCAGCCCAGCCCGCCGTGTTGCGGGCAGGCATCCAGCTCCGCCAGACGTTGACCCCGCCCATGACTTCGTGCTTTGGGATGCCTGGTTGTGACAAGGAGGTGACCATGTCGACACGGTGTCCGCGTTCGGCCATCGCCTTGCACAGGTAGTAGACGTGGCTTTCTAGGCCCCCCACCTCAGGCGGGAAATAAACGCAGTGCATGAGGACGTTCACGCGTGCCAGTCCTCCGTGGTTCGTGGCCGCCCCAAGAGGTCGGAGACCACGATGTCCGCGATGCGCGCACCGGCGCGCCCATCCCCGTAGGGGTTCACCGCATTGCCGCGGGTCAGCGGCGCTGCGAGAATCGCTCGGGCACGCCTCACAATCAGTTCTCGGTCTGTGCCGACCAACTCTGCGGCACCGGCCTCGACGCCCTCGGGTCTCTCGGTCACCTCCCGCAGCACCAGAACGGGCGTGCCGAAGGTCGGTGCCTCTTCTTGGATACCGCCGGAATCTGTCAGAATCAGCGAGGCCGCCTTCAGCGCTGAGATCAGGTCAAAGTAGCCGACCGGTTCAGTCAGATGGATCCGAGGGTGAGCGGACAACATCTCACGCGCGGGCTCAAGAACGTTGGGATTGGGGTGCACCGGATAAACGATCTCGATGTCCTCATGTTCGTCGGCGAGTGTGCGCACGGCACTGAAGACCTCGCGGATCGGGGCGCCGAAGGACTCTCGGCGATGAGCGGTCAGAAGGACCAACCGTCGGGGGCCTTCGACCACTGCGCGCAGCGTGTCGTTCTCGATCCGAGGGTCGCTGTCCGCCACAGTTGTGAGGGCGTCGACAACCGTGTTTCCGGTCACGAATACGTGCTCTGGGGGGGTGTTCTCAGCCAGCAATGCGTCCCGAGCGTAAGCGGTGGGCGCGAAGTAGTAGTCCGAAACGACGTCGGTGAGGCGGCGGAAGATTTCCTCGGGCCAAGGCGCCCACTTGTCGTGGCTACGAAGTCCGGCCTCTACGTGTCCGACCTTCACGTGTTCGAAGAATCCGACCAGGGAGCCGACGAAAACGGTCGCGGTATCCCCCTGCACGAGAAGCGCGTCCGGCTTGAAGTCCTGTACCACCCCACGGAGGCCTTCGAGCGCCCTCTGTACGACGTCGTAGAGGGTTTGGCCGGGCTTCATGATCCCCAACTCGTAATCGGGCTCCAGGCTGAACGCATGCAGCACCTGGTCTACGAGATCCGTATGCTGTCCCGTGAGGGCAACTCGGGTCTCTACGTCCGGTGCGAGCGCCCTGAGCGCCGTCACGACCGGTGCCATCTTAATGGCTTCAGGCCGGGTGCCCACAACTACAAGAACCCGGCAGCCCTGCTTGCTGCCGCCCGTCACGAGTCCGAGTCCCTGCGTCGCAGGCTGTCGATCTCAAAGCGGACCTGGGCGATCTGCTCGGAAACCAGTCCGAAGCCGACCAAGAGGAAACCGAGCGTCTCCAGGAGCATGACCAGGTACAGCAGCGGACGATACCCCATGGGCGGAATGTAGGGGTCGAAGCCCAGCATGGGGTGCACAAAGCGAAGGTACACGGCGACCCCAGCCACGAGGAGACCCAGGCCGGACATGAGCATGCCGGTTGCGCCGAAGAGGAGCAGAGGTTTGCGCGAAAACATCAGCAGGAAGCCTACGGATATCAGGTCCATGACCCCGATCACGATCCGGAAAGGGCCCTGAAATTTGGACTCCCCCGCCCTACGCTCATGGAGCGCGATGCCGATCTCGGTCACGGTCGCTCCGCGCGCATGGGCCAGTACCACGAAGAAGCGATGCCAGTCGTGACGGAGGGTGAGTCCTTCCAGGACCTCGCGGCGAAAACCCTTCATCGAATTCAAATCCGATACGGGGACGTCGAACAGCTTCCGCGATACCCTGTTGTAGATCGACGATACTCCGCGTTTGCTGTACACGCCCATCTTGCGTCCAGTGACGATGTCCCAGCCCTCTTCCAGCTTGTCCAGGAAGCGAGGGATCTCGTCCGGGGTGTGCTGTAGGTCCGCGTCGAAAAGCACGATGTATGTCTTGTCAGTCGCGTCCGCGCCCGTAAGCATCGCCTCTGTTTTTCCGAGGTTCGTCTTGTGGCGGACGACCCGAAAGTTGTCCCACCCTTCGGACTCCCTTTCGGCGATCGCCGCCGTGTCATCGGTGGAGCCGTCATCTACGAGAATCACCTCGCCGGCGAGTCCAGAGCGCTCGAATCCCTCCCGTAGCTCTCGGACGAGATCGGGAATGACAAGGGCCTCGTTGAAGGCCGGCACGATCACCGCAAAATCGGTCTTCTTCATACACGTTTCCGCATGCGAGCGGGTAGGATGCCAAGTTGATCCCGGTACTTGGCGACGGTCCGACGGGCGATCTTCACTCCGTCGGTCATAAGGAGCTTCACAATTGCCTGGTCGGTAAGCGGTTTCGCGCTGTTCTCATCGTTGACGAGGCTCTTCATCTTGTCTTTCACACCTCGAGCGGAAATATCCTCACCGCTCGTTGTCGACAGGCCGCTCGAGAAGAAATACTTCAGGGAGAAGACGCCTCGCGGCGTCTGCACATACTTCTGGTTGGTCACGCGCGAGACGGTGGATTCGTGCATCTCGATGTAGTCCGCCACCTCCCGCAGGGTGAGCGGCTTTAGGTATTGAATGCCGCGCTCGAAGAACTCTCGTTGCCGGTCTACGATAAAGTTCATGACTTTGAGCATGGTCTGCCGCCGCTGCTCTATCGCCTGCACCATCCAGTTGGCCGCACTGAGCTTGTTCGTGATGAAATCCTTGTTCTCACCAGTGAACTTGTTGTCTCTCGCGATGTCCTTGTAGCTCTGCGAAATGCGTAGTCTCGGCAAGCTGGTGTCGTTGGCGAAGACCATGTATTCGCCGCTGATTTTCTCCACAATCAGATCCGGGATCACGTACTGCTCGGGGGACGCAGAGTATTTGAGTCCGGGCTTGGGATCGAGGTGACCGATCGCGTCGGTCGCTTCCTGTACCTCGATCGGTGGTACCCCAAGTTCCTTGGCGATGTCGTTGCGGCGGTGGTTGATGAGTGCGTCGAAATGGTCGCGGACAATGACGTAGCCGAGCGAATCCGCTTCGTCGCGCTGGCGGAGTTGAATCAGAATTGAATCTTGCACGTCGCGAGCCGCGACACCTGGAGGGTCGAAGCCCTGGACGACCTCGAGCATGGTCACGCCTTCTGCCCGATCGTAGGGGCGAAAAACCGCGGCGATGTCGGCGAGTTCTGCCTCACGGTCATCCTCGTCAAAGATCTGCTCGGCGCCGTTCACCGCCGTGGGCCGCACCTCCTCTAACCAGGCATTGACCCCTGACACGACCTCGTCAATCTCGCATGCGAGCATACCGTCGTCGTTGACGTTTCCAATGATCTCTTCACCGAGTCGAACAGCCCGTTCAGGGATCGACAAGAGGCGCAGTTGGTCGGTGAGGTGGTCGTGGAGGTCTCGGACGTCTACCGGCGTAGGCTCGTAGTGGTCACGGTGTTCATGCTGTTCCTTCCGTCCACCGACTTCGAAGCCGTCTAGAAGAATCTCCTCCCAATCGACGTCATCCCCTAACGGCTCGTCTTTGGTGTCTTCCTGAAGCTCGACCTCCATCTCGGTTTCCGCCTCGTCCATCTCGAGCAGGGGGTTCTCTTCGAGTTCGGTCTTCAGATGCTGCTGCAGGTCCAGTAGGGGCATGTAGAGCAACTCCATCGCCTGATACAGACGAGGGTTGATCCGCATCTCCTGCCGGAGCTGAGTGCTCTGATAGAGCTTCTGGTTGAAGTGACTCATCGGATGATCGTAGGCGGCCCCCCCAAAGCCCGTCAGTCGCCTTAGACCCCTGCCGCCACGGGATCTGGCTTCTCGTAGCGCGATCGCATGCGCGCGGTCAACGTCGGTCCAAGGTAGATCTCAGCCACTTCGTCGTTCCATACCAACTCCGAGACCGTCCCAGTGATGCGAATGCGCCCTTCGTACATGATGTAGGCCCGATCGACGATCTCGAGCGTCTGCTCGACGTTGTGATCGGATATGATCACGCCGATTGAGCGATCCTTGAGACCCCGGACGATGTCCTGAATGTCGTGGACAGCAATAGGGTCGATGCCAGCGAACGGCTCATCCAACAGCATGAACTTAGGCCGTTGCACGAGCGCCCGTGTGATCTCGAGTCTTCGACGCTCTCCACCGGAGAGCGAATACGCCTTGTGTTTGCGTAGCTGCTCAAGACCCAACTCGGTCAAAAGGTGTTCGAGGCGGGCGCGTTCTTCCGCCTTAGGCAGCTTCAGCGTTTCGAGAATCGCGAGGACGTTCTCTTCCACCGTGAGCCGTCGGAAAACCGAGGGCTCCTGGGCGAGGTAACCCACACCCTTGCGTGCCCGCCGGTACATGGGCGTCGACGTGAGGTTTTCGTCGTCGAGATGGACGTTTCCGGCGAAGGGATGGATGAGCCCGACCATCATGTAGAAAGTCGTGGTCTTCCCTGCACCGTTGGGGCCGAGCAGCCCGACGATCTCCCCTTGTCTGACGGACAAGTCGACTTCGTTCACCACCTTCCGACCTCGATAAATCTTGGTCAGACCTTGTCCGTAGAAGCGGCTCTCCGGCGTATGTTCGGTCGTTTCGTTCGTACTCACAGACGTCTCCTAGGGTCGATCAGGGGCGCCGCGTCGGGCGTAGGTTGGCGATCGGTTCGAGATGGACCAGGGGAGCGGCCGTCGGTCGTGGCCCCTCCAACAGGCGTGGGCGGTCGAGCCGACATCGTGTCGCGCGCGGCGGTTGTATCAGCTGCGACGGCCGAGTCAGTCGCGAGACTGTCGACCGCCTGCGCGACCG
>CALFPJ010000041.1 GCA_937919655.1 uncultured Gemmatimonadales bacterium
CGCGACCTGGGGCGGGACCGCTGTGGGTGTTCAGCCAGAGCAACCCCAACTCCCCGAAACGGATGGGCCACCGGTAGCCGTTCCGCCGCCGGAGGCATCTCGACCTCTTGGGAACCCATCGTCTTCAGATGCGCAGAGCGCTTCCGCACCGTACGAGGGGCCTCGCGTCGTGGTGATCGACGCCGGTCACGGTGGCGGCGATCCAGGCACCCTTGGAGGTGGCCTTCGCGAAAAGAACGTTGCGCTCGGGGTGGCGTTGGCCATGGCGGAGCTGTTGCGGCGCGAGCCAGGGCTTGAAGTGTATCTCACCAGGGACGACGACACTTTCGTGCCGATCTGGGACCGGGGCGATCGCGCGACCGAGTGGAAGGGGGAGCGCCCCGGTGTATTTATCTCGGTACACGCGAACTCGTTTCCCAGCATTCGTTCCGCTCGGGGTTTTGAGACCTACTTCTTGTCAGAAGCGCGCACTGATCACGAAAAGCGTGTGGCGGCCATCGAGAATGCCCCGCTCCAGGTGCAGGGACAAGACATCGATCCGGACGAACAGCCTGATCTGGGCTTCATTCTCCGCGAGCTACGTAACCTTGATCACCAGCACTGGTCGGCGCTGCTCGCGGAGTTTGTGCAGGAGGAGATGGGTAAGTTCCATCCCGGGCCGAATCGAGGGGTGAAGCAGGGTGTCCTCGCCGTGTTGACTAACGCGCTCATGCCGTCCGTTCTGGTCGAAGTCGGCTTCCTCTCTAATTCAGACGAGAGCCCTCTGCTTGGCCAGAAATCATTCCAAGATGAAGCGGCCCGGTCCATCGCTCGAGCTGTGGTTCGATTTTTCGAGCGTTATCCGCCCGGCAGCGGGACCGGAGGCGTCGGAGCGGACCGGTGAAGTCGAGGCGCACCCCTTTGTTTGGCGTTTTGGTGCTGCTCAGTGGGTGTGTCTATTACAACTCCATCTACAACGCGGAACAGTCCTACGGTGAGGCGGAGGCCCATCGCCGCGCGGGGAGGGACTCGCTGGCTGCGGCCCGCTACCAAGATGTGATTCGCAAGGCGGCAGATGGGTACCGTCGAGATCCCGTCGGCGAGTGGGCTGCCGACGCACTCTTCCTCCTCGGAAAGGCAAGGCTGCGACTCGGTGAGACCCATGCGGCAGAGGCGGCCCTGGAGTCGGCGTTCGCCGTGGCTCACGATAGCGAGTCGGAGCTCGCCATTCTGGTCTTCCGGGGGGTCGCGGCGGCGCGCGCGGGCAATCCCGAGGCGGCGCTGTCTTTCGCCAACCGAGGGCTAGGGGGGCTCACGCGGGGTCCGGCGCTCGCCGAAGGGCACCTTCTTCGTGGGCGCCTTCTTTTGGCTGATGGGCAAACCGACGCGGGGTGGTGGGACCTCGACCGAGCAGGCCAAATCGACGGGCGATTACGGATGGAGGCTTCATTCGAGCGCTTGAAGTGGGCGGTCTTCTACGACGAGCGCGGGCGTGCGCAGGAAGCCGTCACGCGCTTGATGACGTCACCGGAAGCCGGTACCCGACTCGATTCTCTTGTGGTGCTCACGACAACCGCCGCAGCACGGTGGGGTCCGGCTGCGGTAGCGGCCATGCTCTCCGGCGCGGACAGTGCAGCTTGGGGAAGGACCGAACGCGCAAGGATTCGTGTCGCTCGCGCCGTCCTGCTCGACGAAGCAGGCGATGCGGCAGGAGCGGAGACGACGGCGAGGGATGTCGCCCGAGGCATCGGGGAGGGCGCAGCGGAGGCCCGCTTATGGCTCGCTCGTTCGCGCTTGGCTCGGAGTCGGGACCTCTCGGAACTGGACGCGGTGCGTAGCATTCTCTTGCCGGAGGGAGAGCAGCCACAGATCCAGACATTGCTCATCGCCATTGGGGAAGTCGATCGTCTGGTGGATCTTGGACTCGACGAGCCGCTCGCCTTTTTTGCCGCCGCGGAGGTCGCCCGGGACGAGCTTGTAGCGCCTATGTTAGCCCGGGGCTTCTTCCTCGCATTCGCCTCTGCACAGCCCCAACAACCCTGGGCGGCCAAAGCGTTGTTGGCTGCCATTGGCGTTTCTCCAGATGAAGGTGACCGTGCCTGGTTGCGAGGACGTCTGGAGGTGCACCGCGACAGTCCTTACGTTTTGGCCGCTCGGGGTGATGCCGCCCCGGGCTTTGAAGCCCTTGAGGAGGATCTGGCTCTGCGTCTGCGAGAGGTGAGAATTCGATGAATTTGCAGGCCGACGTCTTCGGGGTCCGGTTTCAGAACCCAGTTCTTCTCGCGGCGGGGACCTGCGGCTTTGGCCAAGAACTCTCCGATGTGGTGGATCTTGAGGCCTTGGGTGGTTTTGTCACGAAATCCGTGACCGTCGAGCCCCGACCTGGAAATCCTGCGCCTCGTGTGGCGGAGTTCGGGGGCGGTATGCTGAACTCGATCGGTCTCGCGAACCCGGGCCTTGAGGCGACCAAGCGTGAGAAGTTGCCCTGGATCCGCGCGAACGTCCGCCGCGCACATGTCTTGGTCAGCATCGCGGGCCATTCCCCGGGCGAGTACTTCAAGTTGATCGAAGGCCTAGACGGTGAGAGCGGCTTTCTCGGATTTGAGGTCAATCTGTCGTGTCCGAATGACGCCAAACGGGGCGGCCCGCCGTTTGCGCTGGACCCGCGGGCGGTTGCTGAGATTCTGGACGGATGCCGATCTCGTACCGAACGGCCTCTTGTGGCCAAGCTGGCACCCAACGACCTCGATCTAGCCCACACGGTCCGAGTCGCTGCGGAGGCCGGAGCGGACGGACTGACGCTCGTGAACACGGTCCCTGGTCTGCTTTTGCGACCGGGGAGTGGTGCCCCGGAACTGGGTGCGGGGCAGGGCGGCATGAGCGGACCCGCCCTGCGGCCCGTGGGGCTCCGCGCCGTGATGGCAGCCCGTGCAGCAACGGACCTCCCGATCCTAGGCGTGGGTGGAATTTTCGCCGCGCAGGACGCCGTGGCCTACGCGCGGGCGGGTGCTACTCTGGTCGAGATGGGGACTGCGTCTTTTGCCGCGCCGCGCGCCGCCGAACGGGTGATCAAGGGTCTGCGCGTCTGGGGGAGGCGACACCGGGTGGACGCGTGGCGAGAC
This sequence comes from uncultured Gemmatimonadales bacterium, assembly GCA_937919655.1. Lineage (GTDB taxonomy): Bacteria > Gemmatimonadota > Gemmatimonadetes > Longimicrobiales > Gaopeijiaceae > CALFPJ01. The sequence continues at coordinate 3,102 of CALFPJ010000041.1, forward strand.
TTGGGTGGGGAGAATCCGAACCAGGAGGCCGTGTGGCGGAAGTAATCGTACCGTTGGACTTCGCTTCGTCTGACGAGGCCTTCAGCATGGTCGATCGCCTCGGCGACGCGGGCACGTTCTACAAGGTTGGGCTCGAACTCTACACCCGCGCTGGCCCCGCCGTGGTATCCGCGCTCGCGACCAGAGGAAAGCGAGTCTTTCTAGATCTCAAGCTCCACGACATACCGAACACCGTCGCCGGCGGGGTTCGCGCCGCATCCGAGTTGGGCGTCGAGCTTCTGACCGTCCACTCCTCCGGCGGGACCGCCATGCTCGAGGCCGCGCGCGATGCGGCCGGTCCGGGAACGAAGCTGCTCGGGGTCACCGTGCTGACTTCGCTTTCCGCGAGCGAGATCGAGGCCGTCTGGGGACGAGAGATTCTTTCGATCCGTGATGAGGTCGGCCGCCTCACCGAACTCTCTGCGGACGCAGGCCTGGACGGCGTGGTGGCATCGGCGCTCGAGGCCTCATGGATCCGCCGCCTCGTCTCAGATGACTTCTTGGTGGTCACGCCTGGAATTCGCCCCGCCGGCGCGGACGTAGGCGATCAGAACCGCATTGCGACGCCTGCCGAAGCTGTGCGCGCAGGGGCTGACTACCTCGTGATCGGCAGGCCAATCACGCAGGCTGAAGATCCCCGCCAGGCCCTAGAGGCCGTTCTGGCCGAGATCCGCGGCGCCAACGAGGAAACGCCTTGAATCGACACGTCATGCGCACGCTGGAGGACGGATGAGTCTGAAGGTCCAGAACACCGCAACTCGCTCGCTGCAGGAATTCGAGCCACTCAAGGCCGGGGCTGTGAGCGTCTACGCCTGTGGCCCGACCATCTACAACCACGCCCATATCGGCAATTTCCGTACGTTCCTGTTTTTCGATCTCGTACATCGGTATTTGGAGTGGAGCGGGTACGACGTCCGTTTCGTCATGAACCTCACCGATGTGGACGACAAGGTCATCGAGGCGGCGGCCGCGGCCGGGGTATCCGTAACCGAACACACCGACCCGTTCGGGGAGATCTTCCTCGCCGACACCGCCACGCTCGGAATTCGCGCCGTTGACAGCTATCCGCGCGCGACGGCGTACATTGAGCCGATGGTCGCCTTCATCGTCCGCTTAATCGAAGGGGGTCATGCCTACGCAGCGGATGACGGGGCCGTGTATTTTTCCATCGAGAGTTTTCCTGGATACGGCAAGCTCAAGGGTATCGACACCTCCACTTTGAGGGTCGGCGCCCGGGTGGCTCACGATGAGTACGAGAAAGAAGACGCCCGTGACTTCGCGTTGTGGAAAGCCGCGACTGAGGAGGACGAGCGTGTCGGCGCGGCTTGGGATTCCCCATGGGGTCGCGGACGGCCAGGCTGGCACCTGGAATGCTCCGTGATGAGCACCGCGGAGTTGGGTGAGACCATCGACATGCATCTTGGGGGTGAGGACCTCGTCTTTCCTCACCATGAAAACGAGATCGCTCAGTCGGAGGCTGCGACCGGTGTCCCGTTCGTCCGCTACTGGATGCACGTGAAGCACCTCTTCGTCGAGGGCAAAAAGATGTCGAAGTCCCTCGGCAATTTCATCACAGTGAGAGAGTTGCTGGACGAGGGCTACGATCCGGCCTCCATCCGACACCAACTGATCTCTTCGCACTACAGGGGCGAGCTCAATTTCACCCGAGAGGGGCTGAAGGCCTCCTCCTCAGCGGTTCAGCGTATTCTGAACTTCGAAGCCCGTATGGAGGCTGTAGAGACAGACGAAGGTGCCGCGCCGTCACCCCTTCTGGAGTTGGCTGAAGCGGCGCTTGCGGGTTTCCGGGCGGCGATGGACAACGACTTCAACTCTGCGGATGCGCTTGCTTCGGTGTTCGTGCTCGTGAGCGGCGTGAACGGAGCTCTGGAGGGCCGGCCTGCTCTTCGGGCCATCGACCGAGACGCGGTCCTGACCGTACTCCACTCGATGGACCAGGTGTTGGGCCTGCTTGAGGTGGCGCATGTAGCGCGAGCGGTCGATGACGACCTGGCCGGGTATGTTGAGCAAAAGATCCAAGAGCGTGCTGACGCGCGGGCGAACAAGGATTTTGCGACCTCAGATGCGATCCGGAATGAGCTCGCAGCTAAGGGCATCGTGCTTGAAGACGGGGCTGGCGGGACACGCTGGAAAGTGATGGGCTGAGGGCGGTCGGGTGAGCATTCCGCGCAGGGTTGGCCCCTGGGAGGAACTCCGGCGGCGGCGGGTCGTCCGTGTTACGGCGGCCTACGTTGCCGTCGCGTTCGCCCTCATTGAGGTTGCCCATCGGGTTTTTGTTGGTTTCAAGACCGTCGAACAAATGAGCCGAATCGCTCTGGGTCTCGCGGTGCTCGGATTCCCCGTCGCCATGTGCTGGTGTTCGTTTACGACGTCACGCCCAAAGGCATCGTTCGCACGCCAGAAGATGCAACAGATGATCTGGCCTACGATGCGGGTCCTGGCTACCTATGGGTGTTTGTTGTCCTTCTTGCGACTGTCGGGGGAGCCGTGCTTCGTTTCTTCCGTTCGTGACCGGACCACCAGCCCTCGGGGGCCTTCGTTGACCCTCCGGGCTCGGTCGTTAGTTTTCCATCCACTAGTGTCCCGTCCCAGAAGTTCGTTTGCATTCGAGCGCCGCTGCATCCGCGCTGGCTTCGTTGCTCCTTCGCGAAACAGCGCTGCTATTCCTTGTCGTCGCGCCTTGCCATCGCGGCGCAGCGGCACTCTCGGTGCTCAACGAATTTCTGGGACGGGACACCAGCGCTGGTGTAGCTCAACTGGTAGAGCAGCTGATTTGTAATCAGCAGGTTGGGGGTTCAAGTCCCTTCACCAGCTTCCCGAGCGACAAGGCCCCGTAACGCTCCTAGGCGTTACGGGGCTTGTTGCTGTGGGGTTGAGAAGACCATCCGTGACTCGACCTCAATCGCCTGAGAGGGGCCCGCGCCGGGAGTCGACCAGGATCGTCCGCCCAGTCTCCAAACTCCTTATGGACGCGAAGCACGCCCGATGCGTGTCTACGAGGCTCTCCCATGAGATCGGCCAGGAGCCACCGCTCCGGCAGGCCTCAAGGAATAACTTCAATTCTTCCGAGAAACCCTTGGACTGCTTTCCGCGCAGCGGCTTCCCGCCGCCATAGAATACGGTAGTTCGGAAATCGTCCATCACTGCGCTTTTTCCTCCCGCAAATACCTCGCAACGCTCCTTCGCGAGATCCTTGTGACCCTCAGCGAGGTACTGGATCACGGCCAGCGACCCATCTTCATAGTTGATCGTTATGGCGCAGGAGTCTCGGGAGACCACGTCGGTTCGAGCGCTCGCAATAGAGTTGGCAGCGACCGATACCGGTCGGCGCCCGATCAGTGCGCTACAGAAGTCCACGAAGTGGCACACCTCGCCGATGATCCGCCCCCCGCCCACTGCGGGGTCTTGAATCCAACTGTCACTCGATATCGAGCCGGCATTCACACGATAACTCACCACCATGGGCGTGTTCCGGCTCGCGAAGGCCTCCTTGAGCGCCGCTGCGTGCGGCGAAAAGCGACGATTGAATCCGACCATGAGGCAGGGATCTAGGCCCTCAGCCTGCGCACTGGCCAACGCTTCGGCAACCGTCTCGATTTCTTCTTCGCTGAGACACAGAGGCTTCTCTACGAATACGTTCTTCCCGGCCCGCAGGGCTGCGGCGGCAAAAGAAGCATGACTCGAGTGACGCGTCGCGACAAAGATGGTGTTTGTGCCAGGATCATCGAGTAGGGTCGATGCGTCGGTCGTTGCCACTCTGAAGCCGTAACGGTCAGCGGTTTGCTGCGCGCTTCTTCCGGTGCTGGTACACACGCCCGTCAGCGCAATGCCGCCCAGCTTCACCAATTGAGGCAGCAAGACGCCCTTGGCGAAGGTTCCAGCCCCAATGAAGCCCACCCCGGCGATCTCGGGTCCTGGTTCGGCCGAGCCCCTTAATGCCGTGCGGGTCGTGCGCACCACCGCAGCATCCTCCGGATACTCGAGCAGAATTCCAAGGTGGTCGAGCTCCCGAGTCAGGGTCGGGGGTCCTTTGCCTGCGAGCAGGGAATACGCGTCGAGCGCGTCATCGAACGGGATCCGGTGCGTTACGAGTGCAGAGGGCGTCACCTTCCCCTGCTGCACCAGGTAGAGAAAACTTTCCATGTTGCGCTGTTCGGTGAAGCGCACGTATGCGAAGGGGTAGTCGTTGCCGCCCTCTTCATATGAGGGGTCATATCTGCCGGGGCCGTAGGACATCGACATTCGCAGATCGAGTTCCTTCTGGTAGAACGCATCGCGCGGGACGTTCAGCCCTACAAGGCCGACAGCGACGACTCTGCCACGGTGACGGGACATCGCAGCGGCGCTCTCGATCGGACCGTGACTCGGAGTAGCGGCCGTGATGATGACCGCGTCGGCGCCGCGCCCTCCGGTAAACGCCGCACAAGCCTGTTCTGCCTCCGTACTCACGGCCGCGTCCGCACCGAGGGACTGAGCCAGCGCGACCTTGTTGTCGTCGGGGTCAAAGCCCAGGACTGCACATCCGTTGGCCTTGAGGATCTGAACCGTGAGGAGGCCAAGCAATCCTAGCCCGACCACGACGACGCGTTCGCCGAGCAAGGGGTCGGCCTGACGCACGCCTTGCAAAGCAATCGCTCCGATCGTAGCAAACGACGCATCCGCAAACGACACACCCTCAGGAATCGCAGCGCAGAGGTTGGCGGGCACGAAGTTGAACTCGGAGTGATTCGCGTAGCCCGCCCCCGCAACAGCGACGCGCGCTCCTATCGCGAAGCCCACCGTTTGGCGCCCCACCTCGATGACCTCACCGGCCGCTGAATACCCGAGAGGAATCGGCTCGTCGAGCTTAGCGGAAACCTTGTCGAAGGTGCTGAACACCCCTTCAGACTTTACTTTCTTCAACACCTGGGACACGAGGTCAGGTCGAGCCATCGCTTTGCCAAGCAGGCTCTTCTTGGCCAGTGTGATTTTCTGCTTCTCGGTGCCGGAGGACACCAGGCTGGCCCGGGTTCTCACTACCACGCCCCCAGCTTCGCAAGCGGGGACAGGTACTTCCGCGAGCCACAACTCGCCGGTGCGATACGATTGAAGAACTTGCTTCATCAAGAGTCCAATGGGTTTGCCGCTCGAGGCTCGGACCCGACGAGGTGCTCATGGGAGCCGCGATCAATATGGCGTCGCCGGTGGCCGTCTGCGACAAGGCAAGCTCAGGGCGACCGGATCAGGGGTCAAGAAGGGCAGCATAGGGCGATCGTCCCATCCCTGCTATCCTTGTCGCCCTTCTCATCACCCCAGCTGTCAAGTTATGACCCTGATTGAGCGACAGGCCGTATGTGTGGTCGGCCTCGGGTATATTGGGCTGCCTACTGCGGCGGTCCTCGCGAGTTGTGGATATAAAGTCCACGGCGTCGAGACTGATGTCCGAGCTCGTGAGATCATCAACTCCGGCCGAGCGCACATAATTGAGCACGATCTCGACATGTTGGTGCGTGCGGGCATCGAGAGCGGCCGGTTGGCAGCGTTCGCAGAGCCAGTAACGGCAGACGTATTTGTGTTGTGCGTGCCCACCCCGCTGGGGCCGGACCGCGGCGCTGATCTAACCCATGTTCGGGCAGCGACCGAGAGCATTTGCCCTGTACTCAAGAAGGGCGATCTCGTGATCCTCGAGAGCACGAGCCCCCCGGGCACCACGAAGATGATTGCGGAGCTAGTGTTCGCGAATACGGATCTAGAGCCGGGAGACCTCTATTTTGTGCATGCACCCGAGCGGGTATTGCCGGGTCGCATCCTTCATGAAGTCGTGCAGAACGACCGGATCATTGGGGGGCTCGACGAGGAATCGACCCAGAAGGGGCGGGCCTTCTTCGAGACCTTCGTGCGAGGCGAACTCATCCTTTGTGATAGCAGGATGGCCGAGATGGCGAAGTTGGTCGAGAACGCGAGCCGTGACGTCCAAATCGCGTTTGCCAACGAGCTCAGCATGTTGTGTGAGGATCTCGACATCGACGTTCGTGAACTCATCGAGATAGCCAATCGCCATCCGCGCGTGAATATCCTTGAACCGGGCCCTGGGGTCGGCGGACACTGTATCGCGGTTGATCCGTGGTTCATCGTCGACATGGCGAAAGGGAAGGCCCGCCTACTGGAGACTGCCCGGGCGGTTAACGACAGCAAGCCGCGGTGGGTCGCTGACAAGGTAAAGAACGCGACGGCGGCCCTGATTGATCCAGTCATCGCCTGCTTTGGTGCGACCTATAAGGCGGACATCGACGACCTTCGAGAAAGCCCTGCGCTCAAGATCATCCAAGACTTGCAGGCTTCGGGGGTTGGGCGAGTGCTTGTGGTTGATCCAAACCTGGATGAACTGCCGGGATGCCAGCTTGTGGCACCGGAAGTGGCCTACCTGGAGGCTGACGTCTTCGTGTTTTTGGTCCCACATGCGCCGTTCTTCCTCATCACGTCGGAGCAGCGTTCGAAGAAAATTGTCATCGATGTGTGCGGCGTGACCTCCAGCCGCACTCGGCCTGGGACAACCTCAGGGTGGTCTGAGCGCGCAGACGGTCCGATCGCGTGACCGAGCCTGCTGATGGGGCACCGACCCCCAACAGCGGCGTTCCACGCAGCCTACCGGGCCGACATCGTGTTCTAGGACTCCCCGTATCTGCCGTCGATCTGGACGCCACCGTCGCCTTGGCTGTCGAATCGGTGGGGCGACGCCTGCCGCTACGCATCGTTGTCATGAACCACAGCAAGTGCCGGCTCGCAGTGCGTAATCCTGCCCTCCGGACGTTCCTCGACGACGCGGAGCTCGTGGTTGCCGAGTCGTCCATGGTATGGGCGGCCCGCATCCTAGGCCTGGACGGCATCGGCGCCGCTTGGGGCGTGGCACTGATGGACGCCCTTCTCCAAGAGGCTGAGGCACGAGGATGGACCGTGTATTTGGTGGGCGCGCGACCCCCAGTTTTGGCCGACCTTCTCGCCAAGATTCGGCGCGAACGACCCTCGATCAATGTCGTGGGTGCTCATCATGGCTACCTAGCTCCAGATGACGAGGAACGCATCCGTGCCGACCTCCGTGAAGTCCGTCCGGACCTATTCCTGGTGGCTATGGGGAGCCCGAAGCAAGAGGAATTCATGGCGTCCCTCGATCCTTCTCTGGGTCCTGCGGTGTCCCTTGGGGTCGGCGGAAGCTTCGATGTGCACGCGGGCCACATTCGTGACGCGCCGGGGTGGATCCGTGGCAGCGGGCTTGAATGGCTGTTTCGGGCATGTTTGAGCCCAAGACTTTTCAAGCGCTACGCGGTGGTCTTGCCCTGGTTTGTTCTGGCCGTCGCGCGTCAGCGCCTGACGGGCAGGGCTCCAAGGTGAGCTACGACAGTTCCGTAGATCTCCATGGCCCAGCGCTGCAGCTTCTCGACTGGATGCGCCAGCGCGACTGGGTTGGCTACGACCCGTTCGACGGCCTTCGCTCCCCGTTGGCCGCGCCGTTCCGGACGTTGCGCTGGCCGGCCGTTGCGTGGACGCAGGCCCACCGACGCCTACCCGTGAATTTGCGGCCGTGGGTGGGCATTCACCCTCACGTGAACCCCAAGGCGCTGTCTCTGACTCTTCAGGGCGTGTTGAGCCTCCGGAATGCGGGCTTGGGCCACAGTGGCGTGCGTCCTGAAGAGCTAGTGGACCGCCTGCTACGACTCGAGGCACCGAGTGGCGGATGGGGCTATCCCTTCGCTTGGGCCAACCGGCATTTTCACGCGCCAGCCGGCACGCGGTCGTCCGTGGTCACCGCGTTCGTGGGCAACGCGCTCCTAGACGCGATGGAAGCTCGCGTGGGGGGAGCCGAGCAGCAGGAGGCCGTGCGAGTGGCGCTACACCGGGGCGCGAATTTCATCAGCCGGGAACTTCAACGGGTGCCTGCCGGGCGAGGTTTCCTCTTTAGCTACACTCCTTTGGACAACCGGGGCGTGCACAACGCCAGTATACTCGCGGCTGCGTTCCTTGCTCGAACGGCCGAGTCGCTAGGTCCCGAAGCGGGGTGGGCCCGTGATGCCGAAACAGCGGCCCGTACTACGCTAGAGGCACAGCGCCCGGACGGCACCTGGCCCTATGGGACGACCCGCCGGGACGGATTCGTCGACTCCTATCACACTGGGTATGTGCTGGAGGCGCTCCAGCAGCTCACCAACCTTGGCATTCTCGATGGCCGGGCCGCGATTGTGCTTGGCTTGGACGCGTGGCGGACAATGTTCCTTACCGGTAACGGCGTTGCTCATCGGCCGGGGCAACCCTACCCGGTGGACTTTCACGGAGTGGCCCAGGGGATGCTCACGTGTCTCGGCTTCGAGACTCTATGGGCAGCCGGACCGACCGAGGCCCTGGCTCTCGCGCAGTGGGCTCTCGAACACGGACGCGACGACGACGGCTCTTTCCCTTACCAGTGGTGGCCGGGGCGGGTGAACCGGGTCCCATACCTCCGATGGGTTCAGGCCTGGATGTTTCGGGCGCTGGCGGCGTGCGCCAGCCATAAGAGCGCGAGTAGGCCCCCCGTGCCGCCGCCGAACTAGCGGTCGCCGAGGGGTGTTCCAATCACTGAGGTCGTATTCACCGAGACTGTGCGGCTCCACCCAATTACCGGTACGCGATCACGGACTTTGGAACGCCAAGTAGGCGCTCAACCGCAATTTCGGCGTCGGAGAAAAGGTCTCCCACCTCGCGGGGACCGAGCAGATGCCAGTCGGCAACGCCCGCCTTCTTTATCCAGTGCTTATCGAGCCACGGTACCATCCTCCGAACGATATCATGAGGTAGCCAGTTGGTTCCCGGGAGCCGTAGATGCAGGTCTATCGGCGAATTTCGTTAGCGAAGCGTCGCTGGTTGGCAATGGCATGCCGCCGCCACTTCCCTCTCGCTGAGACTAAGAGTCCGGCACTCGTCGGGGCTCATCGTGACATGCTCAATGACCGAGTTGGACAAAACGATATCGAACTGGTTGGGTTTGAAAGGCAGTGGCTCGCCTTCTTTCAGTACCACTGCTCGGAAGCCCCGGCTGGCCCCGTCCTCGAGGGGACCCTCGCTGACGTCCGCGAGCGTGACCTCAAGTGGCACTCTTTCGGCTATTCTCGCGACCAATGGATCCCCCCACCCGCTTCCTAGGTCGAGCACGCTCGTTCCGGCCGTAGGTTTCATTAGCCTCATCTGTGTTCGGTGTGGGGTGGGCAACACGGGACGTGTCCAATATGATGAGCGTCGGTTGGTCCTACATGCCGCCGATGACTAGTTTCAGCCCATGAATTCTCGCTTTCTCAATCTCAGCCGCACACGTATGGTCGCAGCCGTTGTGCTCACCGCTGTCGCCCTTGCGGCGGACCCGTGTGGCCTTGTGGGTCAATCCCAGGATCCCCCGCGGGATCCCTCCATCTTCCCGGGGGACATGGTCCGCCTTGAGGTCTGGCAGGAAGAGGAGATGTCAGGTGAGTTCCTTGTGGACCAACACGGACGCGTGACCCTACCGCTGGTCGGCGAGGTGGACGTGCGCGCACACACCGAGCTCTCCCTTCGCGCGCTCGTCCGAGAGCAGATCCAGGAGTCGGTGTACAGCCCCGCCATTCAACTCTTTGTGCTAAAGAGGATCCGAGTCTTGGGTGAAGTCATGGACCCTGGGTTGTTCCATCTCGACGCCACGATGAGTGTCGCGGACGCCTTGGCCTTGGCCGGAGGGCGCACTCCGATCGCCAAATCCGGCGAGATCGTGCTGCGCCGCGCCGGTGAGAGGATCACGACGGACGTGAATATGGATGATCTGCTCGCCCGACTCGAAGCCCGAACCGGAGACGAACTCTTGGTGCCTCGGGAGGGCTGGGTCCAGCGTAACGTGGGTGCGGTGATCACTGGATCGCTCAGTGCATTGGGTGTCCTCGTCATCTACCTGGTGAACTAGTGGCTGCGGCCTCGGGAGATGGAATCGCGCTCGCCACGGCCCTGCGCCGGCGCTGGTGGCTGGTCGTAGGCACCCCGGTAGTTACTGCGATCATGGCACTGTTCTTCGTCTTGTGGGTTCGGCCGCTCTTTGAATCGACCACTACGCTGCGATTCATGGGGGACCAGGGCCCATTCGGCGGCGCCTCTGCGGCAGGCGTAGGTGAGGGTGGAGGCGGCCTGTCACTGTTGGCCAGCCTGGCGGGGGGGAGTGTGCCCATCCAGAGCGAAATGTCCGTCTTGCGCAGTCGCTCGCTAGCCAAGATCGTGGTGGACCGGCTCGGACTGCGACTGGAGTTGGAGCAGCCCAAGCACATGGCCTGGAACGACGTCTTTGTGGACGTGGTCATGACGGCGGATGTGGTGGAGGGCGATTACGAGCTTCAGGCGGAGGGCAGTGGCTTCAGCGTGCAGGGTGAGGTGTTGGTGGCACGTGACCCTTTCCGGCCGATCATGAATGAACGTCGAGAGGCGCGAGACTTCGGGACGGTACAGCCGGGTCAGGCTCTTCCGATCCCTGGCATGAACGTCGTCCTGGCCGAATCCACGGCAGGTCTCAAGCGCATCGCTTTCACGATCCTGCCAGTGGCCGATGCCCTCGACGCACTCCAGGAGCGCGTGGTCGTGTCCAAGCCTGAGCGGGAAGCGGACGTAGTTCAGATCACCGTTCAGTGGACGGACCCTGCTCTTGCGGCGCGCATCGCCGAGGTCCTGACCGTGCACTTCTTGGAGCGACGAGAGATCCTTCAAGCGGAGCAGTACGGGCGTACCGCGGGCTTTTTGTCCGTCCAACTCGACAGCCTGAACTTCGAGCTGGAGACGGCAGAAGAGCGCCTCAAGTTATACCGCGAAGAAGAGGGGATCGTCGAACCGGAGGCGCAGGCGACGGCGGCTGTCGAGCAACTCGCTGAGTTCCAGGCCCGTCGGGACCTCCTGGTCGCGGAACGCCGTGCTTTGATGCAACTCGTCGACGTTGTCGAGGCCGCACCGATGGCGGGGCCCCAGGATGAGTCCCCCTACCGTCGCCTCGTATTCTTTCCCACGCTCCTTCAGAACACCGCCACAGCCGAGCTTCTTCGCTTGATGGGTGAACTCGAGAACGAGCGGGCGGAACTATACGGGCGCCGTACGGAAGTCTCCCGCGAGGCGTCCGTCATCACGGATCGGATCCACCAACTCGAGGGGCAACTCCGCACGATGGCGGAGACCTACCTCGAGGGTTTGGACAACCAAGTCCAATCTCTCGATGCGTTGCTGGTCAACTTTTCCGATCAGCTCGCTCGGGTGCCTGCGGTCGAGTTGGAGTACATGCGTCGTCGGCGTCAGGTGGAGGTACTCACCCAGCTTTACGTGTTCATGGAGATGCGTCAGAAGGAGGCAGAAGTCACGTCAGCCGGCGAGGCCGGGGGCGTGCGCATTGTGGACGCCCCGACTGTGGCTATCGAGCCGGTCCGGCCGAAGCCCGCCCTTACACTCGCGTTGGCTCTCATTGTGGGTTTGATACTGGGTGTAGCCGGTGCTGTGGTTTTCGACCACGCCGCGGTTGCACCCCGTCTGACCTAGCCCGCTCCGTGTGTGGCATCTTCGGCTGCGTTGGCCGGCCCGAGGACCCGGCTCGTATTCGTGAAGCGTTACGTCGTCTCGCCCACCGCGGTCCCGATGACGAGGGCCTGGAGCGCCACGAGCATCCCCGGGGGGAAGCCTGGCTGGGCTTCCGACGTCTCGCGATTCAGGACCCGTCACCTCGGGGACACCAGCCCATGTCCGATGCGACGGGGCGCTGGCGGATCGTGTTTAACGGAGAGATCTACAACTTCCCGGCTTTGCGGAGTGAATTGGAAGGAAAGGGGCATAGGTTCGTCACTGGGACGGATACAGAGGTTCTGCTGGCGGGGTGGTGCGAGTGGAAAAAGGACGTGCTACCTCGCCTGGTCGGGATGTTCGCTTTCGCGGTCTACGATACCCGTGACGGGGGCGTGTTCCTTGCCCGCGATCGTCTCGGAATCAAGCCTCTTTATGTGCTCAGCCATTCCGACCGCTTGGCATTTGCTTCGGAAATCAAGGCGCTCCTGGCGCTATCGGGTGTGGCGCGTTCTGTCGATCCGGAGTCGCTTGCCCGCTATCTGACCTTTCTTTGGACGCCGAATCCTGGCACGCTGTTCCAGGGCATCCGCCAGATCGAGCCCGGTTGCTGGATGGAGTCGGACGGACGGGGCCACGTAAATGAAGGCCGCTACTGGGAGGTGCCGCTCCCGCAGCCCGGCGATGCCGATCCGGTGCGCGCGGCCGACGCTCTAGAGGAGGTCCTGGACACAGCCGTTCGGGACAGGCTCATCAGCGACGTGCCGTTGGGGGCATTCCTGTCGGGGGGCGTGGATTCCTCCCTTCTCGTGGCGTTAATGCTGCGAGCCCAGCAGTCCCCGGTGACCACCCACACCGTGGTCTTCCCCGAGGCCGACGACGGGTACCGCGTCGAAGAGGACGACGCCCCTTGGGCCCGGCGGGTACGGGATCACTTCGGGACGGGGTTGGACTATCGTGAGCATGGCATGGAAGCCGAGATGGTGGACCTTCTGCCGAAGATGATCTGGCACCTCGACGATCCGGTGGCCGACCCCGCCGCGCTGGCGACGTTTAGGATCTGCGCGGCCGCCAAGCCAACGACGACCGTCCTATTGGCAGGGATGGGTGCGGAAGAACTCTTCGCGGGGTATCCGCGGCATCGAGCCGCGCTTCTGGCCGAGCGTTACCGGGCCGTCCCCGGGTTCGTCCGGAGAGGGCTCGTGGAGCCGCTTGTCGCGAGACTTCCTGCAGGCCGGCCCGGGCGTTGGATGGGCTTCTCGCGGCGTGCCAAGAAGTTCGCCGCAAGCGCAGCCCTGGACTTCGAGGATCGTTACCTCGGGTACGCCGGCTACTACGGACCGGCCGCGTTGGCATCTCTAGCCCCCAGCCTACCCACGGACCGGGCCTATGACCGGCATCGAACCTACCTCGACCGCACCGCCGGCATGGATCCCGTCGCCCGCATGACCTACCTCGACCTCAACACGTTCCTCCCGAGCCTAAACCTGGCCTACACCGACCGGGCGAGCATGGCGGCCTCGGTAGAGGTTAGGGTTCCGCTGGTGGACCACCGGGTCGTTGAGTTGGCACAGACATTCCCGTCGTCCCTAAAGCTGCGGGGCTCGGAGTCGAAGGCCGTCTTGAAGGACGTGGCCCTTCGATTCCTCCCCCGGGACGTGGTGCACCGCAAGAAGGCCGGATTCCAGGCGCCGATACGAGCGTGGGTCGGTCGAGATCTCCGCGGTCGGATCGAGGATCTGCTGGCTCCCGATACCATCCGCCGGAGGGGGTGGTTAGATGCCCCGGGGGTTGGACGCCTATTAGACGATCAGTGGTCGGGCCGAGAGGACAACGCCCTGAGGATCTGGGCACTGCTTGGCCTAGAGCTTTGGGCCCGCACCTTCCTCGACGGCGACGGCGGAGAGGTGAGCAGTTGGTAGCCCCGACTCCCGCAGTGGACGTCGGCGGGCGGGTCATCGCCCGCAACGCTTTGTTCAACCTGTTGGGCCAGGGTCTGCCTTTGGGCGTGGCCCTTGTGGCAGTCCCCATCCTGCTCCGAGAACTTGGCGCCGCCCGCTTCGGAATCTTGGGCCTGGTGTGGATGTTTGCCACGATCTTCGGCGATTTGGGCTTCGGTCGTGCCGGGACCCGCTTTGCCGCTGAGGCCTTAGGGGCAGGCCGAGTCGGGCATCTCCGTCACATCGCGGGTGTCACGGTGGCCGCACAAGTCATCCTGGGCCTCGCCCTTGGGGCGCTGCTCGCCGCGCTATCCGGTGTGCTGTCGGGCTCTGTACTCAATATCGAACCGGCTCTCGCCGACGAGGCACGCCTGAGTTTTCTCGTCCTTTCGGTGTCGGTTCCAGTCCTCATGGTCGGCGGCGCCTTCCGGGGCTTCTTGGAGGCGCAGCAACGCTTCGGTGTCGTAAACATCGTTCGGTTTTGGACCAGTACCTTGACCTACCTCCTTCCGTTGGTGGTTTTGGCCGCTGGCGGGGGTGTCGTGGCGATTGTGTGTGCCTTGGTGGTACTTCGTTCGTTAGGCGTTGCGGCGTTCTGGGCAGCCGCACGTTCGTTTTGGTGCGTGCAGCAGCAGGTCGGTGACGGATCGCCCCCGGCGTTGAGAGAGATCCTCACTTTCGGAACCTGGGTCACCGTGTCCACCGTGGTTTCTCCGGTCCTGGTGTACGCCGATCGATTTCTGCTCGGCTCGTTGGTGTCCGTCGCCGCGGTGGGTGTCTATACCGCCCCATACGAAGTCATTACTCGGATCCTGCTGGTCCCGGCGGCCTTGGCGTCTACACTCTTTCCCGCCGTCAGCGCCTTGGCCGGTATGGGCGTGGACGAGGGGCTGCGGCGGACGAGCCGTCGGTCTGTCGCCGTCGTCGTGGCGTTGGTCGCACCCGTGGCGATCACCTTCATGTTGTTCGCCGAGCCCCTGCTGGGGGTGTGGCTCGGTGCAGAGGCTACCCCCGAGATGGTGAGGGCCCTGCAGTTGCTGGCGCCTGGAGTGATGCTTAATGCGATGGCCTTTATACCCTTCTCGGTCCTCCAGGGGGTGGGTCGCGCGGACCTGACCGGCAAGTTCCACCTGTTAGAGCTGCCCATACATGGGGCCCTGGCCTGGTGGCTTATCGGGCGGTTCGGCGTGGCTGGCGCGGCGGCAGCCTGGAGCCTCCGCGCGGCTATTGACGCGGCTCTGCTGTTCGGCGCTGCCCATCAAGTTACCCGGAGGGCGGCGTGAGCATGCCGGACCTCTCAGTCGTCGTCGTTACGTGGAACGTTCGCGACCTCACCCTCGAGTGCTTACAGTCCGTGATGGCCGCTCCCGGCCTAGGAGACGTCCAAGTGGTGGTTGTGGACAACGCCTCCTCCGACGGGACTGTCGAAGCCGTCCAGACGTTGTTCCCGGACGCGCAAGTGATTGCGTCGGACCGCAACCTTGGCTTTCCGGTGGCAAACAACCTCGGCATTGCCCAAGCGACCGGACGCCATGTGCTCCTTCTAAACCCCGACACCGTGGTTGGGCCTGAGGCCCTTGCTGCATGCGTCGCTGCGCTGGACGCCGATCCTGCGCTCGGGGCAGTGGGTTGCAGGCTCACATTTGCGGACGGACGGACCCAATACGAGTGCGGCCGCCGTGCATACAGGCTCATTCACCTGGCTTGGGAAGCGCTGTATCTCCAGGTCCTCTTTCCGAGGAGTCCCGTTTTTGCCCATCAACTCATGGGGGATTGGGACCACAAAGATGACCGCGACGTGGAGGCGCTGTCCGGCGCTTTCATGATGCTGCGCCGCGAAGCCTTGAACGGCGTCGGGGGGGTCCCCACCGAGCTCTTCATGTACCACGAGGATCTGGCACTCTGCCTTCGCCTCCGCAAGGCGGGATGGCGATTACGGTGCGTTGGACAAGTGTCGACGATCCACCACGGTGGGGCCTCGTCGTCGCGGTCGCCCTCGGCCTTCGAACTCTTGGAGGGAGAGGTACGGGTCCGCCTGATCCGGGAACGGTCGGGTGTGTTCTGGGGATTGCTCGCCCGACTGCTCTTCGGTGTGCGCCAAATCGTGCGTCTCGGGGTGGCACTGGTCGTCCAACTTCCGGGCGGGGGTCGTATCCGTCGGCGCTACCCAACGGTAGCCTCTGTGGGCAAGCAGGCTCGTCTCTTGGCGTGGACGGTAGCGCCGCGGTTCGTGCTGGCTGACCTCCCCGGAGGGGGCGCCGAGGTGTGAAGATACGTCCGAAAGTCCTCTTCGTGGGGCCGACACCCCCACCGCTACACGGTCCGTCCATTTACGTACACATGATCCTCAACGCCCCGACCGTCAACAACGCCGTGGAACTCATCCACCTCGACATTTCGGACCGTCGGGATCTCGGCAACATCGGGCGCCTGGACGTACGCAACGTTCGCTTGGCGCTAGAGCACCTGGTTCGGGCGGCGTGGATCTGTATGACTCGGCGGCCAGACGTAGTCTACGTCCAACCCTCGCAGAACTCCCTGGCCTACCTTCGTGACGCCGGGTTCATTTTCCTTGGATGGCTCGTGGGTGCGCGGGTCGTGGTACATCTGCACGGCGAGTCTTTTGCGCACTTCAGGGAGGGCGCGAATCCTGCCGTGCGCCTGCTGATCGACGTGACCCATGCTCGGGTGACGGAAGCGTGGGTGCTGGGGCACGACCTGCGTGGCCAGTTCCAGAACTTGGTGCCGGCGGGAAGAATCCGGGTGCTGCCCAACGGGATCCCTCGGGCGATGCAGGAGCGTGTCGAGGCGGCTCTAATGGAACGGAGTGATGGACTCTTTCACGTGCTCCACCTCGGGCAGTTGGCGCGAAGTAAAGGCACGGACCGGGTGGTCCGCGCCGTGGCGGAGCTTAGGGCCCGCGGCGTGGACGCGCGACTGACACTGGCTGGTGGCTGGGGCTCTGCTGATGACGAACGCGCCCTCTCCTCGCTGATCGCCGAGCTGGGCGGCGACTGGCTTCACCAAGCCGGAGTCGTAGACGGTGACGCCAAGGCGGAGTTGTTAGCAGGGGCAGACGTATTTGTCCTCGCCTCACGCTTCCCACCCGGAGAGGGGCAGCCCCTCGCGGTACTCGAGGCGATGGCTGCCAGCGTTGCTGTCGTTGCAACCCCTCGCGGGGCGATTCCGGAGACGCTTGCCTGGGGCAAAGCGGGACGGTTGGTGGACGTGGACGCGAGCGAGTCGCTAGCCGACGCGTTGGAAGTTCTTGCCCGTGACCCCGAAGGATGCCGCGCCCTCGGTCGCGCCGGCCGCGAGCGGTTCCTAGCGGAGTACACGGAGGGGGCGTGCACCGAGCGTGTGGCCCTAGGGCTGCGCGCCGTCGCCGCTCGGGGATCGAGTTGAGCACGCCAGTCATCCCCCCCGATCCCTCGCGGGACAAGGCTTCAGCTTCAGGGGCTGGGGCGTGGAGGCCCTGGGCGCTGGCGGGCGGCCTTGCCTTGGTTGTGGGCGTGGCGTCGGCGGTCCTGGCGTGGGCTCCATGGATCGCTGCAGGGCTCGTCTTCGGCGGCGCGCTTCTTGCGGTGACCGTGATCTGGCCGCTGCCAGTCGTGACTGTTCTCCTGTTCCTCGGTCCCCTCGATCTGGCGTTCCTGACCGGTGGTTTCAAGGGGCTATTCGAGCAGTTCGGGGGGTTGGACATGAACGGCATCCGCCTCGTCGGCGTTACGGCGGGCCTCGGGCTGCTCATCCTAGGAAATCGGGCAGAGTGGGGGCGCATTCGAGAGGCGCCGGTCCGGTGGTACGCCATGTTTCTGGTGTACGCTTCCTTGTCGTTGCTGGTGTCCGGGGATCCAGGAGAAGGTCTGCGCCTGCTGTTCAAGTTGGCGTGGCCGCTCCTGATCTACCTCACCGTCACAGCGCCGCAACGCACGTCCGCCGAGATCGACCGGGTGGTCGACTGGATTCTGGTAGGCGCGACCATCCTGATCTTGATCAACCCGTTCTTTGTGCTGGGCGGCAATGTAGTGGTTGAGGTTTCAGGTGACGTCCGTGTGGGTGGCGCAGGGATCCACCAGAACCCGTTCTCGTTCTACATGCTCGTGATTGTGCTTCTCTCCCTCGGCCGGTTCGCTGGGCGCGCACAGATCCGGTACGTCCTCCTAGCACTCGCGGCCATTTTTTGGATGGCCCTCACTTTGACCCGAATTACGCTTCTGGCGGGGCTCGTGGCGCTGGCAGCGGCGGGTCTTTACGGCTCTATCGCGCGCCGGCAGTACCGCCCCGTGGTGGTGTCACTGGGTCTCGCTACCGTCATCGCTGCGGCCCTCACACCCGTGGTGTTAACGCGTACGTTTGGCTACATACCGGGACCGGGAGAACTGATAGGGCTCCTGACCGACCCGGTGGCGCTATACGGCCTAATCAATTGGCAGGGCCGAGAGCTGCTCTGGGGCGTACTCGTGACAGCATGGATGGCAAGCCCGCTGGTGGGACTCGGCTTAGGTTCATCCAGCGGGATCCTAAAGAGTCTCTTCACTCGGGAAATGGGGACGGTTGCCCACAACGAGTATGTGCGTTTGGGCACCGATACGGGCTTCCTTGGCATCGGCTTGTTTTTCACCGCCATGATGTCGTGGATTCGGCTCATCGTGACGCTGAAGGGAGGGGACGACCCGCGCGTTCAGGAAGTGGCGCTCCCGGCCCTCTCAGTGGTCCTGGCATGGGGGGTCGTGTCAATCACGGACAACGCCTTCGACTACTACGCTCCGTTTACCCAGTACGCGGGCTTTTTGGTCGGGGCTAGCGTCGTGACGGCTCGGGATCTTCGCCAATCCGGTCTGCGCCAATCCAGGCCGGGGCAGCCTGAACCTGCTAAGTCTGGGATCGAGTAACCGAACCCTTTGGAAGCAGTATCACGATCCCGTACCTTCGCCGCGATGCAAATCTTGCACTAACGCAATAACAAGCTGCGAAGTGCACACATGGCTCAATAGGCGCCGTCACCCTTGAGTACCGCGGGGATCGTCCGAATCAGGATCTTGAGATCCGTCCAGAGACTCCAGTCCTGGATGTAGTCGAGATCGAGGCGCACCCATTCGTCGAAGCTGGTGATGTTGCTGCGGCCGCCGACTTGCCAGTAACAGGTAATACCCGGGATCACCGCCAATTTGCCCCTCTGCCACGGGGCGAACTGGGCCCATTCGTCCGGCAACGGTGGTCGTGGGCCGACCAGACTCATGTCGCCCCGGATCACGTTCCAGAGTTGGGGGAGCTCATCGATCGAGTACTTCCTCAAGAACGCACCCACGCTAGTGACGCGGGGATCCTGCCGAATCTTGAACGCGGGGCCGTCCATATGGTTGAGGTGCAGGAGATCAACCTTTCTTACCTCTGCGTTCTGCACCATCGTCCGGAGCTTGAAGCCAGGGAAGCGCCGACCTCGGTAGCCAACGTAATCGCACACGTACAGCACCGGTCCCTTGGATGTCACGCGAACGACGATTGCCGCGGCCAGAATCACAGGCGACAGCAGCAGCAGCACCAAGCCTGCGCCAGCGACGTCGAACCCCCGCTTGAAGCTCTGGGCGGCCCGCCACCTTCTCTCTCGAGATCGGATCGGCAAAAAGTCGTCCCAAGGCACCGAAATGGCAGTCGATAGTGGCGGCGCGTGGGTGCCCTCTCGTCCATGTTCTTCCAGGTCGGCTGCCCCGCGATTATGCCCGTGGAGGAGAGGATGACCGTTCACACTGTGGCCGTTGGCCGGAGCGTCCACCGGCAGGAGGCGTCCTTCTATCCTGGCATGTCCGCTAGAGCCGTCACGCAACACCCGACCGTTGCTCACAGGTCGCTTAGCCTCAACGTCCCCAGCCAAAATAACGGCCTCCTCAACTTCGGGAGGCCGCTCGACGGTGGGAGCTGGTACGGAATCCGGATCGGGCCTCATGCGGACAGGACTCTGGGAAGTGAGGTCGGGGTCAGATGGGTTGGCGGACTTGGGCAGAGTGCCAAGCCTATTCAAGAAAACGCCTACCACCTCTATATGCAAGCAGAAAGCCTCCGGTGAGGATGCGAGGGAGAACGAATGCCAATGACCCGACGCACATGCGTTTCGCGCCTCCAAGGCCAGCGACAACGGCACCGCCAATCACTGCGGCCGGAACTCCATTCCTCTCCTCCGCGCTCAATTGTGCGGCGGGCTTTGGTCAACGGTTCCCAGTCGAGGCCACCTGCAGGTGGCGGAGCTATTGGCCTCGACCAAAGTCAGGCCGAGATGTCGGTTGCAGCTAGGGGCCCTACAAGCTAGATATGTCTGGGCCAAAACGCCACCAAGGGCCGCCTAGTTGTGCCCTGCGTCTTGAAGTTCAAAACTTCTCACCGGTCCAGAACCCATTCCGACCTATCGAGATGTCATGAATTGGAAGCCGCTCCTCGGTGTAGTGCTAGTCTTGTCGGGCGCGTTTGGGACGCCCAGTTTGACCGCCCAAGATGCCACCCGGCGCGAGATTCAGCGCCTTGCTGGGCGACAGATGAGTACGACGGAGGTCCTCGACGGACTTCGGCGCTCGGGTATGTCGCGGGCCGAGGTGACGAGCCGTCTGGAGCAGCAAGGGCTCGATGCTTCGATGGCTGATGGGTACTTCGACGTCCTCGAGGGACGGGCCGAATCCGCACCAGAACCCGGCCAGGCTTTTCTTGCGGCGCTTGGGCAGATGGGGATCGTGTCCTCTTTTTCGGATGAGGCCGCTTCGGGTGAGGCCGCTTTGGGAGACTCTGTGGCGGGTGTCGTTCATGCGAGCGACTCGTCGCGGGCTTTGGACGAAGCACTACCCGTTTTCGGGAGGGCGGTCTTCGGTTCACCATCGTCCCGCTTCGACCCTCTCCAAATGGGTCCGGTAGATCCGAGCTACCGACTCGGACCGAGCGACGAGATCCGTCTCATCCTCACCGGTGATGTGGAGTTGGCGTACCAACCAACCGTGACTCGTGAGGGCTTCATCGTCATCCCGGACGTGGGCCAGGTGTTCGTTAATGGGCTGACACTCTCCGCCCTCGAGAACACGCTTTACGATCGCCTTGGGAGGGTGTATAGCGGGGTACAAAGAGGTACTAACGCCACCACGTTTTTCAACGTCTCACTCGGGCGACTGCGAACCAACCAGGTCTTTCTGATCGGTGAGGTGGAGTCTCCCGGAACGCGTCAGATCAGTTCGGTCGCGAGCATCTTCAATGCGCTACACAGCGCCGGTGGTCCCACAGCGGGCGGGTCGTTCCGCCAGGTTCTCGTTCGTCGCGGAGTGGAGACGGTGTCGACCGCTGATCTCTACGGATACCTCCTGACTGGCGACGTGTCAGATGACATTCGGCTCGAACATGGTGACGTGGTGTTCGTCCCCCTCGCTGGACCTCAGGTGCAGATCACTGGCGAGGTTCGTCGGAGCGCTATCTACGAAATGAAGGACGGGGAAGGTATTCGGGAAGCGATTGGCTTTGCCGGAGGGCTAACGGCGGAGGGTGACCCCGAACGGATCTTGATCGATCGCGTGATCCCGTCGGCGGAGCGTCTCGGTCAGCTCCAGCGGCGAGTAGTCGCGGTGAATCTTGCCGATCTTGCACCCAACTCCGTGGTCCCATTGTACGATGGTGATGTGGTTCGGGTCTTCGGTGTCAGGGATATGCGGCGAACTCGAGTCAGCCTAGAGGGGCCGGTGCTCCGGCCTGGGGATTATGAATTGCTTCCTGGTATGACCATGTGGAATCTGATCCGGCAGGCGGGTGGCCTGTTGCCTGACGCTTTTCGGCCTGTGGGTCACGTTTCCAGGTTAAACGAAGCCGACTCGACCCGGACACTGATGCGGGTATCGCTCGAGGATGACGCGTCGGGAGGGTCACTGGACGACATCGAGCTGGTGGATCAGGATCTCGTCACGGTGTTTGGAAACGCACGTCTTAAGGTCCCAGAGACAGTGAATATCATTGGGTTGGTGAAAGAGCCGGGGACCTTTGAGCTGGCCCGAGGAATGACGGCGGAGGACCTCATTCTCAGTGCTGGCGGGTTCTCCGAAGCGGCGAATGGGCTTGCCGTCGAGGTGGTTCGTCCGCAGCCCGGTCTTACCCGCAGTGATACTATCGGTGTGAGCTTCAACGTCTCGCTGACCGGCCAGGTGCCCTGGACGCTGGACGACGGCACCACAGTCACGGGGACGACTTCGGAGACCTCCTTCGTGCTCGAGGACGGGGATCGCTTGTATGTGCGGCCGCTTCCTGGCTACGTGGAGGTAGAGTCTCTTTCCGTTTCTGGCGAGGTCTCTCGACCGGGTTTGTATGGCTTGCGCTATAGATCGGAGCGGGTTGCAGCGATTGTGGCTCGCGCTGGGGGCCTTACGCCTGAAGCGTACGTTCCCGGTGCCCGTTTGGTTCGGGACAGTGCGACGGTCTCGTTGGATCTCGCGCGAGCACTCAGGGAACCCGGTGGGCAATCTGACCTTGTCGTTTTCGCTGGCGACCGACTCGAGGTTCCACAATATGACGGGACCGTCTTGGTTACCGGGGCCGTGAGAGTGGTATCTCGTATCCCCTTCGAGCGAGGACTCAGCTTGGGTGACTACGTGGAGCGCGCGGGTGGGGCCGGCGACCGTGCCGACCGG
Organism: uncultured Gemmatimonadales bacterium; assembly: GCA_937919655.1. Lineage (GTDB taxonomy): Bacteria > Gemmatimonadota > Gemmatimonadetes > Longimicrobiales > Gaopeijiaceae > CALFPJ01. The sequence goes on from CALFPJ010000041.1 coordinate 25,300, forward strand.
GGTAAGGCCTACATCCAATATCCGAATGGTCAACTCGATGTGACGGGGAGGTTCTTGTTTTTACGAAAGGACCCAGGGGTTGAGCCTGGAAGTACGATTGTTATCCCCGAAAAGCCTGAGGATGATCAGGGCTTCAGTCTGGATCTGCTCTTGACGCGCACGCTGTCGATCATCGGGACTCTGGCGACGGTCTTGATTGCGACACGGTAGGTGGAAACCCGATGATATGGAGGCACAGGTGAGCGAGGGAGGTTCGGGGACGGCAGGATATGAGGATGAGATTTCGCTTTTAGAGGTAGCCAGTATGGTACTCAGGAGGCGGCAGGTGATCGTCGTCTCCACATTTGTGTGTACGATGCTTGCTCTGGTCTTCGCGCTGCAAACACCCTTCCAGTACACGGCAACGCTTTCGTTCCTACCTGTCGGTACGGACCAAGGCGGGCTCTCCGGCGTGTCTGGATTGGCGCAACAGTTCGGATTTTCCGTCCCCAGGTCGGGTGGCGGTGAGAGGTCCCCTGCGTTCTACGAAGGCCTCCTTAAGTCTAGGAAAATTCTCGAGGGGGTTGTCGAGTCAGGGATCGAGGTCGTGACGCCAACCGGTTCGACCTTCGTCGACCTCGTCGAACACTTAGAGATCGAAGCGAAGACGGCTGGGGAGCGGAATGCGCTTGCCCTGCGACACCTTGAGGGAGTCATCTCGGTGAGCGTGGGTCGGGAGACCGGCGTAGTTACGTTGAGCGTCCGGACCGATGAGCCATTCCTGTCGGCTGCGGTCGCCCGTCGGCTCCTCGATCTGATCTCGACATTCGACCTGGAAACCCGCCAATCGCAGGCGTCCGCGGAGCGAGGCTTTGCGGAAGGGCGCCTCGAACAACTGCGGAGAGAACTCACGACGGCCGAAGATTCGCTCGAATCGTTCCTTGATGATAACCGACAGTTTGCCAACTCGCCTCAGCTCACCTTCGCGCATGACCGGCTCCAGAGACGGGTCGCCATCAGGCAGGAACTCTTCAGTGCCATGGCTCAGGCGTATGAGCAGGCTCGTATAGATGAGGTTCGAAATACGCCGGTCATCACGGTGATCGATCAGCCCGAACCCCCTGCATTTCCGGATGCACGCGGCAGATTAATGAAGGTCCTCCTTGGCCTGATTTTGGGGCTCATGCTAGGCTTTGCGCTCGCGTTTGTCCGGGATTTCGGGGAACAAGCGGAGTCGGACCAGACCGCAGCCTACGGCGAGTTCCAGAAGGTCCTGGCGGACGCCAAACGTGACATATTCGGTGTCGGTCGAGCCAAGCCGCCGCAGTCGCATGCGCCGGATCCTCAGGAGTGAGCGGTCACTGAGGACCTTTCTCCCCCTTCCACCCGGTACGCGGGCTTTCTGGTCGGGGCACACATGGCTCAATAGGCGCCGTCACCCTTGAGTACCGCGGGGATCGTCCGAATCAGGATCTTGAGATCCGTCCAGAGACTCCAGTCCTGGATGTAGTCGAGATCGAGGCGCACCCATTCGTCGAAGCTGGTGATGTTGCTGCGGCCGCCGACTTGCCAGTAACAGGTAATACCCGGGATCACCGCCAATTTGCCCCTCTGCCACGGGGCGAACTGGGCCCATTCGTCCGGCAACGGTGGTCGTGGGCCGACCAGACTCATGTCGCCCCGGATCACGTTCCAGAGTTGGGGGAGCTCATCGATCGAGTACTTCCTCAAGAACGCACCCACGCTAGTGACGCGGGGATCCTGCCGAATCTTGAACGCGGGGCCGTCCATATGGTTGAGGTGCAGGAGATCAACCTTTCTTACCTCTGCGTTCTGCACCATCGTCCGGAGCTTGAAGCCAGGGAAGCGCCGACCTCGGTAGCCAACGTAATCGCACACGTACAGCACCGGTCCCTTGGATGTCACGCGAACGACGATTGCCGCGGCCAGAATCACAGGCGACAGCAGCAGCAGCACCAAGCCTGCGCCAGCGACGTCGAACCCCCGCTTGAAGCTCTGGGCGGCCCGCCACCTTCTCTCTCGAGATCGGATCGGCAAAAAGTCGTCCCAAGGCACCGAAATGGCAGTCGATAGTGGCGGCGCGTGGGTGCCCTCTCGTCCATGTTCTTCCAGGTCGGCTGCCCCGCGATTATGCCCGTGGAGGAGAGGATGACCGTTCACACTGTGGCCGTTGGCCGGAGCGTCCACCGGCAGGAGGCGTCCTTCTATCCTGGCATGTCCGCTAGAGCCGTCACGCAACACCCGACCGTTGCTCACAGGTCGCTTAGCCTCAACGTCCCCAGCCAAAATAACGGCCTCCTCAACTTCGGGAGGCCGCTCGACGGTGGGAGCTGGTACGGAATCCGGATCGGGCCTCATGCGGACAGGACTCTGGGAAGTGAGGTCAGGGTACCGGACCGGTTGCGACGCCTGGTTGGATCGCCAAGCCTATTCAAGGAAGCTCCTAGCTGCCGTAAAGAGCAAGAAGGTCGGACTTAACGTGAGCGTCAGATACGGCAAGGCCACCGATTCAAACTCCAAGCTGGGCGCCCCAGCAGACGATTCCCCCAGCCGCGGTCACCGCACATGCGTTCCGCCCCCCCAAGGCCAGCGCCACAACGGCACCGCCAGCGATCGCGGCCGGGGTCCAACCGCCAGGGAGCGTAGGGCGGGCCTCGGGCAGCGTGTCCCAGTCGAGGCCTTTGCAGGTGACGGAGCCTGACACATCGACGCTGCACGTCCACCCTTCGCCCACATCGATGGAAACCACGCCCTCCGCCTTGAGGCGTTCTGCGCTTCCGACCACCCTGACCTGGCTTGGACTCGTCTGACCAAACGTATTGTCCCCCCAGCACCAACCGGACCCATCGTTGTCGAGAGCGCATGTGTGGGCGGGGCCCGCCCGCACAGAGCGACCGGTGACAAACCCAGAGACGACGTTTGGTCGCGGACTGGACACCTGCGTTCCAGTACCGAGGGCGCCGACGACGTTCGAACCCCAGCAGTAGGCGTTTCCGGATGTGGTTACGCCGCAAGAATGCGCTTGGCCGGCGCTCACGGAGTGAAACCGCAGACCGCCTTCCACTGGCGTTGGTGGTAGAGGATCTTGGGCCGCAAGCCCAGAGCCCGATTGCCCGACGTGGTCGTCACCCCAACACATCGCAACCCGATCGGCGCGCACCGCGCAGCTGTGAAACGCACCTGCGCTTACCTCTCGAACAGGGCCCCCCAACTCGACGCGGCCCGGCGCGCCGTGATCAGCGAATGTGAGATCTCCGAGTTGGCCCAGGTCGTTCGCGCCCCAGCACCAAAGAGCGTCCTCGGTGTCTATAGCGCAGGTGTGTCGCCCCCCCGCATCGATACTGGAAAAGCGCAGGTCCGTGTCTACCCACGTTGGTACAGCGAGCCAGTCACCCGTAGATACAGCTGATTGCCCACGATCGTTCGCTCCCCAACACGCTGCCCGTCCGTCGACGTCCAGAGCGCAGGCATGGGCGTCCCCCACGGTGACTGACGCCCAGTTGACGTCCGCTGGTGCAGCGGACGGCTCAGTTAGGTCGCAGCCCTCCGCTAGGCCCACCGCAAGTCCTAGGTACAAGAGGGTGGGCGTCCGGCGCCACCGAGCCGTCATCGACCGACCTGACGGAATGATCTGCCACCGTCCACCGGGATCGGGCGGGTGCTTGAGGTCTGGTTACCCGCACCCAACTGACCCAAGGCCCCTGTCCCCCAACACGACATGATACCCGAGCCGCTCGACAGGCCACAGCTATGGGAGGCGCCAGCGAAGATGGCGAAGTATGAGCCCTGCCCGACTGCTTGAGGGTTCCCGAAAAGCCTCGTGTCACCGTTGCCGAGCTGGCCAGCGCTCCCCTCGCCCCAGCAGTAGGCGAGTCCGCCCCGTGCCACGGCGCATGTGTGAAGGAGCCCCAGAGATATTTCGTCATAGAAGATATTGAGGGACACCGGGGTCGGCGTCAGCCTGTCGACCAACGTTCCGTCACCAACCTGCGCGTGGTTATTCGCGCCCCAGCAATCGGCCAGCCCAGAAGCCCTCACCGCGCACGTGTGGAACGCCCCGGCGGAGATCGAAGTATAGCTCTCGACAGACGTGACCCGGGTCGGGGGCAACGACGCGACCGTAGTGCCTGAACCCAACTGCCCCCGGTCATTTGCGCCCCAGCACCACGCGGAGCCGTCGGAGGCCACAGCACAGGAATGACGGGCCCCGGCCGTCACGCTGACGAACGTAAGGCCGGACTCGATCAACTCGGGAGTTGCGAGTCCAACCGTGGTGCCGTTCCCCAACTGGCCGTCGTTGTTCCAGCCCCAGCAGCGAATTCGTGCGTCGTTCGCAAGTGCGCACGTGTGCCGGCCACCCGCCGTTATGTGTGAAAAAGTGTATCCTCCCGCCACAGTCGCAGGCTGCAGCGCCGAAGTCCCCGCCCCACTGGCGAGTTGAGACTCAGTGCCACGGCCCCAACAACGGGCCTGGCCGGTACTCGTGAGAGCGCAGGTATGGCTCGCCCCCGTTGAGATGATGGCGTAGCCTTCGCTTGAGTCCACCGGGCGAGGAACGGACGAGCCCCCTCGGTCCCCAACACCTAGTTCGCCCCCGATGCCCCTTCCCCAACACCAGCCCTGCCCGGAAAAGTCGACCCCGCACGTGTGTACGGGCCACGTGGACGGCAACGGTGCCTCAACGGTGATGTTGCTGGCCCCGGAAATTTCTCCGAGCGTCGCAAAGACAGTCGCCGTACCCTCTGCGACGGCTGCGACAAATCCGCTAGAATCCACCGTAGCGACCGCAACATTAGACGAAGCCCAGGCGATTCCAGCGTCGGGTAGAGGAAATCCGTCGCGATTCCGTACCAGAGCTCGGAGTTGCGTTCCAGCCAAGATCGATAGACGCACGGCCGGCGGATCAATCACGATCCAGCTGGGGTTTGCGCCGCCGGGGTAGGCAGGGCCTTCCTCACAAGCCATTGCCGAGAGCGCCATGAATATAGATGCTCGAATCAATCGAAGCGGTTTGCGTCCCGATCCAACGGTCAGGTGGTCCATGAAGCAAAGAAAGCGGTGGGGCCGGTGCCCGTCCAGGGTATCGGGAAGCAGATTGAGCACCGAATGTTTGGGAGCGTGAAGAATTTAGTGCGGATCCTCCTCCTGGGCCTCCTGGGTCTCTTTTCGGTTGGGCTCACCGGGCCGACGCCGGCATCGGGACAGGTTGCCGAGGACATCTGTTCTTGGTCTGTTCGGGTCGGCAGCGCTCGCTTGTCAGCGGCGTGCTTGGATGCGCGCCGGTTTCTCTGGATTTCTGCAGAGCAGCCGGCCGCTCCCCCCGAGCAGAAGCGGATCAAATCGCTGCCCACGCGCCTGTATTCTACGTACCGTTCTGCATACGCGGTCGATCGCAACGACGGGTCGTTATGGTCGGGCAGGGGGGGGGCGGTCAGCGCGACGTCGGGCGTCTTCATGACCCTTGGCCCTGTGCGATTGGCAATTGAGCCGCAGATCTCGTGGTCGGAGAATCGAGCATTTTCACTTCCCGACACCACGGTTATCGGATTGTCCCGTTTTGCCGATCCGTGGGTGTTCGCGGCCGTGGATCACTACCTGCGCCCCGGGTCTGGATCTCGCTTTCGCATCGACCCTGGATCGAGTTTCGTCGAGGTCGAGGGTGCGCAGGGGCGGCTTGGGGTCTCCAACGAACGCCTCTGGTGGGGCCCCGCCCGCCGCTACCCGCTTCTGTTCAGTGGGACGGCGCCTGGTTTTTGGCACGCATACGTCGAGGCTGGTCCAAATCTCAAAACGCCGGTGGGCCGCTTCCACGCCCAACTCCTGTGGGGACGCCTAGATGAGTCAAAGTGGTTCGACGCGGATCCCGGAAACGACCACCGTCTTCTCGGGGCGTTTCAGGTCGCTTGGTCCTCGGACTTCGTTCCTGGCTTGGAGGTCGCTTACTCCGTGGTGAGGCACGAACCACTTCCGAGGGGTGACTTTCGGCTCGGGCAGTTAGGCCAACTCTTCACTGGAGACGGGGCTAGCGAGGACCCAATGCACGTGGGGGTGCCGATGGGCTCCCTCGGGCTGCGCTTCGCGTACCCGGATGAGGGCTTTGAAGCTTATGCCGAAATCGGCAGAGGCGACTACCTCCTAGTCCCCGAACCGGGCGTCTCGGACGGTCGTCACTCGCTCATTTATATAATGGGATTTTCGCGGACCGTCGCACGAGCTTCTGGTAACGCTTGGAGGATCACCGGCGAGGTCTTGAAGCAGTCTCTGGAACTGCCCCAGCCCGGCCCTGATCCGGCGACGCCTCCCCGGACCTTCGTCGCACAGGGGCACACGAACCAGGGTCAGGTGCTTGGTGCCTACGTTGGTCCAGGCTCAAACGCACAATACGTGACCTTGGATCACCTCGGAGAGGGTTTCAGTTGGGGTGTCTTCGCGGAACGTGTTCGACGCAATGATGACACCTATTTTCGTACCCACGCCTATGATTACGGCTTCCGTGGCCATGATCTTGAGTGGACGCTCGGGGCTCGCCTCGGCGCGGCTCCCAAGCTCGCGTGGATAGGATCGGCGGCCTTTTCTGCCGAATTCGGGGCAAGCCGGCGAAAGAACCGCTCGTTTGTGGGACTGGAGCATGGGGAGAATAGGGTTTTCTTGCGCGAATGGAACCTGTGGGGAGAATTCCTGGTCCGTCTAGATCGGGCAGGCCGGTAGAGGAGGGGCGAACGCTCTGGCCCCAAGTTTGTTTACTTGGGCGCGCGATCGAAGCGCAAGACCGCTCACTTTTCGGCCCCTTTAAGGGGTTTACGCCCCCTATACCCATAGTTACCTTTTTAAGCTCATTCAGAAATGGCTGCCTCAGGTGTACGGGGGCGGCTCTTTTCCGCGTCAACGCGAAGGGTTTTTGGAGGACGCCGGTAAGGCTGGACGAGTGCCCCGAGATTGCGGTTCGGGTGAGAGACGGTGGGGTACCGAAGCGGTCAAACGGGGCAGACTGTAAATCTGCTGGCTCAGCCTTCGGAGGTTCGAATCCTCCCCCCACCACTGCTTCCTCGCCACGCCGGAACGGATTTACGGAGTTGAAGAGGAGGCGCTGCGGGAGTAGCTCAGTTGGCTAGAGCATCAGCCTTCCAAGCTGAGGGTCGCGGGTTCGAGTCCCGTCTCCCGCTTGCAGCAAGATGTGGATGTACAGATTGCGCGCTCTGGTAGCTCAGTGGTAGAGCGCGTCCTTGGTAAGGACGAGGTCGCGGGTTCAATCCCCGCCCAGAGCTTGCCACTAGGCAATAAGAAATCACGACACGACTCAGAGAGACCACGATGGGCAAGGCACAATTCCAGCGAACGAAGCCACACGTAAACGTGGGCACGATCGGACACGTCGATCACGGAAAGACGACGTTGACGGCTGCGATCACGATCACGCAGTCAAAGAAGCACGGCGGTGACGCGGTCGCGTTCGACCAGATCGACAAGGCGCCGGAGGAGCGCGAGCGTGGGATCACGATCGCGACGGCGCACGTCGAGTATGAGTCGGACCTACGGCACTATGCGCACGTAGACTGCCCGGGACACGCGGACTACGTGAAGAACATGATCACGGGTGCGGCGCAGATGGACGGCGCGATCCTGGTGGTGAGCGCAGCAGATGGGCCGATGCCGCAGACGCGGGAGCACATTCTACTGGCACGTCAGGTGAATGTGCCGTTCATCGTGGTGTTCATGAACAAAGTGGACATGGTAGACGATGAAGAGCTTCTGGAGTTGGTAGAAATGGAAGTGCGGGAGCTGTTGAGCGCGTACGGCTACCCGGGTGACGACATCCCTGTGATCCAGGGGTCGGCGCTGAAGGCGTTGGCGGCGGAGGGCGAGGGCCCGGATACGGATTGCATCGCAGAGTTGATGAACGCGATCGACACGTACATTCCGGAGCCGGTACGCGACATCGACAAGCCGTTCTTGATGCCGGTAGAAGATGTGTTCTCGATCACGGGCCGGGGAACGGTAGCGACGGGCCGAATCGAGCGCGGGATCGTAAAGCAGGGCGAGGAAGTGGAACTGGTCGGCATGGGTCCGAGCCGCAAGACGGTGGTGACGGGTGTCGAGATGTTCCGGAAGCTTCTAGACGAGGGTCGCGCGGGGGACAACGCGGGGCTGTTGCTGCGTGGCGTGGCGAAGGACGAGATCCAGCGGGGCCAGGTGTTGGCGAAGCCGGGATCGATCAAGCCGCACACGAAGTTCAAGGCAGAGGTTTACGTGCTGACGAAGGAAGAGGGGGGGCGTCATACGCCGTTCTTCAACGGATATCGTCCGCAGTTCTACTTCCGTACGACAGATGTGACGGGAGCAGCGCAGCTGCCTGAGGGCGTAGAGATGGTGATGCCAGGGGACAACGTGCAGATGGAAGTGGAGTTGATCACGCCGATCGCGATGGATCCGGAACTGCGGTTCGCGATTCGTGAGGGCGGGCGCACGGTGGGTGCTGGCGTTGTGACTGAGATCATCGAGTAGGTGGCAAGGAACGCTTAAAGCAGAACCCTTCTCACTTCACTCGGGGCGCACCAGTGCCGATACGGTTACGTGAGAAGCGTTCTACGTTAAGCTTCCGTCCCGGAGGTTCAGTGGCGAGGCTGCCACGGTGGGTCGCGGGGGCAGAATAGGTAGGGAGTTCCGGCACCACGCGCGATGCGCGTGAGTTGGGGACACAAAAGAAAATCAGGGGCAGTAGCGGTAGCAGTTGTGTTTAGAGGAGAGGGGCATCTCGGCCTCAATCGGGCGGTGGGCTCGGTTACCCGGGTTCTGCTCTTTGCGACGCTCTGTCGCGCGTAGCGGCAGAGTGAGGTACGCGGAGTAAGCAGGAAGAAGTGGAGTAACCAGCGACCGAACGGCTGAGCAGAGGGCAGGGCCCGGGTGACCGAGCCCCACACCAAGAGGGAAGGAATAGCATGCCGCGCGACAAAGTGATTCTCGCCTGTCAGGACTGTAAGGAGAGGAACTACAACAAGACGAAGAACAAGCGTCTCCATCCGGAGCGCGTCGAAGCACGTAAGTACTGCGCGCGGTGCCGGTCGCATACGCAGCACAAAGAGACCAAGTAGAACACCATGGCTGTCGTAGAAAAAATCAAAGAAACCAGGACCTTCGTTGAGGAGTGTTGGGTTGAGCTCCAGAAGGTCACGTGGCCGGACTTCGAGCAGCTCCGGAGCGCAACCATTGTGGTTGTGCTATTCACGATCGTGATCTCGGTCATCATCTGGTTCATGGATAAGACCACGGGCTGGATTGTGGGGTTGATCATGGGGGTCTTTGGCGCCTGATGAGTGAAACTGTGGCGAACACGCACTGGTATGCGATCCAGTCCTATTCGGGGCACGAGAACAAGGTCCAGAGGCTGATCCAGCTTCGGATTGAGGAAGAGCCCGAAGAAGGGGATGCGCAACAAATCCGTCAGGTACTGGTCCCGACCCACGAAGTGGTTGAGATCCGTAACGGAAAGCGCGTGACCGTCACAAAGCGGCTGTACCCGGGATATGTGCTCGTTGAAATGGTTCTGAATGAGCGCACGCAGCATGTCATCAACAATGTCCAGGGCGTCATCAAATTTGTGGGGCAGGGTCGGGCCCCGCAGCCGCTACGAGAAGACGAGATCAACAAGATCCTCGGTGTCGAGATCGAATCGGAGAAGGCAGCTCGAGAAGAGATTCCTTTCCATATCGGTCAGGTCGTTGAGGTGACGCAGGGCCCGTTCACGGATTTCAGTGGTACCGTCCAGGAAGTCTACCCCGATAAGGGGAAGGTCAAGGTTGAGGTTTCCCTCTTCGGCAGGCCGACTTCGGTGGAACTCGACTACACAGATTTGAAGGGTTACTGAGGGTTAATCGATGGCGAAGAAGGTCGTTGGTTTCATCAAGCTCCACGTGCCGGGCGGGCAGGCGAACCCGGCACCTCCTGTGGGCCCCGCGCTCGGTCAGCACGGCGTCAACATCATGGAGTTTTGCAAGCAATTCAACGCGAGAACCCAAGACAAACAGGGCATCACCACGCCTGTTGAGATCAAGGTCTACGCGGATCGGTCGTTCACGTTTATTACCAAGACGCCGCCTGCTTCCGTGCTGATTAAGCGCGCGATTGGGTTGCCGAAGGGCTCGGCTGTGCCGAACCGGGACAAGATCGGCAAGATTTCGCGGGCGCAGATGGAGGAGATCGCTCAGGTGAAGATGGAGGATCTCAACGCCGACGACCTGAACGCTGCCGTCCAGATGATTGCCGGCACCGCTCGATCGATGGGCATCGAAGTAGAAGGGTAGGAGGGGCGAACACTCGCCCCGCCCACACCACTGGCTGAGAGCCGTCAGCCGGTGGGAGGGTTCACAAACGGCTCGTAAGAGATGGCATACCAAGGCAAGCGTTACGCCACGGCACGTACTAACGTGCCCGCAGGCGTCAAGTTCGGCCCCGAAGAGGCCGTCAAGCTCGTAAAGAGCTTGGCAACAGCGAAGTTCGACGAAACCGTCGAAGTCGCGACCCGACTCGGAGTCGATCCCCGAAAAGCGGACCAACTGGTTCGCGGTACAGTCGTGCTTCCCCACGGAACCGGTAAGGCGGTTCGCGTCCTGGTCATTGCCCAGGGTGAGAAGGAGGCTGAGGCCACCGCTGCAGGCGCTGACTACGTCGGCGTCGAGTACGTCGAAAAAATCCAGGGCGGTTGGCTGGACTTCGACGTGTGCGTCGTGACTCCCGACCTGATGGGCAAAGTAGGCCCGCTTGGGCGAGTGCTGGGACCGCGAGGTCTCATGCCGACCCCTAAGGCTGGCACCGTCACCTTCGACATCGGCCGCGCCGTGACAGAGATCAAGGCCGGTAAGATCGAGTTTAAGGTCGACAAGACTGGGAACGTGCACGCTCCGATTGGGAAGGCGTCGTTCACTGAAGAGCAGCTGAAAGAGAATCTCGGCGCCTTCATGGATCAGATCGTACGCGCCAGACCGTCTGCGACGAAGGGCACGTATCTCCGTAGCGTCACTGTGTCCAGCACCATGGGACCGGGCGTTGCCATCGACCCGAATCTCTACCGCAAGGGGGCCTGATGGATCGCACGAAGAAAGAAGGGTCCGTTGCGACGCTTCGCGATCGTATTGCCAAGGCGCCTGTGGTCTACCTGACCGACTTCACGGGACTCAGCGTCGCGCGGATGACACAACTGCGCCGCACCCTTAAGGCGTCGGGTGCCGAGTTCGTCGTGGTCAAGAACCGCATTGCGAAGCGGGCTTTCGCAGAGACGGACCTGCCCGATGTTTCTGGAAGCCTGCTGGGGCCGACGGGGGTAGTCTTTGGCTATGAAGACGCGGTGGCCGCCGCGAAGGCGGTCAGCGACTTCGCCAAAGAAAACGATAAGAAGCCCACGTTTAAGCTTGGGGTCTTGGACAACAAGATCCTCCTGCCCGAACAGGTAAACGCGCTGGCTATGCTGCCGTCGCGTGAAGTGCTATACGCCCAGCTCGCTGGCGTTATGGAGGCTCCGATGTCGATGATGGCGACGGCGCTAGAAGGGAAAATTCAGGAGATGGCCGGCCTGGTGGACGCGCTCAAAGCGGAGCGCGAACAGGCTGGATAAGCCCGCATCCCGGGCATGTAGTAGGGACGCGGGCGCGTCCCTGGTAACCAACAGGGTCAACCCATTCGCCGGCGAATGCCGGAGTAATTCAGGAGGAAGTAGGTATCATGGCGACGAATCACGAAGAGCTGCTCGACACCTTCGGTAGCATGACTGTTCTCGAGCTCTCGGAGTTCGTTGACGCCTTCAAGGACAAGTTCAACGTCACGGCTATGGCCGCGCCGATGGCTATGGCCGCAGGCGGGGCGGGCGATGTTGCTGCTGTCGAAGAGAAGGATGACTTCGACGTAGTGCTTGAAGGCGTTGGTGACAAGAAGATCCAGGTCATCAAGGTTGTTCGCGAGCTGACGGGTCTTGGTCTCAAAGAGGCCAAGGAAGTTGTCGACAGCGCACCGAGCACTGTCAAAGAAGGTGTAATGAAGGACGAGGCCGAGAAGATGAAGGCCAAGCTGGAGGAAGTCGGCGCCACGGTAGTGCTGAAGTAGGGCCGCTGGGTCTGCAGCCTGTCCTTGGACAGCAGACGCGAACCCGGTCCGGCCGCACGTCGTGTGGTCGCGAACCGTCGCGAGACAATCTGGACTTGCATGCGTCCCCGCTGCGGGCACGCCCATTTGGGCAGTGCCCGCAGTTCGGGGATACACGCGCTTGTCCCATGACTAAACGGAACGCCGCCCGCTAAACGCGGGTCGTCAAGGGGGACGTACGTTGGAACTGCGCAAAGACAATCGGCCGATTTTGAACTTCGCAAAGCTCAAAACGAACATGCCGATGCCGAACTTGCTGGATGTCCAGCTTCGTTCGTTCGAGAAGCTGGTTGACGCTGGTGCAAACCCGGAAGAGCAGTGGGATTTCGGGCTGGATCGCGTCTTCGCGGAGATCTTCCCGATCTCGGACGTGAACGACTATTTCACCCTGGAGTTCTTGAGTGCTGCTCTCGGGGAGCCGAAGTATTCGGTCGAGGAGTGCATCGAGCGTGATATGACCTATGCGGCGCCCCTAAAGGCGAAGCTACGTCTGATCGTTTGGGACGTCCCCGAGGAGGAGCGTGAGGCTCGGGCGAAGAAGCGTCGCAAGAAGAAGACGGCTCCGCCTGAGGACCGGAAGACACAGGACATCATTGAGAAGGAAGTCTATCTCGGTGACCTCCCGCTCCTGACTGAGCTCGGGACGTTCATCATCAACGGCGCAGAGCGTGTGGTGGTGAGTCAGTTGCACCGTTCTCCGGGTGTGGTGTTCGAGGAGAACATTCACCCGAACGGTACCAAGCTCTATAGCGCGCGCATCATCCCGTTCCGTGGGTCGTGGGTCGAATTCACGCTCGACATCAACGACATCTGTTACGTCCATATCGACAAGAAGAAGAAGTTTCCTGCGACCGCCCTTCTCAGGGCTCTGGGCTATGGCTCGGACGCGGAGATCTTTCAGCTCTTCTACGACGTCACTGAGTTCAAGCTCACGGGCAAGACGGCGACCGCCCTCGTGGACCTCGAGGGCAAGTCCATCGCGCAAGAATTTGTCGATCCGGAGACCGGTGAGATCATCATCGAGAACGGCGACGAAATCGATACTGAAGTCATCGAGATACTTGAGCGACTTGGCACCAAGACGGTCAAGATCTACACGACGGACCGCGTCACCCCTCGTGGCGACAGTCCGCTGATCAAGAACACGATCAAGAAGGACCCGACGGACAGCGAATCGGACGCGTTGCATGCGATCTACTCGCTGCTTCGTCCTGGCGAGGCGCCTAACGTCGAGACGGCGCGGGAGGCACTTGAGCGCGTCTTCTTTAGCCCGAAGCGTTATGACCTGGGCCGTGTGGGTCGTTACAAGATGAACGGCCGCCTTGGGGTGAAACAGCCCAAGAATCAGACCGTCCTAACCAAGGAAGACTTCGTCTCGATCATGCGGCACCTGATCGAGTTGAACGAGGGCCGTGGGTATACGGACGACATCGACCATCTCGGGAATCGTCGTGTTCGCACGGTGGGTGAGCTGATCGCGAACCAGTTCAGCGTCGGCCTCAGCCGCATGGCTCGACTGGTCAAGGAGCGGATGTCGATCAACACCGATCCTGACAAGATCAACATCGACGACTTGGTGAATGCTCGGACGGTGTCTGCGGTCATCCAGGCCTTCTTTGGATCGTCGCAGCTCAGTCAGTTCATGGACCAAACGAATCCGCTCGCGGAGATGACGCACAAGCGCCGTCTCTCGGCGCTGGGGCCGGGTGGTCTGACACGGGAGCGCGCTGGCTTCGAAGTCCGCGACGTGCACTATTCCCACTACGGGCGGATGTGCCCGATTGAGACCCCTGAGGGTCCGAACATCGGTCTAATCACATCGCTCACGACCCATTCGCGGATCAACGATCTCGGCTTTATCGAGACACCGTACCGCATCGTCGAGAAGGGCAAGGTCACCGAGCGGATCGAGTGGCTGTCGGCGAACGAAGAGGAAGATGCCCGCATCGCTCAGGCCAACGCGCCAGTGGATGACAAGGGCAATTATAAGAACGAGTTCGTCCTATGCCGGGCGCGTGGTGACTTCCCGCTGCTGAAGCCTGAGGACATCGATTACATGGACGTGGCTCCGGACCAGCTGGTCTCGGTTGCTGCGGCCTTGATTCCGTTCTTGGAACACGACGACGCCAATCGGGCCCTCATGGGCTCGAATATGCAGAGGCAGGCGGTACCGCTCCTCTATACGGACGCCCCGCTGGTAGGCACAGGGCTCGAAGCCAAAGTGGCTTCTGACTCCGGTGCGGTGATCAGCGCTCGTCGCGGCGGCAAAGTGGTTCACGTCACCGCGGACGAGATCGTGGTCGACACCGGTTCCGTGAAGGAAGGAAATCCGGATCAACCGTTGGCGAAGCTTGCGCAGTTCGACCGTTATCGGCTCAAGAAGTATTGGCGCACCAACCAGGACACGTCCATCAACCAGCGTCCGCTGGTCAAGATTGGCGAGGAAGTGGTACCTGGTGACATCATCGCCGACGGCCCGAGCACGGACTCAGGTGAACTCGCACTCGGCAAGAACCTGGTGGTGGCGTTCATGCCGTGGTACGGGTCGAACTTTGAGGACGCCATCGTCCTCAGCGAGAAATTGGTGAAGGACGACGTCTTTACGTCGATTCATATTCAGGAACTTGAACTGCACGTCCGGGACACCAAGCGCGGGATGGAAGAGATCACGCGTGAGATCCCGAACGTGGCTGAAGAGAGCCTGGTCGACCTCGACGAGCGCGGAATCGTGCGAATCGGGGCCCGGGTGAAGGCTGGCGACATCTTGACGGGTAAGATCACCCCGAAGGGTGAGACCGAGCTGTCACCGGAAGAGAAGCTCCTCACAGCGATTTTTGGTGAAAAGGCCAAGGACGTGAAGGACTCGTCCTTGCGCGTGCCCCCGGGCATGACTGGCACCATCATCGACGTCAAAATCTTCTCTCGCCGCATCGACGATCCGCTTCTTGAAAAAGAGCATGGAGCGAAGATCGGTGACCTCCGAGCCATGGAGCGTGAAGAAATCCAACGCATCAGCGATGCACGTGATGATGAACTGCGCTCGGTCCTTCAGCGTCAGAGCATCAGCCTCATGCTCAAGAAGGGCACCGTTGAAACGGTACTGGACGAGGGCACGAAGCTGACCAAGGAGCAGATCGACGAGATCAACTTCGGTAAAGTCGATCTGTCGACGTTCAAGGTGCAGAACAAAGAGGCCAGTGAGCGTATCCGTCGGGTCGTCGACGAGGGGCAGGCTCGCATACAGCGCGTCAAGGACAAGACCGAGGAGCAGATCGACAAGGTCTTCCAGCCAGACGAGCTGCCACCGGGCGTCGTTCAGCTCGTGAAGGTTTATGTGGCGGAGAAACGCAAGATCTCGGTCGGTGACAAGATGGCCGGTCGGCACGGCAACAAGGGCATCGTCGCCCGGATCGTGCCGGAAGAGGAGATGCCGTTCATGCCGGACGGCACTCCGGTGCAGATCGTGCTTAATCCGCTCGGTGTGCCTTCTCGAATGAACGTCGGTCAGGTTCTTGAGACGCATTTGGGCTGGGCGGGTAAGGTTCTTGGGTTCGAATCCAAGACGCCGGTCTTCCAGGGCGCGACTGAGAATGAGGTCGGTGCGCTGTTGAAGCTCGCTGGGCTCAAGTGGGTTCAGGACGCGCTCAAGCTCAAGGCGGTTCCGCCGGTGACTGGCGACCAGATCGAAGCGCTCATAAGCGCGGCGAACGACTTGCCGGTCCTCATGGCGGGCAGTGATGAGGCCAAGGCGAGCGCCAAGGGCTCGACGTACACCCGCGGAATCGGGCAGTCGCTCGATGCCTATTTGTCGCTCAAGCTCGGTAAGAAGCAGCAGAAGTTCATCGATGACCTGATCGCGTTCCTGATCGAGGCCGCAGATGAAATTTCTGCGCGCGGCGAGCAAAAATCGTCGGACCTGTTCCCGGCCATTCAGAAGCTGAAGGGTCGGTCTGCAGTGAAGACGGGACTTGATGACGCCGTGGTCGAACTCATGGAGCACGCCGAGATCCTCCCGAACGGGAAGATCTGGTTGCGCGATGGGCGGAGCGGTCGGCGTTTTGACGCTCCTGTCACAGTGGGCTCGGTGTACATGCTCAAGCTAAGCCACCTTGTGGATGACAAGATCCACGCGCGCTCTATCGGACCCTACTCGCTGGTCACCCAGCAGCCGTTGGCCGGTAAGGCACAATTTGGCGGCCAGCGGTTTGGAGAGATGGAGGTGTGGGCCCTCGAGGCTTACGGCGCCGCACACACACTTCAGGAGATCCTCACTGTGAAGTCTGACGACGTACAGGGTCGCTCGAAGGTCTATGAGGCGATCGTGAAGGGTGACAATCTGCCGAAACCAGGCATTCCAGAGTCGTTCAACGTCCTAGTTAAGGAACTACAGGCTCTTGGCTTGAGCGTTACGCTCGGGGAGAGGGAATAACTATGATCGATTTCCCAAGGACCCGCGATCAGGGCAGCTCGGACTTCGAGTTCATCCAGGTGAAGCTCGCCTCGCCCGAGGAAATCCGTGGCTGGTCGTTCGGTGAGGTAGTCAAGCCGGAGACGATCAACTACCGGTCGTTTAAGCCGGAACGCGACGGACTGTTTTGCGAGCGCATTTTTGGACCCGTAAAAGACTGGGAATGTCACTGCGGGAAGTTCAAGCGTATTCGCTTCCGCGGTCACGTTTGCGACCGTTGTGGCGTGGAAGTCACGCTGTCCAAGGTGCGCCGCGAGCGGATGGGGCACATTGAACTGGCCGTCCCCGTAGCACACATCTGGTTCTTCAAGACGCTGCCGAGTCAGTTGGGCTACTTGATGAACATGACGCTGCGTGACCTCGAAAAGGTCATCTACTACGCCGCGTATGTCGTCACGAATCCTGGCAAGCAGGAGGTCGAATATCTCGACCTCCTGGACGAAGACGAGTACTACGATCTGCGGGTGAAGGCGCGGGACGAAGGGGACGAGACCTTCAAGGCTGAGATCGGCGCTGAAGGTGCGCGCACCCTCCTCAAGCTACTGGACTCGCCTGAGCGGAAAATCAAGGATCGCAACTCCGATGGCCGAGGTCTTGATCGACTCGCCACGTGGCTGCGCCATGAGATCCTGACCGAGACGTCGCAGCACCGCAAGAAGAAGAAGCTCAAGCGGCTTAAGATCGTGGAAGCGCTGCGCAATTCGGGTAACACACCGGACACGCGCAACCGCCCTGAGTGGATGATCCTAGACGTGATTCCGGTCATTCCGCCGGACCTTCGTCCGCTGGTTCCGCTGGATGGTGGGCGCTTTGCGACATCCGACTTGAACGATCTGTACCGGCGCGTGATCAACCGTAACAATCGACTCAAGAAGCTCATCGACATGCGTGCACCGGAGGTCATTCTCCGCAACGAGAAGCGCATGTTGCAGGAAGCGGTAGACGCCCTGTTCGACAACGGACGCCGTTCGAAGGCGATTCGGGGTCGGGGCAAGCGTCCACTGAAGTCCCTCAGCGACATGTTGAAGGGCAAGCAGGGCCGTTTCCGTCAGAACCTACTCGGTAAGCGCGTCGACTACTCCGGTCGTTCGGTCATCGTGGTTGGGCCTGAGCTCAAACTGCACCAGTGCGGTCTGCCGAAGGCGATGGCCGTCGAACTGTTCAAGCCGTTCATCATCCACGAGTTGGAGAAGCGCGGTGAGGCCGAGACCGTCAAGCGTGCGAAGAAGATCGTGGAGCGGGCCGATCCGAAGGTTTATGAGGTCCTCGAGGACATCATCAAGGATCACCCTGTATTGCTGAACCGTGCGCCGACATTGCACCGCCTGGGTATCCAGGCGTTTGAGCCGGTGCTGGTTGAGGGTAAGGCCATCCGGATCCATCCGTTGGTTTGTGCCGCGTTCAACGCGGACTTTGACGGTGACCAGATGGCGGTCCACGTGCCATTGTCCTATGAGGCCCAGCTAGAGGCTCGTGTGCTCATGCTGGCTTCGAACAACATCCTGCTTCCGTCGAACGGTCGACCGGTTGCGGCGCCGACTCAAGACATGGTCATCGGGTTGTACTACCTGACCAATCCGGGGCTGCGAATCACGGACCTGGAACGGGCCGCGGCGGACACCAAGACGCCGAAGGCTCGCCGCGACACTGCGGACGCCGAGCTGTCCGCGCTCTACAAAGATGCGCTGCGCTTCTCCACGTACGGAGAAGTCGAGATGGCACTTATTCAGGAAATGGTGCAGTTCAGGACCCCGATCTGGTATTGGGTTGGTAAGCAGTATGGTGAGGCGGAAGGATACTGGGCCCGTAGTGCGGCCGGGCGTGTCATGTTCAACTCCATCGTGCCCCCTGAACTCGGCTTCAAGAACCAGACGTTTGGCAAGAAAGAGCTCGGTGACATCGTATTCGAGTCGTTCGAGACAAGCGGCCTCGGCCGCACGACTGAGTTCCTCGACGATCTAAAGAACTTCGGGTTCCGCTACTCCACCATGGGTGGAATCAGTGTCGGGATTTCCGACCTTGAGGTACCGCACGAAAAGGCGGAGATCCTCAAGGACGCGGACGAGCAGGTCGCCCGCTTCCAGAAGGCCTATTCGAGCGGCTTCATTTCGAATGGCGAGCGATATAACAAGGTCATCGACACCTGGACGCACGCGAACAACGACGTTGCGGACGCCATGGTACGTCACTTGGAGCAGTCGAAAGACGGTTTCAATCCGGTGTACATGATGATGACCTCTGGCGCCCGTGGTAATCGGGACCAGATGCGTCAGCTGTCCGGTATGCGTGGCCTCATGGCCAAGCCGCAGAAGAAGCTGACAGGTGGCATTGGCGAGATCATTGAAAGCCCGATTAAGGCGAACTTCCGCGAGGGCCTGTCGGTTGTGGAGTACTTCATCTCCACGCACGGTGCGCGTAAGGGTCTTGCCGATACGGCATTGAAGACTGCCGACGCCGGTTATCTGACCCGTCGCCTGGTCGACGTGGCACAGGACGTGACGGTAATGGAAGAGGATTGCGGCACCGTCCTCGGCCTTGAGATGACCGCGCTAAAGGAAGGCGAGGACATCATCGAGCCGCTCATGGACCGGATTGTTGGTAACGTCGCGCTGGAGGAAGTCTACGACCCGATCGACGGCGAGTTGCTCGTCTCGGGCGGCGCGCTCATCGACGAGGTTGCGGCGGAAGACATCGAAGAAGCCGGGCTTCAGATGGTGAAGATCCGTTCGGTGCTCACGTGCGAAGCGAAGCGTGGGATCTGCCGTCAGTGCTACGGCCGCAACTTGGCGACCATGAAAATGGTCGACATCGGTGAAGCGGTTGGCATCATCGCGGCTCAGTCCATTGGTGAGCCTGGCACGCAGCTCACGCTGCGGACCTTCCACATCGGTGGTACCGCATCTCGCATTGCTGCCCAGACGCAGCGGAAGTCGAAGATCGACGGTGTTGTCGGCCTCGAGCGCGTAACGGTAGTCGAGACGCCTGATTCGGACCGAATCGTGACGTCTCGCGAGGGCCAGATTCTCTTGAAGACCAAGGACGGCGCCGTCCGTAGTCGCCTGTCCGTGCCTTACGGTGCGAAGATTTCGGTGAACGAGGATCAGGTCATCGACGCTGGGGAGCTGCTCTTCAGCTGGGATCCGTATTCGGAGCCCATCGTGGCTGACTCTGCAGGTGTGATCGCGTTCGTCGACATCGTCGATGAGCAGACCATGCGCGAGGAGTTGGACGAATCCACTGGGCGTCGTCAAATGACGATTATCGAGGATCGGGAAAAGAAGCTCCACCCGACCATCCAGATCCGGAAAAAAACCAAGGGATCTGAGAAGCTCCGCGAGTTTATTGTACCTGTTGGCGCACAGCTAACGGTGCGGAACGGGGAAGATGTCAAGCCGGGTGACACGATCGCGAAGATCAGTCGTGAGGTGTACAAGAGCCGCGACATCACCGGTGGTCTCCCCCGCGTGGCTGAGTTGTTCGAGGCGCGTCGTCCGAAAGATCCGGCGGTGATCACGGAGATCGACGGTGGCGTCACGTTCGGCGGCATCAAGCGTGGTAAGCGTGAGGTACACGTCACGCCTGATACCGGCGAACTACGCACCTATCCTGTGCCGGTTGGTAAGCACATGCGGGTCCACGAGGGCGATCGCGTCCGGGCGGGTGACCGTCTTAGCGAGGGTCCCATCAACCCGCACGATATTCTCGCGATCAAGGGGCCGAGGGCCGTTCAGGAGTATCTGCTGAATGAAGTCCAGGAGGTTTACCGGCTCCAGGGTGTGAAGATCAACGACAAGCACATCGGTGTGATCGTGCGCCAGATGCTTCAGAAGGTTCGCATCACCGACTCCGGCGAGACGGATCTTCTTGAGGGCGAGAACGTTGACCGTACGGAGTTCCGCACGGTGAACCAACGCGCCATCGGGGAGAATCAGAAGCCTGCTCGTTCCGAGCCGCTCTTGCTCGGAATTACCAAGGCAAGCTTGACCACCGAGTCGTTTATCTCCGCGGCATCGTTCCAGGAGACGACTCGGGTACTGACCGACGCTGCGGTTCGCGGCGCGCGGGACGACCTCAAGGGCCTGAAGGAGAACATCATCATCGGGCACTTGATCCCGGCCGGTACCGGTGCACACAGGTATCAGTCAGTCGAGTTCATGGTCGAGCAGTCGTATTACGACGAGGAGATCATCCCTCTTGGCGAGCCAAGTGCGGAACTCGCGGGTTTGGGGCTCGGCGACGACTAGGACCTTCTTGACCGGTAGCGCGACGAAGTAAACGGAGGGGAATCCCGAGAGGGATTCCCCTCCGTTTATTTTGGGGGTTCCGGTTCATGCTCGACGCTCTCGATCGAAGCGCCTGCGGAGGCAACCTTTTACTTAGGCTCGCGGTCAAACCCCATGAAGCACCTGGGGACCTACGGTGGATCCAACATGCGCATGACTACGCCGATCGCACGGACGGAGCGACTCCTCGTGGAAGCCCTAGAGGCGGAAACACTGATCTATGACCTCCAGAGCCACACCGCACACTGCTTGAACGCTGCTGCTGCGCATGTGTGGACGATGGCGGATGGCACACGAACGGTCTCGGACATCGTGACGACGCTGCCATAGATAGGCTTGCCGGCAGATGAGTCGATCGTCGCGTCCGCCCTGGACGAGTTGACCGCCGCGGCGCTGGTCACCGTGCCCGACCCGCCGCACGCCTGGGGCGGAATCAGTCGCCGTCAGGCGCTGCGCGCGCTGAGGATGGCGGCGGGGGCCTCGCTCCTCGACGACCCCGAACGAGGGGACGTCAGCCACTTCATAGATCGGCTCGAACCGGGACTCACAACCGTAGGAAAGCAGCGAAAGGGCCGCGATGGCGAAAAGTCGTTTCAGCAACTGAGGGGAGGTTCCGAAATGCACCAAGTGATGTGTCGACCAAACTCATGTGACAATCTAAATTTTTCAGTCTGACACACGTGTGCACAACACGCGTGACCATTATCCCCGAGGCAAAGTTGATGCCAAGGCCCGCGTCTCCGGCAAGTCGTTGTCCCGATAGCGGTTAAGGATTTTCGCGGCGCAAGATAGACGGGGGTTAGCAACGAGACAAATTGCCCGATGCGGACCTATTGGCCGAACCAGGTGTCTGGGTGTCCCGGTTTGCCGCGCGCCATATGGTTAATCACCGGGCCGGCCGCTCAGCCTAGTCCGCGTAAGAACTACAAAGCGGTCTAGTGGAGTTCGGCGGAAGGGTTAGGGATGGAAGTGAAGCGCCACGCAAAATAGCCACCTAACCCCGTTGACACCCCTCGAACCCGTTTCTACCTTTACCTGCTCTAGATGGACCGGCTTTTCACAACGACGTGGTCAGCCGATACCGCGCCCGCTTTTGGGCGCGTTTTTTCACGGTAATTGAGGGTGCATGCCGACGATCAACCAGCTGGTGCGCAAAGGCCGCAAGGAAATCCGGAAGAAGAACAAAGCTCCGGCCTTGCAGCAGAATCCCCAGAAACGGGGTGTCTGCACGCGTGTGTACACCACGACACCGAAGAAGCCGAACTCGGCGCTTCGAAAGGTCGCCCGTGTACGTCTTACGAACGGCTTTGAGGTTACCGCGTACATCGGCGGTGAGGGGCACAATCTCCAGGAGCACTCGATCGTGCTCATTCGCGGAGGTCGTGTTAAGGACCTTCCAGGTGTTCGTTACCACATCATCCGAGGCACGTTGGACGCCTCGGGCGTGGATTCTCGTCGGCAGGGACGTTCCAAATACGGCGCCAAGCGGCCCCGGTAAGGTAGAAGCATTAGATGAGCCGTCGTTCCCGCGCAGTGAAGAGAGAGACTCCTCCCGATCCCCACTTCGGATCACGTACGGTCACCAAGTTCATTAACAACTTGATGCTGGACGGAAAGAAGTCGACCGCTGAGAAGATCTTCTACGATGCGTGTGCCATTCTCGAGCAGCGTTCCGGTCAGCCTGGAGTGCAGGTCTTCGAGCAGGCACTCAACAATGCCAAGCCCGCGCTTGAGGTAAAAAGCCGCCGCGTGGGTGGTGCGACTTATCAGGTGCCGATCGAGGTTCGCCCCGATCGTCGCACGGCGCTCGCGATGCGTTGGTTGATTTCCTACGCTCGTGGTCGCTCAGAGAAGAACATGGCGGACCGCCTTGCGGCTGAGTTGCTTGCTGCCAGTCGCGGTGAGGGAAGTACCGTTAAGAAGAAGGACGACACGCACCGGATGGCTGAGGCGAACAAGGCGTTTGCCCACTACCGCTGGTAGTAGTCGCTTAGTAGGACGCGTCGCCCGCTCGGGGCGCACAGACAACTTGGACGCGATGGCCCTGCTCTTTGGGAGCTTGGCCCTCTCCGGTAGAAGGAGCGCGGACGACCGCAAGTCCCTTAGGGGGCTGCGGGTGACATAGCTGCGCTCTTTTTTTAGTGCCACAAATACTGAGTCAGAGAAGAAGGACCGAAATAGATGCCCAGAGTTACGCCACTTGCTGAGTTAAGAAACATCGGCATCATGGCGCATATTGACGCCGGTAAGACCACGACGACGGAGCGCATCCTGTTCTATACGGGACGTGTGCACCGGGTCGGTGAGGTCCATGACGGCGCTGCGACCATGGACTGGATGGAGCAGGAGCAGGAGCGCGGCATCACGATTACGTCCGCTGCCACCACTGCTCACTGGCTGCGGTCTGGCACTGACTACCGCATCAACATCATCGACACACCTGGGCACGTGGACTTCACGGCCGAAGTAGAACGGTCTCTGCGTGTACTCGACGGAGCGGTGGCGGTGTTCTGTGCTGTCGGTGGCGTCGAGCCTCAGTCGGAGACCGTGTGGCGCCAGGCTGATCGCTACGGCGTTCCGCGCATTGCGTTCGTCAATAAGATGGACCGCATCGGCGCGGACTATATGAACGTCGTCGAAATGATGCGTGACCGCCTTGGCGCGAATGCTCATCCGGTGCAGTATCCGCTCGGAGAGGGTGAGTTGTTTACGGGGGTGATCGACATCGTCGAACGTCGCTCGATCATCTATGAGGACGAGATGGGCTCCAAGGTCACCGAGGGCGAGGTGCCCGACGGACTTAAGGACACCATTGAGGAGTTGCGTAGCACCCTCCTCGAGGCGGCCGTTGAGCATGACGACGGGCTGATCGAAAAATACTTAGCTGGTGAGACACTGACCAACGATGAGTTCCGGCATGCGATTCGCGCCGCCACCATCAAGGGCGTGATCTTCCCCGTGTTCTGTGGCTCGGCCTTCAAGAATAAGGGCGTCCAGACCTTGCTTGACGGGGTGATCGACTATCTCCCGTCGCCGTTGGATGTGCCCCCCATTCGGGGGCATTTGCCCCATCACGACGAGACCATCGAGACGCGCGAGCCGAGCGATGATGCTCCTTTCGCCGCGCTAGCGTTCAAAATTGCTACCGACCCCTTCGTCGGTAAGCTCACGTTTTTCCGCGTGTACTCCGGGTCGCTTCCTTCGGGCAGCTACGTATACAACGCGACCAAAGGGAAACGTGAGCGCGTGGGTCGCATTCTTCAGATGCATGCGAACAAACGGGAAGAGCGGGACGAGGTCTACGCAGGGGACATCGCAGCGGCGATCGGCCTCAAGGACGTCAAGACCGGCGATACGCTCTGCCTTGAGTCGGACCAGATCATTCTGGAAGCCATGAACTTCCCGGAGCCGGTCATCGCGGTCGCGATTGAGCCCAAGACGAAGGTCGACCAAGACAAGCTATCCAACGGTCTGGTTAAGCTGGCGGATGAGGACCCGACGTTCCGGGTCTTCACGGATCCAGAGACCAATCAAGTGATTATCTCCGGGATGGGTGAACTCCACCTTGAGATCATCGTCGATCGTCTTCGACGCGAATTCGGCGTTGAGGCAAATATCGGCCGTCCGCAGGTGGCGTATCGTGAGACGATTCGGGACCGCGCAGAAAATGTGCACGGCAAGTTTGTCCGTCAGACCGGTGGTCGCGGCCAATATGGCCACGTGGTGATCAACATCGAGCCGGGCAAGCAGGGTGGAGGGTTCGTGTTCGAGGACAAGATCGTGGGCGGCTCGATCCCGCGTGAGTACATCAACTCGGTCGAGGCGGGGATCCGCGATTCGCTGGCTTCTGGCATCTTGGCCGGCTATCCCGTCATCGACGTGAAAGTGGAGTTGATTGACGGATCGTACCACGACGTCGACTCGAACGAGACAGCGTTTAGGGTTGCGGGTTCGATGGCACTCAAGGCGGGGATTCGCAAAGCCAACCCGGCGTTACTTGAGCCGATTATGGACGTCGAAGTGGTGACGCCGTCGGACTATATGGGGGATATCATCGGCGATCTCTCGTCCCGTCGGGGCAAGATCGGCGGGATGACTGAGCGGGCGGGGGCACGGGTGATCGGCGCCTCGGTTCCGCTTGGTGAGATGTTCGGGTACTCGACCACGCTCCGCTCCATGAGCCAGGGCCGGGCCGTGTACACGATGCAGTTTGCACATTACGACGAAGTTCCGAAGGCAAAATCAGAAGAAATTATGGCCGCGCAGGGCAGGGCCAACTGACCGGGGCTTAACCGCACCTATTGATCGAGAGGACAGGGCGATGGGCAAGGCACAATTCCAGCGAACGAAGCCACACGTAAACGTGGGCACGATCGGACACGTCGATCACGGAAAGACGACGTTGACGGCTGCGATCACGATCACGCAGTCAAAGAAGCACGGCGGTGACGCGGTCGCGTTCGACCAGATCGACAAGGCGCCGGAGGAGCGCGAGCGTGGGATCACGATCGCGACGGCGCACGTCGAGTATGAGTCGGACCTACGGCACTATGCGCACGTAGACTGCCCGGGACACGCGGACTACGTGAAGAACATGATCACGGGTGCGGCGCAGATGGACGGCGCGATCCTGGTGGTGAGCGCAGCAGATGGGCCGATGCCGCAGACGCGGGAGCACATTCTACTG
This sequence comes from uncultured Gemmatimonadales bacterium, assembly GCA_937919655.1. Taxonomy (GTDB): domain Bacteria; phylum Gemmatimonadota; class Gemmatimonadetes; order Longimicrobiales; family Gaopeijiaceae; genus CALFPJ01. The sequence goes on from CALFPJ010000041.1 coordinate 50,867, forward strand.
GCACGTCAGGTGAATGTGCCGTTCATCGTGGTGTTCATGAACAAAGTGGACATGGTAGACGATGAAGAGCTTCTGGAGTTGGTAGAAATGGAAGTGCGGGAGCTGTTGAGCGCGTACGGCTACCCGGGTGACGACATCCCTGTGATCCAGGGGTCGGCGCTGAAGGCGTTGGCGGCGGAGGGCGAGGGCCCGGATACGGATTGCATCGCAGAGTTGATGAACGCGATCGACACGTACATTCCGGAGCCGGTACGCGACATCGACAAGCCGTTCTTGATGCCGGTAGAAGATGTGTTCTCGATCACGGGCCGGGGAACGGTAGCGACGGGCCGAATCGAGCGCGGGATCGTAAAGCAGGGCGAGGAAGTGGAACTGGTCGGCATGGGTCCGAGCCGCAAGACGGTGGTGACGGGTGTCGAGATGTTCCGGAAGCTTCTAGACGAGGGTCGCGCGGGGGACAACGCGGGGCTGTTGCTGCGTGGCGTGGCGAAGGACGAGATCCAGCGGGGCCAGGTGTTGGCGAAGCCGGGATCGATCAAGCCGCACACGAAGTTCAAGGCAGAGGTTTACGTGCTGACGAAGGAAGAGGGGGGGCGTCATACGCCGTTCTTCAACGGATATCGTCCGCAGTTCTACTTCCGTACGACAGATGTGACGGGAGCAGCGCAGCTGCCTGAGGGCGTAGAGATGGTGATGCCAGGGGACAACGTGCAGATGGAAGTGGAGTTGATCACGCCGATCGCGATGGATCCGGAACTGCGGTTCGCGATTCGTGAGGGCGGGCGCACGGTGGGTGCTGGCGTTGTGACTGAGATCATCGAGTAGGTGGCAAGGAACGCTTAAAGCAGAACCCTTCTCACTTCACTCGGGGCGCACCAGTGCCGATACGGTTACGTGAGAAGCGTTCTACGTTAAGCTTCCGTCCCGGAGGTTCAGTGGCGAGGCTGCCACGGTGGGTCGCGGGGGCAGAATAGGTAGGGAGTTCCGGCACCACGCGCGATGCGCGTGAGTTGGGGACACAAAAGAAAATCAGGGGCAGTAGCGGTAGCAGTTGTGTTGCAAAGTGGAGCGGCCTGACTGTGGTCGCCCCACGAGTGGCCCGACTGCAGAGAACACAGAGGGTCGGGGGACCGCAGGTTCGTCCTCCGCTATTCCGACGCTCTGCTGCGCGTAGCAGCAGAGAGAGGCACGCGGAAAATGAAATTAGATGGACGAGAACCAGCGGCCGAACGGCCGAGGAAAAGCGGAGGACGGACCTGTGGTCCCGCCCTTCCACAACAGAGGCACAAATGGCAGACAGAATCCGAATTCGCTTGAAAGCGTTCGACCATTGGCTGGTCGATCAAACGGCCTCCGATATTGTTCGGACGGCGCAGAAGACGGGCGCAACGGTCAGGGGGCCAATCCCTCTACCGACGCGACGTGAGCGCTGGACCGTCCTACGGTCGCCGCACATCGACAAGAAGAGTCGCGAGCAGTTCGAGCTGCGGACACATAAGAGGCTTATCGACATCGTTGATAGCCGCCCCCAGACGATCGAAGCATTGACCAAGCTGGATTTGCCAGCCGGTGTCGATGTTGAGATCAAGGTCGATTGAGGGAGGTCTCCGGAATGGCCGGATTGATCGGAAAAAAGATCGGCATGACGCGGATCTTCAATGAGGACGGGGTGCAGGTGCCCGTGACTGTCATTGAGGCCGGGCCCTGCCCAGTGGTTCAGGTGAAGTCCGCCGGGACGGATGGTTATGGTGCCATTCAGCTCGGATTGGGCGCGCAGAAAGCCAAGAGAGCTTCGAAGGCGGAGGTGGGACACGCCGCTAAAGCTGGTCTTGAGGCTGCGCCGCGACTCATACGCGAGTTCGCTCTGGACAGCGGTGAAGAGTACGTCGTGGGCCAAGAGCTCACGGTTGCATTGTTCGAGGCGGGTGACCGGATCAAGATCACCGGCCGGTCGAAGGGTAAGGGTTTCCAGGGAGTGGTAAAGCGCTACGGATTTGCAGGGCGCCCCGCCTCCCACGGACACCCGATGTCCCGTACGCCGGGCTCGGTTGGTCCGGGTACGAACCCCTCCCGCGTCATCAAGGGCAAGAAATTGCCTGGACGCATGGGTGGAGCCCGTACGACCATCCGGAATCTTCAGATTGTGCGCGTCGACGGCGAGCGCAATCTGCTATTCGTGAAGGGCGGCGTTCCGGGCGCCCGTGACGGTTACGTTTTGATTACTAAGTGACGGCCATGTACAAGGCGCGGTATTACAAGGCAGACGGCAAGAAGGGCAAAGCTCGGGCACTCCCCGATGCGCTCTTCGACGGCGTCGTGAATGAGGGTGTCATGCACCAAGTGGTGAAGGCATACCTTGCAAATCAGAGACAAGGCACGGCGTCTGCAAAGACGCGGTCCGAAGTCGCAGGTGGTGGCCGCAAGCCGTTCCGCCAGAAGGGCACAGGGCGTGCCCGTCAGGGAACGATCCGCGCGGGCCAGATGGAGGGCGGTGGTGTCATTTTTCCGCCCATCCCACACTCCTGGCGTCAACGGGTGCCCAAGAAGGTGAAGGCGCTTGCGCGCCGATCCGCCCTCAATGACCGGGCGGAGAACGACCGGGTAGTGATGGTGGATATGCCGGCGATGGAGTCTCCGAAGACGCAGGAGTTGATCGCGTTCTTGGCCTCGATCGAGGCTGTGGGCAAAGTGCTGATCCTTACGGACGGCGGGAAGCCGAACGTGCACCTGTCGGCGAGAAACCTGAAGGGTGTGTCCGTGCTGCCGTTCGGCGGCGAGTCCGTCTACGACGTGCTCTGGGCACATACGATCGTCATCGAACGCAGCGCGCTTGAGGACGGTTCAGGGAAGAAGGCTGCGGTTGCTGAATCTGAAGCCGAGTCCGAAGCAGAAACGGTGGAGGCCGACGATGCGTGACATATATGACATCATCATCTCGCCGGTGATTACTGAAAAGACCACCGCGCAGATGGAGACCGAGAGCGTCTACACGTTCCTGGTGAACGTGAACGCGAACAAGATCGAGATCGGGCATGCTGTCGAGAAGCTGTGGGATGTGAACGTCAAAGACGTGCGCACGCTACGCTACGCCGGCAAGACTCGTAGGTCGCCCATGAGCCGCTTGGCCAAGGGTGCAACTCCGGGTCGTCGCTCATCCTTCAAGAAGGCTGTGGTGCAGCTCGCCGAAGGCGAGCACATCGAGCTCTACGAGGCCGGCTGATGGCTATTAAGAAATTCCGACCGATCACTCCGGGGCAGCGTACGCGGTCGGTGCTCGTGAACGAGCTCCTGACGCGTAAGGGGCCTGAGAAGTCACTGACGGAGTCGCTCTTCTCGAAAGGTGGTCGCAATCACCACGGTCATGTGACCATGCGTCGCCGTGGGGGTGGTCACAAGCGTAAATACCGTATCATCGATTTCAAGCGAAACAAGTTCGATGCGATCGGTACTGTGAAGCACATCGAGTACGATCCCAATCGGACCGCAAACATCGCTCTGATCTTCTATGAGGACGGCGAGAAGACCTACATTATCCACCCGAAGGGGCTCAACATCGGGGACAAGATCATGTCTGGTCCCAACGCTGATGTTCGGATCGGATCTGCCTTGCCGGTCGGACTGGTGCCCTTGGGTACGTCAGTCCATAACGTTGAGTTGAAGCCGGGTAAGGGTGCGCAGATGGCTCGTTCGGCTGGGGCTTCAGTTCAAGTGGTCGCGAAGGAAGGCGACTACGTGACGCTGCGGCTCCCTTCAACTGAGGTGCGTAGGGTTCACAAGCTGTGCTTGGTCACCATTGGTGAAGTGGGTAACTCAGATCACGAGCTCACGGTGATTGGTAAGGCCGGTGCGAACCGGTGGCGTGGAAAGCGGCCTAAGGTTCGTGGTGTTGCGATGAACCCGGTTGATCACCCGCTTGGTGGTGGTGAAGGCCGTACGTCCGGTGGACGTCCCCCGGTTTCCCCTTGGGGCAAGCCAGAGGGCAAGAAGACAAGGAACAAGAAGAAAGAATCGACCCAGTACATCGTGCGCGGCCGCAAACGCGGCAAAGCCACGCAGTCGTAGTCGGAGAATAATCGATGCCGCGTAGTGTAAAGAAAGGTCCGTTTATCAGTGATAAACTCCTTCTCAAGATCTTGGGGATGAATTCCAGGAATGAGAAGAAGGTTATCAAGACATGGTCCCGTGCCTCGACGATCTCTCCGGATTTCGTGGGTCACACGGTGGCTGTGCACAACGGCAACAAGTTCATTCCTGTCTATGTGACGGAGAACATGGTCGGCCACAAACTTGGTGAGTTCGCTCCGACCCGGTTGTTCAGGGGTCACAGCGGCAAGCTCGCTGACAAGCGGTCCGGACGGTAAACACGATGAAAGCGAAAGCAATCGCCCGGTTTGTTCGCATGAGTCCGCGCAAGGTGCGGCTCGTGGCGGATCAAATTCGCGGCAAGTCTGTCAACGAAGCGTACGCCATTCTTCAGTTTTCGAAGAAGATCGCCTCGGAGCCGGTCGGTAAGACGCTCCGTTCGGCGGTGGCGAACGCTCAGAATAAATCTCAGGACGATGGCGTGCTCGTCGATGTCGATGAGTTGGTCGTCAAAGAGGCCTTCGTAGACGAAGGCCCGACGCTCAACCGGTGGCGCGCTCGTGCGCAAGGCCGGGCTGCGCCGATTCGCAAGCGAACGAGCCACATCACTGTGGTCGTTGATTCAAAGGACGCGTAAGGATATGGGACAAAAGGTTCATCCAATCGGATTCCGGCTCGGGATCGTCAAGGAATGGCGCTCGCGCTGGTATGCCGAGCGTGATTTTCCGCGCCTCCTAAAAGAGGACCAGACGATTCGGACTTATCTCCGTCGTCGCCTGGGTCATGCCGCACTAGCGCTCGTAGAAATCGAGCGCAAGCCGAGCAAGGTGACCGTGACGCTGCACACCGCCCGGCCGGGCGTCGTGATCGGTAAGCGTGGTGCAGAGGTCGACAAGCTCCGCGACGAGTTGGCGATGCTGACCAACGCCGAAATTTCAGTAAACGTCGAAGAGATCAAGCGTCCGGAAGCCGACGCCTATCTCATCGCAGAGAACGTCGCGCATCAGTTGCGGCAGCGGATCTCTTTCCGTCGAGCGATGAAGCGTGCGGTTCAGTCTGCGATTCGTGCCGGCGCCGAGGGCATCAAGATCTCGTGTGGCGGTCGACTGGGTGGGGCTGAAATCGCTAGGACGGAAGGGTATAACGAAGGCCGCGTGCCGCTACACACGTTGCGCGCGGATATCGATTACGCCGAAGTGCCAGCCTTTACAACGTATGGCTGCGTCGGCGTGAAGTGCTGGGTATTCAAGGGTGAGGTTGTGGAGGAGCGGCGGGGCCGCACCTACTCGACCGGCGCCTGAAGAACAAACGAGAGATAGACGATGCTTGCACCTAAAAGAGTACGGCACCGGAAGACCCATAAGGGTCGGATGCGCGGCGCGGCCCATCGGGGCAGCAAGGTGTCCTTCGGGGAGTATGGCCTGATGGCCATGGAACCGACGTGGATCACGAACCGTCAGATTGAAGCGGCTCGTATCGCGATGACGCGCCACATAAAACGTGGTGGTAAGGTCTGGATTCGAATTTTTCCAGACAAGCCGATCACGTCGAAGCCTGCAGAAACGCGGATGGGTAAGGGTAAGGGTAACCCGGAGGGTTGGGTCGCCGTCGTGAAGCCCGGTCGTATCATGTTCGAGCTTGAGGGCGTGACTGTGGACGTGGCGAAACGTGCCATGGACCTCGCGTCGGCGAAGCTGCCAATCAAGTGCAAGTTCGTGATCCGCGAAGAGCAGTTCTAGAAAGGCGTCAGGAGATAACTATGAAGGCCGAAGATATTCGCGAGTGGGACGAAACAGAGATCGTTGCACGCCTGAAGGAGCTCAAGGAAGAGCAGTTCAAACTGCGCTTTAAGGCTTCCATGATGGACGTGGAAAACCCGAGTTTGCCAGGTCAGATCAAGCGCGACATCGCGCGTCTCAAAACCGTCCAGCGCGAGCGTCAGCTCGCCGAGAACGCGTGAGTCACAAGATATGAGTGAGAACGAGATGGAGCAGGCCGAGAACGAGGCCCCGCAGGCCGAGGCGCCGGATACCGAAGTTGCGGTCGGCGCAGACGCGAGCGAGCGCAATCAGCGCAAGATCCGCGTTGGCGTGGTCACGAGCGACAAGAGCGACAAAACCGTCACCGTGGTGGTGGAGCGCCGCATCGCGCACCCGTTGTATGGGAAAGCGGTAAAGCGTTCCAAGAAGTTCCACGCCCATGACGAGGGCAATGAGTACAAGACTGGGGACAAGGTCCGCATCATGGAGACCCGTCCGCTGTCTAAGACGAAACGTTGGAGGGTGCTCGAGCTTATTGAGCGCCCGGAATAAACAGAGCTTAGAGGAATAGAGAGATGATCCAGCAGGAGTCGATCCTACGGATCGCCGACAACACCGGCGCTAAGTCGGCACTCTGCATCAGAGTGCTGGGTGGTTCCGGCCGCCGGTATGCCGGAGTGGGTGACGTGATCGTGGCCACAGTTAAGGACGCGATCCCGAACGCCGGCATTAAGAAGGGTGAGGTGATTAAGGCTGTGGTGGTTCGGACCGCGAAAGAGACCCGCCGTAAGGACGGGACCTATATTCGCTTTGAAGACAACGCAGCAGTGATCATCAATCCGCAGGGTGAGCCCCGCGGAACCCGAATCTTTGGTCCGGTGGCCCGAGAACTTCGTGAGAAGAAGTACATGAAGATTGTATCCTTGGCGCCCGAGGTGCTCTAATGGCCGGGCCTAAGTATCAGGTCATGAAGGGTGACCGCGTCCGTGTGATCCGTGGCAACGATCGCGACGTAGAGGGCACGGTCCTCGAAGTGAATCGGGACAAGGGTCGGGTGCGCGTTGAAGGTGTGAACATGCGCAAGCGTCACACCCGACCAAGCGAAGCCAATCCGGACGGCGGCATCATCACCTTTGAGGCGCCCGTTCATATTTCGAATGTCATGCTCGTTGATCCGGCCACCGCAACCGCCACTCGTGTGCGGACGCGGACCGAGGAAGACGGGACCAAAGAGCGGATCGCGGTCAAGACGGGTAACCCCGTCCCCCGCCCGCGGTAGGCGAGAAACATGGAACCGAGACTCAAGCAACATTATCTAGCGAACGTGCGACCGAAGCTCCAAGAGGAGTTCGGTTTTACGAACCCGCACCAGATTCCCAAGGTCGAGAAGGTGATCTTGAATGTCGGGGTGGGTGGCGCGTCGAAAGACCAAAAACTGCTCGACAGTGTGATGGCGGAACTCAGCATCATTACGGGCCAGAAGCCTTTGATGAACCGGGCCCGGAAGTCCATCTCTAACTTCGGCCTGCGGGAGGGTATGCCCGTTGGGGCGTCCGTCACGCTCCGGGGTGCGAAGATGTGGTTCTTCCTGGATCGCCTGATTAGTTCGGCTATCCCGCGTGTGCGTGACTTCCGGGGGCTGAAGACGAAGTCCTTTGATGGTCGCGGCAACTACACGATGGGTGTGCGTGAGCAGATCATCTTCCCTGAGATCAACTACGACGATGTTCGTGAGATCCATGGGATGGACATCACCGTGGTGACCACCACCGATAAGGATGACGAGGGTTTCGCCCTGCTGCGTGAGTTGGGCTTCCCCTTCCGCGGAGCGGTGCCGGTTCAGATCGCCGCTTCCGCTTAAGAGAGAGAGAATTTACGAATGGCCAGAAAGGCGCTCGTCGAAAAGACCAAGGGCCCACAGAAGTTTGCTGTGCGGCTTCGTAATCGTTGTCAATTCTGTGGAAGGCCCCGAGCCTTCCTGCGGAAGTTCGGGGTTTGCCGGATTTGTTTCCGGCAGATGTCGCTCCGTGGAGAGATCCCAGGCGTACGCAAGTCAAGCTGGTAGAGGGAAACGACCGCTATGATGACCGACCCAATCGCGGACATGCTCACCCGAGTGAGGAACGCCGGACAGGCTTCTCACAAATGGGTGGATATGCCCGTCTCAAAAAATAAGATCGAGATCGCTCGGCTACTTGAAGAGAGTTACTTCGTCCATGCCCACAAGGTGTTGGAGGATGGCCGCTTCGGTGTGCTTCGCGTGTACCTAAAGTACCACGAGGGTAAGCCGATTATTCGGCACCTCGAGCGGGTATCGCGTCCAGGACGACGTCGTTATGTCGGCAAGGACGAGATTCCTCGTGTACGGAACGGTCTCGGTATGGCAATCCTTTCGACTTCGGCCGGTATGCTCTCCGACCGCGCGGCCCGTGCGGCTGGCGTGGGCGGCGAAGTCCTGGCCCTCGTCTGGTAGGGAAAAAGAACGATGTCTCGTATTGGAAAACTACCGGTCGCGATCCCCAAAGGGGTCGAGGTTAAGCTCGCTGACAGCGAACTCACCGTGAAAGGCGCCAAGGGTACGATGACCTTGAACGTCCATCCGGAGATGAAGGTCACGATCGATGAATCTGAGATCCGCGTTGAGCGGCCTTCAGATCAGCAGTCGCATCGTGCGCTTCATGGCCTCTCCCGCTCCCTGATTCAGAACGTCGTGACGGGAGTCACTGATGGGTTCTCGAAGACTCTTGAGATCATTGGCGTTGGGTACAAGGCTGAGGCCACCTCGGCGGGTATCACGCTGAGCCTTGGGTTCAGTCATACCATCGCCTACGCGGCGGCCGAAGGCATTAGCCTCACGTGCCCGAACCAGACCACGATTGTGGTCTCTGGTGTCGACAAACAGAAAGTGGGTCAGGCTGCTGCCGAGATCCGCTCGTTCCGGCCGCCCGAGCCCTACAAAGGCAAAGGCGTTCGTTATCAGGGTGAGCATGTTCGGCGTAAGGCCGGCAAGACTGCGGGATCCTAGGTAAATGATCATAAAACAAAGCAAGCTCAATAAGAGCCGGGCGCTCCAGCGCAAGCGGCGTCACCTCCGTGTTCGGAACAAGGTTCAGGGTTCGGCCGAGCGGCCGCGCCTTGTGGTGTTCCGCTCGTCTAAGAACATCGAGGGCCAGGTCATCGATGATGATGCTGGGCTAACGCTCGTGGGGATGTCTACGCTTACAGCTGAGATGAAGGACTTCTCGGCCGAAGGGAGCAATCGTCGAGTTGAGCAGTCGTTTGCGGCCGGTAAGCTCCTAGCGGAGCGAGCAAAGGCCAAGGGAATCGGAGCCGTGGTGTTCGACCGCGGTGGATACAAGTACCACGGCAGGGTGAAAGCTTTCGCCGAGGGCGCCCGTGAGGGAGGTCTGCAGTTCTGATGGCCATTGATCCTAAGAAAAAGAAAGACAACAAGAAGAAGCCAAGTCGGGGGCGCGAAAGCGACCTGACCGAGAACGTCATCTTTATCAACCGCGTCGCGAAGGTTGTGAAGGGCGGTCGTCGCTTCTCGTTCTCGGCGCTCGTGTCTGTTGGTGACGGCAAGGGCAACGTCGGTATCGCGATCGCCAAGGCGAATGAAGTTGCTGAGGCGATCCGCAAGGCGTTTGAGCAGGCGAAGAAGGCCATGGTCAAGGTACCTATTCAGAACGGCACACTGCCTCACGATATCGTGGGTCGCTGGGGTGCCGGGCGGGTTATTCTTCGGCCAGCTGCACCCGGTACCGGCGTCATCGCTGGTGGTCCGGTGCGCGCTGTGCTTGAGGCGGCCGGCGTGACCGATGTTTTGACAAAGAGCTTGGGATCGAACAACCCCATCAACGTTGTTCGCGCCACCATGAACGGCCTGACGGAACTCGTCACGGCTGAGCGTGCGGCGGAAGAGCGCGGCATCACGCTGGAACAGTTGGGAGTACGAAATGGCTAAAAAGTCAGCGCCCAAGATGTTGAGGATCACCCAGACCCGTAGTGGGATTGGTCGACAGATTGTGCACCGTCGCACGATCCGCGCCCTCGGGATCAAAAGGCATCAGCAGAGCGTAATCCAAGAAGATTCACCGGCGATCAGGGGGATGATTGATCATGTCTCCTTTATGGTACGGGTAGAAGAAATCGAAGCGTAGACCGCTGAAATCGGCGCATTGCGTCGTTAGGCTCCGGGGGTCGACCTGAGAAGTAGCGTTGCTACTCCTCGGTCGTCCTCCTCGCCTGCCTAGCACTGCATCCGATTTGAGCGGTCTTTGGTGGAACAACTGAGAATCATCTCCGAGAAACATCATGGCTGAACTGCACGATCTCCGGCCCAGCGCCGGTTCGACACATAACACCAAGCGCGTTGGGCGCGGGCAGGGGTCTGGCCTGGGCAAGACGGCTGGGCGCGGGCAGGACGGACAGAAGTCCCGCTCCGGCGGTAAGGTCCGTCGCGACTTTGAGGGTGGCCAGATGCCACTCACGCGTCGCATTCCAAAGCGCGGTTTCACGAACATCAACCGGATTGACTATCAGGTGGTGAACGTGCGTGACTTGGCCCGCATTGAGGGTGATGTCGGTCCGGTGTCGCTGAAGGCGGCTGGGCTTATCGCGTCGCTACGCAAGCCCGTGAAGATTCTCGCGGAGGGTGACGCAGGGCGGGCGTTCACCGTGTCGGCGCATAAGGTCAGCAAGGCTGCGCAGGCCAAGATTGAGGCGGCTGGTGGGTCAGTTTCGCTGATCGCTTCCGCAGCCGGGGACGCTTCTTAGCATGGCAGCCAATCCCCTCCAGAATCTGTTCCGGGTTCCGGAGCTGAAGGACAAGATCCTATTCACGCTGTTCATCCTCCTCATCTACCGCGCCGGGTCGCACATCACGGTCCCGGGGCTCGATGTGGGTGCGCTGCGCGAGCAGTTCGGACAGCTGCAGGACACGTTCTTCGGCATCTACGACATGTTCGTGGGTGGCGGACTTTCCCGTGCGACGATCCTGGCGCTCGGAATCATGCCGTATATCTCGGCGAGCATCATGTTCCAGTTGCTCTCGGCGGTCTTCCCGACCATCGAGAAGCTGCAAAAGGAAGGTGAGGAGGGCCGCAAGAAGCTTACGCAGTGGACCCGCTACGTCACCATTCTACTGGCCATGGCGCAGTCGTACGGCTATGCCTCGTTCCTACAGGCGATCCCGGGAGCGGTTACCGATCCGGGTTTCGTGTTCGTCTTCACGACGATCGTGACCCTTACGGTGGGCGCCATCTTCGTGATGTGGCTGGGTGAGCAGATCACGGAGAACGGAATCGGCAACGGCATGTCGCTGTTGATCTTCTTTTCAATCATTCAGACGTTCCCAGCCGCCGTTGCGCGGACCTGGGAGTCTTACATGCTCAACGAGATCGGCATCTTCAGCCTGATCCTGTTGCTCGCGGTGGTTATTGGTGTGACCGCGGCTGTGGTTGCGATGACCATGGCTTCGCGGAAGATCCCCGTGCAAATTCCTCGCAAGGTGGTCGGTCGGGGACGCATCCGTGAAGGGCAGAAGAGCTTCATCCCTCTGCGATTGAACTCTGCCGGCGTGATGCCGATCATTTTCGCCCAGTCGTTCATCGTGGTGCCTGGCACAGCGGCTGCGCTCTTCCCTGGTGTCGGGCCGCTAGAGATGATCACCGAGGTCTTTGCCCCGCAGACGTGGCCGTACTACGTCACGCTCGGCGCGCTCATCATCTTCTTCACCTACTTCTACACGGCGATCATCTTTAATCCGGTCGACTTGGCGGAGAACCTGAAGAAGCAGGGCGGCTTTATCCCCGGGGTGAAGCCCGGTGCGCGCACGTCGGAGTACATCGACAGGGTCCTGACGCGGGTGACGCTCCCAGGGGCAATTTACCTGGCGTTGGTCTCGCTGGTCCCGTTCTGGATTTTCGACTTCTTTCAGATCAACACGTTCTACTTCGGGGGCACCAGTCTCCTGATCGTGGTGGGTGTCGGACTCGATACGGTCCAGCAGGCACAGCAGCTTCTTCTTCTCCGTCACTATGACGGGTTCATGAAGAAGGGGCGGGTGAAGATGCGGGGCCGCCAGCGGTTCATGTGATGTCGATGGTTGTTATCCTCCTCGGACCACCAGGAGTCGGCAAAGGGACGCAGGCCGTCCGTTTGGCAGACTCGATGGGTGGAGAGCACGTATCGACGGGTGACCTGCTTCGTGCCGCTCGGCGTGACGGTACTGAGTTGGGGAAGAAGTCGAAGGAGCTCATGGATGCCGGCGAGCTTGTGCCCGATGACCTGATCCTAGATCTGGTGCGAGACCACCTGAAGGGTGTGGCGCCCGAGGCGAGCATCCTCTTCGATGGTTTCCCACGCACGACCGCACAGGCTGACGGGCTTGACCGGGTTCTCGAGGAGGCTGGGAGACGGGTCGATAAAGTGGTGCTTTTCGAGGCGCCGGACGAGGAGCTTACCAAACGGCTCAGCGGACGCCGGAGCTGCATGGAGTGCGCGGCGGTCTTTAATGTGTCCTTCAAGGACTCGGAGGTCGACGGGATCTGTGACCGCTGTGGCGGGCCGCTCATCCACCGTGTTGACGACGAGCCTGAAACGGTCATGCGGCGGCTTGAGGTGTATCAGTCGCAGACTGCCCCGTTGGTGAGTCATTACGAAAACCACGACGCCAAGATGGCGCGCGTGAGCGCTGACCAACCCGCGGACGACGTCTACAGGGCTTTTCGCACGGCGTTAGGGTTGGACTGGGCATGATCAACCTCAGAACACCAGACGAGATCGACAGGATCGGGCAGGGCGGAGCGATTATCGCCGCCCTCCTCGATGAGCTACACACGCGCGTTGTCCCGGGTGTGACGACGCACGATCTGGATCAGTTCTGCGACGAGTTCATTGTTTCGCACGATGGCGCGGTACCGGCGTTTAAGGGGTTGTACGGCTTCCCTGGCAGCGTGTGTGCTTCGGTAAATGACGAGGTGGTCCACGGCATCCCCAGCACAGAGCGTTTGCTGAAGGAAGGGGATATTGTCTCAATCGATGTTGGCGTGCGACTCGACGGTTGGTGCTCAGACTCGGCGTGGACGTTTGGCGTCGGTGAGGTCGCGACGCCTACGCAGGACCTTCTCGACGTGACCGAAGGCTCGCTGTGGGCGGCCGTTGAGGCTGCTGTGGTGGGCAACCACGTCGGAGACATCGGCGCGGCGGTCATGCGTAGGGTGGAGGGTACAGGGTACGGCATTATCCGGGACCTCGTGGGGCACGGCATAGGCCGAGACGTCCATGAGGAGCCACAGGTGCCCAACGTGGGCCGCCCAGGACATGGGCCGCTGCTACGTGAAGGCATGGTCATCGCCATCGAACCGATGCTCGCGGAATCTTCCGCCAGCATTCGTACGCTCGACGACGGATGGACCGTGGTGACGGCCGATAGGAAGCTGTCTGCACACTTTGAACACACCGTTGGCGTTACGGCCGAAGGGCCGAAGGTGCTCACGGCGGTAGGAAGTCCCATTTACGCGGGGTCACCCGCTCCGAATGGCGCTTGAAGCAGCTTCATCTCCTAGTTATACTGTAAAGCTCTGCCACAAACTAATGTGGGGTTACCGAAGTGAAGGTTAGAAGCAGCGTAAAACCGATCTGCGAGCATTGTAAAGTGGTCCGCCGGAAGGGCGTCGTGCGAATCATCTGCTCCCGTGATCCCAAGCATAAACAGCGGCAGGGCTAAAGCATGGCACGTATAGCTGGTGTTGATTTACCGCGCGGCAAGCGCATCGAGATTGCCCTAACGTACATTTACGGCATCGGTGCGACACGAGCGAAGCAGATTATCGAGGCGTGTGGTGTCGATCCGAGCCGCCGCACTCAGGACCTCGACGATGACGATGTGAACAGGCTTCGTCGCCAGATCGAAGGCAACTTCAAGGTCGAGGGTGCCCTTCGGACTGAGACGTCCATGAACATCAAGCGTCTCATGGACATCGGTTGTTACCGGGGCATTCGGCATCGGCGAGGTCTGCCGGTGCGTGGGCAGCGGACGCATACGAATGCCCGCACACACAAAGGTTCTAAGAGAGCCGTGACAGGGAAGAAGAAACCGCCCAGGAAGTAATGGGCGTCCCCGATAGGCTCTAAGAGCCGGCGTATCACCCGATGCGGCGCAATCCGAAACAAAAGTTTTGGTTCGCCGTGTCCGCATTGTAGGAAGACAGAGAGTGGCTAAGCCAAAAACCCGCACCAAAAAATCAAAGAAAGTCGTCGAGGCTGAGGGCGTTGCCCACATTCAGGCGTCCTTCAACAACACGATCATCACCATCACGGACAACGCTGGGAACACGATCATTTGGGCCTCCGCTGGTACAGCGGGCTTTAAGGGCTCAAAGAAGTCGACCCCCTTCGCTGCGACCGTCGCCGCCGAGCAGATCGGGCGTGAGGCGGTAGGGATGGGTGTGAGGCGTGTGAACGTTCTCGTACAGGGCCCCGGCTCCGGCCGGGAATCGGCCATACAGGCACTCGCTGCCGCTGGCCTTCATATCAAATCGATCCAAGACGTGACACCGCTGCCGCACAACGGGTGCCGGCCGCCGAAAAAACGTCGCGTTTAATAGGAATCGTAAAAAGCAATGGCTCGTTACACTGGACCCGTCTGTAAGCTCTGCCGCCGTGAAGGCCAGAAGCTGTTCTTGAAAGGGCAGAAATGCTATACGGAAAAATGCCCTGTCGATCGTCGTGCCTTCCCGCCGGGCCAGCACGGCCCTGCGCAGGCTCGTCGGCGTAAGCAGTCCGACTATGCCGTTCAGCTTCGTGAGAAGCAGAAGGTGAAGCGGATCTATGGGCTGCATGAGAAGCAGTTTCGCAGCCTCTTTGAGCGTGCGGCACACGTCCCTGGAATCACGGGTGAGAATCTCATCGTGTCCCTGGAGACCCGACTCGACAACATCGTATTCCGGATGGGCTTTGCAGCCAGCCGGAGCGGTGCGCGTCAGTTGGTGCGCCACCGCCACGTTGAGGTCAACGGCCGCAAGGTGGACGTGCCGAGCTTCAAGGTGCGCCCTGGTGACGAGGTCGCGGTGCGAGCGAAATCGAAGGACATTTTGCCGATTCAGGCCGCGCTCGAAGCACGGACGCGTCCTGCGATCATGGATTGGCTTGCTCTCGACGAGAAGGCCCGAGTTGGTCGGATGGTTCGCCAGCCGACCCGCGCGGACATTCCGCTCGCGGCGCAGGAACAGCTCATCGTCGAGCTTTACTCGAAGTAATTCCGTCGTCGGAATTCGCTAGGCGGATTGTGGCGGCAGCACGGTTACGTTGGAGGAAAACGTGGACATAGATCTCACCGGATTGGTACTTCCAGAACGCGTCGAAGCCCTTGATAGGACTGATGACGGTCGGAGTGCGCAGTTCGTGATTGAGCCGCTCGAGCGCGGCTTTGGTCACACACTCGGCAACTCGGTTCGTCGTGCGCTGCTGTCTTCGCTGCGAGGGGCCGCTGTGTGGGGCTTCCGGATCGACGGGGTGGTGCATGAGCACCAGACCATCGGTGGCGTCGTCGAAGACGTGCATCAGGTCATCCAGAACTTGAAGGCCCTCGTGGTCACACTGGATGACGACGTTGACGAGGCGGTGTTCGAGATCCACGTGAAAAAGGCAGGCGTTGTCACCGCTGGTGACGTGCAGCCTTTGGCTGGTGGCGCGATCTTGGATCCAGATCATCACCTGTTCACGCTCCAGGAAGACCGCAAGGTCACCGTGGAACTTTACGTGAATAAGGGCCGTGGCTTCGTCCTGGCAGATCAGCACCCGATTCCACGCGGCGCTCCGGTTGACCTCGTGCGCATCGATTCGATCTATAGCCCGGTGCGCCGCGCGAACTTCTCCGTTCAGGAGACGCGGGTTGGCCAGCGGACCGACTTCGACCGCCTCACGCTACAGATCGAGACAAATGGCTCGGTTCTGCCTGAGGCCGCCGTGGCTTACGCTGCGGCACTGGTCCGTAAGCACCTCGAATACATGATGTACTTCGGCGAGGGTGGCATTCCTGAGGTTGCACCTCCTGGCGCTGTTGCGGTGCCAGAGCGCCTCCAGGATCTCTTCGAACGTTCTATCGAAGATCTGGCGGAGTTGTCCGTCCGGTCACGGAACTCGCTGCAGAAAGAGAACATTCGGACGCTCGGAGACCTGGTACAGAAGTCCGAGGACGACATGCTGCAGATCGAGAACTTTGGTAAGAAGTCCCTCAAGGAGATCTCAGATTTTCTTGAGGAGCACGCGCTACGCTTCGGCATGCAACTCGAAGAAGGCGACGATGGCCGTCTCTTCTTCGTTGAAGAAGATGCAGAAGCCGCTGCGGCTGGGGAGAAGTAACCGTGCGGCATCGGAAAAAAGGCAGGAAACTGTCACGGACCGCGAGCCATAAGAAGGCGACGATGCGGAACATGGCGACTTCGCTGTTCCGTCATGAGCGCATCGAGACCACGACGGCCAAGGCTAAGGAGCTCCGCCCGTACGCGGAACGACTGATCACTTTGGCGCGCCGCGGTGACCTCCATTCGATTCGGCTCGCGGCTACGAAAATTCAGGACCGAGACGTTCTCGGGAAGCTGTTTGACCACATCGCCCCGCGTTACAGCGAGCGTCCTGGCGGCTACACCCGGATTTTGAAGTTGGGAAATCGAAAAGGCGACGCTGCAGAGATGTCGCTCATTGAGCTCGTTAATTAGTTTGGTTCGCTCACAGCGGACTACTTCCAACGCGATAGGATGATCAAAATGGCCGACAACTCTCGACGCGGTGCTGCCGACCTGGGTCTGCCCTTGATGGTAGTGGCTTTCCTGGTCATTGGTGGCTTCATGTACTGGTTGCAGGCGGAAGCCGCCACGCAGAAGGCACTGCAGTTAGTCGAGGTTACGGAGCCAGAGGTCGCGACGGATGCTTCCGGCGCGACGATCATTGATCCGGCCGATATTCAGCTTGACGCTTCCAGCTTCGAGGGTCAGTTGATCCGCATCGAGCACCTGAAGGTGGCGAGCCTGCTCGGCACTCAGGGCTTCTGGCTTGAGTTACCGAACGGCAACCCGTTCCTCGTCTCGATGAATGATGCCGTCATGGCTCAGGCGCTGGCGATCACCATGGGCGGCACCGCGACGGCGTCAGGCATGCTGACGGCGATGACGCCGGAGATTGCACAGGCTTGGGTTGACGCAGGCACGATCGGCGAGGGAGATCAGTTGGCGGCGGAGTTTGCTACGCATTATTTGGACGCGGGCTTCGTTGGAGTAGGCACGGGGAACTGACGGGCTCGGCGAAGCCCTCTCCTCTCCGCGACCGGGCGCACCAGCGCCAATGTCGCTGCGAGGAGACGGCTCCCCCGAGCCTTCGGCCCCCTCAGTGCTGTTGGGCACGACTGCATCGGATGACGGCATGGCCGTCGTTTTTTTGATTTTAACGATAGAGTAAATAGAGATGGCTAGACTTTGCTATGCGTGTGGGAAGGGGCCGGCGTCGGGGAATAACGTCAGCCACGCGAACAACAAGACTCGGCGCCGCTGGCTGCCGAATTTGCAGCCTTTCAAGATTGTCGACGACAAGGGTCAGCGTCGGAGCGTGAGGGTTTGCACGCGGTGCATTTCGGCTGGGAAGCTTATTAAGGCTCCAGCGGTGGTGGTTGCTGCAGAGGTCTAGGCCTGCCCGGTAGCTTTGGTTGATTGTGATGGAGCCTCTCTGGTATTTTGCCGGAGAGGCTCCTTCTTTTGTCGAGGAATTGACCCGCGTTAGGGACTCGATCAGATGTCATGGTAGACAAACAGGACCGGGCCTTTTTCCCGATGATGGTCGAATGTGGCTTTGGACGGACCCGCAGCCTTATCCTTAGCTTCTCTTAGCTGCTCAGCGCCACTCCGACGTGGTTCCATGATTCTCCAGCCCCATCTGAAATGAGTCAGAAAATCGCCACGTTTGGCGTCATTGGTCTCGGGTACGTCGGTCTCCCCTTGTCGGTTGAGGCTGTCCGCGGCGGCGGCCTGAAAGTGATCGGTTTCGACGTCAACCAAGGCGTGGTGGACAGCATCAACGCCGGTCGCTCGCACATCCAGGACATTACGGATGCCGAGGTCGCGGGGCTCCGGCACCAGGGACTGCTTGAAGCGACGACCGACATGAGTCGCCTAGCCGAGTGTGACGCCATTTCCATCTGCGTGCCGACGCCGCTGTCCAAGACGCGTGATCCCGATGTTTCGTACGTGATCGCCGCGTCAGAGGCCGTAGCCGCGGCGCTCAGGCCCGGTCAGCTCGTCGTATTGGAGTCGACGACCTATCCCGGTACGACACGTGAGGTCATGCAGCCGACGCTTGAGGCCGGAGGACTTGTTGCAGGGAAAGACTTCCACCTGTGCTTCTCACCCGAGCGTGTGGATCCGGGTAACGAGACATGGACCACAAAGAACACGCCCAAGGTCATCGGCGGCATTACGCAGGCGTGCGGCGACGCCGGCGCCGCCTTCTACGAGCGCTTTATCGATACCGTGGTCAGGGTGTCCTCGGCCGAAGCGGCCGAACTCACCAAAATTCTGGAGAACACCTTCCGGGCCGTGAACATCGGGATGGTCAACGAGGTGGCGCTCATCTCGGACCTATTGGGCGTGGACGTATGGGAGGTCATCGAGGCCGCGGCCACGAAGCCGTTCGGCTTCATGAAGTTCACGCCGGGCCCGGGGCTCGGGGGGCACTGCATTCCCGTGGATCCGCACTACCTGTCTTGGAAGATGCGCACCTTAAACTACAAGACGCGCTTCATTGATCTCGCGTCCGAGATCAATACGGAAATGCCGAACTTCGTGGTCGGCAAGGTGAGGGAGGTGCTCAACCGCAATCGGCTGTCCGTGAACGGATCAAGCATTGTTCTGCTCGGCGTCGCCTACAAAAAGGACGTCAACGACGTCCGCGAGTCTCCGGCGCTCGACGTGCTCAAGCTTCTGGAGGCAGATGGTGCCGAAGTGGTCTACCACGACCCCTACGTCCCTCAATGGAAGAACGGCGGCGTCATGCACCAATCTCAAGCGCTCACCGACGAACTCCTCGAGGGCGCGGATGTGGTTGTGATTCTCACCGACCATACCGACTTCGACTACGCACGCATTGTTGCGAAGTCGAAGGTGCTTGTGGACACCCGGCATGCCGCGGCGAAGGAGCTGCCGGGCGGTGGGGTGGACAGCTGGATCGTGAAGGGCTGATCGCTCTGCGACCGGCCATGGGCGTCCCCGTGCTACGCGAAGAGGTCCGCGGTCTCGGACAGCAAGGGCAGTGCGCGGTCCTTTTCGGAGAGGACGGCGTCCGAGGAGGGCCACGTAACAGCGAGGTCGGGATCGTTCCAACGAATGCCGCGGTCGAGCGTAGCGTCGTATTCTTCGGTGACTTTGTACATGACGTCTGCACCGTCGCTCAGGACGGCGTAGCCGTGCCCAAAGCCGGGGGGGATCCAGAGAATCTCCCCGTTGGTGTCGGAGATCTCTTGGCCGACCCACTGGCCGAAGGTCGCGGAGCTACGCCGCAGGTCCACGGCAATATCCAAAATATGGCCACGGAGCACCTGGATCAGCTTGCCCTGTGGCCTTGGGGAGAGCTGGTAATGGAGCCCGCGAACAACCTGTGGACCCGACCGCACGAAGTTGTCCTGCACAAAGGTTGCGCCAACGTGCGAGTCGAAGGCCGACGCGCGGAAGGTCTCGCTGAAGAAGCCACGGGCATCATGGTGCCGGGTGGGCTCGATCAGAACCACTTCGGGTATGGACAGCGGCGTGAAGTTGAAGGCCATCGGGCTGGGCGGCTTGAGGATTGCTTCGTAGGGCGGAGATCATGAAGGTACTCATCACGGGTGCCGCTGGGCTATTGGGCAGCGAGTTCGTCCGCGCGTACCACGCTCGGGGGGATGTCGTCGTGGCGTGCGACCGAGCGAGACTCGACGTGACCGACGCGGAGCGTGTCGGAGACCTGATGCGGGAGGAGACGCCGGACGTCGTGCTGCACTGTGCTGCGTACACCGCCGTCGATCGTGCGGAGAGGGACGGGGAGCGCGCCTTTTCGGTCAATGAAGACGGAACGCGAAACGTTGCAGACGCCGCCGCCTCGATCGGCGCTCGCTTCGTCTACTTCAGCACCGACTACGTCTTTGATGGCCAGACGGACGAGCCCTACACCCCAGACTCTCTCCCCAATCCGCTCTCGGTCTACGGGCGCTCGAAAGTTGCCGGGGAAGGGGCGACGCAGGCGTCTGGTGCGGACTGGCTGATCGTGCGCACCGGTTGGCTGTTCGGCCGTGGTGGATCCAACTTTGTGTCCACCGTCCTGAGGCGGGCCCGAGAGGGTTTACCCACGCGCGTGGTAGATGACCAGCGGGGGCGCCCGACCTGGGCGACGAACCTCGCTGAGCATACGATTGAACTTCTCGATCTAGGTACGCTCGGAATCGTGCACGTTGCCAATAGCGGTACCGCCACGTGGTTCGAGTTGGCCGAGGCCGCGCTGCGGATCCAGAAATTGAAACTCGATGTGACCCCGGTCTCGACCCAAGTTTGGGGGGCGGCCGCCGAGAGACCTCGTTACTCTGTGTTGGACATTGCGGCCAGCGAGGCTCGACTGGGTCGGGTCATGGCACCATGGTATGACGCACTGAGCACGTTCCTCTCGAAGGT
Source organism: uncultured Gemmatimonadales bacterium (assembly GCA_937919655.1). Taxonomy (GTDB): domain Bacteria; phylum Gemmatimonadota; class Gemmatimonadetes; order Longimicrobiales; family Gaopeijiaceae; genus CALFPJ01. Next base: position 71,397 of record CALFPJ010000041.1, read on the forward strand.
GGACCTATGAAGGGCATCGTCTTGGCGGGTGGCCTAGGAACCCGTCTTCTCCCGATGACACGGGTGACGAACAAACACCTTCTGCCGGTCTATGACCGGCCGATGATCTACTATCCGATCCAGCAACTCGCGCACGCGGGTATCGACGACATCCTCGTGGTGACCGGGGGGAACAGCGCCGGAGACTTCCTCAAGCTACTGCGCAACGGACATGAGTTCGGTCTCAAGCACGTGCGCTATGCGTACCAGGAAGGGGAGGGAGGTATTGCTGAGGCCCTGGGTCTCGCCGAACACTTTGTCGGAGATGATTCCATGGCCGTCATTCTGGGAGACAACATCTTCCAGAATCCCATTGCCCCCGCAGTGGCGGCGTTCGAGGGGAATCCCCAGGGGGCGATGATCCTGCTCAAAGAGGTCGACGACCCCCACCGCTTCGGTGTGGCCCGCATTGAAGGAGACCGCGTTGTCGAGATCATCGAAAAGCCGGCGATTCCGCCGACACGCCTTGCGGTCACCGGGTGCTATTTTTTCGACTCCTCGGTCTTCGAAACGATCGCGAAGCTTGAGCCCTCAAAGCGAGGGGAGCTCGAGATCACCGACGTGAACACCGCGTTCATCAAGCGTGACGCGATGCGCCATGCGGTCGTGGACGGCTGGTGGACGGACGCCGGAACTGTGCCATCGTTGTTCCGGGCGAGCACGCTTGTGTCCAAAGAAACCGACAACTCGGTGCTGAGGGACATGCACCCCG
>CALFPJ010000042.1 GCA_937919655.1 uncultured Gemmatimonadales bacterium
TGGCGGCTGCCTTCTTAGGAGCAGCTTTCTTGGCGGCTGCCTTCTTAGGAGCAGCTTTCTTGGCGGCTGCCTTCTTAGGAGCAGCCTTCTTAGCTACGGCCTTTTTCGGAGCAGCCTTCTTAGCTGCGGCCTTCTTCGGAGCAGCCTTCTTAGCTGCGGCCTTCTTCGGAGCAGCCTTCTTAGCTGCGGCCTTCTTAGGAGCAGCATCCGCTGGGGCTGCCGCCGCTGGGGCGGCTGCCTTGCGCGCCGGAGCCTTCTTTGCAGCCGGACGCTTTTTGGCGCCAGCAGCTTTCTTTGCAGGCAGCTTTTTGGCCGCCGCGGTCTTCTTGGCCGGAGCCGATTTTTTCTTGGTCGCCACGGGGAATTCCTCCAAACGGTGTAGGGGCGAGTCGAAACGCGTAGAAGCGCTAGTCATTATCTACATTCACTTTGATTCCAGGCGCAATGGGCGTGAGTGGGCGACGGCCACCGCATCTCGGGTATGGACGCGGCACCTCCCACTATATACAGTGCTCCGGTCACGGATGATCTTCGATTCAGGTAGGGTCAGGATTGAATTTTCTTCACGTCTTCTGTAATGCCAAAAACGCTTGCAATGGCTGAAATGTCGGAGCTTTCGCCCTCGGATTTTCTCCGTGAGCTGCACTGCCATGGGGTCCGGCGCGTAAGCCGCGTCACCTACCGAAAAAACCGCAATACCATCTGGTCTCTTACTCAGAGAGGCACGGTACTAAATGTGCACGAAATCTTCCGGCTAGCGCCGCCAGACATCTTGCGCGCATTCGCCGTCATTACGAAGCAGGGTGGGCTCTCGAGCCGAACGGCGGAGGCAGCGAGTCAAGCCATCAGCGACTGGCCTGTACTCAACGCCGCGATCGCGGCCGCTCGCGCGGAGTACGATGAGCGTCGGGCGACGGCGAGTTGCGACGGCGTTGGGAGCGTGACGCATTGCTGCGCGACTCCCGAGCAGCGTGCCTATGTGAGGGCCCTTTACTCCCACTTCAATCGTACTCGCTTCGGTGGCGTTTTGCCGGAGGGGATACCCGTTCGATTGAGTAGGCGCATGAAATCCGCACTCGGGCACATGCTACCCGGTGAGCACAAAGGGAGGAGGTATGTGGTGGAGGTCGCGCTCAATGTGGACCTACTGTTGGTCGGAAACGGAGCGGAACGAGTCGACACGCTTCTGCACGAGATGGCACATGCGGCAGATTACCTGCTCACGGGCGCAAGGGGGCATGGAAGGAGTTGGCGGGAGTGGGCCGTGACCGTGGGTTGCACTCCAGAGATGACCTACGCGCGCCCGGTGCGCCGACGGAAACGACGACGTGACCTGGTCACACGTGTGCCGCCGCTGCCCCACGCGCTACGGCGCCATAAAGCGTAGTGTGTAGCGTTCTCGCCTTCGTATCCGGGTCGAACCGCCTCCACCGGTAGAGGTCAGCTTCGGGGGCCACGACGCGCAAGGGGCCGACTGAGCCCGTCGCCGTAGTGGCCTGCTGAGCGCCATCGGTGTCGATCAGGCGAGCCAGCGCGGCGACTCCCGCTGATCGTTCGACTCATCGAGGGTGCGGCCCCGACAGGGTTGGCCTTTGAGTGGCGAAAGCCCCGAGCACGAGGAGCCACGCGGCCGCTCTGAGGTGGTTGATCGCTGTGGGGCGGGGTTTGGTGATCATCGCCCGCGGTAGGTGTAGCGACACCGGTCGAGCAATAACGAACTTCTGGTCAGCCTTAGCGCCCCGCCTTTACCGCCTCAACCAAGGCGTCCGCGGTCACCCCAAACTGCTCGTAGAGGATTTCGGCGGGTGCCGAGGCTCCGAAGTGATCGATACCGATCGCTCGGCCTGCGTCGCCGACCCAGCGCGCCCAACCGAACGTGCTGGCCGCCTCGATCGACACGCGGTTCGTCACGGCAGCGGGTAGCACCTCGGCTCGGTAGCTGGCGTCTTGTTGCTGAAACAGGAACCAACTCGGGAAGCTCACCACCCGCGTGGGCACGCCGTCTGCCTCAAGACGAGCGCGGGCCTGGACAGCGAAGCCAAGTTCCGAACCGCTGGCCATCAAGATGGCCTCGGGATTTTCGTTCGACGCCTCGATAAGCACATACGCGCCCCGTCGTAACCCGTCGGCGGAGGCGCACAGGCCCCCACGATCCAACAGGTCCACGCTCTGCCGGCTCAGGGCAAGCCAACTGGGTCCGTCAGCACGCTCGACCGCCACGCGCCACGCGATCTCTGTCTCGGCCGCATCGCCGGGTCGTAGGTCGCACACGTTCGGGATCGCGCGCAGTGCTGCGAGCTGTTCGATCGGCTGGTGGGTGGGTCCGTCTTCGCCCAGCCCGATGGAGTCGTGACTGAACACGTACGTAACCGGCAGTCCCATCAGGCCGGCGAGGCGAATCGCTGGCCGCATGTAGTCCGAGAAGATCAGGAAGGTGCCGGCGTAGGGTCGGACACCTCCGTGGAGGACCATCCCGTTCATAATCGAACCCATGGCGTGCTCGCGCACGCCGTAGTGCACCACGCGACCGTCGGGGGTCGATGGCAGCAGGCTGGCAGCACCCTTGATGTCGGTCTTGTTGGAGCCGCCGAGATCTGCGGAGCCCCCGATCAGGTTGTTCAGGCCAGCTGCGAGGCCCTGAATCACCTTCCCTGACCAGTTTCGGGTCGCGTCGGCGGAAGTGACGCTCGAGAGATCCGGCACGTGCGCGTCCCACCCTTCGGGAAGATCGCCGGCGACGACGCTGAGGTACTCTGCAGCCAACTCCGGCATCTCCGCGGAATACACGGCAAAGCGGGCGCGCCAACCGTCCTGTAACCGGCCGCCCTTGTCGATGCAGGTGCGCCAATGTGCGCGAGCACCCTCATCTACATAGAAGGGCTCAAGAGACGGGTAGCCCAGGTTCTTCTTCGTGGCTTCGATTTCGGCGGCGCCGAGCGGGGCACCATGTGATGCCGACGTACCTGCTTTCCCCGGGCTCCCATACGCGATCGTCGTTCGAAGCACGACCAGCGTGGGACGTTCGGTCTCGTTTTGGGCTTCGGTGATCGCGAGGTCGATTCTGTTCAGGTCGTTGCCGTCGTGGACATGCACCACGTGCCATCCGTAGCTCTCGAAGCGCTTCGCTTGATCCGTCGACATCGACAGGTCCGTGCCGCCCTCGATGGTGATGCGGTTGTCGTCCCAGATCCAGATGAGCTTGCCGAGCTTCTGATGACCCGCGATCGCGGCGGCCTCATGCGAGACGCCCTCCATGAGATCGCCATCAGAACAAAGGGCGTAGGTGAAGTGGTCCACGATCTCGTGGCTGGGGCGGTTGTAGCGCGCAGCGAGCCAACGCTCTGCTAGGGCCATCCCAACGGAGTTTGCGACGCCCTGGCCGAGCGGACCGGTTGTCGTTTCTACGCCCGGCACATGTCCGTATTCGGGGTGCCCTGCAGTAGGTGAGCCCCACTGGCGGAAGTTTTCTATATCCTCTGCGCTGACCTCGTATCCACTCAGATGGAGTAGCGAGTACATGAGCATGGATGCGTGCCCGACGGAGAGCACGAACCGGTCGCGGTCGATCCATGTCGGGTCGGTCGGGTTGTGTCGCAGGTGCCGATGGAAAAGCACGTATCCGACAGGCGCGAGCGCCATTGGAGTGCCTGGGTGACCGGAGTTGGCTTTTTGGACCGCATCCATGGACAGGACACGGATCGCGTCGATGGCTAGCTGCTCGACGTTGCTCACGAGATCACGAAGTTCACAAGACGTCCCTTTACGTGGATCACTCGGCGTTCCTCAGAACCCTCTAGGTAACGCGCGACGTTTTCCTCGGCGCGCGCGGCTGAAATAACGTCCGCCTCAGGGCTCTCCAAGTCGACGGCGATGGTGCCCCTTAACTTGCCGTTCACCTGCACGGCCACATTGACCCTGCTCTCTACGGTCTTGGCCTCATCGTACGATGGCCAGTTGGCGCCGTCAAAAATGCTGCCCTGGTGTCCGAATCGCTCCCACAGCTCTTCGGCCATGTGTGGCGCGAAGGGAGCGATCATTGCGACCAGCGGTTCGACCTCGGCACGTACGGGCCGGCGTCCGCCGGAGCGAACGGTGTTGAGGCACTCCATGAGGGCGGCGATCGAGGTGTTGTAACCCAGGCCTGGTAGTTGCTCGGTGATCTGCTTGATCGTTTGGTGGACTTTCCGCTCTACGTCGGGATCGGGCGCCTGGTCATGAGGCGCGTCGATCGCGGCCAGCGCTGTGTCCCATAGGCGGTGCAGGAACCCGTAGGGGCCCTGGATGCCTTCCACCCTATAGTCGCCACCCTCTTCGAACGGCCCCAGGAACATCAGGTACGTCCGGAACGTGTCGGCGCCGAATTCGTCGATGATCGGGTCCGGGACAAGCACGTTGCCCTTGGACTTCGACATCTTGGCGCCCTCGGAAATGATCAAGCCGTGTGCGCGGAACACGCTGAACGGTTCTTCGAAGTCGATGTGGCCGAGGTCCTTAAGCACCATGGTGAGAAAGCGTGAATACATGAGGTGCAAGACTGCGTGTTCGTTGCCACCGATATAAGTGTTTACGGGCAGCCATTTTTTGGTGATCTCGGGGTCGAACGGCTTGTCACTGATGTCCGACGACGGATATCGCAGGAAGTACCAGCCCGAATCCAGGAATGTGTCGGACACGTCGGTTTCACGGCGCGCGGCCGCCCCACACTCCGGGCATGTCGTCTTATACCACTCTTCGACGCGCGCGAGCGGACTCACGCCTGAGTCGTCCGGCTTGAAGTCCTCCACACGCGGCAACACCACCGGTAGGTCGGCTTCCGGGACCGGGACCGGGCCGCACGCCTCACAATAGATGATGGGGATCGGCGGCCCCCAATAGCGCTGGCGGGAAATGCACCAGTCGTGGAGGCGGAAGTTGACGCGGGCCTCGCCCCAACCGGCCGCTGCCGCCCACTCCGTGACCGCCCCGACAGATTCCGAGACGTCGGTCCCTGTGAAGTCGCCTGAGTTCACGAGCGAGCCAGGTCCGATGTAGGCTTCACTGAGCGGTGTGTCGGCGTCGTCACCGGGGCCGGCCACCACGCGCACGATGGGGAGCTCAAACTGCTGCGCGAACTCGAAATCCCGCTCGTCGTGCCCCGGCACCGCCATGATCGCGCCGGTGCCGTACTCCATGAGGACGTAGTCGGCGATCCAGATGGGGACGGGCTGACCCGTGGCCGGGTTGCGGCAGTAGCCACCGGTGAACACACCTGACTTGGTCTTGTCGTTCTTCTGCCGAGCGACGAGGTCTTTGCGCTTGGCCTCCTCGCGGTATGCTAATACCGGCGGTGCGTGCCCGTCTTCCGTGACGATGTCGACCAGAGGATGCTCGGGTGACAGCACCATGTAACTCGCGCCGAAGACGGTGTCGGGGCGCGTCGTGTAGACCTCTACCGTCGTGCCTGTTTCGTCCCCGGCCGGATCGATGACAGGGAAGTGCAACTGAGCACCTTCGCTCCGCCCGATCCAGTTGCCCTGTGCCTTACGCGTCGACTCGGACCAGTCGATGTCCTGGAGATTGTCGAGGAGTCGCTGCGCGTACTTCGTGATGCTGAAGAACCACTGGGCGATCCGTCGTTGCTCGACCGGGGTGCCGCATCGCTCACACGCACCTCCGACAACCTGCTCGTTCGCCAACACAGTCATGCAGGAGGGGCACCAGTTGACCGGAGCCTCTTTGCGTTCAGCCAGCCCGGCTTTGTAGAGCTGCAGGAAGAGCCACTGAGTCCACTTGTAGTAGGACGGGTCCGTCGTATCTACGACGTGCGTCCAGTCGAACATGCCGCCCGTGCGCTGGAGTTGGCGGGTGAAGTTGCGCACGTTGGACGGAATCAGATCCATCGGATGCGTGCCGATCTTGAGCGCGAAGTTCTCCGAGTGAATGCCGAAGGCGTCGAAGCCGATGGGCTCGAAGACCTGTTTGCCAAGCATCCTCTGAAAACGGCCGTGCACGTCTGCGCCAGTAAACGCGTAGATGTTGCCCACATGGAGCCCCTCGGCGGAGGGGTAGGGGAACATCATGAGGTTGTAGAAGGGGTCCTCGGCGGCGAGGAAGTCCTCGCGTGTGAACGCGTTCGTGCCGCGCTCCTCCCAGAGGCTCTGCCACTTCGCTTCCAGTGCTGACGGGTTGTAGCCGTCGCGTTCTTCGTTGGTCATGACGGGAAAAATCGAGCTAGTTAGGGCCCGTCCGCCGACATTCGGGGACGGCTTGCAATGGATGGCTAACCTACATGGCGCGAGGGGGTCACCCAAGGGCTAGGCTTGGATTCCAGCGGGCACCCTGGCGGCCGGTGCGGGTATTCAGCCCGCCGCGTTCACGACGAGCCCCGACCATGTCAGAAAAAAAAACTCAGAAGAAGATCACCGGCGCGAGCCTTAAGAGCGCCTTCCAGGACATCATTTGGCCACGTAGAAAGCTCATCGGCCTTGGGCTGGTCCTGATCATGTTCAACCGCATGGCAGGGCTCGTCTTGCCGGCCTCGACGAAATTCCTGATCGATGACGTGATCGGGGGCGGGGACATGGACATGCTGTATCTCCTGCTGAGTGCGGTGGGGCTGGCCGTCGTCGTTCAATCGGCCACCTCGTATACGCTCACGATGCTGCTCAGCGTTGAGGCCCAGCACCTGATCGCCAGTTTGCGTGCTCAGGTGCAGAAGCACGTCTTGCAACTCCCCATTCGTGTTTTCGACAACACGAAGTCTGGCGAGTTAGTCACGCGGATCATGGACGATGTTGAAGGTGTCCGAAATCTGGTCGGTACGGGCCTGGTTCAGCTGGTCGGAGGGGTTGTCACCGCGTTGGTCGCGCTGGTGTTTTTGCTGGACATCAGTCCGGTCATGACTGCCCTGGCCGTCGTCCCGCTGGGAGGCTTCGCCTTCGTATCTACCAAGGCGTTCAGCGTGCTCCGTCCCGCCTTCCGTGAGCGAGGCGCCATCCGGGCGGAAGTGACTGGCCGACTCACGGAGGCACTCGGCGGCATACGGGTCATTAAGGGATTCCACGCTGTCGAAAAGGAAGGGGAGATCTTTCACGCCGGTGTGATGCGGATCTTCGACAACGTGAAGACCACGCTGGTCATGTCGAGCATGGTGACCAGTCTCGGGGCCTTCTTCATGGGACTCGCGAGTGTCCTGGTCATGGGGTACGGCGGGCGTCTGATCATTCTGAACCAACTCACCGTGGGCGAGCTGTTTTCGTTCACGCTGTTCCTCGGATTCCTCATCGCTCCGGTCATCCAGCTGGCGAGCGTAGGCACGCAGATGACGGAGGCGTTCGCTGGGCTCGATCGTACTTCGGAGTTGTTGTCGTGGCCGCAGGAGGATGACGACCCACGGCGCACGCGCGAGATGCCTCGCATTGACGGGCGTGTGAAGTTCGAGGATGTCCACTTCCGTTACGACGAAGACAAGCCGGTCCTAAAGGGCATCAACTTCGAAACGCCAGCCGGAACGGTCATCGCCCTTGTCGGGAGTTCTGGCTCGGGTAAGTCCACGCTTGCCGGTCTCGCGGCGACGTTCTTGGAGCCCGATGAAGGCCGAGTGCTTATCGACGACATCGACCTCCGGGAAGTGAAGCTGGCCAGCTACCGAGACCAACTCGGGCTCGTGCTCCAGGATGACTTCCTCTTCGATGGAACCATTCGGGAGAACCTCCTCTTCGCGAGGCCCGCCGCCTCCGAAGCGGATATCCGGTCGGCCGCCGAGCAGGCCTATATCACCGAGTTCACGGACCGCTTTCCGGAAGGGCTCGAGACGATCATTGGAGAGCGTGGGGTGAAGCTTTCTGGTGGACAACGACAGAGGGTGACGATCGCGCGCGCCATTCTGGCGAACCCGAGGATCTTGCTTCTGGATGAGGCGACGTCGAGTCTGGACACCGAGAGTGAGGCTCTGATTCAAAAGAGTCTGGCTGAGCTTCTGAATGGGCGTACGACGTTCGTGATCGCGCATAGGCTGTCTACGATCCGACGGGCCGATCTCATCTTGGTCATTGAGGATGGAGAGATCGCCGAGCGTGGGAAACATGCTGAATTGCTCGCCATGGAAGGGCGGTATCATCAGCTGTATACGCTACAGGCTAGGATCTAGCGGAGCGGCGCTTGATGGGGGCGTCAGGAAAGCCCGGCTCACCTCGCTGATCTCTGTACCCCGTTGAACGGTCGGCTTCCCGGATCGCGATTCATGCCCTTGAAGCTCATCGAGACCGTGCCTTCGATCTTGTCCACATCGATCGTAGCACGGAACTGGACTTTTTCAACCATGTCGAGTTCCGGGTTGGTCGAGTCGTGTTCAGTGGCTTCCAAACTCAGTCGGCCGTTCTCGAGCGTACCGCGAACCGTCCAGGTGACTCCCTCCGCCACTGTGGTCGTCCAACGCCCTGTCACCACGCCGCCATCGACTGTGAGCGCCAACTCGGCATCGCCCCACTTCTGGATTTCGACCGGCCCGTCTCTATTGATCCGTACAGCCTGGGCCCAGGTGACATTCCAAGTCACGTCGGTGGTTTGAGCGTTCGCGATGGCAGGGGTGAGTGCCAGAATGAGGGCCGTGGCGGCGGCGAACGCCGCAATTCCGGACTTCATGTTCAGTATCGCAGTGAAATCGCAGCATCCACACGGCTGGCCCTGCGAGCGGGCAGCCAGGCGGCGAGCGTTGCGGTCGTGAAGAGCAGGCTAGCCGAGAGCCTAATGACGAGCGGGTCTGCCGGTGACACCTGGAACAGGAGGCCTTGCAGCGCGCGGGCCAAAGCGGTCGCCACCGCGACGCCCACCACGATCCCGATGAGCGTGATGCCGACGCCGCGCCCCAGAATAAGTTTCACGAGAGATTCGGTGAACACCTGTGATATGATCCGCGAACGGCTGGCGCCAAGCGCTGTCCGCACCGCGAGTTCGCCGGAGCGGGCCGCCGTGCGTGCGAAGATCAGCATGCCGACGTTGGCGCAGGCGACCATCAGGAGGAAGATCGTGAGGATCTGCGACACGTAGAATTCCGGCAGCGCCTTGATCCCGCCCTTGGGCGCCCCGCCGACGGCGATGTAGGAGAACGGCACTACCTCGGGCTGCAACCACTCCTGGGCCTGGGGAAACGCGAGTGCCATGCGGCTGCCGACGGTGGTCAGTTCGGCCTGTGCGGCGTCTTCCGCGTCAGGCCCCCGCAGTCGTCCGAAAACTGTGAGCGGGGCGCCCTCCCTCGGCTCGACAGTGGGGCTGTCACGCAGTGGCAGCCAAAGTTGGTGACGCACGGGGAAGAGGAACCCCTTCGGCATGACCCCGACGATCGTATGGGGTACGCCTCCGATGCGGACATCGCGTCCGATGATCTTTGGGTCCCCAGCTAGGCGGGACTGCCATAGGTCGTATCCAATGATCGCCACGGAGGGCGCACCCCTCACATCATCTGCCGCGGCGAGCGTGCGCCCGAGAAACGGGGCCACGCGAAGGACGTCGAAGGTTGACCCGGTGACTTCCGCGCCCTGCACGGGTGGGGCCAGCCCGTCATTCGAATCAAGGTTGTATGCAGACGTGCGCACGGCGCCGAGGGACTCGAATGTCGTCAGCCCATCACGCCACTGAAGAAAGTCGTAGAACGTGGTCGCCGCAGAGGTCCCTCTCGCTTGATTCCAGTACCGCAGGAGCCTGATCTCATTTCCGTCTGGGACCGGCAAGGGCGCCTCGGCCGCGTTCGCGAGATGGGTCGGGGTGAGCCCGACCGGGATACCGATCGCCAGTGCGAACATCGTCACGATGGTCAGCCCCGGATGCTTCAGGAGCATCCTCAGCCCGAGCTTCAGATCCAACAGGGAGAAGCCCGTCCCGGACCAGCCGCGCGTGGATTCCCGCGCGGTGCCGGATGGCTGGGTGGAGTACCGTCGTTCCTTGATGCCGGACCAGGTCAGGTCCACGGCGGTGCGCGCCCACAGCCGTAGTAGCCGCGTTCGGCTCCCGCCGCAGGCGGTGTGGGCGTCTACAAACGCGTCACGCATTCCATCTCCAAAGGCCGCCCTGAATGCCTTTGGGAAAGCTAGGAGGAGGAATTCGAAAAAGGGGTGGTGGTGATCCTTCACTTTGAGGGCTCCGGGACGAGTCGGCGATCCCGTGCTAGTTCCAAGGCCTCCCCCAGACGGAGCGCCTCTTGGCGAAGCGCCGCCCGACCCTCTTCAGTGACTCGGTAGTACCGCCGGGGCCGCCCTCGAGTCTCCGTCGGCGCATCCGCCGGCGGCGCAACCTCGTCGACCAAGGCGTCCGTCATTAGCCGGCTGAGGATCCGGTAGAGCGATCCGATCTCGGCAGAAACCGCTCCCCGCGAATCCCTTTCGACCGCCTTCATGATCGCGTAGCCGTGGAGGTCTTCCTCAACGAGCGCCATGAGAACGTGCCAGTCGGTGGCGCTTAGGGGCGAGGCATGCGGCTTGTGGGTTGCAGTGCTCAAATCAATCTCCGCCAGATTACCCGTTTCGTACATATATGTACCATACATATATATTACGGAACTGACAACTGGGAGATCCAGAGGTGGTGATGCGGCCTGACGGGCCTGCCCTCTACCCCGTATGCGGATAGGGCATCAGACCAGAATTTGTCGAGATAACGCCCGCCTTCGGGCACCGCTTTAGCGCCCACCCACCGCCAGCATCTCGAACGGATCCTCGACCTGCCCGGCCCCGCGCTTCAGTTCCTCAAGCACCGCCGACAGATCATTTTCCCTGGCCTCGAGAAGCGCGGCGAAGTCGGGCAGACGATGGTAGTACCGCACGCGAGCCAATAACGTGGCGTTATTCAGCGGCGTGTTGCGGAAACTCCCAAACGTGACGGACTCGAACTCGGGGGCGAAGTCCGAATCGAAGCGGGAGAGGGAAGCCGTAAAGACCGCTTCGCGGCGGTCCACTTTCTGCTCGTAGCTGAGCGCTGTGTCTCCATAGATGGCTGCGAGGTCGTCCATCATGGAATCCACGAAGACGCTGAAACGTTGATAGTCCCGCCAACGTGCTTGGGCACGAAGGCACTTCACCGTGTCGAGCCCGCCGCCGTCACGCGTGCAGAAGAAGCGGGCCGCGCCAGCGCGGCCGACGAAGGTCGCGAAGCTCTCGTTGAATCCGACGTGCCCAGGGACGAAAAGATGCTGATGCGAGAGCTCGTGCAGCACCGTCTCCACGACTTCGACATCGTCCGCGCGCAGCACAGTCGAAAGAATCGGATCGTTGAACCAGCCCAAAGTGCTGAACGCCGCCGTGGGCCGGAGGTAGGTGTCGTAGCCTTCCTCTTCGAGGTCCGCCTGTGCGCCTTGGGCCTCGGCCAGCGAGAAGTACCCCTTGTACGGCATGCGTCCAACAATGGGAAACCACCAGGTCTTGGGCACGAGCCGGTCCTTATGAGCAGCGGACACGACCATGGCCAGGGTGTCGCGATCGAGTTTGGTGTACATCGTGTAGGAGTCGCCCACGTCGATGCCCAGTTCGTCCGCGGCGAACCGCCGCGCCTCCAGCACGAAGCCCAGTTTGCCACGGGTCTCGGGGTCTGTCGCAGGATCGGCGAGCACTGCGGGGATGTCCTGACGGGCCCGCAGGATCTTCATCTCGGCGTAGCCCGCCTTGAGCACGTAGATGGGCGAGCAGGCCCAAGCAGTCCCGGCGAGCAGCACCGCGACGGCGCCCAACGTGACACGCACGAGTCGACGGCGGGGCGGGGCGGGGGGTGAGGAGATCGGTGTGCTCACAGTGATGGGGTACCGGGACCGGGGCGCACAGGTTTCAACGCGGGCCGCAACCTAAGGCTCTTCCGCGTAGCTGCGCTTGTCAGGATCTACAGCGACTCGGATCTCGATCAGGTCGACTTGCGGTGCGATCTCGTCGGGAATCTCGTGGGCCGCGGCCAGTAGCGCCGCCTTCGCGTCGAGCACGTCGACGTTGAAGGTGTGGTACCTCTGGGCGCGTCCGCCGTAGCGGGCAGTGACTTGAAAGTTCATGGAGTAATCTACCCGGCACCCCCATCGCTATCTATCCTCTGACATGAGCACCTCCCGATTCTTGTATTACCTGGTTGTCAGCGCGCTGCGTGGCGTTGCGCCCGTGCTAGGCTCGGGGTCGTCGAAATTGGCGCGTGGCTTCCGCGGTCGCCGCGTGGCTCATGTCACCCTTGAGGAGTGGGGCTTGGAGCGTCGAGACCCCATCCGCCCTACCGTTTGGGTTCACGCCCCTTCGGTCGGAGAGGGTTACCAAGCACGCTCGGTGATTGAGGCGTTGAAGTCCCTGCGGCCCGACGTGCAGGTGGTCTTTACGCACTTTTCGCCTTCTGCGGTCGACCTGGCAGCGACGATGCCCGTTGACGTCTCCGCGTATCTGCCGTGGGATCTGCGCCCGACCACTGGGCCGGTTTTGGACGCGATCGCTCCCGACCTGCTGGTCTTCACGAAGACCGAGGTATGGCCGGTCCTCGCGGAAGAGGCCGCCCGGAGATCGATCCCAGTGTGTCTGATTGCCGCGACGGTGCCGGAGAGATCCGGCCGGTTAAGGGGCCCCGCACGGTCCTTCTTGCGGGCGACCTGGTCTTCACTGGCCTCAGCATGTGCGGTGGGCGAGGCAGATGCGGTGAGACTGCGCTCCCTCGGCGTGCCGGAAGGGCGGGTCCTTGTGACCGGCGACCCCGGTATCGACTCTGCGGCCCAACGAGCCCAAGCGGCTGCCGCCGCGGCCGACTTTCTAGCCCCGTTCCATGCCGTACCGCGGCCAACGTTGGTCGCCGGCTCCACCTGGCCCTCTGATGACGAAGTGCTGCTGCCGGCACTTCGCGCGATCGCGGAGGAGCGACCGGATGTGCGCATCATCATTGCGCCTCACGAACCGACGTCGGCGCACGTCGCTGCACTCGTCGGCCGCTTTGAGGCGGCGGGCCGCACTGCGCGGACGCTCACGCAGGTTGAGGCCCGCGGCGCTGAAGGAGTCGATGTGGTGGTCGTCGACCGGGTCGGCGTTCTGGCCCACCTCTACTCGGTTGCGACCTTCGCGTACGTCGGCGGAGGCTTCCACACCTTGGGGCTTCATTCGGTTCTTGAGCCAGCCGCAGTGGCTGTACCGGTCATGTTTGGCCCCGACCACCAAAATGCACCTGCCGCTGCTGGCCTAATGGAATGCGGGGGTGGCTACACCGTGCGTGACGCGGAGGAGGTGGCACAAAGGGTGCTCATGTGGGCGGCCACCGAGGACGACCGCGTCTACGCCAGCGCACGCGCCTTGAGCTATATTGACGCCCACCGAGGGGCGGCGGAGCGCACCGCCCACACCCTTTTCGACATCATGACTTCGAGACTTGAATGGACGAAACAGCCGTTCCCGAAATTTCCCCCACGGAGCTAAAGGCGCGGTTGGACGCCGGTGATGTGCCTCTGCTGGTCGACGTCCGCGAGCCTTTCGAACAGTCGATCGCGGATCTTCCTGAGCACGGGCAGGTGAGGATCCCGACGGGCGACTTCATGCAGCGCATGGGTGAGGTCGACGCTGCGCGCGAGATCGTCGTCTACTGCCGCAGCGGTCAGCGCAGTGAATGGGCGGCCAGTCTGCTCAAGCAGAAGGGTGCGACGCGAGTGCTCAATCTTCGTGGAGGGGTTCTTGGCTGGAGAGCCGAGGTCGACCCGTCGCTTCGGGCGTATTGATGGACGTCCTGTCTCCCCGGTGCCTGTGATCAGATTCGCTTGGGTTGCGCTTGTCTCGACCCTCTTCTCGGCATGTGAGGCAGGGCCCTCGGCTTTCGATCGGTCCGTTGAAGGCGCGGATTCGCCTCCGGTTGCCGTGGACTCTGCTGTGGTTAGCTCTGCTGGGACGGAGGCTGCCGGGGCGTCCGCGGCCGTTTCTGGTCCTGCCGCCGCCGGAGGGCCCTCGACGGAGGGGGTAGGCGCGGAAGGCACCCCGGCGTCTGGTGGTTCTACCGCCGCTGTCACTGGTCCCGTCCCGGAGACGGCCTCGGAGACCACCGTGCGCGCCGAAGTTGCAGGCGGCCCTGAAGTTCGGGAAGTCCGCCAGGCAGGGACTCGGGTCGGAAGCACGGCGGGTCGTTCCGCGCGTGCCGATGGTAGCGCCCGTTTTCCTCGCCCTGAGGCGATTCGTGGCCTGTATTTGAACGCCTGGGCGTCCGGATCTCGAAACCGCACCACGTCGCTCATCGAGCTTGCCGGCCGCACGGAGATCAATTCCTTCGTGATCGACATCAAAGATGCGACCGGTTTTATCAGCCACCCGACGGAGCTTCCGATGGCGCGTGAGGTCGGGGCCGACGGGGAAGTTCGCATCCGCGATCTGCCAGGCCTTTTGGCTCGCCTTGAGGAAGCTGGGATCTATCCGATCGCCCGCATCGTGGTCATCAAAGACCCGCTTCTCGCCGGGGCCCGCCCAGACCTCGCGATTCAGGATACCGCGGGCGGCGTGTGGGTAGACAGCAAGGGCTTCGTGTGGCTCAACCCCTACAACAAGGGTGTGTGGGACTACCACGTCGACCTTGCTCGTGAAGTGGCTGAGATGGGCTTTCCAGAGATCCAGTGGGACTACGTTCGTTTTCCTGACGTTCCAGCGTCAGATCACGCACGGGCACGGTATCCTGGCTCAAACGGTCGAGTGATGGCGGACGCGATCCGCGACTTCCTCAAGTACAGTCAGGCCGAACTGGCGGAGATTGGTGTCTCCGTGACCGCAGACGTGTTTGGTGTGACGACCTCCGCTCGTCGTGACGTCGGCATCGGACAGGTTTGGGAGTCGTTCATCGACGTCGTAGATGCCGCGCTGCCGATGGTCTACCCGAGCCATTACTGGAAGGGAAGCTTCGGCATTGCCACGCCCAACGCCTATCCGTACGAGATCGTGAAGGGGGCGCTGCGAGATGCCGTGCGCAGGTCGGAGGTTGTTGACGGCGCCGGTTCGACCCGGCCGTGGCTCCAGGACTTTACGCTTGGGAAGCCCCGTTACGAGGCCCCTGAGGTTCGCGCGCAAATCCAGGCAGCCTATGACGTCGGCATCAACGAGTGGATCCTGTGGAATCCGGGAAGCAGCTATACGGAAGAGGCGCTAGAACCGGTGGGGGGCTTCGTTACAGAGCCGCTGATGCGGGTGGCGGGTCAGATCGTGCCAGTTTCGCGGCGGTGGGCACTTCTCGACACGGCGACGGCTAGGGCGCCGGAGCAGGCTGGCGCGGGTGCGGACACGTCCGCCGGGCGCACGGCGGCGATCGATACGATCGGGGTCGGGCGTTAACGCCCGGAGGCCGCCGCGAACTGCAATTGATGCAGTTTTGCGTACAGTCCGTCGGAGGCCAGCAACTCCTCGTGCGTCCCCTGTTCGTGCAACAATCCGTGGTGCAAGACGATGATGCGGTCCGCGTTCTGAACCGTCGACAATCGATGCGCGATCACCAGCGACGTACGGTCCTTGAGTAACTCATCTGTGGCTGCCTCGATCTGAGCCTCGATTTCCGAATCGACCGAACTCGTGGCCTCATCGAGCACCAAGATCGCTGGGTCGAACGCGAGAGCGCGGGCGAAGCTGACCAATTGGCGCTCGCCCACAGAGAGGGTGCTGCCGCGCTCCCCGAGTGCCTGGCCGTAGCCTCCTTCCAATCGCTCGATGAACTGAGACGCACCCACGCGTTCGGCAGCCTCACGTATTCTGGAGTCGTCGATCTCGGGAGATCCGAGGCGGATGTTGTACTGGACGTCCTGGCTGAACAGAAAGACGTCCTGGAGCACGAGCCCGATCCGCCCGCGGAGGTCATCCAGTCGGAGTTGCTTGATCGGCACGCCATCGAGCAGAATCTCGCCCTCGCCCACATCATAGAAGCGCATGAGCAGGTTGATGATGGTCGTCTTGCCCGCTCCGGTGTGGCCGACGATCGCGATCTTCTCGCCCGGTTGAACTACGAAGCTGACCCCCCTGAGAACCCAGTCCGGCTCGCCTTCCGCGGTCACCCCGTATGCGAAACGTACCTTGCGGAACTCGATGCGGCCTTCAGTCCTTGCCGGTAGCTCAATGGGTGAGTCACGGTCGGCGATCGCGAGGTCTTCATCGAGAAGTTTGAAGACCCGCTCTGAGGAAGCCATCGCACCCTGAAGGAGGTCGTACTTCTCAGAGAGGTCCTGGATGGGCCTGAAAAAGCGCTGTGCGTACTGAAGGAACGCCGTCATGACCCCAACGGTGATTACGCCGTCCAGGCTCTTCAGTCCGCCGTACCAAATGATCAACGCCAGCGCGAGGGACGTGAAGAATTGGATGACCGGAAAGAAGAGCGCGTAGTACGTGATGGACCTGAGATGTGCTTCGAGGTAGTCCTCATTGAGCGCCTGGTGCTTTTGTGCCTCAGCCTCTTCTCGGTTGAAGAGTTGGACCACGCGCACGCCGGTAATGCGTTCGTGTAGAAAAGAGTTCATGCGCGCGACCCGCACGCGGACGTCCCGATATGCTGTGCGAATTCGTGCGCGAAACAGAAATGCCGCGAAGAAGACGAGGGGCAAGACACTGAAGGACACGAGCGCGAGCTGCCAGTTCATGCGCAGCATGGCCGCGACGATGAACACGAGCGTAAAAACGTCGCCGAAAACCGTCACCAAGCCCGAGCTGAACAGCGAGTTGAGCGTCTCGACGTCGTTGGTGATACGAGTCATGAGGCGGCCGACCGGGTTCTTATCGTAGTACCGGAGGTCTACCCGCTGCAGCTTCTCGAAGATCTCCGAGCGCAAGTCGTACATGACCGACTGGCCGAGCCAAGTGGTGATCACCTCCTGAGCGTACTGGAGCACAACCCCGATCACCACGGAGGCCATGAATCCCGCCGCGAGTAGCGCGAGGTAGCGTCCGTCATCTTGGGGAATCGCTTCGTCGATGATCAACTGCGTCAGCCACGGGCCCACGATGGCCATGGCCGACGCGAGCATCAGTACGAAGATCGTGAGCGCCACCTGCCACCGGTACGGCCTCAGATACCGTATGAGGCGCCTCATCAAGCGGGCGTCGTACGCCTTTCCGAGCGCTTCCTCTTCGGGGTGGGGACCGACTACTGCCATGGCCGCGAGCTAGGGATTGGAGAAGGGGCGCCATCGGTACCCCGGAATTCGGGGCGAGGGTTCCGGAGGGAAGGCGCCCTTGCAGACGATGGATCCCGTGGAGGCGCTGCGGTCGGACTAGAGGGGTTGCGCAGGACTTGGTTCAGTAGCCCGTGTACACACTATTGATCGGGTCACACGCCCGGTCCCTGCCGGCGCTCCAACTCAGCCGTGAGATCCGCCAGCGTGATGTTCTCGGCCCGCAACGCCACCAACATGTGGTAGAACAGATCCGCTGCCTCCTCAATCGCCGAGTCACGCTCGTGTGTGGCGAGAGCCGCCACCAGCTCGGCGCCTTCCTCTCCGAGCTTCTTGAGCCGAAGGTTTGTGTCCTCAAGGAGGCGCGCGGTATAACTCCCATCCGGGCGGGCGGCTGCGCGCGCGTCGAGCGTCTCAGCGAGGCGTGCGAGGATGGCGCCCGGCTCTGGCGAGCGGGGCGTCGCATCCGCCCCGAAGCAACTCGCCTCACCTGTGTGACACGTCGGCCCGGACGGGTCCACCAAGGCCAAAATGCTGTCGCCGTCACAGTCTGCGTGTAGGGCGCGGAGTGCGAGTGTGTTGCCACTCGTCTCTCCCTTGCACCACAAGGCAGCCCGCGACCGCGACCAGAAGTGCATCTGGCCGGACCGGAGGGTCGCTTCCAGAGCCTCGCGGGTCGCGTACCCCAGCATCAGGGTCGTGCCAGTGGCCGCGTCCTGCACGACAACGGGCACGAGGCCGGCCCCCTTGTCGAAGTCGAGCCCGTCGAGGTCAGTCTGACTTTGAATCATTCGGCTTGTCATGGTCTTGGTCCGGGTCATCCAGTGGGTCTGACGTTCACATTCCAGCCGGCCAATGCCGACTTCAGGGCCCCTACAGTCGTCACGCCATCGTGCAGGATCCCGGCAACGAGAGCCGCAGATGCGTGGCCTTCTGTAAAGGCGTCTCGGAGGTGTTCGGGGCGTCCCGCCCCGCCCGACGCGATGACAGGGATGGGCACGGCGTCCGCCACCGCGCGGGTCAAATCGATGGCGTAACCAGTGCGGGCTCCGTCCCGATCGATCGACGTCAACAGGATCTCACCTGCGCCGCGCTGTCGGCACTCCGAAGCCCAGGCCACCGCGTCGAGTCCGGTGGGCTGCGAGCCACCGTGGGTGTAACAACTCCAGCCGCTCCCTTCCTGCGCGGCGCCACGACCGTCCCCGACCTGACGATCCGGTAGTCGTAGAGCATCGATGCTGGCCACCACGCATTGACTCCCGAAACGCTCTGCGGCGTCAGAGATCAGGTCAGGATTAAGCACGGCTGCCGTATTCGCGCTGATCTTGTCGGCGCCGGCGCGCAGGAGAGGGCCGACGTCCTCGACCGTGCGCACGCCGCCCCCAACGGTGAGCGGAATGAACAGCCGCTCGGCGGTGCTCCGGACGGTGTCCAACAGCGTGCCGCGGCCTTCCCTTGAGGCCGACACGTCCAAAAAGACGATCTCGTCGGCTCCCTCGGCCTCATACCGAGTGGCAAGCTCGACGGGGTCGCCGACGTCGCGAAGGTTTTGAAACTGTGCGCCCTTCACGACCCGCCCGTCCTTCACGTCGAGGCAGACGATGATTCGGGGACGAAGCATCAGCCGTCTTCCTCTTGGTCGACGCCTGCAGGTGACTTTGGGCGCTCAGGCGACTCCAGCCGTTCAAGCGTTACCGAACCCTTCGTGCTGAATACCACACCGCCATCGACGAGGGCTTGCCGTAGCGCCATGCCGGTCGCCTTGATCGCTGCCTCGACGATGTGGTGCGGGTCATCTCCGCGAAGCACCTGGATGTGCAGCGTCGCGCCGAGGTTGGTGGCGAAGGAGTGCAGAAAGTGCGTGTAGAGTTTGTACGGAAGCGGTCCCACGTAAAACGGACGGCCGCCGAGGTCGATCGCGGCGTCGGCCAGGGCTTCATCCATTGGGATCTGGGCCCATCCGTAGCGTGCGGCACTTGCCGGCACTTCGTCCGCGAGCGCCAGCCCGAGGGTGATCGCGACGTCTTCGATCAGGTGGTGTTTTAGATCCCCGGTGGCCGTGAGCTCAATGTCCAACCCGGAATAGCGGGCGAGCGTCTCCACCATGTGCTTCAGGAAGCCGTCGGCGACCTCGACGTTCGCTCGGCCTGATCCGATGCGCACATCGGCCACGATCTGCGTTTCTCTTGTTTGCCTGCGTAGCCTGCTCATTTGTCGTCCTTGGTGTCGGTGGTATCGGTGGTATCGGTATCGGGGCCCCAAAGGCGGGCCACTTCGAGGGTGTCGAGGGTGTCCGTGTAGAGAGCCATGCCCAGCACGGCACCCGCGGCACCAGCGGATTCCAGGTACTTCAGTTCGTCGGTCGTGGTCACACCGCCGGAGATCCACACGGGGTGATCAGTCCCCCGTATGGCCGCCGCGGTGGCCAGGCGATCGATACCCTCCAAGCGTCCCTCGCGGCCCACGTCGGTCGTGAGAATGCCCGCGAGCGGCAGCGTTCCGATGCGCTCCATGTACTCGATCAGTCCGAGCTCCGTCGCTTCTCGCCATCCACGGCGCAGCACTACGCCATCTCGGGTATCGAGGGCGAGCATGACGCGCCTGGGAAAACGATCGCAGAGTCGTTCGAGCCAATCCGCGTCGTCCAGGGCGCGGGTGCCGACGATGATCCGGTCGGCTCCTGCAGAAAGAAGGCGTTCCGCGCGCGCGTCATCACGGATGCCGCCGCCGACCTGAGTCACCGCCGGTGTGGCGGCCAGCAGCCGCTCGAGCACGGACATGTTGTCGCCGGCGCCGAGCGCCGCATCGAGATCCACGAGGTGCAGCGTTGCAAAACCGCTTTCGTACCACCGCTCCGCAACGGCGATGGGATCAGGGAGGGATACCCTTTCTGCCTCGGGCCGCCCACCCACGAGTTGCACACAGCGTCCGCCCCGGAGGTCCACGGCCGGTGCCGCGATCATTGAGCACCTCGAGCGAGCGCGACCCAGTTCTCAAGGATGCGCCGACCTTGGGTTGAGCTTTTCTCGGGGTGAAACTGGAGCCCCCAGGTATTGGCCCGTCGGGCGCTGGCAGCGAAGCGAACACCTGCGTACTCCGAGGTGGCGATGACGCGGTCAGGATCGCCCGGCGCACACACGAACGAGTTTGCGTAGTAAGCGACCAAGCCGGCCACACCATCGAAGATCGGATCTGGGCCAGTCTCGACATCGTTCCAGCCCATCTGGGGAACGATCGATGCCTTGAGCCGGGTGACACGACCAGGGATATAGCCGATGCCCTCTCCCGCCGACTCGTCGCTGGCGTCAAACAGGAGTTGCATCCCTAGGCAGATTCCGAGACAGGGGAGCCCGGCTTCCAGCGCGGAGCGGAGCGGGGCAAGGTCGTCGGGGAGCGCAGCAGCGGCATGTCCGAATGCCCCCACGCCTGGCAACAACAAAGCATCGAGGGCGAGGGCGGCCGGCCAGTCGCTCGTCACGACCACCTCGGGGCCAAGGGCTTCAACCGCCTTCCCGAGAGAATGAAGGTTTCCGGCACCGTAGTCGAAGAGCGCGATTTTCATCGAGTCATCTCGCCATTGGCTCGATCTCGTGCGGCGCCGTCGAGCAGGATCGCATCGAGTGCCTCGAGAAAACGTTCCATGAGGGGCCACGGGCCGACCGTCACGCGCAGGCCCTCCCCGAATCCCGGGATGCCGATAAATGGGCGGACGCCCACCCCGCGATCGCGCAGACTAAGCGCGTCCGCACGGGCCTGGCCGCTCGGCGCCGCGAACAGGATGAAGTTGGCGCGGGAGTCGAACGGACGAAGCCCGCGCTCAGTGAGGGCCGAATGGAGTCGCGCGCGGTTGGCGAGACACTCCTCCACCGTGGATGCCATCCAGCCGCTGTCGTCGCGTAGCGCTGCCGCCGTGGCCTCGGCGGCCAGCCGGGACACCTTGTAGGGCCCTCGCGACTTCTCGATTTCGAGTGTCGTCTCTGGAGACGCGACCGCAAAGCCACAGCGTAGCCCCGCGAGCCCGAAGGCCTTCGACGCGGTGCGAGCGACAACGAGTCGGGAGTAGCGCGCAACCCAGGGGATGAGCGTTTCGCCGCCAAAGTCCGCGTAGGCCTCGTCCAGAATCACGAGCGGCGCGTCCGGCCCGGCTTCGTCTGCGAGACCGAGAAGTCGTTCGACCCACTCGGCCGGGGCGCTCTCTCCCGTGGGGTTGTTGGGCCTGCACACGTAGATGAGGTCGGGTCGGCCCTCGCAGAGTCGTGCAGGGTCGACCAGCGCCTCTCCCCACGGCACGGCCTCGGCCGACATGGCGTTCATGTGGGCGAGGGGCTCGATCATAGAGAAGGTGGGACTCGCGTACCGGACTGTGGCGCCCGGCGCGAACACCGCCCTGAATGCCGAGTCCAAGACGTCGTCTGAACCTGCGCCGGTGGTGACGCAGTCGGGATCCACATCGAACCGGACAGACACCGCGTCGCGCAGAACGTCGGCGTACAACTCCGGATAGCGAGCGAGATCATCCGCCGTTGCCGCACGGATGCGCTCGAGGGCCGCGGGGTGGGTTCCCCACAGGTTGGTGTTGT
The DNA here is from genome assembly GCA_937919655.1 of uncultured Gemmatimonadales bacterium. Classification (GTDB taxonomy): domain Bacteria; phylum Gemmatimonadota; class Gemmatimonadetes; order Longimicrobiales; family Gaopeijiaceae; genus CALFPJ01. The sequence goes on from CALFPJ010000042.1 coordinate 21,676, forward strand.
CGCTCAGGTCGAGGCTCACCGGGCGCCGATCTGGCTCGTAGCGGCTCACGCGCGCGTAGTCCGCTCTGGGGAACGGGCTCATACGTTCCCCCTTGCAGCAGCTGCCGCTGCGTGGCCGGGGAGACCCTCGGCTTCAGCGAGGCGCACCACGTCCTCCGCCATCGCACGGGCGCCGTCGGGTGTGATCTCCTGGATTGTGTAGGATCGCAGAAAGTGCTGAGCGGACAGCCCGGAGAAGCTGCGCGCGCGCCCGCCTGTGGGGAGAACGTGGTTGGCACCGGTCATGTAGTCTCCAAAGGCGACTGAAGCGGATGCTCCGACGAAGGTCGTGCCGGCTGTCGTGACCCGACGCGCGTCTGCCGTAGCGCCAGCCGTCATGAGCGACAGGTGTTCCGGCGCGTATCGGTTTGCGAAGGCGAACGCCTCGTCCAAAGAGTCTGTTGTGAGGACTGCCCCAGCTTTGGCAAACGCAGCGCGCACAACCTCGGCCCGCGGGGCGGTGTCGATGAGGCGAGCCAATGCGGCCAACGTGCCGTCGGCGACGACGGGCGACGTCGTGACCAGCACGCATGCAGCATCGGGATCGTGCTCGGCCTGGGCGATGAGTTCGAGGGCCACGAGGGTCGGGTCCGCGCTGGCGTCCGCGATCACGAGGATTTCGGACGGTCCGGCAGGAGAATCGATCAGCACCCGGCCGGCGACCTGGCGCTTGGCTTCCGTGACCCAACGGTTCCCCGGACCGACGATGGCATCGACCGCAGGGATGCTCTCGGTGCCGAACGTCAACGCGGCGATCGCCCCGGCCCCACCCACGGACAGCAGCCGATCGGCCCCGGCGATCGCACAGGCCGCGAGGACCTCGGTAGGAGGCCGGCCCGACGCCGATGGTGGGGAGCACACGATGACCGTGTTCACGCCCAAGGCCTTCGCGGGGGCGACGCCCATAAGCACCGAGCTCGGGTACGCGGCGCGCCCTCCGGGCGCGTAGACCCCTACGGAGTCGAGCGGGCGGGAGACGCGGGTTACGCGTACACCCGGTTCTACATCGAAGACGACCTCCTGGGGGCGCTGTGCCGCGTGGAAGGACGTGATGTTCCTGTCCGCCCTTTCGAGCGCTGACCGGACTGCGGGGTCGAGCGCCACGAGGGCGGCTTCCCATTCAGCCCGAGGTACCTCGAGCACGTCCAATGTGACTCCGTCGAACCGCTGGGCCATCTCCCGGAGTGCGACATCACCTCGAGACGCGACGTCGGCTAGGAGGGCTGCCACGTCGTCGCTGAGTTCAGATGACTCACCCCCCCCGCGATCGAGGAGGGAGGCGAGGAGGTCGGGCGAAAGCCGGGACAGGCGCCCGCTGGCAAGGAGAGCGACCCGTGTCACGGCATCAGCCTCTCGATGCGGGTGACCAGAATCCCTTCGGCGCCGAGTTCCTTGAGGCGGGCGATCGTCTGGTAGACCGCGTCCGCGTCGACCACCGCATGCGCCGCGACCCACTCTCCTGAGTCCAACACTTCCACGATGGTCGGCCCTGACAGCCCCGGTATCACCTCACGCACCTCGGCGAGGCGAGCGCGGGGCACATTCGCCATCAGGTAACGTTTGGTCTGTGCCCGAAGCACCGATTCGACGGCGCTGGCGAGTCCTTCGATCAGCGGGCCGACGGTCGGACTCAGGCGAGCCTCCTTGCTCGCAACGAGGCGGGCGGAAGAGTCGAGGACGGTGTTGATCTCGCGCAGGCCGTTCACCTGCAACGTTGATCCCGTGGACGTTAGGTCGACGATTACGTCCGCCACGCCCAAGTGGGGGGCGATCTCCGTCGCTCCGGTGACGGGAGCGATCTGAATGGGGATCCCCAAGGAGTCGAAGTACCGAGCCGTGATCCGCGGAAAGGACGTCGCGACTCTCGTGCCAGCAGGGAGATCCTCCGCGCGCTGTACATCCGACTCGTCCCTGACGGCCACCACGAGGCGGCAGCTGCCGAAGCCAAGGTCGAGCACTTCTTCTATATCCCGACCGCTCTCCTTAACCAGGTCGAGCCCAGTGACCCCGAGGTCTGCGGCTCCGTCGGCGATGAACTCAGGAATGTCCGCGGCACGCACGAAGATGGCCTGGAAGTCGTCGCCCAACGACGCGACGAGTGCCCGGTCGGCTTTGAAGGCCGGGCGCAGTCCAGCTTGCTCGAAGAGGTCGATTGCCCGCTCAGCTAGCCGTCCCTTGTTAGGGAGGGCGATGCGGACGCGGCGTGTTTGATTGACTTGAATCATTTGGCTTCTTGGGGCGAAAGGGCATAAAAAAAACCGCGACCCGTCAGAGACGGGCCGCGGTGGGTGCTTGTATTCAGGACGAACGTCCTAGCTACACAGCATCTCCCCGCCACCCGTGTGGGCCGCGTGATGATGATGCTGCTGGACGTGGGTCAGGTTAGTCATTGGACTGGAAGGATGACGGAGCCTTTTGGAACGGTCAAGACCTCGGCTATCATCCCCCATGTCCAACGCCCCCATCCGCATCCGCGGTGCTCGCCAGCACAACCTCAAGGACTTGGACGTCGACCTACCGCGCCGCCGATTCACGGTGATCACGGGGCCGTCGGGGTCAGGAAAGAGCTCGCTCGCGCTCGATACGCTCTTTGCCGAAGGCCAGCGCCGATATGTGGAGTCTTTGTCCACGTACGCGAAGCAGTTTCTTGAGAGGATGGAAAAGCCGGACGTGGACTCCATCGAGGGCATCTGCCCGGCGGTCGCGATCGAACAAAAGAACCCGACCAAGTCGAGCCGTTCGACGGTCGGGACCGCGACCGAGGTCTATGACTACCTGCGCCTGCTTTGGGCTCGGGTAGGCCGTACGCACTGCCCGGAGTGCGACCGACACGTCCGCCCCGACACGGTGACGGGCGCCGTGGACGCCGTGCTCGCGCTCCCCGCCGACCGCCGTATCCAGGTGACGTTCCCGCTCCCCCGCAGCGGCGAAATCACCCACAAGATGATCGTCTCCAATCTTCGCTCTATGGGCTTCATGCGGATCCTCGTGGACGGGGAGTCGTTCGACCTGGCGGATCCGGAGACCGAAGACCCTGGTGTGCTCGGCGCTGACTTGGGGACCGCCAGCGAGATCCTCGTCATCGTGGATCGCCTCAAGACCGGAACTGACATCGGCGAGCGACTTGCGGACTCGCTCGGCACCTGTTTCGTGGAAGGCGAAGGCGAGTCCGTCGTGATCGTCGCGGACGGCGCGGGTTCAGATCGCCTGCTATTCACCGAGCACTTTCGCTGCCCCGAGCACCGGGACATCGTGTTCCTTGATCCGACGCCCCAACTTTTCTCGTTCAACAATCCCTACGGGACGTGTCAACTGTGCACGGGCTTCGGCGCGACGCTCGACTATGACCCTGAGCTGATCATCCCGAACCCCAAACGCACGTTGAGCGAGGGTGCGGTGGATCCCTGGTCGAAGCCCCGGTACAACCGCGAGCGAGACAAACTCAGAGCCTTCGCGCTGGACAAGAATGTGTCGCTCTACTCCCCCTGGGAGGAATTGCCGGAGAGCTTCCGCGAGGCGGTGCTTTACGGCGCCAAGGGCAAGAAAGGGGTGAAGGCCTTTAAGGGCATCATCCCCTTCCTCGTGTCCAAGGAATCGAAGCGCTACAAGCAGTACATTCGCGTCTTCTTGCGTCAGTATCAGTGCCCTAAGACATGTCGGGAGTGCGGGGGCGCGCGCATACGCGCGCAGGCCCTGAACGTTCGAGTAGGTGACCGGACGATCGCCTACGTGTCAGAGCTGCCGTTGGAGGAATTGGCTCCCTGGATCGAGTCGCTCGAGCTCTCGGCGATGGAAGAGAGGATTGCCGAGACCATTCTGCGAGAGATCCGCGCACGAGTGGCATTCTTGGTAGAAGTCGGCCTCGGCTATCTGACGCTCAGTCGCCAAATGCGCACGCTCTCTGGTGGAGAGGCGCAACGAATCAACTTGGCAAACTCTCTGGGCAGCGCGCTGGTCGACACACTGTATGTGCTGGATGAGCCGACCATCGGCCTCCACCCCAAGGACACGGGCGCGCTGCTGGGTCTACTCCACAAGCTCCGCGACGCCGGCAACACGGTGGTCGTTGTGGAACATGACTCCCAGGCCATTCTCTCGGCCGATCACGTGGTTGAGTTGGGCCCCGCCTCGGGTGAACAGGGCGGCCAATTGGTCTACGAAGGCCCTCCTGGCCTGCTCGCGGGCAAGGACACCGCCACGGGTCGGTATCTGTCGGGCGGCTCTTCGATTGATGCTCCGAAGCGACAACGCGACGTCGGGGGGCCGAGCCTTTCCCTTCGCGGCGCCCGCCTCCACAACCTTCAGGGCGTCGATGTCGACATCCCTCTGGGTACGTTGACGGTAGTGACCGGCGTGTCGGGCTCGGGGAAGTCGACGCTCGTGCATGATGTACTTTATCGAGCTGCCGAGCGGGAGCTTGCCGGTGAAACGACGGCGAAGGAACACTTGGGTGAAGCGGTTGGCGTGTATGATGCGCTTGAGGGGTTGACGCAACTCGAGGCTGTTGTGCTTGTGGACCAGTCTCCGATCGGGAAGACGCCGCGCTCCAACCCCGTGACCTACATCAAGGCTTGGGACGAAGTGCGAAAGCTCTTCTCCATCCAGCGATCGGCGATCGACAAGGGGTTCGGCCCAGGCCACTTCAGCTTCAACGTGGCTGGCGGGCGCTGCGAAGAGTGCAAGGGCGCCGGTCAGGTGCAGGTCGAGATGGTCTTCATGGCCGACGTGTTCGTGCCGTGTGACGCCTGCGGCGGGAAGCGGTACAGCCGCGAGGTGCTCCAAGTCAAAATCAAGGGCAAGAACGTCTCCGAGGTGCTCGCGCTCACAGTCGACGAGGCGATCCGTTTCTTCATCAGGGAGCGGAAGCTCGGGAAGATGTTGTGGCAGCTTCAGCAGGTGGGCCTGGGCTATCTGCGGCTGGGGCAGGCTGCGACCACGCTTTCGGGAGGCGAGGCACAGCGACTCAAGGTCGCCAGGGAGTTCGCCGGTGCTGCGGGAAAGAAGGGCCGCAAACTCTACATCCTGGACGAGCCCACGACCGGTCTCGCCGGCGAGGACATCGCCAAGCTACTTGGTGTGCTTGAGAGGCTTGTGGAGGCGGGAAATACGGTCCTACTCATCGAGCACAATCTGGACGTGATCAAGGTCGCGGACTGGGTCATCGATATGGGGCCGGGCGCGGGAAGTCGGGGCGGTGAAGTTGTCGCGATGGGCAGACCTGAGACCGTCGCGGGGGTGCCCGGCAGCGCCACAGGACGGTACCTGGCCGAGGCGCTTTTTGGCCAGCTTGGATGACTTGCCCCTGACGGCATGATTCGGGGACGAAAATGCGTTATTTTTCAGCGCCTCGGATGGCCCTCCCCATCGGCCCCCGAAAGACCCTTCATGAGCCTCCGCGGAGCCATTGTTTGCGCCATTTTTCTGGTATCCCTAAGCGCTCCCTGATTCGCGGGAAGGCCATTTAGTGCGCCCCGTCGCGTCCGCTGTGTCGGTTGCCAGCGTGCTCCTTGGGCTTGAGTTGGCGACGAAGGCGATCTCCTTGGCGGTAGGGCGCGTTGGCTCAGGTTTTTCGGCGATCATGAATGGCCTCGATTCGCATGTGTCTACGACACGCTTTGTGTGCGGGGTACTTCTCCTCGTGTTGGGCTTTCTGACCTGGCTTGTCGTGACAGCTCTGGCGTATGCTGAGCAGCACATGGCACGCAACGGCGACCGGTGCCCGTCCTGCAAGGGCGGGACACACCGGGTGAAGCGAACCAAGACCCAGAAGATTTTTGAGCGACTGTTGGGGCGGGAGCTGTCGGCGCGCCACGGTGAAGAGTGTGAATGGAGCGGGCTCGCCCTGAAGTACTAGGCGACCTGCATCCGGGACGATCGGATCAACTTTGAGAAGGACGAACACATGAGCGACGAGCTCGAGCTCGTAGGCGGAAGCGGAGACGGCGGCGGCGAGACCGTGCTGTCACGCCTCATCGAAGACGAAATGCGTGAATCGTTCATCGATTATTCGATGAGCGTAATCGTACAACGGGCCCTACCCGACGTTCGGGACGGCCTCAAGCCGGTTCACCGGCGCATTCTGTACGCGATGAGCGAAATGGGGCTCAGCCCTGGTCGCGCGTACAAGAAGAGCGCGACCGTGGTCGGTGACGTCCTTGGTAAGTACCACCCCCATGGTGACTCGGCTGTCTACGACTCGATGGTGCGTATGGTGCAGGATTTCTCCCTGCGCTACCCGCTCGTCGATGGACAGGGAAACTTCGGTTCCGTAGACGGTGATCGCGCCGCTGCTTATCGGTATACGGAGGCGCGCCTCACGCACCTCTCGATGGAGTTGCTGGCCGATATCGACAAGGAGACCGTCAGGTACGCGCCCAACTTCGACGACAGCAAGAAGGAGCCGACGGTTCTGCCGACGCGCTTTCCGAACCTGCTCGTTAATGGTTCGTCGGGTATCGCCGTCGGCATGGCGACCAACATTCCGCCACACAACCTGCGAGAAGTGGTCGACGCCGCCATCGTCCTCGTGGACATTCCGGACCTGCCTCAGGAGGAGCTGGAGCGGATCGTTACGGGTCCGGACTTCCCCACCGGCGGCTTCATTTGTGGTCGAGACGGCATCAGGGACGCGTACCGTACCGGACGAGGGCGTGTGGTCATGCGTGCCCGAGCCCAGATCGAGGAAGTGGACGCGAACAGCGAGCGGATCGTCATCACCGAGATCCCGTTCATGGTCAACAAGTCGCGCCTGATCGAGCAGATCGCGCAGCTCGTGCGGGACAAGAAGCTCACGGAAATCCGCGACATGAGGGACGAGTCCGACCGCGATGGCATGCGCATCGTGATCGAGCTTAAGCGCGAGGCCGTACCGCAGATCGTCCTGAACCGGCTCTACCGCCACACGCAGATGCAGTCGACGTTCGGGTGCAACATGCTCGCCCTCGTCGACGGTGAGCCGAAGACGATGGGACTTCGCGAGATGCTCACGCACTTCGTGAACCATCGGCACGAAGTCATCATCCGCCGCAGCGAGTTCGACCTCGCAAAAGCCCTTGAGCGGGAGCACATCCTCGAAGGGCTTAAGATCGCCGTCGACAACATCGAACGGGTGATCAAGATCATTCGTGGATCTGCAGACACTGAGATCGCGGCTGCGGGGCTTCAATCCGAATTCGATCTCTCAGATCGGCAGACCAAGGCCATTCTGGACATGCGCCTCGCGCGCCTGACCGGCCTAGAGCTCGACAAGCTTGAGGAAGAGCTCGGTGAAGTACGCGCGACGATCAAGGAACTTCGCGAGATCCTTGAGTCGCTTGATCGTCGCAGGGAAATCCTCAAGGCTGAGCTTCTCGAAATTCGAGAGAAGTACGGCGACGAGAGACGTACAGAGATCGTCGGCGCCATTGGTGACTTCAACGTCGAAGACCTCATCGTGGAAGAGGACATGGTCATCACCGTGTCCCGCCAGGGTTATGTGAAGCGTCTGGCGCTCGACACCTACCGGGCCCAACGGCGCGGCGGGCGAGGGCTTCGCGGAATGGAGACCAAAGAGGAGGACTGGGTCGAACACCTCTTCGTGGCGTCGACGCACGACTACCTCATGATCTTCACGCGCGGCGGGCAGTGTTATTGGATCAAGGTCTGGGAGATCCCTGTAGGGGGCCGCATGTCACGCGGCAAGCCGATCGTGAACATCCTGAACCTGGCGTCGGACGCAGACATCGCCTCGGTCGTGCCCGTGCGAGAGTTCTCTGCGGATAAGAACCTCATATTCTCCACGCGGAAGGGCGTGATCAAGAAGAGCTCGTTGGCGGCGTACGGAAACGTGCGTTCGGTGGGCCTCAACGCGATCAACATTAACGAGGGGGATGAACTCATCGACGTTCAGGTGACGTCGGGGGAAGACGAAATCATTCTTGCGAGTCGAAAGGGAATCGCCATCCGCTTCAAGGAGCAGGACGCGCGCCTGATGGGACGTGCGACGGCTGGAGTCCGCGGGCTCAACCTCCGGGGTGAAGACGTCGTCATCGGCATGGTGGTTGTCAGGCCTGACGCGACACTGCTCGTGGTCTCGGAGAAGGGGATGGGCAAGCGCACGGACGTCGACGCCTACCGTATGCAAAAGCGTGGCGGCAGGGGCGTGATCAACCTCAAGACGTCAGAGAAGACCGGCGACGTGATTGCGATCAAGGCGGTCTCTGAAGACGAGCAGCTGATGATGATCACGAGAAAAGGTGTGGTTAACAGGCAACGTGTGTCAGAGATCTCGCACATCGGTCGGGCCACGCAGGGCGTGAAGCTGATGAACCTCGATAAGGGTGACACTGTGGTGGACGTTGCTCGTATCGTTCTCGATGACGACGACGAGGAAGGTCTCGACGGAGAAGGCATGGAAGTCGTCGATGGCGAAATCGAGTCCGATGGGGATGACGCGAGCGTCACGGTCCACGATACGGATGCCGATACGGACGACGACCCGACGGAAGACGACGACGGCGAGGAAGTTTGACTGACCTGATGCAGGGAGAAGGGCTCGTTGGCCTGACCGAGATCGAGTCGGCAGCCCGCAGGCTGGTGGGCATTGCTGTGCCCACGCCGCTGCTTCCTTCCGACTGCGTATCGGAAGCGACGGGCGCACACGTTCGACTGAAGTGCGAAAATCTTCAGCGCGCCGGGTCGTTTAAGATCCGAGGGGCGTACAACTTCGTGTCGCAGCTCTCCGACGATCAGGTCTCGGAAGGGATCATCACGTATTCGTCGGGAAATCACGCTCAGGCGGTAGCCTTGGCGGGGAAGCTGCGCGGCCTCCGGGTCGTGGTCGTCATGCCGACGACCGCGCCGAAGGTGAAGCGGGACGGCTGCGAGAGACTGGGTGCCGAGGTCTTCTATGAGGGCACTACGTCTATCGAACGAAAAGCGCGTGCTGAGGAAATCGCTGAACGCGAAGGACTGGTGATCGTGCCGCCTTTCGATCACCGCCACATCATCGCTGGGCAGGGTACCGTTGGCCTGGAGATCGCCAGGGACTGGCCTGACGTGGACATCGTCTTGGTACCCATCGGGGGCGGCGGGCTCGCGAGCGGTGTCGCCGCGGCGGTCAAACGCATGATTTCCCATGCACAGGTGATCGGTGTTGAGCCCGAGGGTGCTGCGTCGATGCGGCTGGCACTCGACGAAGGGCATCCTGCCCTCCTTCATGAGATCAATACGATCGCGGACGGCCTCGCGCCGGTGATCGCAGGTGAACTCACATACGAGCACGCCCGCGACCTCATGGACGATGTCGTCACGGTGAGTGACGACGCGATTCGTGACGCCACCGACCTTCTGGTCAGCCGTCAGAAGCTGATCGTAGAGTTCTCAGGCGCTGCAACCACCGCCGCACTCCTGTCGGGTGCCGTAAAGGCTGAGGGGCGCCGCGTGGCGGTCGTCATCAGCGGTGGCAACCTTGATCCGTCACTACTCGCTGGACTCGCGTAGTGGGCCATCCGATGGGCTGGAGTCGATGATGCGCCGGGTGATCCTGTTCGACATTGATGGAACGCTGCTTTGGGGCGGGCCGGCGAAGGACGCCTTCTGTGACGCCATGGTCGAAGTGTACGGGACGGCCGGCGACGTGGAGAACGTGAGCTTCTCTGGTAAGACGGATCCTCAGATCGTGCGTGAACTGTTGGCGGGATCTGGAGTCGACAGCGACGTGATGCGTGCCGGACTCCCGCTTCTTTGGGCAGGCTACACCGCCCGTTTGGAAGTGGGTCTGGATGATAATCCGGTGACCGTTCTTCCCGGTGTCCGAGGGCTTCTCGCGGCGCTTTCTGAGGTGCCCGACGTCGGGGTGGCCCTTCTCACTGGGAACATCGTGCGAGGCGCGGAGCTCAAGCTGGGATCGGCCGGTCTGTGGGATCACTTCGCCCTGGGCAGTTATGGATCCGATCATGAGGAACGCGACGAGTTGCCGGCGATCGCTCTAGAGAGAGCGAGGGCCATGTGGCGCCCGACCCTGCAGGCCATCGACACCATCGTGGTCGGTGATACGCCACGTGACGTGTCGTGCGGACAGGCTGGTGGCACCCGCACAATGGCCGTCGCAACAGGGTATTACGGCGTCGACGAGTTGAGGCAGACCGGCGCCGATCACGTACTGGAGGACCTCTCCGACACAGCTAACGTACTGTCTTTGCTGACAGCGTGACATCGTGACATAAGGACGTCGTCCCTGCACTGCTTGATTGGCCGGGGGGGCGGAAACATCTTGGAAGTCTGAGCGCAGTAAATGACAGCCGCCTTTTTTGGGGCGGCCTGCACCAACACCATTGGCGCGCCATTGGCGGCCCACAGGGGAGTGAACGTGTCCAGAGCCGAAGATCGGAAGAAAGCCCGCGAAGGTGGGTCCGACATGACGAAGTTTTATTTGATTCTCGGCGTGATCGCCGTGGTCGGGATTGGGGCCGTCGGCTATTCGGTAGGCAGCAACACCTTTGGCACCGCGGCTTCCGAGCCCGTGGAAGTGCCAGGCCTGGACGACCAGGCGACGCTCGTTGCCATGGCGCAGGGTGTGAAGAAGGGTGACGAGGACGCGCCCTTCACGATCATCGAATTCGGGGACTATCAGTGCCCAGGGTGTGGGGAGTTTGGCCTGAGCGTAGAGCCCCAGATCGACCTGTTGTTGGTCCAGACGGGTAGGGCACAGTTCATCTACTACGACTTCCCTCTGACGCAGGTCCACCCGCATGCCTTCCTGGCCGCGCGGGCGACCCGTTGCGCTCAGGACGGCGATAAGTACTGGGAGTACCACACCATGCTCTTCCGCAATCAGTCGTCATGGTCCGTTCAGCAGAGTGCGATCGGCGCTTTCGTTGGATATGCCGAGGACGTTGGCCTCGAGGGCGATGCTTTCGAAAGCTGCCTGAAGAGCGACGAGCATGCAGACGTGGTCTCAGCCAACATGCGCCTCGGCTACGAACTCGCTGTGCCGAGTACGCCGACGATCATGGTTCAGGGATTTGGCCAACTCCGTCGCTTACGGAACAATTCCTATCAAGGCATTGAAGAAGCGATGGCCGCGATCGAAGCTGCTGCTGCCGCGGGCAACTGACGCTTGACGGAAGACTCGATCTACCCAGTCGACGACATGGGCAGCGCGGCCTCAGCCACGCCGCCCATGAATCGTATGGTGATTGCCGCATTGGCTTTGGTCGGCATTTTTGTCGCCCTCTACCTCTTCGCCCACAATCTCGGGCTGGGTGGCCCCATGGTGTGTGGCGTGGGTGACTGTGCCGCCGTTCAGTCGAGCATTTACGCCAAGGTCGGCCCAGTGCCGGTCTCTGCGATCGGCCTGGTGGGATACATCGCGCTCCTGGTGCTGTCCTTTATGGGTATCCAGCCCGGCCGGCGCGACTCCCGGGCGATCGGCGGTCTGCTGCTTGCGGGTGCCTTTGGAGGTACGGTGTTCTCCGCGTACCTGACCTATCTCGAAGCCGCTGTGATTCACGCGTGGTGCCAGTATTGCGTGATCTCGGCCATCCTTATTACGCTGATCTTTTTTGCGGCCCTCGCTGAAGTGCCGCGCCTCCGGGGGAATCGTTCGTGAGCGCTGAGAAGACGAAGGCTAGGGTACGCCTGCTTTTTGTGGATGACGGGTCCTACCACCACGAAGAAATCGACATCCCGGCCGCTTCGCTCGAGGAATACGATCGACTCATCGATTGTGTGCGCGAGGACCCAGCCGTGTTGAAAGTGGTGCACGTAGACATCGACCGGTTGTGCGCCGCCTACCTACTCCAGTAGAGGATCCAGGCATGAGCTACGAGATTGATCTCGACCTAGCGCTGACGCGTGCCGACTTCGAGAGGGCCGGGGAACGCGTAGGCCCTCATGTGCATCACACGCCCTTGGTGACCTCCCTCACTCTGAGCGAGGCGACGGGCTTCGATGTGCGGCTCAAGGCAGAAATGTTCCAAAAAGGCGGGGCGTATAAGGTGCGCGGCCCCACGAATCTCATTGCCCTTCTGAGCGATGAGGAGCGCGCGCGAGGCGTCATTTGCTCCTCTGCAGGCAATCACTCCCAGGGCGTTGCGATCGCCGCTCGACAACATGGCGTCAAAGCCGTCGTCTGTATGGCCGCGAATGCGACGCCTTCCAAGATCGCCGCCACCGAAGGATACGGGGCAGAGGTTGTGCTTCACGGCACCATATGGGACGAGGCCAATGAGAAGGCTCTCGAACTCATGGAAGAGCGGGGACTGACGTACATCCACCCGTTCGATGATCCACGTCTGATCGCGGGGCAGGGCACGATCGGCCTCGAAATCATGGAAGACTGGCCCGAGGCCGAAGTTATCGTGGTGCCGATCGGCGGGGGCGGACTGATCTCCGGCACTTCGATGGCGGTGAAGAGCATCAACCCGGACGTTCGTGTGATTGGCGTGGAGTCGTCAGGGGCACCGGCCATGCAGCGCAGCGTCGCCGCAGGCCACCCCATTACGTTAGATGAGGTCGATTGCATCATCGATGGGCTGCGGGTCAGGCGAATCGGCACCAACACTTGCTCCGTGTGCCGTCGTTTCGTGGAGAAGATCGTAACACTCCCGGATGAGCAGATCTTCGACGCGGTGCTTTGGCTCATGGCGCGGGCGAAGCTTGTGGCCGAGGGGGCCGCGGCTGCGCCGGTGGCTGCGCTTCTGCAGGGATTGATCGACGCACCTCCCGGCACGAAGGTGGTGGCGCTGCTCAGTGGCGGGAACCTGGACGTCGAGCAGCTGCGCGGACTCCGCTGGAACTAGGGAGCCTCGACGCAAGCGTCGCCTTCCGCCCGGTGCGCTAGCGTGCTTCAGTTTTTAAGGTGCCGTGACCAAGCCTTGACCGCGGTCCGATGGCCAAGGGCTGTGAGAATGATCTACTGCGCTCTTCCGGAGGTGTCCATGGTTCGGGCAATACTGGTGTTCATCGCGACGTGTGTCCTTGGGCTTGGCCTGGCTCCGGAGCGCGCGAGTGCCCAGAAGCCGAGGGTCTTGATTCTGGTCGTGGATGGCCTGAGGCCGGATTATGTTACCGCGGATATCATGCCGCGTCTGAACGCTCTGGCTGAGGGGGGTGTTCGCGGTCTCGCGCACCATGCGGTCTTCCCGACCGTGACTCGCGTCAACGGACCCACGATTTTGACTGGTCGTTACCCGGGCGGGCACGGGATACTCGGTAATGTCGTCTATCTGCCAGACGTCGATCCGTCTCGGGTCCTGAATACGGGCGACGCTGAGGACCTTTGGGTGATAGACCGGGCCACGGGTGGGCGATTGCTCACTGCTCCTTCCCTCGGCGAGTTACTTGCTGAGCGTGGCCTGACTCTATTTGCGGCTTCGTCGGGCGGTTCCGGATCAGGGGCGCTCATGAACCATCGTGGTGCGGGCGCGGGGCTCGTACACAACGCATTTACGATTCCTGAGTCGCTGGGGCCGGTCGTCGCAGAGGTGCTCGGGCCCCTCCCCACGATCGCACCGGGCACACCTTCGGTGCCGCTGGTTGCACGCGCGGTCGACGCGGTGCTGCGCATCGGGCTCGACCGGGCAGACGCCGACGTCGTGGCCGCTTGGCTCACCGAGCCCGACGGGACGGCGCACCGGACCGGGATCGGCTCGCCCGAGACCTTGGACGTGCTCGCCGGCGTCGACCGGGAGATCGGGAGGCTGCTCGATGGCCTCCGCGACCGGGGGCTGCTCGCGACTACCAACATCTTGGTGACCTCCGACCATGGCTTTGCGCGGCGCATCGGGGTGCAGTCGATATCGGCTCTTCTTGTAAGCGCCGGTCTCAAGGAGTCAGATGCCTCCCAGGACGTGGTAGTGGCGGGTGGCGCCATACACGTGCGGGAAGGTGGAGAGGCACGCACAAGAGCGATCGTGGAGCTTTTGCAACGGACCGACTGGGTGGGCCCCGTGTTCGTGCCAGCTGCGTCGCCCGGGTCGGATGAAGGCATCTATCCGGGTACTGTAGCGTTCTCAGCGATTGGCTGGAGCCACGATCGCGCAGCGGATGTTCTGGTTAGCCCGACGTGGAGCAACGCCGTCAACGACCATGGGTATGCCGGTGCCGTCCTGAGTCCCGGGTCTCCGGGCCACGGGAGTTCGAGCCCGTGGGACATAAGAGCCACCTTCGTCGCCTCGGGCCCCCGCATCAAGCGAAGCGTCGCCAGTGATGTCCCAAGCGGAAACATCGACATTGTTCCGACAGCCTTGTCGTTGATGGGGGCCGTCGTTCCCACCGATCTGGACGGGCGCGTCCTGTCCGAGTTGTTCATGGATGGCCCCGACCCGGCCTCAGTGGAGGTGGCAATGGATCCGATCGTCGTGGCGGCTGAACTCGATGGGCTGCGCTACGAGCTCACCGTGAATCGGTCTCGCGTGGGCACGACGATGTACTTAGACGGAACTGCCGTGCAGCGGCGGCGCTAGGCGTCATCCGGCTGGCTCTCGAGGCGGCGATGTTTATCGCGGCTACGTGGGCCCTGAAGGACGTAGGGTTTATTCGGTCGAGCATTGTATTGGCCGGCGTAGTGATCGGGCACTACGTGGCTTCCTACGACCGTGTCGCATGGCTAATCCGACAGTAGAGGGGGAGGCCCAGCTGGTCCGCCTGATTTCACTACCGTCGGCTTTATCGTCTTGTGTTTGGCCGGATGCGGGTCCTCAACGGACCTGGCGAACGCACCTGAGGGGCACACCGACGTGAAGAGCGGCGTGACCCACGCCCCGGGGTCGAAGAATCCGCTCAGCAACTGCGTGCAGTGCAACGGCGCGACGCTGGAGGGCGGGGCTACTGGAGCGCCTTCTTGCTACAGTTGCCACGGGCAGAGGTGGTAAAGGGATCGGTCATGGCTTGAGGGGCGAGGTGCGCTCCAAGACCGACGACACCGCCATCTGTCGCTCAGGAACCGACCAATATCGCGCGAGCAACGACCGGGCTCTTTCGGGCAGAGTCAGGTGAAATCCGTTGCGCTCATAGAAGTGTATGGCCCACGTGGCACTGGTCCATGTCCCCACGAGAATCGGGCGTGATGTGCTTGAGACGAGATGCTCCAGCATCTGATGGCCGATGCCCCGGCCCTGGTGATTCGGCGAGACGTATGCGTGCCGGATCAGTGTCACGTCCTGGACGGGCTGCGCGGCCATCACGCCAGTGAGTGCGCCTTGCGTGTGGAATCCGATGAAGGACACCCCGCTGTCGATCTCGGAGCGAAGTTCCTCAATGGACATGTAGGGATCATGCCAGCAGTCCGTCGGGATCACACCTTCGTAGGCGCGAGCCGCCGAGTTGATGAGTTCGCAGATTCGTGGGGCGTCAACTTCTGAGCAGGGGCTGATCATGCCACCGTCTCATCCCAATCGATCTCCCCTAGCTCGTTCTCAAGGCGCCTCTTGGCATCCGCTGAAGGCGTCTCCGCAGCAGCAACCCTGATTGCCGCGACGCCGCTCATGCGCACGCCGAAGTCGTTCGCGCGTCGGACCGCGGTGTGCACGTTGAGCGTCAGCATCTCCGTTACGCTGTTCAACGCCGCCGCAGCGAGATGCATCGCGACGCCCGACTCAGCCCGCGCCTGAGGAGCCCCGCGTCCACTGAACATGATCTCCGCATCTGCAGCAATGGCGTGCGCGAGCGCCGCCATACGCAGGAGCACCGAGTTGGCTTCCGCGAGACACTCCATCTCCCGAGTCACGTGCAGCAGGTGGTCCTCGGTGGGCGCCTCCCTCCTTCGGCTTCGCTCGAGGAGCACGCCCGCGAATGCTGCGGCATCGTCATGATGGGACTGGCGCGCCTCCTCCCGCCACTTCGTCAGGCGGTCCCCGAGCGCCGTGTAGTAGAGCCCGTGGTCCTGAGGCGAATCGCTCCCGAGGGTCAGCGCCAGCTGCAGCGCGAGGCATTCGATCGCGAGCGACAGCACCAGCGCGGTGGCCGCGCCGGATGCCGGGGCCGCGTCGACGCTGCTGATATCGCGTAGGGCGTTGTCGATGGACATGTGATAGCTGGAGGAGCTCGGTGAGGGCTGCCCTGTCATGCGTGCTCCCTTGCTCTATCCAGCGTCCATTCCCTTGCGATTGGTGGGGGCCACGTACCGTTCTCTGCGCCGGCGATCAGGCAGGTGGCCTCTTCTCTCGCTCTCGTCGCGGTGGCTGCGTCGATGAGCTCTCTCCCGACGGCCTCCTCGAATTCGTCTTCATCGAGGAGGAGCACCTTTCCGTCCGCAGCGACCCACACATCGAGGTAGAGGTCTGTTGTGTGCCAGACACGTCCTTCCATAACGGGGGGAGTCAGCACGTTGGCGTAGTAACCGACGAACGTCCCGTCGGCTCGATGGAAGCGGCCGATGTCGTGCCAGACGCCGGGGAAAGTGAACCATACGATTGAGGAGCCCGTCTCCAGCGCGATCGCCCCATCAATGCGCATGGGGAGATCCACTTCCATCGATTCGGCCAGAGTCACGACAACGTCTTCACGCTCGAATACCACGCTTTGATCGAAAATCTGTTTGCGATCTGGCGGGCGCCGGTAGTGAATGCGAACCGTGGGACGAGCGCTCAACGCGTGGCGCCTTCCGCATGCACGGCTTCCACGAACACGTCCATGATGCCGCCGCACACCGCTGGGCTCCACGAGACAAGGTCGTCGGTCAGATCTACCAGAACACGCCGCGGCACTCCGGTGCCCATCACGTCCATTGCCGCTTCGATGACTTCGGCCTCCCCGCACCCTCCGCCCACCGTGCCGACGAGGCCTCTGTTCGGATCTACGAGCATGCGGGCCCCCGTCTTTCGCGGCGTCGACCCCTTGGTCCCGACGACCGTCGCAAGCGCGCACAAGCGGCCCGCTGCGCGGGCGGCGAGCAGCGCGTCCGTTAGGGATCGGTCGTCATCGTGCGTCATACTTCGTCCTCATTCGGAAAGAAGCGCTCGGCCACGCGTTCAAGACCCTTGAGCGACGCGCCGGTGCCCCCGCGCCTGACCAAAACCAGTTCGGCGGCCACCGCGACCGCAATCTCTTCCGGCGTCTCAGCACCCACGTCCAGGCCGACGGGGGCGTAAATCCGATCGAGCTGCGCACGTTCGATTCCGTCTTCGAGCAGCTGAACGTAGGTCGCCCGAACCCGGCGACGACTCCCGATCATACCGATATAGGCCGGAGCGGGATCCGCGCGCAAAGCCCGAACAAGACAGGCGTAGTCGTATTTATGTCCGCGCGTCACCAGTAGAATGTGGGAGCGTGCGTGAAGTGGTACGTCCACAAACGGATCCTCGAAGTCGACACTGACGACTCGGTCGGCGTCAGGGAATCGCTCCATCGTCGCGAAGCCTGGACGGTCGTCCAGCACGGTAACACGAAAGCCAAGAAGTGAGCCGATATGGGCCAACGGTTGTGCCACATGTCCAGCGCCGACGACCACGAGCTCCAGCACAGGGCGGCGGATTTCCGCATACAGTTCGACCCCACCCTCGGGCGTCTCGTAGACCCGTAGACCGTCTCCGGCTCGAGGGTCCGCGATCATGCCCCGCATGACCTCGCGGGCCCAATCGTCTAGCGCTCCGTCTCCGAGCGAACCCATCGTGGCGGCGTCACCCTCTTCCCCAATCAGCGCGATGCGACGGCCAATCACGGCTGCGAGAGGACCACCCACCACGGTGCCTACCACGGCGGTGTTCCCGGACTCAGCCGCTTCCACCACGAGCTCGGCGGCGTCTGCCGCGTGTAGCCTCACGCGTGGACCTGATCCGACGCAGGCGCGGCGTGCCCGAAGGCCGCGGCGTACGCCGCGGGCGTGTCGATGTCGGAACGAATGCCTGGGTCGTCTACCGCTAAGAGTGTTGCCGCTTCGATGTGGCGGTGCACAACGGTGCGGGCGCCGCCCACGAGGTCGGGGTCGGCCAACTCGCTGAAGAGCACCGAGCTGAAGTATGCGGGATGCCCCCTATCGCCCTGCAACGTTGGAACCACCAGCGGCGCACCTGTCGCCCTGGCGGCGGCGATCACGCTCGCGACCGTAGCACTCCTCACCAACGGATGATCGACCGGAAGGTAGACCAGGCCCTCAGCGGACCCACCGACCGCGGCAAGCACCAGGCGTAGAGAAGTGATGGGTCCCTCGCCTGGATCAGGGTTCAAGAGGACTGTGGCCCCCGTCGCCGCAGCGGCATCCTTCAGCGCGACGTCAGCAGGGACCACGACGAACACGACGTCGCACCCCCCAGCGCGGAGGGCGTTCACGGCGGACGCCACGAAGGTCTCGCCGTGCGCCTGCAGGAGCGCCTTGGGTTGACCCATTCGCTTCGAAGCCCCGGCGCACGGGACGACTCCAACAATCACTTCGGGAATGCCTCGTAGAACGTGCGATTGTCGGCAGCCAGCTTCAGGAGCGTCGGGGAAGGTGCGAAGCGGTCTCCGCACGTCGCCTCCAGGCCCCGAATCCTGTCGAGGATCCCGCGTGGGTGCACGGTGTCGGCGAAGCGCAGCAGACCGCCACGGAAGGGTGGAAAGCCGGTGCCCATGATCATGGCTAGGTCGACTTCCTGCGCGGACCGAACGATCCCCTCCTCAAGAATCCGAGACGCCTCGTTGATCATTTGAATGATCAACCGCATGCGGATATCACGCGCTTCGAGCTTGACCCGCGCACCGCCGATCGCAGACCCGAGTTCTGCATAGATGGTCTCGTCGACGCGGGTCTCCTTCCCGTGGTTGTAGAGGTAAAATCCGGTGCTTCCCTTCTTACCCAGCCGCCCGGTCTTCGCGAGGGCCATGAGCACAGGGGAGGGGGTAAGTCGATCCCCAAGTGCCTCGTGCAGGCTGGCGCCCGCGTGGGCTGACACGTCGATCCCGATCTCATCGATGAGACGAAGTGGGCCCATTGGCATGCCAAATTTCTTCGCGACCGAGTCCACCTGGGCGACACTGCCGCCGTCGCCGATCAGGAAACCTGCCTCGTTCAGGTACGGGCCGAGAATGCGGTTGACCAAGAAGCCAGGCCCGTCGCCGACAACCACCGGGACCTTGCCGAGCCGGAGCGCAAATCCGTAGACCGTCGCGAGCGATTCATCGTCGGTCTTTTCTCCTCGTATCACCTCCACGAGGGGCATGCGGTGCACCGGGTTGAAGAAGTGCATGCCGCAGAAGCGTTCCGGGTGGGCAAGCCCCTTCGCCATCGCGTTGACTGAGAGCGAAGAAGTATTGCTTGCCAGGACGCAGTCGCTCCTCACGTGCTGCTCGGCCTCACCCAATACGGCTTGCTTCACGTCGAGTCGCTCGACCACGGCTTCCACCACAAGGTCTGCGCTGGACAAACCATGGTATTCGAGTCCTCCAGAGATCAGCTCCATGTGCTGATCTGCCTCGCGACGGTTGAGCCGGCGGCGCTTCACCGCTTTCTCGAACAGTTCCCGGGCGTGCTGGAGTCCTCCGGTGACCGCCTCGTGGCGAATGTCCTTCATGTACACGCGTGTGCCCCGCGATGCGGCGAGCTGGGCGATTCCTCCGCCCATGACCCCGGCACCGAGAACGCCCATCGTCTCGATAGTCCGCGGGCGGACGGACGGATCTGCTACGCCGGTGGTCTTTCGAGACGCCTCTCGCATGTGGAAGACGTGCACGAGGTTCTTGCTGATGGTCGAAACCACGAGTTCTGCGCCGATCCGAGCTTCTGCGGCCAGGCTGGCATCTACTGTCCCGCCAAGATGAGCGCTGAGGAGCTCGAGAATCCGAAGTGGCGCGGGATAGTGGCCTCCGGTACTCGCCATGACCTTCTTGCGGGCCATCGCTATGACGATGGCGCGGCCCGGTGCGGTGCCGTCGAGAACCCTCGTGAGGAGCTTTCGTTTGCGATGGGAGGAGCCCCTCGGCAAGCCGGGAGTCATGAGCGCAAACGCACGCACCTTCTCTTCGAACAGGCCATGAGGAAGCACTTCTCCCGCGAGGCCGATGCGGCGCGCCTTGTCCGCGTCGATTTGCTTCCCCGTGAGGAGGAGGTCCAGTGCGGCCTGTAGGCCAACGAGCCTAGGTAGTCGAGTCGTGCCTCCCCAAGCCGGGAGGAATCCGAGCATCACTTCCGGAAGACCCAACTTGGTTCTGGGTGAGTCCGAAACCACACGATGATCACACGCGAGTGCCATCTCCAGGCCTCCGCCGACGCAGACCCCATCGATCGCGGCGACCGTGGGCACGGGGAGGGTCTCGACGTTCATGAAGATGGCCTGGCCTAGGCGGATCTGGGCCGCCGCTTCCGCTGGGTCTTCCAAGTCTGCGATGGCGTCCACGTCAGCCCCGGCAATGAACGAGCCGGGTTTGCCACTCCGAATGACGACTGCTTTGACTCTGCCTTCACGACCGGCAGCGCGTGCTTCGTCCAAGGTTTCGGCGAAACGCCGCATGACTGCTTGGCCCAAGACGTTCACCGGCCGTTCCGGATCGTCGAAGATGATCCAGGCGACACCGTCCGCGTCGATCTGGAAGGTGGGGCTACCTGCGGTGCTTAGGGACTCGCTCACGAACGCCTCACGCCGTTGGGGATCCTTCAC
The DNA here is from genome assembly GCA_937919655.1 of uncultured Gemmatimonadales bacterium. Taxonomy (GTDB): domain Bacteria; phylum Gemmatimonadota; class Gemmatimonadetes; order Longimicrobiales; family Gaopeijiaceae; genus CALFPJ01. The sequence continues at coordinate 42,267 of CALFPJ010000042.1, forward strand.
ATTGGTCTGTTGGGGGGACAAAAGGAAGCCGCCCCGGCACGGAGATCGTGACGGGGCGGCTCAGTACAGCGACGATCAGTTCCTCGGACTAGAGCTTAATGCGCTCCGTCGCGTTTTCACGCGTGAGGCGGACCTGCGTAGGCTCGCCACCCTCAACCGTGATCCTGACGTTCCAGTACAGCTCGGTGTAGGCCTCTTCGTAACGGGCTACCACCCAGTAATCGCCTGGCTTCACCTTTAGGTGGGTACGTGCCACCCCGGTTGCGTCGGTGGTGTCCGCGACGGCGTCCAGGCCAGCCTCGCTCACCTTCAGCTTGACGACTTCGCCGACGCCCGAGAATGCCTCATCCGCCCAGTTCTCCCTAAGAATGCGGATCGAATCTGAAGACCGGATGGTTCCCTGCTGCAGCTCGTTGAATCGATCGAACGACCGATCCATCTGACGGGTAACACCCTGCAACTCGCCGTCGAAGTCAGTCCACTCGCGGAAGAGCGCCACGTAGCGGGCTTCGCCACGGGTGTACTCTTCCATTGTGGAGTTGAGCTTCTGCAGCGTGTCGCGGATGGTGTTCCAGCGAGTCTGGGACTGCTGCCACTCCTCTTGAGCCACACGGACTTCGCCACGAGCGGTGACGAGTTCCTCGGGGATCGGAGGCTCGGGTGTTCCGTAGGCCGTGGCCATAGAGTCGAAGACCGCGTCGCGGTCAAACGGGATTAACTGAACTTCGACGTCCGAGAGCGCATGAGATATCATGCCTTCACCATCGGGACTGTCGATGTCGATCTCGATTGTCACGACCACTTCCGCCGGACCACATGCAGCGACGGCGAGAAGGAGGCTCGCGGCAAACGGGAGGGACCTGCGCCTCATAGACTGACTCCGTCCTTCTGGGGAATTGGCGACCAAGCGACCGAAGGTATAGTACGGGAAAACAACCATCAAGGTACAGACGAATATAAAGATAAGGGGACTGGCCTCTCGTTGGCAGGGCCAACGAGGCTTCTTCAACTGCCGCCTAGGTCGGGACCAAGTCTGAAAACCCGAGTTTCACCAAGGCTGTTCAACACCTCTCCGAGCGTCTCGGCGGCGAGCTCCGAGATATCTCGGTATAGGTTCCGGGGAACGCCGTCGCGCCGCAGGTCCGCCGCGATCCTTGCTGCGGCCGACTCTGGCGTCGCGTCCTCGAGGAGTCTCAGAGACCTGAAGCGACGGCGTTCCCACTGGAAAAAGTCTCCCGTGGGCGGGCTGGTCGCCATGGCGGCCACGGTGGCGACGATCCCCTGTTTCCAACGGTCGGCGACCTCCGGAAAGATGGCTGCCTCCAACACGATCACGCCCCCCCGGGGCGTCGACGATGCGCACGTCGACGCTATACCGCTCCGGGTCCGGCGGGTGTGGGTCCAGCGCGGCTCGAATCCGGTGGGCGACAAACTCGAGCGAGGTTCGACTGGTCGACTGGGGTGCGGGATACGCTACGGAAATCCAGGCACTGGTCACCTCCTGCGTCAGGGCAATGCGGTCGCCGCCCAACCAGGCGAGGCCCGCTGCCGGAACGGCGGCCGTGGCGGGCCGCAACGTGTCTAACGGAAAACTTCCCCTGTTGGCCCCGACGAAGCCCACCGTAGCGGCCGCGGGATGGTAGAGGTCGGCCCGGAGTAGATCAGCGTGCTGGACGGAAATGACCGCACGCGACTCTGATGTCCCGAACGGGTTACGAGCCCACTCGTGGGAGGGAGGCGCCAGCATCGAGGCGGACTCGCGCTCGAAATCGAAGGCCGGCGACCCCTCCCTGAATGCCATTTGTCCGGAAAGCGTTTCGAGTACCCGTCTGAATGTCTCGAGGTCGATCGGGTCAGTGAACACGGTTGCGTTCAAGCTAGTCCATGCCTCAGGCCACACATGGGGGAGTGCGGTGAGCGTAAAACGAGTGGTGGAGCGCTCGACGGAAACGGTCACCTCGGCTCCCAAACCACCCAGCACCGTGTTCGCCTGCGCGGCCAGGGTGTGCCCCAAAAGCCAAGCGGTGCTACCGTAACCAGCCCCATCATCCTGGGAGCCAACGGGAAGCAGGATCGCGGCGGCATCAGTGGTAGCAAGGTCGCGCTCGACCGTGGCCGATGCGGCGAACACGCCCTCCTGAGCCGAGAGCGGGTGGATCCACAATAACGTGACGATCAAGGCAGCGCTCCACCCCAGGTTCGGCCAAGGAAGCCCCGTCACTTGGGGCCCGCCTTATGGAGCAAACTCCACCACGAGTGGTCCCGTCAGGCGCTCGAAGTACGCGGTCATACTGCTGACGGTGATTGCACGAAGTGCGGTGAGGTAGTCCACTGCTCCGAGCACGCTGTCGGTGGCATCGAGCGCTCGCCCGACCTGTTCCACGAGCCCCCCGGGCGTGCCGGCATCGAGCCGATAACGCAGTTCGATCTCTGCCACAGCGGTCGCCAGGGAGCCCTCGTCCAGAGCCGCTTTTGCCGCATTCACGGCAGCGGCCACGGCGTGCTTCATTCGGGTGGCCTGGCGAGTGTATGACGTGCCCGTGATGGCGAGAACGGATCGGTCGGCCATCTCCCACAGACGCAAACCCATTTCCATTTCAAGACTCCCGGCCTCGAGCTGTGCAGATAGCAGCCTCGCCGCGACGGCCGCATGCGGGTTCAATGTCGATGCGTCGACCCAGGCTTCGCCTTACCAGGCACGCAGGACCGGAGGAGGTCGTGAATTAGGCTCGGTGGGGGCCGGTAGTCCTTCGATGCCCACGGAGGCTTCTCCTCGAGTACCCATCCGGTCCAGCGATGCCAGCAAAACTTCTAGCTCAATCGACGACTCCACGACAATGGTCATGAGCTGGGGCCGGTGACTGCGGCTCCAGACTTCCCGGAGGAGGGTTTGGTCGAGCATGGAGAGGCTGCCCCGGGATCCCTCTATGGGGGGGACGGTCGGGTGCCGCGGCCTCACGCAGACGGGACAGAAGCCGGGCTGCCGGCGATTCCGTCTGCCGTTCCAAGTCCATCGCGAGTCGGTCCCGCCCCAGTGCGAAATCGTGTGGGGATGTGGTGGGATCTTCTACGGCGAGGCGGAGCACGTATGCGAGGTACTCAATGTCGATCTCGGCCCCTTCCACACGGTAGGCGATGCCCCAAGGCGTGCGAGACGCGACGGCCCCCCCACCTGTCGTGCCGCACCCACCATTCACTCCTCGGCGAGGGCCGCCAACAGCGCTCCGGCGCCGGCCTCCGCAGGGTGTGCGATGAGGGGGACGGAGAGCCGTAACGCGGCAACCCCTCCGGACCGGCTGCCCAGCATGACGATCCGGGGCCCGTCGGGCGCGTGCACAACCGTGTCTGGCCGGAATGCCGAGGTGTCCTGGGCCACGACCGCGAGCGGGAGCAGCATCAAGACGTTCGCGATGATCAGGGCTCGGGGCATAGGGCTCGGAGCACAGCGCTCGGCCAGGGGGAAAAGAAAAGGCGCCCGAAGGCGCCAGTACTGCGAGCCATCTTCAACGGCCTTCTAATATCGTACCGTCTCAGGCAGGATGAAGTTCGCCGGATTCTGTGCGACCCCGTTCACTCGCACCTCGTAGTGCAGGTGAGCCGACGTGGCGATACCGGTGCTCCCGACCTGTGCGATGACGTCGCCCCGCTGCACTTCCTGACCCCTTTGTGATACCAGCTTTGACGCATGGCCATAGAGGGTGGTGTAGCCGAACCCATGATCAATCTCGATGGTCAGGCCGTAGCCGACGACCCATCCGGAGCGTACTACCCGTCCCTTGGCAGCCGCGAAGATCGAGGTCCCCTTGGTGGCTGAGATGTCCATCCCTTCGTGCGGGAGCGCTCGGTTGTGAATCGGGTGCATACGCGAGGCCGAGAAGCTGCTGCTCAGCCACCCGACTGTCGGCAGAATCGAAGGCGTCGACTCCATGAGGTCACGGTGCGCCAACACGGAGTCAGTGGCTTCGTTCAGGCTCGCGGAGAGGAGGTTTGCACGGCGCTCAAGCGCATTCAGGTCGTAGGACACCGCGAAGGCCGTCTTCGAGGCAATAGAGTCGATGGGCCAAAGTGGGTAGGTATCGGGTGACCCTAGCCCAGGTCCGCCGACGCCCACTTGTAGCACTTCTGGATCGATCGACTCGAGGCCCGCGATGCTTCGGAAGCGGGCGTCGTTCTTCGCCACGGCATCGATGGTGGACTCGATACCATCAATACGACCTTGGAAACGTGCGAGTTCAGTCTGGAGTGCCGCGTTGCGGGCTTCCAGCTTCTCGGCCCGAATGCGCGAGTACCCGTCAACGCCGACCGTGAGGGCAGATGTCACGAGGACGAGCGCCAACACGGACCCCCCGCCAACGAGGGCACGGAGCATTCTCGACGACAGAGAATACTGTCTGACCGGACTGTCTTCGCCACGTACGACGAGGAAAGTCCACCGGTCTCCGGTCATCGGGCCCCTTTGTGAAAGGGGGCCGCGGCGGTTTGGTTATAATTCATAGCGTTAAACAATAGGCGGGGCCGGAAGGGACCGTCAACCTTGAACCTGTTCCCGAGTCTGCTGGATGCGCGGGAATAGAGGCTCTCCCTTCCGTACAGATCGTCCTGTCATCGCCAGAGCCAGTGCTCCGTCGAGGGTCGGGACCCCGTCCAATCCGAGACGCGCGGCCAAGTCGACCATCTTTGCTGGGGCTACCGGCTGGAAGAGCGCGCACAGTGCAGCGAGGACCCTTGCGAGCGTCGCGAGGGTCTCGTCCAGGGCATCAGATCCCTCAGGATCCTTCGCCTGCGACCACGGCTGCCGCTCCTCCACATAGCCGTTGGCGGCCCGGGCTAGCTCCATCGCAGCCGCGAGCGCCTCGTGGACCCGATAGCGGGACATGGCGTCGCGCGCGGTAGCGAAGGTCGCCTCGGTCTCCGCGAGTAGACCCGTACCAGCGGCGTTGGGCACGACACCGTCTCGGTACTTGCCGATCATCGCGATTGCGCGGGAAGCCAAATTGCCGAGGATATTCGCGAGTTCATCGTAGCGGGTCATGAACCGCTCGGTGGTGTAGGAGGCGTCCGAGCCGGTCGGCATCTCGCGAAGCAGATACCAACGAACCGCGTCGGTGCCGAATTCGTCGCTGAGCGCCAGCGGGTCGATCACATTACCGAGCGACTTGGACATCTTCGTGTCGCCGACCACCCACCAGCCATGCGCCAAGATCTGGCGAGGCAGGGGGAGCCCAACACCCATCAGGAGCGTTGGCCAATATACGGCGTGCGTGGTGATGATGTCCTTGCCCACTAAGTGAAGGTCGCACGGCCACCAGGATCCGCTCACGTCATCGAAACCTTGGGCTCCGCTTTCTTGTGATGGATCGATGGCGCCTGAAGCCGTCAGGTAGTTGATGAGGGCATCCACCCAAACGTAGGCGACATGGTCTTCGTCGAACGGGAGCGTGATGCCCCAGGACACTCTGGACTTCGGGCGGGAGATCGACAGATCGCCGAGCGGCTGCTGCAAGAAACCAACGATCTCGTTGCGGCGCTCTTCGGGAACGATCCAATTCGGATTTGCCTCGATGTGCGCGAGAAGCTGGCCTTGGTACTCGCTCATTTTGAAGAAATAGTTCGTCTCTTCAAGATGCTGCACGGGTCGCTTGCAGTCCGGGCAGCTGTTGTCAGGCCCAAGGTCCTTCTCGGTCCAGTAGCGTTCTTCGTGGACACAGTACCAGCCCGAGTACTGGCCCTCGTAGATCTGGCCACGGTCCCACAGGCGTTGAATGAACGCGGTCACGACGGCTTTGTGCTCCTCTTCCGTCGTGCGTATGAAGCGGTCGTGTGAAATCGCCAGTATGTCCCACGCCGCTGCGAAGCGGCCTGCCATTTCGTCACACAGCTCAAGCGGCGTCGTATTTCGTTTGGCGGCCTCGTCCTCGATCTTCGGCCCGTGCTCGTCCGTGCCGGTGAGAAACAGCACCTCTTCGCCGTCCTGCCGCCAGAAACGGGCCAACACATCGGAGAGAATCGTCGTATACGCGTGGCCGATATGTGGGTCGCCGGACGCGTAGTAGATCGGCGTGGTCAGGTAGCGACGGTTCGTGCTCACGACGGGTCTTTCTGCCTCTGGCCGACCTCGGCCTTCAGTTCTTCCAGGGTCAGCGAGCGCCGCTCCCCATCATTTCCTCTCAGGGAAACCGTGTCTCGCCAGATGTCGATGTGGACGACGAGTTCCTCACCCTGGATCGTGTGAATCGTCTTGCCTTCGCGCGGGAACCGGCGGCGAGCCTCCACATAGGTTCGATGCTCATACATGAGACAGCACATCAAACGACCGCAGCATCCACTGATCTGCGACGGATTAAGCGAGAGCCGTTGGTCTTTTGCGAGCTGGAGGCTGACCGGCTTGAGTTCAGGGAGCCAGGTCGAGCTGCACAACTCCCGACCGCAGCGCCCCACTCCACCAATCAGCGCGGCCTCATCTCGGACACCGATCTGTTTGAGTTCGATTCGAGCCCGGAACGTGTGTGCCAAATCGCGCACGAGCTCCCGGAAGTCGACCCTTTTCTCGGCGGTGAAATACACGATCAGCTTGTTGCGATCGAACTGCCACTCGGCCTCGGTCACCTTCATTTTCAGCTTGTGCTTCGCGACCAGCGCGCGCGTCTCAGAGCGAACTCTGACCTCGTCCGTGCGCAGGGTCTCGAGACCCGTGATCTCGTCCGTGTTCGCCACGCGGACGATCTTCTTTTCCGGGGCGGGTGTGGCACAGCCGTCGCTCGCCGATGAACACTTGCGTTCGGCGATCACGCCTGTGGCGGTCACCTCACCGAGGTCTTCCCCTCGGTCGGCCTCCACGATGACGTGCTGTCCCGGCAGCAGTTCAACGCCGGCGTACCCGTAATACGCCTTGCGCGTACCCTTAAAGCTGACCTCCGCGAAGCCCGACATACCGTAGTGCTACGCTTCTCGCCAGGCGCCGATCGCTTCGTACTTCGCCCAGCGACCCTCGAGCAGCTTATCGACCGAGAGTGCCGAGAGTTCTCCGAGTACACGATCCAATGCGTCGCCGACGTTGGCCGCAGCCAGATCCCAGTCGGTGTGGGCGCCGCCCTCTGGTTCAGGGACGATTTCGTCGCACACGCCCTGTTCGAAGAGGTCCTTGGCCGTCAGGCGAAGCGCGGTCGCGGCCTTCTCTCGGTGCTCCGCCGAGCGCCACAAGATTGCGGCACACCCCTCGGGAGAGATCACCGAATAGATCGAGTGCTCAAGCATGAGAATGCGATCCGTTACACCGATGCCGAGGGCACCTCCGGACATCCCCTCACCCAGCACGGCGGACACGATGGGGACCCGCAGGCGCGACATCTCGCGCAGATTGAACGCGATGGCCTGCCCGATTCCCCTCTCTTCTGCGCCGATGCCCGGGTACGCCCCGATCGTGTCGATAAACGTGATGACCGGGCGGCCGAATTTTTCAGCCTGCTGCATGAGTCGAAGGGCTTTTCGGTAGCCCTCGGGGTGCGGCATTCCAAAATTGCGGCTCAGATTTTCCTTCATATTGCGGCCCTTCTGCTGGCCAACGATCATCACGGTGCGACCTCGGAGTCTCGCCCAACCGCCAACCATTGCGCCGTCGTCCCGGAACGAACGATCGCCGTGTAATTCGATCCAGTCGGTGAAGGCGCGCTCAACGTAATCCAACGTGTAGGGGCGCTTCGGATGCCGTGCGACTTGAACCTGCTCAATAGGAGAGAGGTTGTCGTACGTCTGCGACTTCAACTCCCTGAGTTTGCCCTGGAGCACGACGACCTCATTGGATACATCGATCCCTTTGCGGGAGGCCAAGTCGAGCAGTTTGTCGATCTGGGCCTGGATCTCCATGATGTCTCGTTCGAACTCGAGGTGCATGTTAGATCTTTCCCTTAATGACCTCAAAGGCCTCTACTTCCATGAAGCGGCGGTACCGGCCCCAGTATCGAGCATAGGCTTGGGCCATCGCGGGCGTAAGGTCCATGCGACCAGATCCTACCGCGCCAAAGGTGGCGAGTGCTTCCATCTTCAGCGCCATTTGGCGTCCGATCTCGACGAAGTGGGTGGGTTTGAAGTCTAGGCCCGTCGTCGCGGTTTGGTAGCCTAGGATGGTCTCCACCGAAGGCGACGCGGCCTGTGCGACCCTAAATGCTTCCATACGAGCCGGATGGTCGTCGTCCATGGCTGGCACGTACATGATACTCGGCTTGAGGTCAGAAATCGCCTTCTCCATGACCGCCATGCGCCGGCGCGTGTCACTCAGGGCTGCTTTGTCGATCACCAGTCGCAGTCCCATGAGTTCGCTGACCTTCTTGGCCGCAGGAAGAGCGGAGTCCGAGGGATCCAATTCGTCCCGACTCAGGGGGAGCACGACGACCGTTGTCCCCTCCGCTGCGGCCTGCATCAGCGTACCGCCACAGCCCATGGGGACATCGCCCACCAGGCCCCCAATCGCGAGGATTGTGGTCGAGACAGCTTGGGTAGTGCCGCCGCCCAGGAGTGCAGCGACGTGCTCGAGGAACTCCTCCTTGGCGAGGGGTTTCGTCAGGAGATCGTTGGCCCCAGCACGGAATGCCTGCTCCTGAAACTCCGCAGCCGTATAACCGGTGGTGACCATAATCGGGAGATTGGCCCTCTTCTCCCGGGCAATGCGGATCACCTCGAAGCCGTCTTTCCCAGGCAGGTTGAGGTCCGTGATCAGGAGGTCCCAATCTTCAGAGGCCAGCAAGTTCACGGCTTGATCGCCGTCTTGACTGTGCGTGACGTCAAAATCGCTCGCGCTCCCCAAGAACGCCTTAACCAAAAGTGCTTGGTCGAAGGCGTCTTCAACAAATAGGACTCTATGTGTCTTTTTTGGGTCCGGACTCAAGAGCTGTCCTCACGCCACGGCGGGTTGCTGAATGATTGATGTGGGGCCTGAAAAGATAAGGGGACGCTTTGGCCGCAACAGGGGTAGGGTGGCGAATGACCGCCACGGTTCGCCGTGAGACAGTGTGAATCCTGCTACGTCGTCCGTGCGGGCTCGGGAACAAAGAACCAAACGATCAACCCCATGGCGAGCACGGCGACCGCGCCGAGTAGGGTATTCGCCTGGAATCCCACGTTCGCGAAAAGCGGGCCTGCGATTGCCCCCCCGACGGCGAACCCGATCTGACCCAGCGCCACCGCGAGGCTCATCAGCGAGCCGCGACGTTCGTCCTTCACCAGGGATGTGAGCAAGGCCGAGAACGGACTGATCCTCATCGCGACTAGGATCATCGTGATGAAGAAGAGCACGTACGCGGAGGCCATGCTGGTGACCAGTGGGACGGTCAGCACCATCACGATGGACAACCCAATACAGGCAAGCAGAATGATCCCTTTTCGTCCGATCCTGTCCGAGAGTTTTCCTGCCTGAGGACCGGTGACGACGTTGGCGACACCACCGACCAGGAACATCAGCGCGATCTGGTCCCCAGAGGCGCCGAGTTCACGCTCAAGCCAGGTCGGCAGGTAGATCACGAACAGGGAAACGGAGAGGAACAACATGAAGTAAGCCACGGCGGCCCATGCGACCTCGGGGCGCCGCAACATGTCCACGTAGTCGGCCGCGGCCTTCTTGATGGTGAGTGGCTCTTTCGATCGAACCACATCCGGCTGGGGAATCTTGAACAGGATCAGAAAGACTGTCGCGGCCATCGTGACGCCGAAGAGATAAAACGGCGACCGAAAGCCCCACCGTTCCGCCATCACGATACCCATGGGGATCCCGATGATCTGACCGAACGCCGCGCCGCTCATGACCCAGCCGGTCGCCCAGCCACGCCGCTCGTAGGGGAAGTAGTCGCCGATGTAGGAGACCGCCGCTCCGCTTAACATTCCCCCGGCCATGCCCGCGAATACACGCACGGCGAGAAAGGATACGTAGCTGTCGACAAACCCGTGCAGCCCCAGCGCCACGGTCATGGTCGCGCAACCCAGGAGCAGGATTCGCTTGCGTCCGAACTTGTCGGACACCGGTCCAGAGAGGATCGCGAACAGCCCGACCATGAGTGAATACGCGGATACGAGCGTGCCCAGCACGGCGTCCCGAATCGCCAGCTCGTCGCCGATCTGGGGTAGGATCGGGGAGATGATCATCGTCTGCCCTGCCGAAGAGAATACCAGCAGCCAGAGGGTAAAAACGATGATGTAGGGTGAGGCCTTCGCTGTCATAGCGGAAGCTAGCGGACCACACGGTAATTCCTATCGGGTTCCCCGACGGATTACTCCCCTCGGTGCAGCACCATGGCGTGGCGCTGGACAGTCGGCATGATGACAAGATTGATGATGTCGACGTGTTCGGGGGTGTTGGCCACGTAGATGACTGCGTCTGCGATGTCCTCGGCGAGGAGTGGTTTGGTGTCTGAGTAGACCTTCTCGGCGCGCTCGCTATCGCCGTGGAAACGCACCTCGCTGAACTCGGTCTCGGTGAGCCCGGGGTCAACGCTTGAGACCCTGACTGACGTGCCGGCGAGGTCGATGTTCATTCCTTCGTTGAGCGCCCACACGGCAAACTTCGTGGCATTGTAGACAGCGCCTTTCGGATACACCCAGCGCCCGGCGATGCTGCCGATGTGAATCACGTGACCAGCGTCTTTGGACACCATGTGCGGAAGGATGGCACGGGACATATAGAGCAGTCCCTTCACGTTCGTGTCGATCATGTCTTCAAAGTCCTCGAGTGATCCTTCGTGGAATTTGTCGAGCCCTTTAGCCTTGCCCGCGTTGTTCACGAGGATGTCGGGAAGCAGGTCTTCGGTCCTGAGGCCGTCCACGTATGCCGTGACCGCCCCGGAGTCAGTCACGTCGAGGGCCGCGGTGTGCACCTCAACACCGTAGTGGTCGGCCAGGTCGGCGCCGAGTTCTTGCACCCGTTCAACGCGACGCGCGGAGAGGAGGAGATGGGCACCTTGGGCGGCGAAGGCGCGCGCGCACGCCTCTCCGATTCCAGCGGATGCACCCGTAATTAGAACGCGCTTTCCGATGAGTCGGTTCATGATCAAGATCAGGGGTTAGACGAGAATCAACGTCCGAATTTCTGAGATTCGCGGAGCACTCGGACGGGCGCAACCGGGCACGGAAAAGCCGACCGAGTCGTTGCTTCGAGGGCCCCTTCTGCGCGCTACGTGCAATGACGACTTTACGGACTCGCCTCAGTGGGGCTACCGTCGAGGCGACCGTACGTCTCCCCGGGGAGTATTTGCATGAACAGGAAGCAGGTTGGCGCTTGGGCTCTCTTCGATTTCGCCAACTCGGTTTACCCGGCGGTTGTCGTCAGCGTCGTCTTCCAGGTCTTCTATATCAACACGGTGGTGGGTAACGCGGACAGCTTGGGCGACCTGTGGTGGGGTCGGGCTGTCGCGCTGTCGGCGCTTATCGTGGCGTTGAGTTCACCGGTCCTCGGTGCGATCTCCGACAGAGCCGGCGTACGCAAGCGGTTGATGGCGTTCTACGTAGCGATGTGTGTGACAGGTGTCGCGCTGTTCACCACGCTCGGTCCTGGCATGGTCGCGTGGGGCTTCGCTCTTTTTGTGTTCGCGAATGTGGGCTTTGAGGGCTGCCTGGTCTTCTACAACGCCTACCTCCCCGAAATCGCGCCACGCGACAAGCAAGGCTGGGTTTCGGGTCTGGGCTTCGGCATCGGCTACGTGAGTTCTGCGCTCGGCCTTTTGTTTGCGATACCCTTGATCGCCACCAACATGGATCTCGTGTGGGTCATGGTGGCGTTGTTCTTTATCATCTTCTCGATCCCCTCCTTCATGTACCTGCCGAAGGACAAGGCGGGCGACCTGTCTGTCGGGAGGGCCGCCGTCTGGGGGGTCACCAGCTTCCGGGAGATCTTGGGAGAGGTCCTGCGCGCGAAGAACCTTCGCAACTTCCTCATCGCCTTCTTCTTCTACATCGATGGGGTGCTGACCGCGATCTACATGTCGAGTACTGTGGCGAGCACTTCATTTGGATTCTCCCGGGACGAGCTCATCTATCTGTATGTCGCGCTTCAGGTCGCTGCGCTGATCGGCGCGTTTTCGCTCGCGAACGCCACCGACCGCCTGGGGCCGAAAAAGGTCCTGGATGGTGTCTTGGTGATGTGGACGTTTGTGGCGGTGAGTATCTACTTCATTCCAGACTCCAAGATCTGGTTTGGCGCCTTGGCGATGCTGGCAGGTTTCGGGCTGGGATCTGTTCAGGCCGCGAGCCGCGCGTTCATGGCACGCCTGATTCCCGCGGGTAAGGAAGCCGAGATGTTCGGCTTCTACGCGCTGTGCGGGAAATCTTCGTCGATCTTTGGGCCGCTCATTTTTGGTTCTATTGCCTACGCCACAGGTGGAAACCAGCGTCTGGCGGTGGCCGCGATCAGTGTGCTCTTCATCTTGGGGCTGACGTTGCTGCAAAGGGTCGAGGACCCGACCGCCGCCAACATCGCCTAGAGACGAACTGTTACGTCGGGCCCTTCCAGTAAATCCGGAAGCGCCCGACGTCGCGGATGAAGCCCAGCCGCTCCCTTAGGCTTTCCAGTAGCGCGTCATCGGGCGGCTCCGAAAACTGGGGCGCGCGGTTCACCACCACGACGCTTAGGCTGAGGTCGTTCACGAGGTTCAGGACTTGCTCGGAGCGACCTGCTGGATCCTCGAAGAAGTCGAAGAACGTGCGCGTCGGGTTCGACTTCCCCGTGAGGAAATACACCTCCGGGCTGTCTGGGAAAGCCAAGATGTGGGGCCCAGCCTCAAGCGATGCGACCGCCCGTACCAACTCCTCGTACTCACCTTTTTCTCTCGCGGTCACGCGGATGCCTCGAGCGGCCCCAACTGGGACTCGAAGGCGTCGATCCGGACCCCAGGAAGCTTGCCATGGCTGCCGCCTGCGGTGTGGCGTTCAACGCGTTGCACCAAGGTGACGCGCTGAGCTTGCCTGATGGGCCCTTCGACTGCGTCACCATTCTCGATGTGCTCTACCTCATGTCTGACGCCGACAAACAACGGGTGCTGCGCGAGTGCCTGAGGGTTCTGAATCCGGGAGGGAGGCTTGTCGTGAAGGAGCTCGATACCCAGCCAGCGTGGAAGGTTATTCCAAGCCGGTTGCAGGAGATGATCTCGGTGCGACTGGTGAATCTGACGCATGGGGACCGCCTGCATTTCCAACCCGTTGAGGCGCTGGCCGAGGCCGCTGCCGCGGTCGGCTTTGAGTCAGTCGAAGTGCTCCGTGTGGACCAGGGCTACCTGCATCCGCATGTGGTGGTCCGGGCCCTGCGGCCGTCGTAAGTACTAGCTAAAAAGCGTCTTACGGGATGCGCGGCGCGGCGAGGTGACGCGGGCCTTTGACCTTCCCGGGCGGTGCGGTCGCCGCCTAGGCCTGGTCGAGCGAGAGCAGCGTGCGGAGGAGTACGTTGGCCCCATTCACTACGTCGGCCTCCTCAGTGTGCTCTTCCGGCGCGTGACTGATGCCCCGCACAGAGGGCACGAAGATCATGCCCACAGGCGCGAGCAAGGCGATACTCTGGGCGTCGTGCCCTGCGCCGGACGGCATGCGTCGGGCGACCAACGCTAGGTCGTGCGCCGACGCCTCGATGAGATCCCTGATCCTCGGCTCCGTGGGGGCGGCCCGGCTCGTGTAGAAGCGATCATACGAGAGACTCACACCGGCCTCTTCTGCCATGGGCTCGGCCTGTTCGCGAATGGCGTCGAAGGTGCGCTCGATACCCTCCATGCTCAAGTCTCGAATTTCGAGGGTGAGCGTCACCCGTCCGGGGATCACGTTGGGGGCGCCGGGCTCGGCTTGGAGGCTGCCCACCGTCGCCACCTGGCGTCCGGGAATCGCGCGGGTCGTGCGATGGGCCACATCAACAAAGCGCGCTGCCCCGACCATCGCGTCGCGGCGCCTGTCCATTGGGGTGGTGCCCGCATGGTTGGTTTCGCCCTCGACGGTCACGTTCCAGCGCATGATGCCGACGATGCCCTCCACCACGCCGATGTCGATTCCGTCGCTGTCCATGACGCCGCCCTGCTCGACGTGCAGTTCAAGGAAAGCGGCGATGGAGCCAGGCGCGAGGCGTGCGTCGTTCAGGCGCTCGGGGTTACCGCCGATGCGCCGAAGACCTTCGCCGATGGTGAAGCCGGAGGCCGTGGCGATGTCGAGCTCAAACCGTTCGACTTCGCCCGCGAGGGCCCGACTTCCGGTCTTGCCGCCCTCTTCGTTGGAAAAGATCGCAACCGTGAGGGGATGTCGTGTGTTGTGCCCAGCCGCAGCGAGCGTGGTCGCCACCTCGAGCGCCCCCATTGAACCGACCTGGCCATCAAAGTTGCCGCCGCCCGGTACCGAGTCGATGTGCGAGCCGAACATGAGTGGCGGCAAGTCACTGTCCAGCCCGGGCCTGCGGGCCATTAGGTTGCCCGCGAAGTCGATTTCGGGAGAGAATCCAGCCTCGGCGAGTAGCCCGGACACCCAATCGAGTGCGTCGATGTTGGCGTCACTGAATGCCACCCGGTCGATACCGCCCGATGCGTTACGGCCGAAGGTCGAGAGGGTACGCATGTGCTCGCCGAGGCGGGCAGCGTTCACCGCGAGGGCCTGACCGGCGGCGGTGCCGGCGTCCAACGCAGTGGGCGCTCCTGGCGGAAGGCCCGACCATGCGTATTCGCCCTTGAGTCCGCCCGGGAGTGCCCACCCGGCGACTATGGCGGCAAGTTCGCCCGGGAGGGTTAGGCCTCCCATGGCGACGGCGCTGAGCCTCGCGAAATGCCGGCGATCCATGGTCACTCCGCGGGGACGCCTTTGCGTGCGATCAGGGCGGGGGCCAGCAAGCTCGCGAGCGCGAGGACCCACAGCGTGATTGCGATGGGAGAGTCGAAGAGTATCCGCCAATCTCCACCGGAAAGGGCCATGGCGCGTCTCAGGCTCTTCTCCATGAGCGGGCCGAGCACCAGCCCCAGGATGACCGGTGCAAGCGGAAACGAGAACTTGCGCATCAGGTATCCGACGACGCCGAAGCCCGTCATCATGACAAGGTCGAAGCTACTTCCGTTGACCGCGTAGACCGCGACAAACGCCAATGCCGCGACCCCAGGAATCAGAAACCAGCGCGGCAGCGTGAGCGCCTTCACGAAGAAGCCCACCAGCGGCAAGTTGAGCATCAACAAGAAGATGTTGCCGATGTACATGGAGGCGGCCAGCCCCCAGAACAGGTCCGGCTGCTCCGTGATGAGAAGAGGGCCAGGCGTGACGCCAAGCCCGAGCATCGCACCCAGCAGAACGGCCGTGGTGCCGCTGCCTGGGACGCCGAGCGTGAGAAGCGGAATCATGGCCCCGTTGGCGGCGGCGTTGTTGGCCGCTTCTGGAGCCGCGACGCCGCGAATGTCGCCTTCGCCGAACGTCCCATTGGCGCCGTTGATGCGTTCTTCCGTGCTATAGGCGAGGAACGAAGCGATGGTGCCGCCCGCGCCAGGGAGCACGCCGACGAGGAATCCGATCACACTGCCGCGCACCATGGTCCAGCCGGTCTCGGCGAACTCCTTGGCACTGATCATGACCCGACCGTAGCCGACGGCCGCCGCCTGCCCGCCCTCCGTGTCCTCCAAGAGTTGAATGACCTCGCTGACAGCAAAGAGCCCGATGGTGACCACAACGAAGTCCATGCCATCTAGTAGCTGCAGAGAACCAAAAGTGAAGCGGGGGATGGCGCTGTTCGGATCTAGGCCGACGGTCGCCAGGAACAGGCCGAACGCGGTCGCCGCGAGGCCCCGCATGAGGCTGCCGCCCGAAAAGCTCGACAACGCCGAAAACGCGAATACCATGAGCGCGAAGTATTCTGCGGGTCCGAAGCGAATGGCCCACCCGGCGAGCACGGGGGCGAAGAGCACCAGCGCAAAGATCGACACCGTGCCGCCGAAGAACGAGGCGATCGCAGACATGGCGAGCGCGGGGCCGCCCCGGCCCGCTTTGGTCATCGCGTGGCCATCAATGGCGGTGACCACTGCGGAGGCGGTGCCTGGCACGTTCAGCAGGATCGTACTGATCGAGTTCCCGTATTGAGATCCGTAGTAGATGCCCGTCAGGAGGATGAGGGCCGACTCAGGCGGCAGCCCTGCCGCGAACGTCACGGGAATCAGGATCGCGATCGCATTGATGGGCCCAATGCCGGGAAGCATGCCCACGAACGTGCCTACAAAAACCCCGACGAAAGCCAGCCCAAGATTGAGCGGCTGCAGCGCGATCGCGAAGCCGGAGATCAGGTGCGTTAGCGCATCCATAAATCCCCGATCGGAAGAGGGAGCCCGAGTACCGAAACGAAGAGCAGCCACAGCGCGCCGGAGAGGGCGGCGGCAGCCAGTGTTCCCTTCAGGGGCGGGCCGCCGTAGAGCAGCGACAGAGCCGTGACGACCGCAGTCGTCGACAAGAAGAAGCCCACGTAGGGCAGGACAACGGCGTACCCGACGAACGACCCGGCTGCCCCCGCCATCCGTGTTAGGACTGCGCTTTCAGGCCAGGCGACGTCGATGTCGGGCCGAAATAGCTGGGCTAGCCCACCCGCCGCCAAGATCGCGGCAACCAGAAGGGGAAGCGCCTTCGGTCCGACAGGGTCGGTGAGGAACGCCACTTCGAATGTGGACGCCTCCACGGCGATCGCGATCGCAGCGGTGAGCAGTATGCCGCCCCCAATGCGGGCGCTGAGGGGCCGAGGGCTGGTCTCAGTGGTCTGGTTCATCGTATGAGCCCGATCTCTCGGGACATTTCTTCGAAGTCCGCCACCTGCTGCTTCACGAGGGCTTCAAAGTCGGCGCCGACAACGAAGAAGGGATCGAGGCGATTGGCCCGGCGGGCCACCTCCCACTCCGGCGAAGAACCGACCTGCCTCAGCACGTCGACCCATCGGTCATACGTTGCGTCGTCGATCGAGCCCGGTACGTAGAATCCACGCCAAGTCACCCAGGTGACGTCCACGCCCGACTCGAGCGCGGTGGGGACGTCGCGAAGCGGACCGCTCACGCGCTCCGGAGCCAAGATCGTCAGGACCTTGAGGCGGCCCGCGGCGACCTGGCCCTCGACCTCGGAGCCTTCCCCAGAAAAAACGTGCACGAAGCCACCCAAGAGCGCAGTCATTGCCTCGCCGCCCCCGTCGAAGGGCACGTACCGTATCGAGCGGGGGTTGATGCCGGATCGGTGTGCCAACAGCAGCACCTTCATGTGGTCCTGGCCCGCCACGGCGCTTCCCCCAGAAACCACGACCGACGTCGGGTCCGAGCGCAGCGCCGCCAAGAGATCGCCCAGGTCGTTCCAGGGCGAGTCCGCGGCTACGGCGAGAACGCCGAACTCCGCACCCAACGCGCCGACCCAGCGCACGTCGTCGACCGCGAGTGGACCGTATTGTTTTTGGGCGAGTCGCAGCGTGGTCGACGGCGAGGCGGCCACCAACAATGAAGGGTCATCGCTGCGCTGAGCGACGGTGCGGGCGAAGGCCACGCCGCCACCGGCGCCCGGAAGATTGGTGGTACGCACCAGCCCCGGAGACAGGTCGAGGTCCTGGAGGACGCGCGCGACCGAGCGGCAGGTGAGGTCCCAGCCGCCTCCGGCGTTTGCAGGAGCGATGCACTCCCAGCCGCGGGTGTTCTCTTGGGGCGAACAGCCAACGACGAGCGCGATGGCGGTCAGTGCCGCACGTCGCCGTACGATCCGGATTCCGCGTGCGGTCCGCGAGTTCACCTCTCGCCCTCAGCCGCCGGGATTGCTGCGGTCCGCGAGTTCACCTCTCGCCCTCAGCCGCCGGGATTGCTGCGGTAGTCGAGCGGGGGTGGTCGATCTCCCACGAGCGAGATGTACGAATAGTCTGCGCCACGGCGCTCCTCGAATTCGGCCCGTGCCCGGCGTATGAGGTCCGGCTGCTGAAAGAGGTCGACGGCGCTGCGGGCGATCGTTTTGGCAGCCACGAGCATGCCCTTTGTGCCGATGGACGTCCCGCCGGCCGCGACAGCCTGCCAGGAGTGCGACGATGTGCCCGGGACCCAGGTGGCGGTTCGCAGTCCTGCGGTGGGGACGTTCCAACTCACGTCGCCCACGTCGGTGGAGCCGCCGCCCGATCGGGCTCCCAGTAGGAGTTCGAACGGTTTGACCTGAGCCGCGCTCTCGAGCGGCCGAGCGTCTTCAGGGAGCGATTGGCGGACGACCCGCGCGAAACGCATCTCATCCTCGGTGTATTCGACGCCACCCACCGCGGTCAGGTTTGCGTGAATGATCTCGGCGAGGGTCACGTTGGGTAGCAAATTGTAGACGCCGTTGATGACCTCGTACTCCATCTGCGTTTCCGTCCCGAGGGCGGCGCCGGCAGCCGCTTCGATCACGCGGTCGAAGAGCTCACGCACTTGGTCCGCCTCCGGATGGCGCACGTAGTAGTACACCTCCGCGAAGTCGGGAACGACGTTCGGGGCGGCACCACCATATGTGGTCACGTAATGGATGCGCGTCGCCTGGGGCACGTGCTCGCGCATCATGTTGACCATCTGGTTCATGGCTTCGACGCCGTCGAGCGCGGAACGCCCCCGTTCTGGCGCACCGGCAGCATGTGCGCTTATGCCGCGGAAGCGGAACTTGGCCGAGATGTTGGCGAGCGACGACGTGGGGTCGGCGCTGTTCGCATCACCGGCGTGCCAGTGGAGGACCACGTCCACATCATCGAAGAATCCTCCGCGCGCGAGGTAGATTTTGCCGCCACCACCCTCTTCCGCGGGCGTGCCATACAGCCGAATCGTGCCCGACTGTCCACTGGACTCCATCCAATCGCGCACCGCGAGGGCTGCAGCCGTAGAGCCCGTCCCGAAGAGGTGGTGCCCGCAGGCGTGACCTGCTGGCTTGGAGTCGATGGGATTGCGCTCAGGCGTGCGGTCCTGGGTGATGCCGGGTAGCGCATCGAACTCCGCGAGAATCGCGATCACGGGCTCGCCGGAGCCGTAGGAGGCCACGAACGCCGTGGGGATGTCGGCGAGGCCAGCCGTGACCGTGAAGCCGGCGGCGGCTAGTCGGTTTTGCAGTAGCCCGGAACTTTCATGCTCCATGTAACCGACTTCGGCTAAATCCCAGATCTGCATGGCGATCTGTTCGTACTCGGTCGCATGGGCCATGACGTGGTCCGCAACGGCCTGTTTCGGATCCTGGGCCGCAACCGGGGCCGCGGCGAGGATGGCCAAGACGGCGAGAAGTGAACGCTGGTGCATTTGTGAAATCTCCGACCGCACTGTGAAGAGGAAGGGCGGTAACTTACGACCCGAGTGCCGGCGGCGCGCTAGTGGGATGTTGGGACAGTACGCCGGTGGCTTTGCGCGTGGCCCAATGCCAACTTGTCCGCTGTCCTGACAACTTGCCGGAGGTTGGTCCCTTGGATCTAGCTCGTAGGGCGCTCAGCGCCACCTGTCTGATTTTGATTGTGTCCGTCGTTGCATGCGCAGATCCCGGTGAGATGGCGGACCTGGTGCTGACCCACGGCAAGGTCGTGACCGTCGACGAAGCCCATCCGGAGGCTGAAGCCGTTGCGGTGCGCGGCGACCGCGTCATGGCCGTGGGCACGAATGCCGAGATGGAGGCGTTCGTCGGCGAGGCCACTCGGGTGGTCGATCTGGGCGGCCGCCTGGTGCTACCTGGTTTCATTGAGGGGCATGGCCACTATGTGCGGCTCGGTCAGGCCAAGATGATTCTGGACCTGACGCATACCTCCAGTTGGGAAGAGATCGTGTCCCTGGTCGGCGAGGCAGCCTCCGAGGCGGAGCCCGGAGCCTGGATCGAGGGCCACGGCTGGCATCAGGAGAAGTGGTCGAGCACGCCCGCAGGAGCGGTAGACGGCGTGCCGACGAATGCGACACTGTCAGCCGTCTCTCCGGAGAATCCTGTGATTCTCGCGCATGCCAGCGGGCATGCTGCGTACGCGAATCGACGCGCGATGGAGTTGGCCGGCATCGACTTGCAGACGCCAAACCCGCCGGGTGGCACGATCGTAAGGGACGTGTCAGGGGACGCCACAGGCCTGCTTCGAGAAAACGCGGACGCGCTGGTATTCGACGTGCTGGCGGCGTCGCGCGCGACGCGCACCGAAGCGGAGCGCTGGAACGAATTTGTGCAGCAAGTTCAGCTGGCGGGCGGCGAAGCGTTGTCCAAGGGTGTGACCACGTTCCACGACGCGGGACCCAACTTCGAGACGATTGATGCCCTCAAGCGCCTCGCCGACGAAGGACAGCTGCCGGTGCGACTGTACCTCATGGTGCGCAACGAGAGCAACGAGTCCATGCGGGCCCGTTTGGCCGATTATCGAATGATTGGCTACGGGAATAACTTCCTCACTGTTCGAGCCATCAAACGGCAGATCGACGGCGCGCTTGGCTCGCACGGTGCGTGGATGCTAGAAGCGTACGCGGACATGGCCACGATCGGCCTTACGGTCGAAGAACCCGACGACATTGAGGAAACTGCACAGATCGCCTTTGAAGCCGGGTTCCAACTCAACACCCATGCGATCGGCGACCGCGCCAACCGTGTCGTCCTCGATATCTACGAACGCACCTTCGGCGCCGCCGGCGGAGCCGACCGTCGCTGGCGCATCGAGCATGCCCAGCATGTCCATCCCGATGACGTGCAGCGCTTTGCGGACCTCGGTGTGATCGCGGCTATGCAAGGCGTCCACGCCACATCTGATGCCCCTTGGGTATTTGCCCGTCTGGGCGCTGAAAGGGCGGAAAGCGGCGCCTACCTGTGGCGCTCGTTCATGGATGCCGGTGTGGTCATCGGCAACGGGACCGACGTTCCCGTGGAGGACATCTCGCCGGTCGCTTCGTTCGCCTCGTCGGTGATACGCAAGGATCACAGCGGCAACGACTTCTTCCCAGCACAAAAGATGACGCGCATGGAGGCGCTGAGGAGCTATACGATCAACAACGCCTTCGCGGCCTTTGAAGAAGATCTGAAGGGTTCCATTACCGTGGGCAAGTTGGCCGACCTCATTGTCCTCGACACGGACATCATGACGGTGCCGGAATCCGAAATCACGAACGCACTGGTAGACCTTACCATTCTTGGCGGCGAGATCCGCTACGAGAGAGGAAACTGAGATGACGACATTGGCACGGATGCGGTTGTCGGTACTGCTAGCATGCAGCCTTTCGTTGGCTGTGACGGCCTGCTCGATCGAGGAGCGGGCAGACCGGGTACCGTTCAGCGAGGCCGTTGAGGTACCCAACCCACGTAAAGAAATCATCCAACCGGAGGGCGTAATGCGTCTGCCGGTGTTTTCCTCAGCGGTTCGCAGCGGCGACTTCATCTTCCTTTCGGGTGCCATTGGAGCGCTCCCTGGCGTTTCGCCGCCCACGTTGATCGAGGGTGGCATTCAACCTGAGGCCCGGCTCGCGATGGAGAACCTGGGTGCGGTGCTTGAAGCGGCGAACGCCGGCTGGGAGGACGTCGTGAAGTGCACGGTATTCTTGGCAGATATGGCGGACTTTGCCTTGTTCAACGAGGTGTACCAAGAGTTCTTCCCCGCGGATCCGCCTGCGCGTTCGGCGCTCGCGGCGAGTGGCCTGGCCTTCAACGCCCGCGTTGAAGTGGAGTGCATCGCGGCGGTTCCTGAGGGTATGTAGAATGAGCGGAAGCTGTCGGGGTTGCGCGCGTTTTCGTTACTTTAGGGTTGTAGGTGTTGCGGTTACGGCTTCACGGGGTGAGGTCGCGCTAGGATGGAGGGGTGGAGGGGATTATGACGATGACGACGGTGCAGGCCCCCCGTGGGCTGATGTTCACACGCTGTCTCTTTTGCCATAAGCCGTTACCGGAAAACGGTCAGCTCGCGCATATGCCGCGCGGGCGGCGGATCGCATACGATCCGCTGCAGGGGCGACTGTGGGTGGTTTGTGAGAGTTTCAACCGGTGGAATCTGTGCCCGCTCGAGGAGCGCGAGGCCGCCCTCTACGAGCTGGAGAGAATCGCTCGCGATCACGCCAAGCTGCTGACGCAGACCTCCAACATTACACTGCTGAGTGCTTCGCCCCTCACCCTGATTCGTATTGGATAGGCGGGCCTCGTAGAGCAGGCCTGGTGGCGGTACGGTCGGGAGTTACGGAAGCGCCTTCCTACGAGAGCCACCGCTCCAAGGTCACGGCCTACACGTTTGGAGCCATGGCGTACCTCGGCGATATCGTCGGCCTCACCGACTGGGATGTGGCGATCGACTGGGAGGACACGCCGATTGCCGACATTCTACGGTGGCGGCGTTTCGGCTGGGCAGCGTGGCACGGTCGGGAGACCTGCCCGCATTGCCACAGTCAGCTTAAAGCGCTGCGCTACGACCTCGGCTGGTGGGTGTACCCGCTGCGAGGCGAAGATGGAGAGTTCGGTGTCGGGGTTCCGTGCCAGCGTTGCGACCCATGGACGCCGGACAAGGTGTACACACTCCAGGGTGACGTGGCGGAGAACGCGCTACGGCGCCTTCTCGCCTACCAAAATATCGGCGGGGCTTCCGAGCGCCGCATCGTCGATGCAGCTCAGGCGATCGAGCACGCCGGGTCTGCCGGTGCGTTCACGGAGCACGTCACGGGGAACCGGCAATCGCTCTGAAAGATGGATGCGACCGGGACCATCGGCCTGGAGATTGCGCTCAACGAGTCCGTCGAGAAACGTTTGCTCGACCTCGAAGCGAGCGCGCTTGAGTTCCTCTGGAAGAGGGAAGATGAACTCGCCCGCATCATCGATCAGGAACTGACCCCGAGGCGGCTCCTAGAGGCACACCTGCGACATCTGCCGATCAAGCTCCGGCCGCGGGTTGCTCGGGCCTTGGCCGAGCGTGAGGGGCAGCAGTCGCCTTAGCGCTTGACCGGTCGCGCTTCTTTGAGGAGACCGCGTCTCAGGCCGCCGCTCCAGAGGCGAGTTACGTTAAGGGTGCAGGTCGTGAGCACGCGACACTGAAGGTCTCGACTCGCCCGTCTCGTGTACGGCCCCTCGTCGGATAGGTCGGGCTTGTACTGGGCCGAGGGCTGCTGCTGTTGGGTACTCCCCCGCCGACCTACGTTCGTCCGCGAGAAGTCCACGGCGCGAAGCTATCTCCCGACCCTGAAGAGGACCCATGTCCGAAGTGACCCGCGGTGCGTTCCTAGGTTATGGAGCGGCTGCGCTCGCCGCGATTGGTACCGGAGCCTGTGCGCCAGGTAGCGCTGCCGGTGCGATGGGGTCGAGCGCGGACCAGGTCCTGATCAATGGCAACGTGCTGACCATGGACGACGCCCTTCCCGCGGCCCAGGCCTTCGCCGCCAAGAACGGCCGATTTGTTGCGGTGGGAAGCACCGACGACATCATGAATCTCGTGTCGTCGACAACGGAAGTGATCGACGCCGGGGGCGCGACGGTGACACCTGGATTCATCGACGCGCATTCACATCCCTCGTGGGGTGGCCTCGATGCCCTTGTGAGCGTGGACACCAACCTCGGCAGCATAGCGGCAATCAAGGACGCCTTGGCGCAGCGGGCAAGGGAGACGCCTCCGGGCGAGTGGGTCATCGGCTTCATGTACGACGACACGAAGCTCAGTGAGGGGAGGCCCCTGCACCGGTCTGATCTCGACGAGGCGGTACCCAATCATCCCGTGTACGTCGGCCACCGAGGCGGGCACACGGCCGTGGTGAACGCCCGAGCCCTTACGATTGCGGGCATCACCATGGCCACACGCGATCCCGAGGGTGGCCAGATCTACCGCGACGGGGGCGAACTGACCGGCAAGCTGGCCGAGAACGCCACCTCCCTGGTCGCTCGGCACATGCCGGAGGTGTCGAGCCGCGAGCAGCGTCAGGCGGCGATCAAGCGCATCAGCGAGTTGATGAATCAGGTGGGCCTCACATCGGTGCATGAGACCGGCGTACCGGCGGTTGGATTCCGAGCGTACCAGGATGCGTATCTTGCCGGGGAACTGGGCTACCGCGCGTGCGTGATGCCGGATGCAGGTACCTATCAGGGCATGAGGGATGCCGGCGTGCGGACCGGTCTGGGCGACGCGATGCTCAAGATCGGGGCAGTCAAATTCGTGGCCGACGGCTCCGCGTCGGAGCGAACCATGCGCATGAGCACGCCGTACGAGGGCCGGCCCGACGACTACGGCATCCTCACCATGTCGCAGGACGAGATCCACGCGGCGGTCGAGACAGCCCACCGAGCCGGTTGGCAGGTGGCGATTCACGCGAACGGCGACGTCACCATCGACATGGTGCTCAACGCCTACGAACGCGTCCAGCAGATGTGGCCCCGTGAGGACCCTCGCCACCGGATCGAGCACTGTTCCTTGGTGAACCCTTCGCTGCTCGAGCGCATCGCGGCCGGCCGGGTCATCCCCGCTCCGTTCTACACTTACGCGCATTATCACGGCAACAAGTGGCCCGAGTACGGGCCGGAGAAGATGGAGTGGATGTTCGCCCACAAGTCCTTCCTCGACTACGGCATCATGGTGGCGCCCGCTTCGGACTGGACCCCAGGGCCGTTCGAACCGCTCATGGCGATCCAGAGCATGGTTACTCGGAAGGACTTCGCGGGACGCGTGTGGGGGCCGAGTCAGCGGATCACCGTGGATCAAGCGCTACGGATCTGCACGATGAACGGTGCTTACGCGTCGTTTGAGGAGGGCGAGAAGGGCTCCATCACAGCGGGGAAGCTGGCCGACTGGGTCATGCTGGGCGCCGACCCGCACGAAGTCGATCCCGATGGTATCAAGGAGATCGAGGTGCAGCGGACGGTCTTGGGAGGTGTGACGCGCTGGTTGGCATGAACGGGGTGGGCGGGCAGGAATTTTCCGATCCGATTCGGAGAGTATCGGGAGAGGATGTCGTGCCACTTGCGGAGATCATGCGAGGCAGATCCATGATCTCCTTCAAGCAAGAAGTCTACCTACCGGGTGGCTCGTGCTAGGAGCGTCGAGTCTCGTTGGATCAGCTCAGCAACAAGCTCGTCGATTCGAGTCGTGCGCACTGTACGATCGATATGGGTTCGCCCAACCTGGGGGGCGCGAAGCGCCAGCTGGTTGGCCGAGAGCCGCTCAACAAGCGGGTCCTACTTTGTTGCGTTGACCACGTCGAAGATCGGCAGGAAAAGGGAAAGGACCATTGCACCCACCACGACGCCTAGCCTAACGATCATGATTGGCTCAATCCTCGAGAGGCGTGCCTCCGCCGCAGTATCCGCCTCGGCGCTGTGTTCGCCGTCGCCGTTCGCGAGAACGGTGTGCCGCAGACTCCCGCTTAGCTGCCCGACGATCAGGAAGAGGGCGACGCCCACTGCTGCGTAGGCCCACCAATACGCAGTCAGGGACGCGGACATACCCATCACGATGCGGGTCGGGAGCGGTAGCGGAATCCCGACCGACGCGAAGTAGTCCGTTAGGATCGGGACGATACCGAACATAAGCAGCGCAATCGCGCCGCCAGCGACGGAGGAGATGCCCATCCACCGCGCCTGTCTTGGTGAGAATACCATCGGGGTCATTCCTCCTCTTAGTGTCGGTTGGCGGGCCTCGACGCACCAACTCAGGTCGTCCAGAACGCCGAGCCAGATTCGCAGCAACATCTGAAGCGCGGTGATCAACGGGGGTAAGCCTTCTTCTACTGCATCCTTATGGTGGGCCCATAGATCGGAATCGATCTCCGCGCGCCGAATCACGCGCAACTCCGGGGGCATGCGACTCGTGTAGAAACGCACCCAGGCGCGTGCCACGTTGACGACGATCCGTACGACCCCGCTCATGGAATCTCCAGGCCGCCATCTAGAGAAGGGAAGTCGCCGCTTGAGCGGTGCCGCGCCCGCGCGCGGTTGACCGCAGGCGCCGCAAGTCCAGTGAGTCGATACAGCCTGCGACGCGGGCGGCCTTCGCCCTCGGCCTCGCCGGGGTCCTCCCAGAACCCCTCGAGCAAATCTGCGCGTGCCAATCGATGCAAGGCACGATAGAGCGTTCCGTGCGCTGTAAGCATCCGGCGATCCGACCTCGTCTTCATGCTCTTTGCGAGCGAATAACCGTGGAAGGCCAAGATGCCCTCCCGTTGGAGAGCCATCGCGGCTTCCAGGACCTCTATCTCCAGAGGAATCAATTCACCGGGTTTTCTTCGCATGATCGGTTAATAGGCAGATATCTGCTCATTAGCAAGATCGACCCCGGTAGGCGGTCCGCTGACACGGAAAAAAGGGGCACAATGTTGGGTCCCTTGGGCGGGGCGGGCACACGGGGCGCAGGCATTCTGACTAGCGATTTCTATCGCCCCACCTCTCCGACTTCCATGCGGGTTGGGTCGACCTACCCGCGACCTATCTCAGATCCTCGTCGACACTCGCACAAGTAGCACTACCGGGCGGGGTCGAGAGAGCGGAAGGCTGCCAGCGTCCCACTCGCGGCCGCCTAATAGAAGAACAAATACCCCACGAGAATCCCAGCCACGATCGCGGTCCCATCAGCAATCAACCCGCAAACCACAGCGTGGCGCGTATTCCGGATCGACACGGAGCCGAAGTACAACGCGATGATGTAGAAGGTCGTGTCCGTGGATCCCTGGAAGGTGCTGGTCAGCCGTCCGATGAAAGAGTCCGCACCGTGCGTCTGCATGGCGTCCACCATCATGCCTCGCGCACCGCTCCCGCTCAGCGGTTTCATCAGCGCCGTGGGGAGCGCCTCAATGAAGTCGGTGTTCATGCCGACCGCCGCAAAGCCCCATCCGATGCCTGCCACGAGCATGTCCATGGCACCAGAAGCCCTAAACACCCCGATGCCGACCAGGATCGCGACGAGGTAGGGAATGATCTTGATGACGACAGGGAATCCTTCCTTGGCGCCTTCGATGAAGGCCTCGTAGACGTTCACGCGACGCACGGCAGCCATCAGGATGAAGACAGTGATGACGCCGAAGAGCAGCACGTTGGCGATCAACGTGGACAGGCTCGCGACCTGCTCCTGCGGCAGCCTGGAGAAGTAGAGGATGATGCCCGCGATGAACGCTGTGAGGCCGCCCAGATACGCCATCACAACTTTGTCGAATAGGTTGATGCGCTGCACGACCGCCACGGAAATCAGTCCTGCCATCGTGGAGAAGAAAGTGGTGATCAGTATGGGGAGGAACACATCTGACGGATTGGCGGCCCCCATCTGAGCACGGTACACCATGACGCTGATCGGGATGAGTGTCAGCCCGGACGTGTTCAGCACCAGGAACATGATCTGAGCGTTCGAGGCTGTGTCGTCGCTCGGGTTCAACTCCTGCAACTCCTGCATGGCCTTGAGGCCAAGAGGCGTAGCCGCATTGTCCAAGCCCAGCATGTTCGCGGCGAAGTTCATCACCATGGAACCGTGGACCGGATGATCTCGGGGAATCTCGGGAAAGATCCGATGGAAGAAGGGACGTACCACCTTCGACAGCACTGCGATCATGCCGCCCTTTTCCCCAACCCGCATGAGCCCGAGCCACAACGTGAGTACGCCCGTCAGGCCGATGGAGATCTCGAACGCCGTCTCGGACATGTCGAACGTGGCCGTGACCATGGCGCTGAAGACTTCGGTGTCGCCTAGGAAGAGCAACTTCACTGCGGCCACGCCGAAGGCGACCAGGAAAAATCCGATCCAAATGAAGTTGAGTACCATGGGCGGTCTAGATCCGTTGGGTCAGGAGGCCGAGCAGGACCGGTACGTGCTCGGTGGCTGCCCCATCAGGCGTGGTCTGCCCGAACTCGTAGGTCACGACCGGGAGGCCCTGTTCCGCACCCCAAGTGCCGAACGAGCCGGGCGTGGGATACCCTACGTCCGCCACCAAGGGCAGGCCGGTGCGCGCGGCCAGCCAGCGACCGAGGACCGAGTCGTTCGGGTCGTCGATGCAGGCAAGCGGCGCGTGCAGCGCGACGACCGCCTCCGGCTTCAGTTCCTGAATGAGCGCGATCATGGCCTGCGTCTCGGGCTCCGATCCCGGCGCGGCACCGGGGCTCAGTGCGACGTCCCTGGGCGCGTCGAGCGTCGAGCGGTGCATCACCGGGTCCGGTCGCCAATCCGCAGTGGGGAAATTTCGATTCAGCTCGACCCCGCGCGCGTTGCAGCGGGTGCCGCGACTGAGCCCGTCTGGGTTGGCCGCGAGCACCACGGCGCAGTGCGGCGAAGGCTCTGAGAGATGGCGCAGCGCGCGCGACAGCGCACTGGTCGTCTCTCCTTCCTCCCCGTGGATCGCGGCGAACACCAACAGGTGGCAGGGCCCCGACGATCGCCATACCTCCAACGGAGCGCCCAGATGGGACTGTCCGTACACGTCGGGCTCCCAGGGAAGGGTGCCGCGATCTTGTCTCGGGCGAAGGGTCACGAAGT
The DNA here is from genome assembly GCA_937919655.1 of uncultured Gemmatimonadales bacterium. Lineage (GTDB taxonomy): Bacteria > Gemmatimonadota > Gemmatimonadetes > Longimicrobiales > Gaopeijiaceae > CALFPJ01. Next base: position 70,624 of record CALFPJ010000042.1, read on the forward strand.
GGTCCGGTTCGTGTTGATGACGAAGCGCGCGTAGATGTCGTCCAGATGTTCGAGGACCACAGACTTCGACTCCAGGTCTGCTTGCGACAGAGTAGCACGTAACGTGCCGAGTGAGAGGGCCGCGTCAAATTCGGCGGCGGTCGGGGCGTGACTCAGGTGCCATCGCTCAGGGGCAACGCCCCCGCGGTCCCGGTCGTATGGGCGGAAGAAACCGTGCGCCGCTCCGGTGGCGATACGCTCGTCGAGCCACTCGTGCAGGGGGGCGAACATCCCGCCTGCGTCGACCTCCTGGGGTGTCAGGTCGATTTCGTAGTCACTCGGGCGTGCGGCCTCGTCGTAGACGTCGAGGTCGGTGCCCCAATGGTGCCGAGAAGCGCCGGGCAATGCGGACCATCGAAGAATTGCGTAGACCCACTCCACTTCCGTCAGGTCGACGATGGATAGAGGTGATGCATCCGAGTCCAGTACCGCGAGTTCGCCTCGGGCTTTCCTATTCCAGATGGATAGTTGATGGGAGAAGCCACGGAATCCGCTCAAGACCCTTAGGTCGAAGCCGGCCAGCGCCGCATCTGCGCGGAGTCGGTTGAAGGGGCTTTCGACGCTCCAGTGCATGCGCGCCTCAGCACTGATGTGCCCCTCGGTTTGGCCAGCGAGCGTCTCGGCCCCGACGGTCGTCATGCTACGGCACGCACCACGACGAATCCCGAGTTGCTGGCCATGATCTGGCTGTTCCCAAAAGCGCGCTGGAGTTTGTCGAAGTATTCCAAGTGTCGGTTTCCGACCACGAACAGCTCGCCACCAGGCCGCAGCACACGCTTCGCGCCCGTGAACATCTTCCAGGCGACGTCATCAATCTGCACCCGGCCCTGGTGAAATGGCGGGTTGCACACGATCAGGTCCGCCGAGTCACCATGGAGGCCGTCGAGACAGTCACCGACACGGAATTTTGCTCGAGGCGCTCCCGCGCCATCGAGCGCACTGAAGGCGCCATTGAAGGTCTCTTCCGCCGAGCGGGCCGCGAGGTGCGACTCGTCTACGAACGTGACATGGGCGTTGGGATTGGCCAGAGCGATGGCCACGCCGAGGGCTCCGTTGCCGCACCCCAAGTCGATGACGTCAGGGCTCCCGGAGGTCAGCGGGAGGTTTTCCAGCAGGAGTCGCGTGCCATTGTCGAGTCTCTTCGCCGAGAAGATACCGGGATAGTTGACGAGTTGGACGTCCTGCAATCCCAGGGAAAATACCGTCGGCTGTGGGGCTACCGGAGATAACTCGGGATCTAACTCCGAGAAAATTAGTCGAGCCTTCTTCTTCGCGTGGGAGGTCCGGGACGGCCCAATAATCCGCTCGAACAAATCGATCGTTGAGGCGTGGATGTCCCGCGTCATACCTCCGGCCACTACTACCGTGGTCGGCCGAAGCGATGCGCGGAGTTCGGAAAGCTGGAACTCGAGCAGCCCGAGCGTCTTTGGGATCTTGATCAGCACCAAGTCGGGATCGCACACGTCGTCGGCATCAAGCGGTGCGAGGCCGTTGCGGTCCAGATTTTGGCGTATCGCGATCGACGCTACGTGAGAGTCGGAGACGAAGCTCACCTTGTTTTGCGGGTCCGCTTTGCCGGCGGCGCGAACCGCTACGCTGAGGGCGCCGAACCCGTCATTCACGGTGACCACCGACCTGAAAGGCCCTTCGGTCATGACGTCGGCGACGTGAGCGAGTAACAGCTCATCGGCGGCATCCCATGCGCGCAGATTCTGGTCGCGAGTGGGGGGATAGCGGATGAGGTCGAAGTCACCCTGCGGCACGGAAAACTGAGTTTCAGCCATTACGATTAGGACTCTTGCGGTTCAAATGCACCGCCGAAGCTCTGGTGCCTGCCCTGGGGCGTCAACGTGGACCCCGCCCGGGCCTGTCCGCCGTTCGGAGTGATTTTAGTCTCTGAACTGGGCGGACCCTAGGGAAAAAGGGCCGTGAGTCGGACTGTGAAGCAACTTCGACCAACCTACAGGCGAATCCATGTCGGCCGAATCCTCTGAAAAAACGCGCAGGATCGTCGTAGCGGAGGACACCGAGGTCATTGCGTTACTGATGAAG
>CALFPJ010000043.1 GCA_937919655.1 uncultured Gemmatimonadales bacterium
GGAACGTTCGGAAAGCTCGAGCTAGAGCGGTGACAAAGCCCGCCAGGTAGCAGTAGGATCCCGCGAGTTGAATCGAACGGAACGTTCGGAAAGCTCGAGCTAGAGCGGTGACAAAGCCCGCCAGGTAGCAGTACGGTCCCGCTGAAAGCCGTCAGGCGACCCGGCCTGCCCCCATCTATTGTGCCCCCCCAGGAAGGTGGGGCCTGCAAGCCAAGGGCTGGACGCTCCCGGGATTGGCGCCCCCCACCCGGTAGACGGCGCTGTCGCGCCGCGCTCCGGCGCAGGGACATCGGCGCCGGGACTCGGTCGGCCCGGCGTCGCTAAGTGCAGCCTCAAAGATGTAAGGAACGCACGGACGCTAACGGCGGAACGGTCCCGAAGCCGAAGCGCGACGCGGCAACGCCGTCCCACCAAAAGCGCCCTAAGCCAACCCGAGAGCTTCCAGCACAAGAGCGTCCTGCTGCCCCGCATGCCGCTTAGCCTTTCCTTCTGCCGGCGATGCCCGCTCAGGCCGCGCGACATACGCCAGCGGCACCTTCCTCGGCACGACGCCTCTCAGGCGCGGACCGACGAACGTCAGCGCACCCATGTTGCGGGGCTCCTCTTGGACCCAGAGAACCTCTTTGAGGTTGAGATACCCTGCGAGGAGCTCCTTGAGCGCTTCAGTCGGGAACGGGTAGAGCAGTTCCTGACGAGCCACGGCGGTCGTGTCGGCCTCGGCGCGGCGCGCGTGGGCCTGGATGTCGTAGTAGATCTTCCCGGTGCAGATCACCAAGCGCTCGACCTTGGACGCATCTTCAACCGTCGGGTCCGGCAGGACGTGCTTGAAGTTGCCAACCATCAGCTCCGACACGGATGAGGCCGCGGCGGGCAGGCGAAGCAGGCTCTTGGGCGTCATGACGATCAGGGGCCGCTCTGGCCGACGGTGCGCCTGCCTACGGAGCATGTGGAAGTACTGCGCAGGCGTCGAAGGGTAGGTGACCCGCATGTTCTCCTCAGCGCACAACTGGAGGAACCGCTCAAGGCGTGCACTGGAATGTTCCGGTCCCTGACCCTCGTAGCCGTGCGGCAGCAGCAGCGTGAGGCGCGAGTACTGCCCCCACTTTGCCAGTCCAGACGACAGGAACTGGTCGATCATGACCTGAGCGACGTTCACGAAGTCGCCGAACTGTCCTTCCCACAGAACGACGTCGCGATCTGCGGCGACGGAGTAGCCGTACTCGAAGCCGATCACCGCGGTCTCGGTGAGCGGCGAGTTGAAGACCTCCAGGCGCGCATCTGAGACGCTCTGGAGCGGTGTGTGGGTGTCTCCAGTCTCAACGTCGTGCAGCACGAGGTGCCGGTGGCTGAACGTGCCGCGCTGTACGTCCTGCCCGGTGAGCCGAATCGGAATGTCTTCCCGAAGCAAAGAGCCGAATGCGAGGGTTTCTGCATGCCCCCAGTCTAAGAGGCTTTCCGGCGAGAAGTTGTCCGCTCGCCGTGAGAGTTGGCGCCAGAGCTTCGGGTGGGGTTTGAACCCCTCCGGAAGGCTTAGTGACGCAGCGTTGATCTCTGCGAGCACGTCGAATGCCACGCCGCTCGAGTCGGGCACGACCGGAATTTCCCGTTCATCGTCCGGCTTGTCGTCGCCTACGGGCTGGTACTCACGCACACGGTCCTGGGCGTCCCGCAATACGTCCGAGATGTGGTCACGCATGGCCTGCGTTTCATCGACCGAAATCACGCCTTCGGCCTGAAGGCGCTCAGCGTAAACCTCACCGGCGGTCGGGTGCGCGGCGATCTTGGCGTAGAGCATGGGCTGCGTGTATGCCGGCTCGTCGCCCTCGTTGTGCCCGTGGCGGCGGTAGCCCACCAGATCGATCACGAAATCATCTTGGAAGTGCTTGCGGTACAGCATTCCCAAGCGGACCGCAGCGAGGCAGGCTTCAGCGTCATCCGCGTTGACGTGCACGATGGGGATGCCATAGCCCTTCGCGAGATCGCTGGAGTAGGTGGTCGACCGCGCGTCCCGCGGGTCAGTGGTGAAGCCGACCTGATTGTTGACGATGATGTGAAGCGTGCCGCCGACGTCATAACCGGAGAGTCGCGACATGTTCAGCGTCTCGGCGACCACACCCTCAGCGGCGAACGCCGCATCACCGTGCACGATGATTGGGAGTACTTTGTGGTCGTCGCGTTTGGCGTCCTTCGTACTGCTCTCGAACTGGAGGACGCGCGCCATGCCCAACACAACCGGATTCACGAATTCGAGGTGACTCGGATTGGGCGCAAGACGAATGCGGATGGTTCCGACTCCGTCGATGTGTCGCTCGCCCCGTGCCCCGTGGTGGTACTTCACATCTCCGGTTCCAGGGATGTCAAGTTGCCCGCCCTTGAAAGAGGACCCCTCGAACTCCGCGAGAAGCTCCCCGTAGGACACGCCGACGATGTGCGTCAGGACGTTGAGTCGCCCGCGGTGCGCCATGCCGAGCACGACCTTCTCGCCGCCCGCCCTGGCCGCCTCAGCGATGCTGAGGTCGAGCATGGGCACGAGCGCATCTGTGCCCTCAATGGAAAAGCGCTTCTGGCCCAGATAGGCTCGGTGGAGAAACTGTTCGAGTCCCTCGGTCTCGGAGATCCGACGGAGGAGGCCTCGCTTTTCCTCGGGGTTCAACTCCGGCCAGTGTGCCGATGATTCCACCTGATCCCACAGCCAGTCGACCTTCACGTGGTCGTCTAGGTGCTCGAACTCGTAGCCGACGGAGCCGGCGTAGGTCTCTCGCAGGTCCGTGAGTGCGTCGGCGACGGACCGACCCTCGGCCTCGTCGTCCATGACGAGCGACGCCGGCAACTGGGCGAGTTCCTCCATGGATGTGCCGAAAAAAGACGGCGTGAGCTGCGGATGCCCCTGCGGTTCACTCCCCAACGGATCGATCCGGGCGAGGCGGTGCCCGTGATCACGGAAAGCCTGCACCAGAGCGGCAGCGCGTGACACTACGGGCAGGATGTGTCGCAGATTCTCAGCGGCCTCGGTCGGCCGCGCGATTGGCGTGGTAGTAGCGGTAGGGCGCGCGGTCGCTGCCGGGGCGGACGCCACGCCGTCGGGGCCTCCCGCGCGACTGCCGTTCAGCTGCTCAGGAAGGAATAGCCCCTCCGCGACTACCTGGGCTCCGTGGTCCTGGAAGATGGTGCGCCATTCGGCCGGCACCCCTTCCGGGTTGCGTGCATATTCCTCGAACATCGCCTGGGCATAGGCGGCGTTGAGACTATCGAAAAGGTTGTCGTCCATCGTCCTGCTCTATCCTGTCAAGCACCCAGCGGATGGGTGGCTCAGAAATCGACCCGAAAAGTACCGCAATTCGAACGAGCGTTCGAGGGTCCGGTCGTCGGCGCATATTTGCGTGGACGGCTGACTGTCGCATAGCATCTGCGCCGTGACTACCGCTTCCGAGCATACCCGCCCAGTACCGACCTCCGTTCATGAGGACGCGATCGACTCGCCCCCGGGACTCGTGCACTCAGCATGGCTTCGCGACATGCCCTGGCTGGTCCAGGGGTGCACGACCCGCGGCTCAGAGGTTCCATCCTTTGACCTCGGGCTCTTCAACTCCGCGTCATCCAAGGAGCACGTGGCAGCCTGTTGGGACGAATTGCGTACCGCGACCGGGCTGGATCGGGCGATGCACGCCCGGCAGGTGCATGGGGCCGATGTGAGGTATCAGGTGGCTGGACCCACAGGCCTGCATCTCTCGGATGACTGCGACGGGCACGTGACCGGTGCGGTTGGGGTGCTACTCGCGGTGGCCACCGCCGACTGCGTCCCGGTCTTTGTCGTGGACCCAGGGCGCCGCTCGGTCGCGGCGCTGCACTCGGGTTGGCGGGGAGCCGCCGCGGGCGTCCTCGAGCGGGGAATCACGGTAATGGTCGAGAACGTGGGATCGCGCCGGGAGGAGCTTCTGGTCCACCTGGGGCCCTCGATTTGTGGCGCGTGCTACGAGGTTGGCCCTGAGGTATTCGAGGCATTGGATCAGCCCGTCCCGCCCGGCCCAAAACCCATCGACCTGCGCGCCGTTCTCTCCGAGCGGGCGGCACGGGTGGAGGTGCCCATGGGGCACATCACCGTCTCTGCCCATTGTACTCGGTGCACAGGGAGTGGCTTGTATTCGCACAGGAACGGCGATCGTCAGCGCCAAGTCGGGTACATCGGGGTGCGACCGTAGTGCCTGGGTCAGGGAGAAAGCCGGGCTCCCGCCTGGGGCTCTGCTACGACTGTATGCACCATCGCGTGACGGGAAACCGACGGGGGTCGCGCTTCCATCTTTGCGGACGTGCCAAGGACGATCCACGTTACAGGAAATACCCTCCCCTCCCCGTCCTCGCATGCCCTGGGTACGAAGCCGGGGACGGCGATCCGTGGGATCAATTTCGAACTTCACAGGAAATCGAATGAGCGATCCGCTCTACATCACCCGGTCACGGGTGGAAAAGGTCGATGGGCTCCATAGGCGTGGCCATCTGGAAGATGGGACGACGATGGATTTCGGCGTCCACGGTCCTATCAAAGCGCACTACGGCCTTGACGCTCAACCCGACTTGCCGCTGCCGGTCGACTACCTCGTCGCGGCGGCATCTGCCTGACTACTCGGGACACTCAACGGCGCACTGGAGGTGCGCGGGATTCCGATGGAAAGCGACGCGATCAGCGTGGAGGCAGAAGGCACGAACGAGGTCGTGGATCGGATTATCGTGCTGACGAAGATCCATGTGCACTATACGCTGCGCCTGCCGGCCGGAGCGGATCGTGAGAAGGCGGACCGTTCCTTAGATACGCACGTGTCGAAGTGTCCGACGGCACAGAGCATCAAGAATTCGGTGGAGATTACGTGGTCGGCGGACATCGCTGAGGCCCAGTCTGAGAAATGACCCAGTTCAAATGCACGGTATGCGACCAACCGTTTGACGTCCCGAGCGCGGCCCTGGAGAAGTTCCCGGGGTGGGAGCCGAAGTACTGTCGGGAGCACTCACCGAAGAAGAAGGGATCGGGAGATCGTGGAGCCCCGAAGAAGAAGGCGGCGGCAAAGCGACGGTCCTCGAGCGCGTCGAAAGAGGAGAACCTGACCCGTGCCGAAGTGCTTGAGAAATACACCGATGGACCCACGACCGGGGTGTTCACGGATGGGAGCAGTCACCCTAACCCGGGGCCAGGCGGCTGGGGCTTCGTGTGGGTGCGCGATAGCAAGATCGAGTCAGAGGGGTACGGAGGTGAGCCCGGACAGACGACGAACAATCGCATGGAGCTGACCGCGCTGATCGAGGCGTATAGGGCCCTCCCGACTGACGCTGCCGTGACGGTGTTTTCCGATAGCCAGCTTTGCGTCAATACGATCACTCTGTGGGCGTCCGGGTGGGAAAAGAAGGGATGGACCCGAAAGGGTGCTCCCTTGAAGAACCTGGATTTAGTGAAGGAGCTTTTGGCGCTTTATCGGGCGCACCCGAAGTGTCCGTTGGAGTGGATGCGAGCCCATGCGGGCTCAAGGTGGAACGAGTACGCGGATTCGCTCGCCACCGCGTGGAGGCGGACGGTGGTATGATTTTTGGCTAGCTAGCTAGCCAGTAGGTAGTACCGGCGCTCGTCGGAGCGTTCGACGTTAGGCTTACAACTCGTCCTGACCATCCCCAATAGAGCCAGAGCCTAAGATGCTGCGTGGTATGCTGCGGACGATGAGGTACGCACGTGGTTGGGCCGCGGGTGCCGACGTCGTCGTTGAGGAGACTGAGATCGTGCGGGACGGAGTGTCCGTTCCTTCCACGCTGGTGCTTCCGGCCCGGCGACCCAGACCCCTTCCGGGTTGGATCGTCCTTGGTGGGATGTCTCGCTCGGGCCGTTTTCACCCGCAGCTTGTGCGCTTCGGCAATGCGCTCGCCGCGAGCGGGGCCGCGGTGCTTGTGCCCGGCATACCTGAATGGCGCAGACTGGAGATGGCCCCCGGCGTGACCGCCCCGACCATCCAGGGCTCTGTGGCGGCCCTCCGTAAACGGAAAGAGGTGGGGCCAGGGAAGCTTGGGTTAGTCGGCTTCTCCTTCGGAGCGCCTCAGGCAGCCATTGCGGCGGCCCGTGAAGAGACCGTCGAGCAGATTGGCGGTGTGGTTCTCTTCGGGGGCTACTGCAGCCTGGAGCGCACACTGACCTGTCAGATGACCGGTCAGCACGAGTGGCAGGGTGCTGAATACTCGCTGGACCCTGACCCCTATGGTCGTTGGGTGGTCGCGAAGAATCACCTGACGGATGTCGAGGGTCTCGAAGACGCCGGTGATGTCGCGGTGGCCCTCGCGCACTTGGCGGAAGCTGCAAGCGGGCAGAGGATCTCTGCCTGGGAACCCTATCACGACGAGATGATTCGAGAGTTGCGCCTAACAATGCCGGCCAGGTGGCAGGCGTTATTTGACCTCTTCGCTACGCCAACGAACGGGACGAGCGCGGAGCGAGAGGAGTGTCGGGAGATGGCGGTGAGGCTTTCGGGGGCGTGTCGGCGAGTCGAGCCACTGCTTGATCCGGAGCCCGACCTGATCCGTGTGAGACTGCCCACGCAGTTGATTCACGGGCGAGGTGATCGGCTCATCCCTTACACGGAAGGCCTTCGTATGAGGGACGGACTTCCAGCAGAGGCTCGGGCGGGCCTGACGGTCACCGAGCTTTTTAGCCACAGCGCAGGTCGAGTGGCTGGATCTTGGTTCGATAGGGCACGCGAGGGGGTGACGTTTTTCGAGGCGCTCCGCAGGGTGATCAATGCGGTGTGACGGCGGCGGCGTGGGTTTCACCCCGACGGTCTGGCCTTCGGAGCGTGCCTTCAGGATTGTTCAGTCGAGACCCTGGAAGCCGCTGGCGCGGACAAGGTCAGTAGGATGCCGATGTCTCCATGGAGGATGGATGCCCACCTGTCTTGGAACAGGCGATCATGACGATTCATGCGCTCGCGTTCAAAGCCGCGGACCATATTGCCGAGGTGGCGCGCCACGGGAATAGCTGACGCGTAGCCTACGCTGGTGCGGATAAGGACTTCGCCGGCGGCACACGCTCTTTCCAGAGGCGGGCTGAGTCGAGGCCGAGAATGACCAGGAATGGCATCCAGAGCATCAGACGAGCCCAAAGCGGCTGATCCCAGGTGCCGGTGTTTTGGTAACCCGCGAACCCGGCGTATCCGAGAAAGCCCAGTCCCGTGATGAGAAGCCACGTGCCGTTGGCGCGCAGCGCAGCGAGGGGCAAGATCCACAGGAAGTACCACGGCTGCGCGCCTGGAGAGAGGATCAGGCAGCTTCCGATGATCCGCAAAAGGGAACGTTCAGGCCGGTACCTCTGGAAGGTCGTCCAACCCATGATGAAGAGCAGGACGCCTGCGACCGCATAGCGGGCTGCCATGGCAGAGGGTAGGGCAGCCTCAAAAAGCGCGTACGGTCCTCTCATGAAGGACCAGCTGTCTAAGAAGGACGCCAGCGATGCCAGATACTCCCCACTCGCCATCGCATAGGGGGCGATGAAGACGCCTGCCGTCACCACGAAACCGACGAAGAACTTGCCTCCGAGGCGGCGGGTGATTGATGGCACGGCAAGTGCCGGCCCGAAGCCCACGAGTACCGCGATCGCTGTCGCGGCTCCTGCCCAAAGGGAGCCCTCGCCAGTAGGACGATCAGGGCCAACGCGAAGAGGCCTACGGAAACGAAGTGCCCGTTCCAGGCGACTTCAATGACCAACAACGGTGACCACAAATATAACAATTGGGTCAGCCTGCGGCTCCGGCCCGTGATTGAAGAAATGCGACCGAGTAGCCAGCCAGTGCCGAGGTCGAAGCCGATTCAGAGCAGCTTCGCCTGGAAAATGGCTCCACCGACCGCTGCGATGGCCAAGAAGAAGACCTGTGCGAACGGAGGGGTCAATGAATGGATGTCGAGGTCCGTGATCAGGGATTGGGACGACGTGTGGAGGTGACTGAGCTCGAGGGCATTCGGCACGAACCGGTATGGGTTGATGCCTGAGAGCTGCACTTCGCCGTCCCACAAAAACCGATAGATATCCCCTGAGAGTTCCGGCGCGAGGGGCAGCATGACCAAACGCAGGAGCACGGCGACGATCCAGATCGTCATGACGCCCCCCTGGGTCTCAAGAATGTGCCCGGCGGCGAAGGCGTACGCCGAGAATGCGGCGACGAAGAGGACGATCCCAATTACCGGAAAAGTGGCGCCGTCCCACCATCCCAGTGTCGCTAAAAACGCCAGTTCGAGCGCACCCATGGTGGCCAACATCCGCCAGGCCTCTGGCGGGCGCTCTTTAGGGATTGGGTTTATTGGCTCGCGCTCATCGAGTTCGTCGGCCGGCGATGCGTTGCCGTGCGTATCCGACGATCCCACCTCGGACCGAGTTTGGCAAGCTGCCAGCGCTCAAAAGGGCCCGCCCCCGAGGCCTCAAAGGAAGGCCTCGAGGCGCGCCCACGTATCCTCCGGGAGTTCCTCGGGAGGTATGTGGCCGCAGTGGTCGAAGACGTGAAGGCGGGCGTCTGGCATTTCGGCCTTGAGGCGTTCTCCCACCCAAAGGGGCACTACGCGGTCGTGTTTTCCCCAGATCAGCAGCGTGGGGCATGCGATTTCCCGGAACCGGGATGTGAGGGCTTCGGGGTTCTTTGGCACGATCTGCAGCGCGGCGTCGAGATACGCACGCCTCCCCTCCGGGGTCGCTAGGGGGTCGGCATAGGCGAGGACTTGGCTCTCATGGACTACTTCCGGGTTGTAGACGATCGAGCGCAGGACGAAGCGGACCAGCCGTGTCGCCCCGATCAAGCGGAGCGCGATGCGGCAAAGCCGGGAGTAACGCGCCAGCTTCACGAAGGGGGGAAGCGATTGCGGATAGGCGGCCGAGCTGACCAGAACCAATCGGAGCAGGCGACGTGCTCCTTCATCGTTGAGGCGAAGCGCTACCAACAGAGAGACGGCTCCGCCGAACGAGTGTCCCACCAAGGTGAGGTTCGTGAAGCCTCGTTGCAGAATCAGGCGGTAGATCAGCTCGGCCTGATCTTCAGCGGTGTAGCGTCCGTCGTCCGGTTTTGGGGCCAAGCCGAAGCCCTTCATGTCCACCAGGACCACATGGGCCCGCTTGGCTAGGTGAGGCACCCAGTAACGCCACGTATAGGTCGAGCCACCATAACCGTGGAGCAGCAAGACCACATCGACGTCTGGCTCGGGGTCGAGGCCGTGCGTCTCGACGTGGAGTGGCAGGTCCAAAGGGTTCATGTGCGTGGATCGAGTTCGAGCACCTCCGCACCCACGTCTTTCAGCTCCGCAGCCACGTCGGGGTGGCAGGTGAACACGAAAACTTGACGGCGGCGGGCGATGCTGCCGAGCACCTCGAGCCCGCGGTTCCTGCGCTCGGCATCCCAATTGACGAAGGCCTCGTCAAGGAAGAGGGGGAGTCGCTCGCCTCCTTGGTCTAGGTGATCGACGATGGCCAATCGGAGCGATAGATAGGCCTGCTCAAGCGTCCCGGTTGAGATCGGTGGCGCGAGGGCCACCGGCTTGGTAAGGCCGGGGCCGGAGACGTGGAAAATATCGCCGTCCGTGACCTCGTCCACGACGATCCGGTCATAGCGATCACCCGTGAGATGTTTGAGGTAGTCGCTTGCCCTCCGAACCAGGTCCGGTTGGTGTTCGTCCCTGAATCGACGATCGGCTTCGCGCACGAGATGGGCCATGACCCAGCGTCGGTCGCGCTCACGAACGAGCTGTTTCTCTGTTTCGGTTAAGGCCTCCAGCTCGCCATCCACTGAATCCACGGTGTCCAGCCCGCTCATATGCCGCATCTCGTGGTCGAGCGCCTCCGCCTGCGCAGCCGCAGCTTCGATTTCTTCGCCGAGTCGCTCGATCGTGGTGCGTCGGTGCGCCAAGTCGTCATCGGACAGAGTCCATGCCTCACCGGCCTCTTCCGCGCTTAATATCCGCTGCCGTACGTCCTCGATATTTGCGTGCGCTCGCTCTAATTCGGCCTCGAGTTGGTCGGCCCGCAGGTGCGCTTGAAGCGCGGACTCGGCCGTCACGAGCCCTCGTTCAAGGTCGCCCTCTCCAAGGGCGGTGAGGCGCCTGACCAGATCGGACCGCTGCGCTCCGGCCCGAGCGATATCCCCGGCCAGTCGTTCTTGATCGCGCTGCAGGCGAGAGAGTTCGCGTTCCGCCGGCGTGACCGCGCCCATCAGGCGTTCGGCCCGGCGAAGCTCAGTGTCGAGGAGTCGCACTAGGGCGTCTGAGCCGAGCCCAGGGTCCTGGTGCAGGGCGGAGGCGAGCAGTGCCGCATCTTGATCGAAGCGTGTGGTGCGCTCTTCGGATTCCGAAAGCTTCACCCGGCGACGTTCATGATCGCGCACCAGCGACTGCAAACGCTCGACGTCGGCGGCGAGCGTGCCCCCAGCGTCCTCGTAGACGGCCTCCGACAGCGGGAGATCTCGGGTCAAGGTCCGTACATGATCTCGCGCCTGCGCTTCTCGTCCGGCCGCTTCTTCGACCCCGGGGTTCATGGTCGACTGTGGGTCCCGCCGTGCTCCACTCTGGGCCTGAATGATCAGCGTGATGCCGATCGAGGTGACCGCGGCTCCCGCAGCTAGTAGCAGTGTATTCGCGAACGCCCATCCGGCAGCGAAGAGCGTGACACCAAGGAGCGCGGCGACCAGTCCTGGCCACAGTCCTGGCCGAGAGGAAACGGTCTGCGGCGTCTGGTCGGCCGCCAGCTCGATGATGCGCCGGTCGTCTTCGGCGATACGGGCCGCCCTGGCGGCGCTTCGCAGCTCTGGAATCGATACGGTGGCGAGCGCACCACGCGGCACTTCCTGCCACGGCACCTCCAGGATCGCTGCCCCGTGTTGCTCCAGTTGAAGCTCGGTTTCTGCCAGATCGAGGGCGGTCGAGGCGCTTTGGGCACGGTCGGCCGTGGCTCGTGCGCCCCGAGCCAGAAGCGCACGTACGTCCTCGGTGCGATCCAGGATGCGCCTGACACCTTCGTCCGCGCTTGAGGCCGCGGCCCGCGGCTCGATGGCCTCCGTTGAGAGTCTGTGGGCCTGAGCGGTGACGTCGGCGGTTATTGCATCCAACTCCTCCAGCCGCACCCGCGGTGAAGCCGGGAGCTCGGAAAGCCGATCGCGGTCGCCACCTTCCTCTCGCAGCGTAGCAATTCGCCGCAGTTGGTCTCGGATTGGGGCGAGGGTTTGTACGCGCTCGACCGCAACGCGTTCGCGCTCCCGTTCTTCGCGTGCGGCTGCGAGTGCGGTGCGCGTACGCTCGAGATCGCCCACGATGTGCCGAAGGCCTCGGTCGGCTTCAACCGCCTCCCTCCGGCGTGCGCGCAGCGTGCGGATGTCCTCTCGCAGTTCACGGACCCGCTGATTGCCCCGCTTATGGGGCCGCCAGAGCGCCCCGGCCTCCTGCTCGAGGTCGTGGGCGACCGTCCTGGAAGGCCTGAGGTCGCTAGCTCCCATGGCTCCGAGTAGACGATCCTGAATGCGCGCCCACGTCTCGGCATCAAGGCCGGCGAGATCCGCAAGCGTTACGGCAAAGACCTGACTGAACACGACAGCCGGAACATGCTCGACCCAGGGGAGTGCGCGATTGCGGAGTTCGGTGGTGATCCCTTCCGCCGTCATCTTGCCGCCGGGCTGCGAGCGCAATTGGCGGTCGACCTCGGCACAGTCGCCTCCGTCCAGCCTGACGCGGATATCTCCGGACGCGTCGAGGCCACCCCAGGGAAGGTAAGGATTGTTCTCCCGCGAGGCTGGACGGAATCCGTAGAGCATCGTGGTTAAGAAGTGGAACAGTGTAGACTTTCCCGCCTCGTTGGGACCGAGGACCACGACCAGGTTTCCGAGTGGGTTCGGGCCGGAGTCAAAGTCCGTGAATTGCCCGAAAGCCCCGATGTTGATGTGTTCGATCTTCACGAGCGGTCCGAGTCCGGCCCCAGAAGGCGTGCGGCGATTTCACCGTCGGCGTCCTCGAGTAGCTCGCGTACGTAGGCATCGACGAGCGCAGGGTCCTTGCCGGCGATGCCCGCCAAGGCGTCGGGGTCCAAGTCTGCCAGTCGCGTCTCCCCCCTTCGGACCGCCTCCGCGAGTCGCAGGCTCGCCCCGAGCACGTCCGCACGTACCCGGTGTTCGCCGACCGGGATTACCGGATGGATGCGGTCTGCCATCAAGGCGACGTCCAGGGCGCCTAGCAGGCCCGTGAGTTCATGCTCGAGGACACGGAGGTTCTCTTCCGCCCGAAGCTCCCGCCACAGCGGGCAAGGTCCAACGAGTTGCACCCGAACCATCCACTCTAACTCGGGCCCGGCGGCCTGTGCGTCTCGGAGTGCACGCCAGGCGACTTCCACGCGCCGTTCAAGACGGTCTAGCGTGGTGGCGTCTTCCAGGTGATCCACGAGGATCGTCGCCCACCTGACTGGAGACACTGGGCGGAAGGAGGCCGCGGCGGAGTCCCGATCTGAAACGTCGACGAGGAGCGCCCCTCGTGGTCCGGTGTCGGTGTGGGTACGCCCCATAAGGCTTCCCGCGTAAACCACCGGCGGATCCACCGATAATTCCTGGCGAATGTGGACGTGACCGAGTGCCCAGTAGTCGTAGCCGGAGCGCACTAGATAGGAGAGCTCCGACGGTGCGTATGGGTGGTGGTCCTCTGCGCCGGGGGTCGAATGCACCTGCGTGTGAAGAAGCGCCACTTCTGGGAGTTGGCCCTCTGGGCGTGGAAGGAGCCTCGACAGGTCCCGCTTTTCCCGGTCGTTGGAGTGGCCGATTGCGGTGACGTATCCGACGGGCCTGCCCTCGTGGTCATCCACCTGAATGCGGCGGGGAGTGTCGTCCCATGCCACGTGGACGTTCGAGGGCCATTCAAGAGATCTGGGCCCCGAAATCGGGGAGCCCGGGTCGTGATTCCCAGTGGCGTAAACCACCGTAATGCCATGGGCCTCGAGTCGCCGCGCCTGCTCCAGAAGAAAACGTTCGGTCGTGAAGGAGAGCCGGTCACCGTCGAAGAGGTCTCCCGCGATGAGCAGAGCGTGAACGTCTTCCCGGATCGCGAGGTCGACTGACTTCCGGAACGCCTCACGCGACGCGTCGCGAAGGCGCCGACGCACCGCCGGCGAACGACCAGAAAACGACGTATCTAGATGGACGTCGGCCACGTGAACGAAGCGCATGGGGGAAGCTACGGGAATCAAGAGCGTCGGGGAATTCGCGAATGGGCACACCGAATTGTTATCATGAGTCATGGAGTCGACACCCCCCAAGGCCGCGACCTTCGCCGACTGCCCTTTCTGCGGGTTCACGTATTATGGGCGGCCGAATCAGTGCAGCCGCTGCGGCTCTTTGCTCAACGAAGCAGCCGAGGACGCCAAGCGGGTCGGCATGAATGCGCGCCAGAATGTTCGGGCCCAGAAGGCGATATCAGACACGTTCTTTCTGGTTGGGCTCTTGCTCGGCGGCCCGATGATGGCGATTGGCGGTAATGTGCGCCTGGGACTCTTTATCGTGTTTGGCTGAGGTCTGTCTTCGATCATCCGGAGGTACTCCAATTGGTCCAATCCCGGGACCGTGATCGTGGGCGCTGCGTTCGCGGCGATCCTCGCCACCTGGTTCGTCGAACCGCCCACAGAATCGAGACGGTTGCAGCAGGTGCTGTCCGGGTGGCCTACATAGGCGCCCTGGCCGGTCCAGGCGGGGAGCTGTTTGCCGAGACTCGAGGGGTGGGTGATGTCGCGGTGTGGTTCACGCGTGCACCTGATGAAGCGGGAGAGTGTGGGGAGTACCCACCCAAGTTGGTGCGGGAACACCTTGCCGAGCTTGGTTTTCTGCGCGTGGTCGTGGCGGTGCCCAACGGGAGTGGAGGGCTCTGCTCGTTCAAGCCGTAGCCAGTCGAAAGAGCGTCCGGGTTCCCCCTCCATCAGTTCCCACTTATTCTTGACGGAATACTCCATTCCCGCTCCAAAAGTGCTACTGCGCACTGCCAAGAGCCAAGATGAGCGACACAAAGGAAGCGACCGCAAGCCGGCTCGGAGAATTCACGCTGAAGATCGTCGAGGTCTGTAGTCATCTCGAGCGGATGTCCGGCGAGGCCAACTCGATCATCGAGTTTGCCGAGGTGTTTCTCTCCAAGGCTCCACCTGCCCTGATTCGTGAACGGAGCGCCGAGGCGCTGGCGAATACTGTGATCGGCGCGTTCAGGTTCTTGGAAGGCACTCGCCGTGATGAAGTCGATGTCATGGTGGCGAATGACGTGGACCACGTTGGCGTCACGGTCCTGCGCACGAAAGTGAGCGAGCGTCCCTTCATCGTGGACTCGATTCGCGAATTCCTGCACGCGGAGGAGTTGGCAATTTCCTGCATCGTCTATCCGCAGCTCGCGGTCCAGCGCGATGAGGGCGGAGCCTTCATCGCGGCGCGCAAGCCGGTGAGCGGCGACGCACGGGAGTCTCTGGTGCACTGCGAGGTGGCGCGCGTCGGCGATCCGGACCGACTGGAGTCGCTTCGAGTGAAGCTGGAGTTGGTCCTGCAGGATGTGGTTCGCGCTACGGACGACTTCGGCTCACTGATCGATTCAACGAATTCGGTCGTCGCCGACCTCGCCGAGTATGGGAAGGCCCTCGATGACCGGGAAGTCGAGATCGCCGAGATTCAGGGGTTCATGAGATGGCTGCGGGATGGCGGTTTCGTCTTCTTAGGATACCGAGCCTATGACCTAGTCGATGGTCCCGGGGGCGTGCGAAGTGTCGTCGTAGAAACGGGTTCCGGACTGGGCGTCCTGCGCGAGGAGGGGCAGTCGCGATTCGCGCTACCTGTGCCTGTGTCTGAACTGCCGACGGAAATGCGGGACCTGACTGAGCGTGGTCCGCTATTGATTATCAGCAAGACCAATGCAGAGTCCACCGTGCACCGCAGGGCGCGCATGGACTACATCGGCGTGAAGAAACTAGGGGCGAACGGGGAGGCTGTTGGGGAGCACAGGTTCGTCGGCCTCTTCACGTCGCGGGCCTACTCTGAGGACGCTGAGGACATCCCGATTCTGCGGCAGAAGCTGCGCGAGATCCTTGCTGGCACAGGTGCCGCGGAGGGCACGCACGACTACAAAGAGATCATCACGATCTTCAACTCGTTGCCGAAGGAGGAGTTGTTCCTCGCCTCGGCCGAGCAGGTCGGAGACGATATCCGGACGGTCCTGACGACCTATCACACCTCAGGTGTCCTCGTCACGCTGCGGCAGGATCCGCTCCGACGCGGCGTGGCCATCATGGTCATTTTTCCCAAGGATCGTTTTTCCGGAGATGTGAGAAAGGCCATCGAGGCGGCTCTGGTTAAGGAGCTCGACGGCGAGGTCCTTAACTATCACCTGGCCATGGGCGGCGGAGACCAAGCGCGTCTTCACTTCTACATGGGCGCGACAAGCGAGCGTCTGGCCGAACTCGATTCCGGGCGACTGGAGTACCTCGTCGCTCGCATTACTCGCACCTGGACGGACCGAGTTGCAGAAGGACTCGAGGTCGTTCTAGAGTCCGCCGACGAAGCACGCCGCTTGGCGACGCTTTATGGAAATTCTTTCGCGGCCGAGTACCAGGCAGCAACCGATCCAGAGGTCGCGGTCCGGGACATTCTCGAGCTCGAGGACATGGCCCGCACGGAGCGGAACATCTCCATCGCGTTTACGAACCACCCCGTAGGCGTGGCGGTCGCCGGTGCGGAGGGCGCGACCGAGCTCAAGGTCTATCTGCGCGAAGAAAGGCTGATTCTGTCGGACTTCATGCCGATCTTGGAAGACGCGGGCCTACGGGTTCTCGCCGTGACACCTTTCGACGCCAACGGCGACGTCGGCCGAGCGACCCTGTACGCCTTTGCGGTCCAAGATGGGGCGCACCAGCGACTAGACGTCGACCATTGTGGCGAAATCCTCTCCGAGACAATTCTGGCTGCCCGCTCGGGGGAGGCGTTGAGCAGCCCGCTCAACGCACTCGTACTGACGGCGGGCTTACGCTGGCGTCAGGTGGACGTCTTGCGTGCTTATGCAGGCTACGCATTCCAGATCGGGGCCATCCCCAGCCGGAACTCTCTTCCCGCAGCGCTGGTCCATCATCCAGGCATCGCCCGGGAGCTGTTCGAGCTTTTCGCCGTGAAGTTCGACCCCGACCCGAACGCGTCGAGGGATGAGCGGTTGTCGGCGATCGCCGACATCCGCACAGCGTTTCATGGGTCCCTGCAAAGCGTTTCCACGCTCGCGGAAGACAGAGCCCTGCGTCGGCTCCAAGAATTGATCTCAGCGACGCTTAGAACCAACTACTACAGACACGGTGGCGCTGAGCCGACCTTCCGCTCGGGAGGTGTCCCTTACATTTCGTTGAAGTTCGCTTGTCGAGATTTCGAGTTTCTGGAGCGGACGAAGCTGCTATTCGAAGTCTGGGTTCACTCGTCGCGTGTGGAAGGGGTCCACCTGCGGGGCTCCACTGTCGCGCGCGGCGGAATCCGCTGGAGCGACCGGCCAGACGACTTCCGCACTGAGGTCTTGGGACTCGTAAAGACCCAGATGGTGAAGAATGCGGTGATTGTGCCCGGGGGCTCCAAGGGCGGTTTCGTCACGAGACGCGTGTTCGACGATCCGGACGCGCGCTTTCAGGAGGCCAAGAGTCAGTACCAAACGCTGATGCGTGGGCTGCTCGACCTGACGGACAACCTTGTGGAGGGACGGCCGACGTCACCAGATCGTGTTGTCGCTTACGACGACCCGGACCCCTACTTGGTGGTCGCGGCGGACAAGGGCACCGCCACGTTCTCGGATCTCGCGAACGGAATTTCGGCTGAATACAACTTCTGGCTCGATGACGCCTTCGCCTCGGGCGGCTCCAACGGCTACGACCACAAGGCCGTGGGCATCACGGCCCGCGGCGGGTGGGAATGCGTGAAACGGCACTTCCGTGAACGAGGCAAAGACATTCAGTCGGAGCCTTTCACGGTTGTCGGTATCGGTGACATGAGCGGCGATGTGTTCGGGAATGGGATGTTGTTATCCGAGCAGATCAAGCTGGTGGCCGCATTTGATCATCGGCACGTCTTTATTGACCCGGATCCGGATCCCGCGCCGGCATTCGCTGAACGGAAGAGGATCTTCGAGTTGGCGCGCTCGAGCTGGGCGGATTACGACCTGTCGCTGTTGAGTGAGGGCGGGATGATTGTGCCCAGAGGGGCCAAGGAGGTCTCCTTGTCCCCTCAGGCATGCAGGGCGCTGGGTTTGCCGGACGACGCGACCGCGCGAATGGACGGCGAGACGCTAATTCGGGCTGTCCTTAATGCGCCCGTCGAGCTGCTGTGGAACGGCGGAATCGGGACCTACGTCAAGGCGGATGTCGAGATCCACGCCGACGCGGGCGACCCGTCTAACGACGCGGTCCGCGTGAACTCCAGCGACCTGCGCTGCGCGGTGGTCGGAGAGGGTGGCAACTTAGGGCTCACGCAGAAGGCGCGTATCGAATACGCGCTCCGCGGAGGGTGCATTAATACCGACGCGATCGACAACTCCGGCGGCGTCGACATGTCGGATCACGAGGTCAACCTCAAGATCCTGCTTGCGCCGTCTGTCGCCGATTCCTCGATGACCTCGGCGGAACGCAACGTCCTGCTCGAAGAGCTGACGGAGGCTGTGGCTGAGCTGGTGCTGACCAACAATCGAACCCAGAGCCTCGCCATCTCTTTGGACGCGCTGCGGGCCATCGACGCCGGTGATGATCTTCGCGACCTGATGTTCGCCCTCGAGAAGTCAGGCGAGCTGGACAGGCGGTCGGAGTGCTTACCGACGCTGGACGTGCTGCAGGAACGACGGGATCGTGGCCGGACGCTAGTCCGTCCGGAGCTGTGCATCTTGCTTGCCTACGCCAAGATGTCCCTGATGAGCAATTTGCTCAGAAGTGGGCTCCCTGACGACCCGGTTACGGAGAGCTATTTGGTCGGCTACTTCCCAGTCGCGGCCTCCGTCGCGGGTGGGGGGAATAACCTTGGAACGCACCGGTTGCGGCGTGAGATCATCGCGAGTCAACTCACGAACGACCTGGTCGACCTCATGGGGGCGACCTTCATGAATCGACTCAAGCGCGATACGGGACGGTCCGACGAGCAGATCGTGCGTGCCTGGTTGGTGGCCTCTCGCCTCGCCGACCATCGCGCGTTGTTGAGCGAAATGGGAAAACAGCAGACCGCGATGAATTCACGGGTCACCTACCGTTGGCTTCTGGGCTTCAGCCGCGTCTTGGAGCGGACCACGCGTTGGGTGATCGCGAACGTCGACCCGGATGTGTCGCCGGCGCGAATCGTGGATCAAAACCTCGAAGGGCTGGCGACGCTGCGCGAGTCGTTCTCCGAGATCGTCGCCGGTGAGGACCGAGGTCTCTTCGAAGCGCGAGTGCGAGAGATCCGTGACGTGGGTGCGGACAAGGCCTTCTCACAGAGGATGATGACCCTCCGTTTCCTCGATCAACTCCTTGAGATCTTGGACATCTGTCGCGAGACCCAAAGCGAGACCATGGCTACTGGCCGGATCTACTACGAGGTGTCCGAGGCGTTCGACGTGCCGTGGCTCCGGCGGAGCACGTTCGCTGCCGCAGGGGACGATCAGTGGGAGCAACGGGCCGCTCAAGTTCTCTCGGAAGACCTCTCCCGGGCACATCGCCGGCTGGTGATCGCGATCGTGAACGCGGAGAATTCCGAACCGAGCACGATGGCGCTGCTCTTGGAGCAGAGAAGCCGAGATGTCGCCCGCTTCAAGGGGATCGCCGATGAACTCAAGGGCGAAGAGACTCCGAGCCTGGCCGCGGTGTCTGTTGCGGCTCGGGAGTTCTCTTCACTCGCGGACAAAATGTCGAGGGTGTCCTAGAGGGCTTGTTCCAGGCTACCGGAGTCCTAAAACGGCTTCAGCGACAAAGAGAGGGAGGCGCTGACGCCGCGAAGGTGTTCAGAACTGTTGGGGTAGGTCCTCGACGTCGAACACCCAGCGGTATGCGACCTGGGCTCTGAGGGCCAGGAAGGACCACAGCGGTCGTTCGCCGGTGATCTCAGGCTCTAAGACGCCGAAGTTGTCCGTGGCGATTTCCGTGCCGATCACGGGGAGGCGCACCTTGGCGTTCCCCGCACCCAACATCAGGCGTGTCGCGACCATGCCGGACTCCGACTCGACGAGTCGCCATTCGAGGAGGAGGCCGCCGTGCGCGACATGGAGGGCAAGGTCGGAGCCAACATTGGTCCCGGTGATCGGAATCGCCGCTGAGGAGATCCATCCGGCTCCGCCGACGGAGAGCGCTTCCGACAGCTCCAGTCGCGCATCGCCGCCCAACAGGGTCGACCCCTGAGAGCGCAGCGTCGTTCGGCGGACGCTCGCCGAAACCTCAAGGGTGGTCCTGAACGGTGGGGGCGAATTGACCTGGCCTGCCCCGCATAGCCTGAGCCAGGTAGAATGAGAGTCCAACGACCCTGGAGGGGGAAA
>CALFPJ010000044.1 GCA_937919655.1 uncultured Gemmatimonadales bacterium
AACAAAATCCGAAAGAGGACATTTCTATTGCAACCAATGCGGACATTTCTAAATCGAATCGCGCAGGGCTTCTTGCGTAGGGGCAGAGAGGTGGAGCATTCTGGGGGCCACGCACCGAGAGGTGCGGGGCCGGCCCCGCCTCCGGTCAGTCGATTACGGCGCCCGATGTGGCGCGTTCCTCAACGAAGGGAGTCGTCGATGCAACCCACAAATACCCGGGACCCGCAGTACTACCACCGGGTGGTGGATTGCCAATGGGCTTGCCCGGCACATACGAACGTTCCGGAGTACATTCGGCTTATCGCCGAGGGCAAGTACACTGAGTCGTACATGCTCAATCGCAAGTCCAACGTCTTTCCGGGGATTTTGGGGAGAACGTGCGACCGCCCGTGCGAGCCGGCCTGCAGGCGGGTGCGTGTTGAGGACGAGCCGGTTGCGATCTGCCGACTGAAGCGAGTGGCGGCCGACCTCCGTGATGACGTCACGGCGTTGCTCCCGCAGGCGCCAGACGTAAAAAATGGGAAGCGCGTGGCACTTGTTGGCGCCGGCCCGGCTTCATTGACGGTGGCGAACGACCTCATGCCGCTGGGTTATGAGGTGGTCATCTTCGAGGCACTGCCGAAGCCCGGCGGCCTCATGCGCACGAATATTCCCTCGTTTCGGTTGCCGGCGAAGGTGCTGGACGAGGAGATGGGCTACATCCTCGATATGGGCGTGGAGATCCACTACAACCATCGAATCGAGAGCTTGAAGGCGCTCCTTGAGGACAAGAGCTTCGATGCGGTCTTCATTGGTACCGGAGCGCCCAAGGGCAAAGAGCTCGACATTCCTGGCCGCGAAGAAGCGGACGCGAACGTCCACATCGGCATCGAATGGCTTGAGTCGCTGCACTTTGAGCATATCGATTCGATCGGTGAGAAGGTCTTGGTGATCGGCGTCGGGAATACCGCCATGGATTGCTGCCGGAGCTCGCGGCGGATTGGCGGAAAAGACATCAAGGTCATGGCGCGCAAGTCGCGTCCGTACTTCAAGGCGTCGCCGTGGGAACTAGAAGACGCCGAAGAAGAGCGCATTGAGATTGTGGTGAATCATGCACCCCAGCGCTTCGTTGTTGAGGACGGGAAGCTCACGGGCATGATGTTCGACATCGTCGAGTGGGAGGAGAACGAGAAGGGACGACTGGTCAGCACCACAACGAGGGAGGTCTTCCTTCCTGCGGACGACGTGATTCTCGCGATCGGGCAGGACAATGCCTTCCCTTGGATCGAACGAGACATCGGTATTGAGTTTGGTGATTGGGACATGCCGGTGGTGGACCGCGCCACATTCATGACCACACGCGAGGGCGTCTTCGTGGGTGGGGACGCGGCGTGGGGTCCTGAGAACATCATCTGGGCGGTCGAGCATGGTCACCAGGCGGCCATCTCGATTCATCAGTACTGCCAGGGCGAGCCGGTAGGCGATCGCCCGCCGTTCGGGATGAACCTCGTGTCGACCAAGATGGGCTTGCACGAGTGGCGCTACTCGAATGACTACAACCCGGCCGACCGCACCGAGATGCGCTACGAGGACCTCGAGAAGCGTCTCTCGGACATGCACGTCGAGGCGGAACTAGGCTTCGATGTCGCACAGACGATTCGGGAGGTACAACGCTGCCTCAACTGCGACATCCAGACGGAGTTCGAGGCCAAGCTGTGCATCGAATGTGATGCCTGCATTGATGTGTGTCCGGTCCAGTGCCTGACGATGACACCCGACGGTGAGGAGGCGGAGCTGCGGCTGCGGTTGTCAGCCCCTGCCGAAAACACGAGTCAGGCCCTGTTCGTCTCCGGTGCTCTCCCGCAGACGGGCCGCATCATGGCCAAGGACGAAGACCTTTGTGTCCACTGTGGGCTGTGTGCAGAACGTTGTCCAACGGCTGCTTGGGACATGGTGGAGTTTGACCTTCTTAACCCTTATGCGGGACATGAAACGTGGTCTACGACGAAAGCTCCGGCGTAAACGACTTCGCGCTCAAGATCGCGACGGTCAACGGCACGGGGTCGGCGAGCGCGAACGGCCTGTTGTTGCAGGCGCTGTTCCGCATGGGGATTCCCGTGTCAGGCAAGAACGTCTTTCCGTCCAACATCCAGGGGCTTCCGACTTGGTATGAGGTCCGTGTAAACGGGGACGGCTACACCGCCCGGAGCCCGAACTTCCAACTGATGGTGGCGATGAATCCGCAGAGTTACGCGCGTGATATCGCGGAGGTACAGGCTGGGGGATGGGTCCTTTACGACAGTAGCCGACCACTCGGTCCCGAACTGGGCCGGGATGACGTGACGTTCCTGGGTGTGCCGTTGGCGGAGATGTGTGTGGACAAGTTCGATGGGTCCCGCGTCCGCATCTTGATGAAGAACATCACCTACGTCGGGGTTTTGGTGGCGCTGCTCAAGATCGACATGGACGTCATCAAGACGATGCTGGAGGAGAAATTCTCCACCAAGAAGCATCTGATGGATGCCAACTTCATGGCGATCGAGATGGGCTACAACTATGCGATGGAGCACTTCGATTGCCCGTTGCCGATTCAGCTGGAGCCCCTGGATAAGACCAAGGACTGCGTCATGGTCACCGGGAATGCGGCCGCCGCGCTGGGGTGCGTCTATGCCGGAGCGACAGTGGGCGCCTGGTACCCGATCACGCCGTCGACGTCCCTCATGGATGGATTCACGGAGTACTGCGAACGTTTTCGGGTCGATCCTGAGACGGGCAAGAACAATTTCTGCATCATCCAGGCGGAAGATGAGTTGGCCGCGGCGGGGATGGTGATCGGCGCGAGTTGGATGGGCGCCCGGTCGTTCACGCCAACGAGTGGCCCAGGCATCTCGCTCATGAGCGAGTTCATCGGGCTGGCCTATTACGCCGAGGTCCCGGCTGTCTTTTTCGACGTGCAGCGCACGGGCCCTTCCACGGGTATGCCGACCCGGACACAACAAGCCGATCTACTATTGTGCGCGTATGCTTCGCACGGCGATACAAAACACATCGTTCTCATTCCCGCGAATCCCAAGGAGTGCTTCGAGTACGCGGTCGCCGCGTTCGACCTGGCGGAGCGGTTCCAGACGCCAGTTTTCGTGCTGAGCGATCTCGATATCGGTATGAACGACTGGATGATCCCGAGGCTCGAATGGGACGACACGTATCGTCCGGATCGGGGCAAGGTTCTCTCCGCCAAGGAGATCGGGGAGTTGGAGACTTTCTACAGATACCTGGATGTCGACGGCGACCACATCGCGGCGCGTACCCTCCCGGGAGTCCACCCAAAGGGGGCGTACTTCACACGTGGCTCTGGGCACGACAAGCACGGCCGTTACACTGAGGAGTCACAGGCATACATCGAAGTAGTCGATCGAATACGGGCCAAGGTGGCGTCTGCGGGGGATCACGTCCCGCAGCCCGAGGTCCACCAGGCCGGAAGCGGTTCTTCTGTGGGGATGATTTCTATGGGCGGATGTCACTGGGCCGTGCTTGAGGCGCGTGACGACATGATGCGCCATGGAATCGAAGTCGACTACCTGAGGGTGTGTGGCTTCCCGTTCAACGACGTCGTGGAACGCTTCCTCGAGGCGCACGACACGGTGTTCGTCGTCGAACAGAATCGGGACGCACAATTGAGATCACTACTTCTGCTCGAGACCGGATGCCCCAAGGAGAAGCTGATGTCGATTCAGTACTACGGAGGGCAACCGCTGAGTAAGGGTCACGTCCTGGAAGGCATCATGCCTCACTTGGAATCCCTGAAGGCGGAGGCGACCTCATGAGCTACATCAAGAAGCCGAGTGCGCGACACCCTCGCATGAAGGTGAACGCGCTCGGCCTGACTGCGCGTGACTATGAAGGCACTATGTCGACGCTGTGTGCCGGGTGTGGCCACGACTCAATCACTGCGGCGCTCGTGCAGACATTTTTCGACCTGGACGTTGAGCCGCATATGGTGGCCAAGATGTCCGGCATCGGTTGCTCGTCCAAGACTCCGGCGTACTTCGTTAGTGAGGCGCATGGATTCAACTCGGTACACGGGCGGATGCCTGCGGTGGCCACCGGAGCGAATGCCGCCAACCAGAGCATGCTTTATGTGGGGATTTCCGGAGACGGTGATTCTCTTTCGATCGGGCTCGGCCAATTCTGCCACGCCGTTCGTCGAAACGTGAACATGCTCTATCTCCTTGAGAACAACGGCGTCTACGGCCTTACCAAGGGACAGTTCTCCGCGTCGGCGGACATTGGGACGAAGTCCAAGAAGGGCGAGGTGAACGGCCAGGGGCCGATCGATGCCGTCAACGTCGCCCTCACGTTGGGCGCGACGTTTGTGGCCCGTTCATTCTCGGGTGATAAAGAACAGTTGATCCCGCTCTTAAAGGCGGGCTTCGCACACAAAGGTTTCGCGTTCATCGACATCATCTCACCCTGTGTGACTTTCAACGACCACCAAGGCTCTACGAAGAGTTACGCGTACACGCGCTTCCACAACCACGAGGTCATTGAGACGGACTTTGTGCCGCTACGTCATGAAATCAAAACGGCGTATCCAGAGGGTACGACCAGGGCGGTGAAGTTGCACGACGGCAGTACGGTGTATTTGCGGAAGTGCAGCGAGGACTACGATCCGACGGATCGGGCGGCCGTGATTGAATACCTGGGGGGAGTCGTCCGTCGCGGCGAAGTGGCCACGGGTTTGCTCTATCTCGGTGAGGCAGGGCACGACCTGCATGAGTTTTCCAATACGGTGGATCAGCCCCTGGTGAACGTGCCTTATGAGGCTCTTTGCCCGGGGAGCTCGGCGCTTAAGGAGATCCAGAAGGAGTGGTGGTAGGCCGGCGATTCTGATGGATCGCAAGGAACTGATCCGACAGTACAAAGAGACCCCCCGGCCAGCGGGCGTGTACCGGGTCGTGCATACGTCGAGCGGCCGGACGCTTTTTGGCTCAAGCTTCGACGCCCCTGCGATGCTGAACCGAGTCCAGGCGCAGCTCAAGATGCGCGGGCATCCGAATCCGCAGCTCTCGAAGGACTGGGCCGCGGATGGTGAGGGCGCCTTCGTGTTCGAGGTGCTGGATCTGCTGACGCCGTCGGAAGGCGGGGACGGTGACTTGGCCGACGATTTGCGGATACTCGAAGCGCTGTGGGTGGAGAAGTTGGGGTTGGGGGCGGAGGCGCTGTACTAGAGCCTGGTTACGACCGCGCCGGCCGGTCAGCGACAATACGTGTAGGCCACCCGGTCCCTAATTCGACAGCCAGAGGTTCACCTTCACGATCAGCCGATCGTCGGCGTCAGCGTCGAACATCGCTCCCAAGTCGCGCTCAAAATCAAAATTCCCCAAGCTCGAATTGTCGGACTGCCGACGCTGCCACACAAAGAAAATGGTGGACCCGGGTCGGTATTCCCACCTGAGGACGCCTGTCGCGCGGAGCGACCGAACATTGAAGTCGCGGTCGAAGAACGAATAGTCGGTCGTCCCATCGCCGTCGAAGTCGACGTAACGTTGATTCGCTTCGTCCTCACAGGTGCGACCTCCTGAGCAGACGGCAGGGCCACCGACCGACAAATACGAGCCTTCCTGGAACGCATCGAAAGCGAAGCTCTCCGGCGCCGCGAGCTGCTTGTAACGCACGTAGTCCCCGGATGACAGAAGGGCCTGGCCATAGAACTCAAACGTCAGGTCCGGCGAGAACGTGTAGTTCACCCTGCTGACGAGTGACAAATTTTTCCTGTCGAGGTCCGCGAACAGATAGCGTCTTCCGTAGGTGGCTTCGTAGGGCAGGGTCGAAGTCGACGCCACGTATTGAGCACCCGCTTCCTCCCAGGTCATGACGGGGTCGAAGGACAATCTCAGCCGTGCGGAGGGCTGAATGGACAATCCGACAGTGGCTTGGGTCCGCGACCCCGAGCCTCGGTGACCTTTCACGATGTTCAGGCTCGATCGGACCCACACACGGCTCCGGTTGTCGTTGGTGAGGCTTACCGTGAGGCCCTTTTCGGCGGGGTCCACCATACGAGGGCCGCCTCTGGTCAGCGTGCGACTCATGCGTTCCGGGGTGAACGAGCCGTTTGTCGTGAGGACCCAAAAATTGTTGAACGTCAGCTTCGTGTTGAGGCTGTAGGATCCTGCGGTGCGGGCCTGGTCCCACGCGTCACGGGACCAGACGTCGGTTAGTACTTCATGACTGAAGTTGTGGATGGTCGTGAATGTGAAATCGTAGTTTTGGAAAACGCCACGCGGTTCTACGTGCTGATACGTCAGACTAGCGCCTCCGTCTAGCCGCTCCGGTGACGTGCTGAAGCCCAGGTCGTTGATCTCGAAATCGGGCGATACCTCCGCAGCCCATATCCCGCCTCGCCATATCCCAGTCCGCTTGTCTACTTGGACCCGCCACTCAGCGCCAGTGAGTTGTGTGGCGCTCGAGTCGAGCGTAGCCCATGCGAGGTCGGGGCGCTGGCGATAGTGGTTTGAGGCTCGTTGGATCTTGGTGATCGCCTCCGTGTCACCGCGCGTGTGACTGCCCGAAAAGAATCCTGTGACAGCGTAGTCGCGGTCGTTCCAATGGTGCTCGAAGTCGACGCCGCCTGTTAGTGAGCTAGAGGTTAGCTCGTCGAAGGTGCCCTCAACCGGTAGGCTACGCTTCATTGCGGTGAAGATGCCGCCCATGCTGCTGGCGCCGCCACGGAAGTCCTGCTCGAGCCTGAGCACGCCGAAGGCCGCCCGGGGTTCGACGGTGAACTGGGTCGGTTCGGTCTCGCCGTCCAGGAGGACCAGTCCTTCTTCTTGTTCGGTGAGCGCCGCGAGTGCCCCCACCGACAGCCCGTTGGTTGTACGACCTGTGATCTTCGTAGCTGCAAGAATCGTAGTGGCCTCGGGGATGTCCTGGAACGCCGTGTTGGACGGTGCATCGCCCTGGGGCGAGCGGCCTATGCGTCGGGTGTAAAACAGGGAGTTCGTGCGACCGGATAGCGCGAAATCGAAGATGCGGGCGTCTTCAACGAAGAACGGGCGACGCTCCTGGAAGAACGTCTCGAATGCGGTCAGGTTCACCACGGCGGGATCGGCTTCGACCTGGCCAAAGTCGGGGTTGATGGTAGCGTCCACCGTGAACGCGCTTCCTAGTCCGTACCTGAGCTCGAGGCCAGCGCGGCCAGAGAATTCACTGCCGTCGAAGAAGGGGTTCTTGGGGTCGGCTGCGGACCGTCGTGCGGTGGAAACCAGGTACGGCCTCATCTCCGCACGCATGGGCGAATCGCTCAGTGTAATGCCCTCAATGTGGCCGAATTGGCTCACCCTTCCGGTAACGAGCGCTGACTCGAGAACCCAGCGCGTCAGCTCGTTATCTGCGATTCGGCGTCGGCCAAAGTTGATGCCCCAAGTTTGTGGATCAGAGGACGACTCGTAGCGCATCTGAGAGAGCGGGATCCTAAATTCGATCGCCCATCCCTCGGGCACGATCTGTACTGCGGACTCCCACACGGCATCCCATGCGGCATCTTCCTTGGCGTCATCATACAGGTACCGGTCGGTCTGCACGTTGGCCGCGGTCACCCGAAATCGGTAACCGGTGCGACCATCGAGATTGGGGTCAAACATGACCTCGAAATAGTCGAACTGGCCCTGTGCCTGCGCGTCACGACGAACCATGTTGCGCATGATCGTTTCCGGAGTCTCATCGCGGACGAGCGCGGCCATGTAGATCGCGTCGTCGTCGTAGGCGATCCAAACTTCGGCGTCGTTCACGGCGGGTGCATTTTCCACGGGCGTGCGTTGGACGAAGTCCTTCTGCGGTGGGGTCCGCCTCCAGATGTCCTCGTCGAGGCGCCCATCTATGGCGATTGGGCTGTCTACGCGGTGGGCCTGCATAGTGCGGACTGGTGAGCCCTGGACCTGAGCCCGTAGTGGCGTGGCCCCTGTAAGGAGGACGAAAGCGAAGACAAGTGGGGCGTTCGAAATGGTCACGGGCTCGTTCGGATCCGGAGAAGGTCGCCGGGAAACTAGGGACGCCTTCGAGGACCGGCGAGAGGGGTGACTTGTTGACCATCGAGTGCGGTAGGCATGTTTCCGGTCCCACAGAATCTCAGGAGGCCTACCTGACCGTCCGCTCAGTCGCCCGCGCGATCGCTGCGCTGTGCCTTGCCGCTTCATGCGCCCAACCGGTGGCCGCTCAGCCGCGAGGCTCCGAGCGCAGCACCGTGAATCAAGTGGTGAACGGCACCAACGTTACCCTAGATTTCGCTCGTCCCGTGGCGAGGGGCCGCGACAACCTCTTCGGTGGGGTCGTTCACTGGGGTGAGATGTGGACGCCAGGTGCGAACTGGGCCACCACGTTCGAGGTAGACGGGCCTGTCCGCTTGAACGGCCACGAGGTTCCTGCCGGCAAGTACTCGGTGTGGATGCAACCCCGCGAGGGTGAAGCGTGGGCGGTCATTCTCAACCGCGAGTGGCGACTGTACCACGATGCCCCGGTGCCCGAAGAGAGTGTGTTCCTGACCTTGGCGGTCCAACCGCAACAGGGGGCACACATGGAGGCGCTCAACTGGTATGTGAACGCTCTGTCGCCGCGTTCCGCGACGCTGCGCATGCATTGGGGTCCCACCTTCGTTGCGTTGGACATCGAGACCGACGAATTCACCTGGAGCCCGTTGCCCGCCGCGGAACGCGCGAGCTACCTAGGGGACTACGCTTTCGATACGCGGGATCCCACCACGGGTGGGCCGTTACAAGTGACGATCGGCGTCTTGGAAGAGGATGGGCGCATCGTTGGTCGGTGGGGCCGTGCCCCGATCGCCCTCATACCGGTCGGTGGCGGCGAATTTCGAGTCGGATTTCTTAGGGACGGCGCGCTCTTCGACGTTGGAGACGAAATGACACTTCGCGTTCGTGTCGAGAACGGGCACGCCGTGGGCGCTGATTTGTTGTGGGGAGGGGTGGTGTTTGGGACCGCCGGGGTCGCCCGTTAAACGCTAGGGTCGGGGTGTCACTGGGGCTTCGATCTGATAGATTCTCGGCACCGCAAGAAGGGAAACAGGGGTGTGTATCATTCTCTGGGACGAGTTTCCGATTCTGGTTGAAATTCTAACGCGAGGTACCACGATGAATCGCTTCTTCAGGACCGCTCCGCTGGTGGTCTTTCTTTTGGCGTGTGGCGGTGGCGACTCAAGCCGCACCGTGATTCAGAATCGTGGCTCGGACACGCTCGTCAACGTTGCGCAGGCGTGGGCAGAGGCGTACAGCGCGATCGACCCCCGCGTAGCTGTCGCGGTGACCGGCGGTGGTTCCGGCACGGGAATTTCTGCCATGATCAATGGCACGATCGACATCGCCAACGCGAGTCGGGCCATGAGCGAGAGCGAAATCGAGGACGCACATGCCCGTGGGGTCGACCCCATCGAGCACATCGTGGGTTATGATGCGCTCGCCGTCTTTCTGCACCCCGACAACCCCATAGACGCCATGACCGTGGCCCAGCTCGCGAACATATATGCGGAGGGCGGGGAGTTCGAGGACTGGAGCCAACTCGGGGTTACCGTGCCGGGCTGCTCCAGCGGCGAGATCATTCGTGTGAGCCGCCAGAACAACTCGGGCACGTATGCCTATTTCGAGGAAGCCGTACTAGGCGGGGCTGAGTACGGGCTCGGCTCCCGTGACATGAATGGATCGTCCGAGGTTGTGGAATTGGTCGCCAACACCCCGTGCGCCATCGGGTACAGTGGCCTGGCGTATGCCACCGACCACGTGAAGATGCCGTGTGTGTCCTTCCAGGGCAGTGATTGCGTGGCGCCCACGACGTCGAGCGCGGTTGACGGGAGCTACCCGATCGCGCGGCCGCTCTTCATGTACACGAACGGCGAGCCGACGGGCGCCATCGGGGCTTATATGGACTGGATCAAGAGCAGCGTCGGCCAGTGCATTATTCTCGCGAAAGGGTACGCGTCGGCCGCGCCGGTTACCTGCACCTGAACTCCTGGTTAGAGCGGATGGAAGGGCCATGAGCAAACACCATTACGAGGAACGGATGGAAGCGGATCTCGCTGAAATCCGTACGAAAGTGCTCAAGGTCTCAGCCTTGGTCGAGGGTCAGATGAGGGACGCCGTCCAGGCGCTCTTGACCAACGATATCGACCTGGCCAACACCGTGGTGCTTGGTGACAAGCAGGTGAACCGCCGCATTCAGGATATCGACTCCTTAGTGCACGCCTTTATCATCAGGCACGCGCCCAGCGCTGGTCACCTTCGTTTTGCGTCTGCGGTGCTGAGGCTCGATGTCTCTCTGGAGCGCATTGGCGACTACGCGAGTACGATCGGGCGTGAAGTCATCCAGTTCGAAGGGATGGCCCCACCGTCCGTCGCTCGTGACTTCGAACTTCTTGGTCGGCAGGCTCGCGAGGTTTTGGCGCAGTCGCTGTTCTCGTTCCACAAAGAGGATCCGGACGAGGCTTGGAAGACGTATGGTTTCGAGGGCCAGATGGACCACACGCTCCGAACCGTCACCGCGGAGTTGCTCGACGTAGGTGAGCGGCGTGAGCATCCTCTGCGCGACATCTTCGGTTTGCTGCGTGTCGCCGTGCTCATTCGTCGTGTTGCGGGCCAGGCCGCGAACATCAGCGAACAGACCGTATTCTGGCTGACGGGGGAGACACGGGACGCCAGCGTCTTCCGTGTCCTCTTTGTGGGCGACCACAACGATCGGGCGAGCCAGATCGCTGAGGCCTATGCCCGCAAGGCGTATCCGATGAGTGGCGCCTATCGCAGCGGTGGCCTGCATCCGAGTGCGTCTCTGGATCCGGCGTTGATCGACTTCATGGACTCGAAGGGTGTCCATGTGACGCAGGCCCGGCCGAGCCCCATCCAGTCCTTGGATGACCAGGCGCGCCACTACCACGTCATCGTGTGCATGCAGCCGGGTCTGCGCGCACAAATCCAGGACGTGCCGTTCCGAACAGTCGCACTCGATTGGGCGCTTGATCTTCCCGAAGGCATGGATACGGAGACGCTTGAGACGGTATACGAAGCCGTGGCAGGTCGGGTGCAAGACCTCATGACCACATTGGCTGGCCCGGATGCCCGCTGACGTAGGTCAGCCTCCCACCAAGACGGCGATGGACCTCGATGTTCGAGGTCAGGACTGGTACGTGGACAAGCTCGTGTCAGTGCTTGTCTTTGTCGGCGGTATTTCGGCAGTCGTTCTGATCCTGGGCATCTTCGTCTTCATCACGAAGGAAGGCGTGGGGTTCGTATTCGGCCCCATGGAGGTATGGGAATTCTTCACCTCTCCCTTCTGGCGACCCACGTCCCGGACCGAGGCCACATACGGGATCTTGGCGTTGATGGTGGGCACGGCCAGCGTGACCGGGCTGGCGATGTTGATCGCCGTACCGTTCTCCTTGGGCGCTGCCGTCTTCATCGGTGAGTTCGCAACGGGGCGCACGCGGGAGACCCTGAAGGTCTTGGTTGAGCTGTTGGCTGCGATCCCGTCCGTCGTCTGGGGCTTCATCGGTCTCGCGATCATGAACCCCCTCATCATCGAGACCTTCGATGTACCGATCGGCTTAGGCATCCTCAACTCCGGTATCATCCTGGGTCTGATGGCCGCCCCAATCATGACCACCATCGCGGAAGATGCGCTCAAGGCTGTTCCGGATGGTTATCGGGAGGCCGCTGAGGCGATGGGGGCCACCAAGTGGCAGGTGATCTCCAAGGTCGTCTTCCCTGCGGCTAAGAACGGCCTCATGGCGGCGGTATTGCTCGGTGTCGGCCGGGGCTTCGGCGAGACGATGGCCGTACTCATGGCGAGTGGTCACTCCATCAACTTGCCCACGAGCGTCTTCGACTCGGTGCGGGCGCTAACCGCCACGATTGCCGCTGAGCTTGGTGAGGCACCGGTAGGTTCGGATCACTACAGGGCGCTCTTTACAATCGGGATCTTTCTCTTTCTGATCACATTCGTCATCAACCTGATGGCGGACATCGTGATTCGGGGCGGAGGACGTAAGCGCTGATGTTCGAAGCGACGAACCTCAACCGCAGAAATCACCAGATCCAGTGGTTGTTCAAGGTCCTTTTTGGGATGATGACCCTCATCCTCATCGTGCCTGTGGCTTTGATTCTCGGCGTGCTGGTCGCCAAGGGCGGGCCCGCGATATCGATGGAGTTCCTCTTCTCGATGCCGCGCAACGGCCTCACCGAGGGGGGGATCCTCCCAGCGCTGATCGGGACGATGTGGCTGGTGGGTGTTGCCCTGCTGGCATCCGTGCCTGTGGGCATCGCCGCGGCGATCTACCTTTCGGAATACGCTCCGGACAATTGGCTGACCCGAGGCATCAACCTGGCCATCATCAACCTCGCCGGTGTGCCGTCGATTGTTCATGCGCTTTTCGGCGTCGGCGCCTTCGTGGTTTTCGCCGGGTTCGGCGCGAGCATCCTCGCTGCGAGTCTCACGCTGGCGGTCATGACGTTGCCGGTGGTGATCGTTGCGACGCGGGAGTCGCTCCAGGCGGTGCCGATGGCGTTCCGTGAGGCGTGCTGGAACATGGGTGCAACTCGGTGGCAGACCATTCGCATCGTGGTCCTCCCCAATTCGGTTAGCGGAATCCTGACCGGCATCATCTTGGAAGTTTCGAGGACCGCAGGTGAGACCGCCCCGATCATGTTCACTGGGGCGGCGATGTTCCTGCCGTTTCTTCCGCAGGGCGTCCTCGACCAGACCATGGCGCTGTCCATGCACTTGTTCGTCATCTCAAACTCGATTCCGGGGATGTCTGAAGAGTTCAAGTACGGGACTGCGTTGGTGCTGATTTCGCTCGTGCTCCTGATGAATGCGCTCTCAATTTCCTTCCGCGTCTACCTCCGAGGGAAGAAAAAGTGGTAGCGCCGACAGTGAAACTGGCGGTGCGTGACCTACGGATCGCGTACGGCGAAGAAGAGGCTGTTTCGGGTATCTCACTCGACGTTCACGCGAACGAGATCTTTGGGATCATCGGGCCCGCTGGCAGCGGCAAAACCAGCTTCTTACGGGCCCTGAACCGCATGGAGATGTTCAACGACGACATGCATGTCAGCGGCGAAATCGTCTTCGGCGGTCGTGACATCAGCGACATCCGCAATGTGTATGCACTCCGGCAGAAGATCGGTGTCGTCTTCCCGCTGCCAGTAGGGCTGCCCATGAGCGTCTACGACAACGTGGCTCTGTCGCCGCGCTTGAGGGGCGTCAAGAATAAGGCAGCGCTGGACGAGATCGTGGAGCGGTGCCTCACCCGCGCCGCGCTTTGGGACGAGGTCAAGGACCGTCTCAAGGCTCTGGGAAGCTTGCTTTCCGGGGGGCAGCAGCAGCGCCTGACGATTGCTCGGGCGTTGTCGCAGGATCCGGAGCTTCTGCTGCTGGACGAATTCTCGATCGCGGTGGATCCGGTGACCACGATGCGGATCGAAGATGTACTTCGGGAACTGAAAGAGGAGGTCACCATCATCTTGGTGACGAACCTCGTGCAGCAGGCCCGTCGACTCGCCGACCGCACCGCATTCTTCCTAAGCGGGGAATTGGTCGAGGTCGCGGAGACGGAAGTGCTCTTCACGGGAGAGGTGAAGGACCAACGGACCCGGGACTATGTGGAGGGTCGATTTGGCTGATCGCTCACGAGCGGAACTCGCGATCCAGGTCCAGAAATTGAGTCTGTGGTACGGCAATTTCCAGGCCTTGTTCGAGGTTGACCTCGATGTGAAACGTGGCTCGATCACTGCCTTGATCGGTCCTTCTGGCTGCGGAAAGTCCACGCTGCTAAGAAGCGTGAACCGCATCAATGAGCGTTTGGGGAGCTACGTGCGCGCGACCGGCAGTGTCCACGTGCTCGGCCACAACGTCCTGGGCGAAGACGTCGAATTGGCGAGGCTGCGCCGTCAGGTCGGCATGGTCTTTCAGAGACCGAATCCACTGCCGTTGTCTGTGCGCGACAACGTGCTTTTTGGCCATCGTCTCCACCGGGCCGATGAGAAGTTCTCCAAGTCTCAAGAGGATGAGATTATGGAGGCCGCACTCCGCCAAGTGTTGTTGTGGGACGAGGTGAAGGACGATCTCGGCCAACGGGCCATCGGCCTCTCCCTGGAGGCGCAGCAGAAGCTGTGTATCGCCCGACTACTGCCGGTGAAGCCGGCCGTCATCCTCATGGACGAGCCCACAAGTGCGCTTGATCCGCAGGCGACTGAGGCCCTCGAGCACCTGATTTGGGAGTTGAGGGGTGACTACACGATTCTGATCGTGACCCACAACATGGCCCAGGCGCGGCGGGCATCTGAAGAGACCGCGTTCATGCTCCTGGGTCGGGTTGTCGAGCATCGTCGGACGGATGCACTCTTTCTTACGCCCCGGAAGCAGGAGACAGCCGACTACATCGAGGGTCGCTACGGCTGATCCCGTGTGTTGGGCACGGGGCGTCGTGTCCTGTCCAGTGTCGTGAATCCCTACCACAGCATCGGCTTTCGCGAGAAGACTGACGAGGAGTAGAATTTCGTTGGTACCCGACCTGTGACGATGGTGGACTGGCTGCTCACCGAGCAGCTCGTGGACATCTTTCGGGAGGCGCGCGCGAAGCGCCCTGAGTTGAATGCCGAGCTCGTTGGGCGGAACCCGCACGCCGAAGAGGATATCCTGGCTGGGGCGGGCACCTCCGTCCGCGTCGACACGACCGTGGGGGGTGCTCTCCTGGTGACGCCCAAGCGGATTGCTCGGCTCGTCGGCGAGCAGGCCTTCGACCTGATCCAATTCACCGAGATGGTGGGGTACGATTGGATATCGCCCGAGATGTCTGAGAAGGTCGAGCTCAAGGACGATTTCTACGACCGGCTGTATCTGTATCCCCGGTCCGCGCCACCCATCATTCTGGACGCCCTGGGTGCGGCGGTCTACCCGCTCATGAGTTTCTTGGCGCGGGTACTTGAGTTCCAGTCTCAGAAGGTGCTGTTGCGAAAGCTGGATGGAGATCTGGTGGAGTTGCTTGGCAAGTGCCTGTGGGCTGTCGTGAAGGGGCCTTTCTTCACGGACGCCGACCTCGAGCGGCTTTTCCGTCGCGATCGGGGTTCGTTAGAAGTCGTGGCGGTGATGTGGCCGCGGCTGAATCTGGCGGCTCCGGACCTGCTCGATCTCCTCGAGCGGGCGGTGCGCGAGCTCATCGCCCGACGAAATCAAGACGAGTCAGTCTGGGCCGACTTCGTTGGCTCAGAGCCCGCTCGCCTTGAGGTCGCGTTAGATGTCTTTCGGAGGGTCGTGACCGGGCAGGTTTGATCCCCGCGGTCAGGCCCGGTCTCCTCCGGGGTAGGGTCGACCTTGCCTGCGACTGTCCAGGTAGTATCGTGGAGTCCTCCGCGCGGGTTAGGCGCGATCATCGTTGCCCCCGAACGTGGGTCAGAATCGGACGAATGGAGACTGTACATGAAAAGCGTTGTTCTTGCTGTGGTCGGGTTGTTCGCGGTATCGACGGGTGTGCCGGCTCAAAGCGCGATCGAGATGGCGCTTTCCGCGGCGCCCGCTGGGTTGAGGGAAGACGCGGCGGTCATCCAGTGGAGGGCCGATTTCTCATACGAGACCCTCAAGGATGGAACCAATCACCTCGTTTGTTACGACCGGTCCACCCAGCGCAATCGGCGCCCCTTCGAAGTGCAGTGCACCACGAAGGCCAATCTGGGCCGAGTTGAGCAGAACCGCCGCTTCCGCGCCGCGACCGCCGATGGTGCTGAGGAGCGCGCGATGATCGGGGCCGCCGAGGCAGACGGCACACGCGCGCCGGTCGAGTATGGATCGATCTGGTATGCCGCGGCCGGCGCCGACTATGCGAGTGCCGCCTCTCACACGACCATTGCCGTGCCGGGCGCGACTGGGGAGTCAACTGGCTTTCCCACCACTCGTGACTCTGGTGGCGTATATCTCATGCAGGCTGGCACCGGTGGTGCGCACTTGATGGTGCCTGGTCGCTAGACCGACCCACCGAGCGACCCTTCTCATCGGGCTCCGCCCCCGATGAGAAGGGTCTGACAGGAGTTCCCGGGCGTTCCGCTACCGTCTCCGATTGTTGAACCTCACGAGCGTGGAGCGGGCGGCGCTTGTCGCCTTCTTGGGCACGCTGACGCGGCCCGGTTACCGTGGCGGCGCTACGCAGGACGCTGGGCTCAGTTAGATTCCCTGGGTTTGGCGTCGATCGTAACCCAAGGGTATCCGTGGAGATCGGCGCCATTGGAGAATTGCGAGTCGCGCGATTGATTCGAACTATCGAGGGGTCCAATGAGTGACAGCGATTACGAGGTGCGTTTGAAGACCACTGGGCGAAACGATCACTGTCCTTGTGGATCCGGCAAGAAATACAAGAAATGTCACTCGGCTGAGGACGAGGGTACTCACAACGCAGCCCTCAAGGCGCTTCACGAGGAAGCCATCGCGAAGACGAAGGCTTCTAAAGACACCGAGGGTGAAGTCGACGCGAAGGGCGCGGACGAGAGCACGCGTGCGAAGAAGCGCAAACAAAGGCAGCCCGAGTCTAAGGGGCGTGCTGCGGACGGCCAACCCAAGAACATGCGCCGCCGGGCTGCCGTTTAGGGGTGGTTTGGTGGGTTGTCCCTGGTTCCGCGACTACGTTTTGCGCGCGGCGCTAGCTGGAAAAAATATCTTAATGGTCGTTCCCATCTCTACCGGAACGTCGAAATGGCCGGCGATTCGCGAGTGGGGTGTGGAGGGAGCGGGCTGAGGCAGCTCAGCGAGCCACGAAGGGGCACTCAGGTCGGCGCATGCGCGCTCCGCACCAGGGGCAGCCGCAAGCGCATTACCGTCTCGCCGGGCTTGGAAGAAACTTCGATATGCCCCTCCTGGGTCGCCACGATACGGTGGGCGATCCCCAGGCCGAGCCCGGTGCCAGCGCCGATGTCTTTCGTCGTGAAGAACGGCTCGAAGATCTGCTCGCGGATCTTCTCAGGAATGCCGGGACCGTCGTCAACGATCTCAACTTCGACCCATAGGGCAGTCAGCCTCGCTTTGATGAGCAACCGCCCACGCTCGTCCATCGCGTCTATAGCGTTGTCGATGAGGTTGGCCCACACCTGGTTGAGCTCCCCTGCATTCCCGGGCACTAGGGATAAGTCGTCCTGGTATTCCTTCACCACTTCGATCGACTTCGTCCGGAGCTTGTGGCCCAGCATGGTGAGTGTGTTGTAGACTCCCACGGGCACGTTCGTGGGCTGGTGTGCGGCGGATCGGTCCATGTGGGAGTACGTCTTGATGGACACCGCCAATTCAGAAATGCGTGCGGCCGCAGCCTCGATCTCCGTCACGATCCTATCCGACTCCGTTCCCCCTGCCAGCCAGGATAGAGCGTCTGCGGAGACCCCCTTCGGCAGATGCTGCGCCAGATCATTGAGATCGGCCAGGCTGACGCTGGCTTCGCTGAGGGACGCCGCTGCCTCCCAAGGCTCGTCGACGCCTTGACTGGCGTGCCCCCAAGTGTGGTACCACTTCCTATGTTAGACCTTGAGCCATCGGTGGTCCAAGGAGTTGGGGCATTCTGAGGAACCAAGACGATGGTTTAACCGTCTCCGGAGTGGGGGGTAGTCCGCTAGGTCGCGGTCGTACTGCTCCCGAAACGCTTTCGGATAGCTGTGCAGCAGCAGGCCGTATGCTCGCTCCCCCAATCCCGGGGTGACCGTCCTGACGCCTCCGGTAGCACCTGGTTGGCCCTTGCGACCTCCACAATCCTGGCTAGGCGCTCCGCCTCGACTTGGACAACTGACCGACCCCGGTCCGTGAGCGCGTAAAACCTCCTGCGGGGGTCGTCACCCGCCAGGGGTGCAGTCACTTCACTGATCAGGCCATCCGTCGCCATTTCCTTGAGCGAGCGATAAAGCGTGCCGGGCCCTAGTGTCACCGAACCCGAGGTCGCTTCATCGATTGCCTCTGCGATGCCCAGGCCGTGCAGGTCACCGCGGGCGAGCGCGAGGAGGATATAGAAGACGGCGGGCCGGAGCGGGGTTTGATGAAGAGGCACGATCTATCCTAGGTGATTTATCCATCGTGGATATATCTACCGTGGATAGATCACCCGGCAAGTCTAGGCGACCCCGCTGGCGGGCCTTAAGCGATGCTGAACGCCGGCCAGAATCGCACCATCAGATAGCCGAGCAAGATGATCACCGTGAGAACCAGAAGCGATGCCTGCAATCCCTTAACCGCCATGGTCTTGAGGTTGATCCCATACCCCGCCGCGACCGCGGGGCCCCCTGATGAAGAGGGCAAAATGAAGCCGCAATTCGTCGTTACGGCCACGAGATAGACGTAGGGGATCGGGTTCATCCCAAGGCTCTGGAACGTGCTTATCGTGATCGGCACCATAATCGCGGCGGCGGCCGTGTTACTCGAAATCTGAGTAAGAACCATCGTGAGGGTGATAAAGACGACCACCGCTCCGAAGCCACCCGCGCCGGCATAGGGCACCAGGGCGTCTGCAATGAATTGGCCCGCGCCCGAGGTGTCGAGGATGCGGCCGAGCGCGATGCCCCCGGCGAACAGATAGAAGAGCCCCCACATCATGTTCTTCTGGGCGTACGGCCAGGTCATGAGCGGCTTTCCGGCGGGGCGCACCAAGAACGTGAGCATCGCCATAGCGAGGAACCCGTACGCGGGGGTGAGCCCTGGTATCGCTTTCACGAACAGTGCGCGGCCGAAGGCGAGGAACACGGCCCCGAGGAACAGCGCGAGGCCCCAACGCTCCGCCGAACCCATCGGGCCCAGACCCCGGAGTTCCCCGCGAAAGTGGTCCCTGGATCCCGGGATGGTTTTGATCTCGGGCCGCATCGCGAATCGCATGAAAAGGAACATCACGAGAACGATCACGAGCGTAATCGGGAGAAGCCGCGTGACCCAGGTCATGAACAGAAACTCCTGGTTCGTGACGGTATCCTGGATGAAGCTGACCGTAAGGAGGTTCGGCGCACCGCCGAGGGGCGAGGCAGCCCCGCCGGCGCTCGTTCCCCAGGCCACCGCCAACACGAGTGCCGTCCCCAGCCGACTCTTGGAGAGGTCCTCGATCCCGATGAATCGCAGCATTGTAACCACGATCGGGATCATGGTGACCGCGACGATCGTGTTCGGCAGGATCGCGCTGAGGCCGGCGCTAATGAGGAACCAGGCCAGGATTTGGCCACTGGTTCCGGTGCCCACGGCGAGCAATGACACGAGCGCGATCCGCCGATCCAGTCCCCACTTCGTCCACACACTCGCGAGAATGTTGGCGCCGAGCAGGAGGATGATCGTCTCCGCGGCGTAGGACGGCAGGACTCGGTTCATCGGCGCGATCGCGAAGATCGCGGTCACGACCAACGGAAGGAGCCCCGTGACGGCGAGATGGACCGCTTCCGTGATCCACCACCACGCCATCCAGACCATCAGCCCAAGGGCGCCCCTGACTTCGTACGGCACCGACGGCAGGGGAGCGAACAGGAACAGTACGAAAAAGACGGGAGGAGCCCACAGGTGGAACGAGCTTGCCGACGGGCGATTGGGCTCGGTGCTGCTCACGTCAGCGCTGGATTCGGGAAGGCGGGATGGCATGTCAGCACAACATACGTAGGGTGGAGATCGACGCCACCATCACGCGCATTCTTTAAAGTCCCAACCAGATATTCACTTTGAGGATGAAGCGGTTGTCCGCGGGCAGCGCCCACAATGCATCCACGTCGCGTCCGAAGTCGAAGTCGCTGAGGGCGGCGCGCGCGGACTGCTGACGCTGCCACACGAGGAAGACCGTCGACCCGGGGCGGTACTCCCAGCGAACGACGGCGTTGCCCACGAGC
This sequence comes from uncultured Gemmatimonadales bacterium, assembly GCA_937919655.1. Lineage (GTDB taxonomy): Bacteria > Gemmatimonadota > Gemmatimonadetes > Longimicrobiales > Gaopeijiaceae > CALFPJ01. Next base: position 19,848 of record CALFPJ010000044.1, read on the forward strand.
GAGCGCGCATTGAAGTCGCGGTCAGCGAACGTGAAGTCGGATGCGCCGTCGCCGTCGAAGTCGACGTGCTGCGTACCTCCCGCATCCTGACAGATCGTGCCGCCCTCGCAGGACACCGCGCCACCGACCTCGACCGCTCGGCCTTCCCAGAACTCCTCGAAGTCGTACGTCGCCGCCTGGGTCAGCTGTCGGTACCGCACGTAGTCGCCCGATGAGAGGAGGCCCTGAGCGTAGAGTTGGAAGCTCAGCGAGGGACTGAAGGTGTAGTCGATGCGGGTTTCCAAGGTCGCGGTCTTGCGCTCGATCTCGCCGAAGAGGTAGCGGCGGCCGAAGGTCGGGGCGTAGGCGAGGATTGAGGTAGACGTCACGTATTGGGTCGCATCCGTCTGCACGGTGTACCGCGGGCTCAGTTGGATCGAGAGCGCGGTCGACGGACGGAGATTCGCTGTCGTATTAATCGATACTTGGTCCCCGCTCCCCTGTGCACCTTTGGTGTAATTCATCCCGAGGTTGACGGACAGATTCCTGCGGCGATCGGAGTTGAGACGGACTCTCCAATCGGTGTTGCCCGGGTCAATCATGACCGGCCCCCCACGTGTGGCCGTTCGGCTGTACCTGTCGGGGGCTAGGGTGGCACCTAGCGTGATCGCGTGGAAGTTCAGGAAGGTGAAGTTCGAGTCGAGGCCGAACGAGCCGTTGGTGTACGCGCGCCGCCACGAATCCAGGGAAGCGATGTCGTCGAGCGCCTCGTGACTGAAGTTGTGAAAGCTGGAGAACGTGACCCGGTACTCCCTGAACAGGTCACCGGGGTCGATCTCCCGGTACCCCACACGGAAGCCACCGTCTAGCCGCTCGAGACTGTTGCTGAACCCAAGGTCGTTAATCTCGAAGCCCTTCGTGACCTCGGCGAGCCACACCGAGCCGGTCCACCGACGTGTATTCTGCCGGTCGAGCTGCAGCCTCCACTCAGCACCGGACAAAGTCGTCGCCGCCGAGTCAAGGATGGCACGCGTACCATCCGGGCGCTGGAAGTAATGGTTGCTCGAGCGTTGGATGGCCAGCAGCGCCGCAGGATCGCCGCCCACGCGACTCCCAGCGAGGAAACCATTTAACTGCCATTGTCGGTCGTCCCACTGATGCTCGAATCGAACACCGCCAGAAAACGCCTGATCGGTCAGCCCGTCGAACTCGCCGGTCGCGGGAAGCCCGCGGGTCAGCACGGTCACGAGGCCACCGACCTTCGTGCGGCCTTCGTTCAGATCCTGGAAGGCGCTAAACGCGCCGTACTCCGCGCGTGGCTCGGCCCTGAAGGTCTGTATCTGATCGGAGCCCTCGAACAAGGCCCGCCCTGTCTCAGCCTGCGTCATCGCCGTCAGTACGCCGACCGAAAGCCCTCGGTTGGTCCGGCCTGTAAGCTTGGCCGCCGCGAGGATGGTAGCCGCGCCCGGAACTTCAGCCGCTAGGGCGTCGTCCGGCGCGCTCTCGTGCGGCGCCCGTCCGACCCGGCGACTATAGAACAGCTGGTTACGGCCACCGGATAGGCCGAAGTCGAAGATCTGCGCGTCCTCTACAAAGAACGGACGGCGCTCGTCGAAGAACGTCTCGAAGGCGGTGAGGTTGATCTCCGCAGGGTCCGCCTCGACCTGGCCGAAGTCCGGGTTCGCAGTCCCGTCCAGTGTGAAGGCGGAGCCTAGGCCGAGTCGGAAGTCGACGCCCGCGCCACCGCCGCCATCGCTTCCGTCAAAGAACGGGTCGTTGATGGCCGAGGGTCCCTTATGGAAACTACTGAGGATGTAGGGGCGGGCCTCGATTCGGCGAACCGTGGCGGGTACGTGCACGTTCGCGAGCGTTCCAAACTGACTGACAAGGCCCGCGCGACGACGACTCTCTAGCGAAAAGTGGCTGAGTTCCCCGGCCGCGACCCTACGCCGATGGAAGTTCACCCCCCACGTTTGGGGCCCTTCGCTCGATTCGTAGCGGATCTGAGAAAGCGGAATGCGGACTTCGACGCTCCATCCAAGCGAGTCGACAGTGACCGCCGACGCCCACACCGCGTTCCAGTTCGTATCCTCTCCCGTGTCGTCGAACATGTAGAGGTCCTGCTGCACGCCGGCGGCGTTGACCCTGAACGCGTAGCCGCTCCGGCGATCATGATTCGGATCCAGCGACACGCCAAACCAATCGAAGAAGGCCCCACGCTGGTCGCGCCGGAGCAGGAGGCTGCGCACGTCACTGGGGTCGCTCTCGTAAAGGCGCGCCGACACCCAGATGGCCTGGTCGTCCATGAGGATGCGGACCTCGGTCCGTTCTCCGGACGGCTCTCCCTCCTGCGGCTCGCTCGCGACGAAGTCGGTGATCACCGGCTCTGCCATCCACGCGGCCTCGTCGATCTGACCATCGATGACGATGTCTCCGCGACGGACACCGGGAACTGCGACGCGCGCCTGGGTCGCGGATGACCCCTGCGTCGGTGTCCGACTCTCTTGTGCTGCCACCGTCTCTGCGAAGGAGAGGACAAGAAGGAGCAGCAGAGGGGCCGAATGAAAGCGAGGCATGCGCGGACTCGTTAGGGCTCTGTGGGGCACTAAGGGGAATGACACGTCCACAAAGGGTAGTGTTGGATCACGTCGCGAGGGGCCCGTCACGGCCCGGGAGCCTGCGGCTGTTGATTCGCGCCAAGATCCAGCTTTAGCCGGCTAACCCTTCCAGCCTACCCCCCTAGCGCCTCCTTCATCGTCCGATATCCCTCGTCACGAATAGGAAATCCAAAAGCGCAAAATGGGAGAAAGCGAAGCAAAGGCGTGACGAGA
>CALFPJ010000045.1 GCA_937919655.1 uncultured Gemmatimonadales bacterium
GTCACGCCTTTGCTTCGCTTTCTCCCATTTTGCGCTTTTGGATTTCCTATTCGTCATGGTGACCGGGTTCTTTGTTCCCCATTTCTGATCCGTGAACTGACGCATGTTCACGAAGTAGACCTCGGCCTTGAACGGGCTCTGGAATCCGTGCTTCCACCCCTTCAGGGTGGAGAGAACGGGCAGGTTCTCCGTCTCGAGCGTGTACATACCGGGCCCCAAGGAATCGGCGAGTTGGCCCTCGTCGATGAACACGGCGGACTGCCCCTCCCGGACAGTCAGCTGCGCGGCGTTCTTGATCTCGTTGTTATGGCGAGGGAATCGGTACACGAGTGTGTTGGGGCTGCTATCCGTCCATTCGATAACATCGATGAACTCGCCCTTGATCTTGTCCAACAGACCCATGCCGTGGCCCTCCACGCTCACTGTGGTGGTCGGAGCCCCAACATAGGGTAGGGCCCCGGTCTTCGACTAGGAAAACGCCGTCAGCTTGCCGCTCGCCTCAGCGCGATGCAAGCTGCCGAGCGGTCCGTTACTCCATTAAGAGGACGTCACGATGATTTTCACACGATCCTTCGGTCTCACCGCCGTCTTGCCAACTTGCGTCGCCCTGGCGTTCTCCGCGTCAGGTTCCGGCGCTCAGGAGCCGGTATCATGGGGTGCAGACCTCGTCTTCCACACGTTTTCGATCGCTGCGGTCGACCCTGCTACCGGTGAGTCTGGTGTCGCAGTAACGACCCGCGTTGCGTGTGTCGGCAATGGTGTACCGTGGGTGCGCGTCGGCGTGGGTGCGGTAGCTACGCAAGCTTCGACGCGCACGGAGTACGGACAGGAACTGCTCGACATGCTCGCGCAGGGGATGACCCCACAGGCAGCCCTCGCCAAGGCGATCGCCGCGGACGAGGGTCGCGAGTCGAGGCAGGTGGGAGTGGTCGCGCTCGACGGGACTTCGGCGCAGCATACCGGCGAGGGGCCGGGCGATTGGGCCGGTCACCGCTCGGGTCCGAACTACGCGACGCAGGGCAACGTGCTCGTCGGGCCCGACGTGCTGGCGGCCGTGGCTGCGGCGTTCGAGGCGAGCGAGGGTTCGCCGCGCCACCTCGCAGATCGCCTCATCGAGGCGCTTGCTGCCGGTCAGCGGATCGGCGGAGATCGCAGAGTCGGACGACTCCAATCGGCTGCGGTGGTCGTGGCCGATCCGCGCGAAGGCATGTCGCGACGCAGTGATGGCCAGACCGTAAACATCAACGTTTGCGAACATCCGGCGCCGGTTGGCGAGCTTCGCCGAATCTATGACACGGTCTCGGGCACGCTCGGGTATCGTGAGCTGTCACAACCAGCCGGGAACGACGTCTGGCAGGTGAAGCTGATCCTGCACGCGCTTGGCTACTACCGGAGCGCGCAACAGACACTCGAACGCGACCGCGGCGCGCAGTACTTCGACGACGAGATCGCCGCGGCCGTCGACGCCTTCCGCGCCGACCAAGGGATCGCGAATCGAGCCTCGGGGGGTAGCCCTCCCGGCTTCGTCGATGCGCGTGCGGTGGAATTGATGTGGTCGGAAATCGAAACCGCCGGGAAGGCCGATGAGCTTCGACGTGTGATCAAGGATGTCACCGCGGTTCGTCGCTGATAGGCGGAGGGTCCAGGCGTTCGTGCTTGCGATTAGGCCATCAGCCTGCTATTCGCCAGCTTCGGGTTCAGCGATTTGGTAGGGACCGTTGCCAGCGCCCTGATCGTCGCGGTGCCGGGGGACTGCTCGGAGGCTCCACCTCCGACGGATAACTGACAGCGGGTCGCCGTGCAGAGCGCACGCGACTCGCCCTTTGGAGTCTAGATGACGACTGTGACACAGGCGGCGAAGCTCCGCCGCATGACGATGCCGCTTCTGACCTTCGTGCTCGCGTCTGCCCTGCATGCGCCGGGCCCGCTCGCGGCGCAGTCTCTTTCGTCTGCCACCATCGCCGACCTCAATGCGGCCTTCGACGCAGGGACACTCACGTCCGAGGGGCTCGTTAGGCTCTATCTGGCGCGCATCGAGGCCTACGACCAGCACGGGCCGGCGCTGAACGCAGTGCTGTGGTTGAACGAAAACGCCCTCCAGACGGCTCGGGCCCTCGACGCTGAGAGGCGTGCGCGCGGGCCCCGGTCGCCGCTGCACGGCATCCCGGTCGTCCTCAAGGACAATGTCGATACGTCAGACATGCCGACTACGGGGGGTTCCGTGCTTCTCGCCGGTTCGATTCCGCCCGACGACGCGTTCCTAGTTGGGCGGCTTCGCGAGGCTGGGGCGATCATCCTGGCCAAGGTCAACATGAGCGAGTTCGCGTCAGGCCCGACCATGAGCTCGGTCGGGGGTTACATCCGTAACCCGCACAACACCGCGCGCACCCCATCTGGCTCGTCGGGGGGCACGGGCGCATCGATCGCGGCTTCGTTCGCGCAACTGGGGATCGGCACGGATACCGGCGGGTCGGTTCGCGGGCCATCGACCTCAAATGGCATCGTCGGCTTGAAGCCGACGCTCGGGCTTGTCAGCCGCGACGGAATCGTGCCGCTCGCCCTGACCTTCGACACCGGTGGGCCGATGGCGAGAAGTGTATACGACGTTGCCGCCATGCTCACCGTGATCGCGGGTCCGGACCCAGCCGATGCTGCGACGGCGAAGAGTCAGGGCAGGGCCGCGGCGGACTACACGGCCTTTCTCGATGCCGGTGCCCTCGATGGGGTCCGGATCGGCATCGCCCGCCAATTCATGGGGGGAGACGGAGATGTGGACTGGATCGTGAACGCCGCGCTCGAGACGATGCGTGAGGCGGGTGCGACCGTGGTCGACGTCACTCTCCCCCAGTGGCTCCTCGATGTGAAGGAAGACTGGTACACGACGATTCGATGGCGGGAGTTCCGTGACCAGATCCCTGACTATCTCGAGACGATCGGCCCAGCCTATCCCAAGACCCTGGCCGACCTCGTGGAACGGTCGCAGGACATCGTTTCGAGTACGCCCGAGGGGGCGACTCCCAATCCGAGCCGCTGGACCCTTTTTCAGCAGGAAGAGGCAAGCGGACTCCTCACGGACCACGAATACGTCGCGATGCGGGATTACGGCCTCCCCATGGTGCGGAGCCTGATCGAGGGCTTGATGGAGTCCGAGGGATTGAGCGCGATCGTCTATCCGACGTCTCCGTCGAGGCCGGCGCTCGCAGCCGGCGGCGGATCGGGGTCCAACACGCCATCTGCCACCAACCTCGCCAACCTGACCGGATTTCCGGATCTCATCGTCCCGGCCGGCTTCACGGGTGACCGACTTCCTGTGGGCATTTCCTTCTTCGGGCCTGCATTCAGCGAACCGATTCTGCTCGGTCTGGGTTACGCTTTCGAGCAGCGGACGCAGGCGCGTCGCGATCCTGCTACGACGCCGATGCTGAGTGGGGATGTGATTCGACGGTAGCGGTTCGCTCAATGGCTCTGTCGGCCCGGCACACAACGGTCTTAGGTTATAATTCCACGCCGTGGTGCCAAATTCTCTCCACGTCATGCCCCGGATCGGTCCCGTTGCCGGACGCCCTTCCTCGCTGCGCCTGGGGCTCTTTGGCGCCCTGGTGAACCGCGTCCAGCTCGTCCTTCAGCCAGTCCACCATACGCTCGAAGGGGTCGAAGCCGATCACGTTCCCGGCGTCGGCGACAAAGTTGGAGAGCGCGTTGATGTCATAGAAGTACAGGGGGCCGTCCCGTTCGTCCACTACGTACTCCAACCCCGCCCACCCGTCGCCGTGCGGCGAGGTCCTACCTCCCCTGGGCATGCACCCGCCCATACGCGCATCCCCCGACCCATCCGTGTATCCATCCACCGTTACGAGCTGAGGGCCCAGCGGTATCTCGC
>CALFPJ010000046.1 GCA_937919655.1 uncultured Gemmatimonadales bacterium
ATCGCGCTTCCGTCGTCACGTGCCCGAATCCCGAGCAGCATGAGGAAGCCACCATTCGGCGACTCCATTTGAGCCCCTGCATAATACTTAGTAAGCAGCTGCTTCTCGTTTTTCAGCCGCAGCGCATCAGCCAATGCGCGCCCCCTTTTCTTCTAGTCACGGTGATCGAACTGTAGACGCGGTGGTCTACTGCGAACGCTCGAAGAGATAGGCAGAGTCCTCAAGGCGTGAATTCCCAGCCACACTCACGGCAAACCGCGCGCCTGCGAACAGCGCCGCCCCACCAAATTCACCCTTCTTGTTTACTGCGTAATAATTGACGCCGAAGTTCGGGCGTCCTTGGGCATCCTGCAGCCGCGGCTCGACCGTGACGTGCACGATACGCCGAAGCGCTTCGAGGCACGCGTCCGTGGGATGCATGCCGCTGCGCATCATCTCGACAACGGTGTGGCTCCCACAGGTCTTGATCACGGCCTCACCTCTTCCCGTCGAACCGGCTGCACCGACGTCGTTGTCGCAATACTGCCCGGCCCCAATGATGGGAGAATCGCCAACGCGGCCAGGAACCTTGTATGCCATGCCCGACGTCGTTGTCACTGAGGAGATATCGCCATTGCTGTCGACGATGTCGCAGTTGATGGTTCCTTGGGGTCGATATCCGTCGTGGGAATCCACACGGGGATCGCCCCCAAAATCCTCCGGAGCGCGCATCCGGCCAATCCGCTCCCCGGTCTGGTCCGGAGTCAGATAAAAGTCGCTCTCGTCGCGTTGGGCGCGCCACTCAACCCAACGACGTCGCGACTCTTCGGTCATGAGGTCTTCTACCTTATGACCCATGGATACCGCGAACCGCTGGGCTCCTTCCCCGACCAGCAAGTGATGGTCGGTATAGCGCATGACGTCCAGCGCCACCAACGAAGGTCTCTTGATCCCTTCTATCGCTCCCACCGCGCCTGCACCCCGAGTAGGGCCATGCATCAGGGAGGAATCGAGTTGGACGACCCCGTCTGCGTTGGGGAGACCACCGAAGCCGACGGACGTGTCGGTAGGGTCCTCCTCGACCAGGTTAACCCCCCGGACCACAGCCTCGATCGTGCTGGCGCCGTCGGCAAGTTCCTGGATTGCCCGAGCCGCGGCTCCTAGCCCGTTCGCGGAGGCCACACACGTCGGTGTGACCCGCCGAATCACTACGTGCGGCGCCCCATGAAGCGACTTTGGGAAAACACCAAGGGCGGCGCTGGCGCCAACGCCAGCGGACGTCCTGATGAAATCTCGTCTAGTACTCATGGCCACCTCCTGGCAACTCGACCCACAAACGGGCGGAATTATATGCGTGACGCCCGGGTTTCGCTACCCAAAAAGCGAACGAAATTGGGGCAATCGGTCGATTCTCCGTCGGGCTAGTCGAAGAAGGTGCCGGCGCGCCTGCCGAATCGGGACTCAACGGCCGCAGCCGGAGCGAAAGTTGGCACCGTCTCGGCGCGCCTTCTCCCAAAAAATTGAAGCGGGAAGCCATCAAGGCTCCCCGCTCCGATTCCTACAAGACCCACACGGTGGAGTTAGACTGCAACCTCATCCAGCGTCTTGGCGGAACTGGCTGCGCCATGCGCGATGGCCGGGCGGCAGAACCGAATACCGATCTCATGAAGACCCTTGAGATCGCCATCGGTCAAATCGGGGAAGCGCTCGCCGATGTAATCGATGGTCTCATCCATCCAATGCGCCTGGTCGTCCAATGCAGCCTTCAGGACACCACAGCGATTGATATGGCTAAACAGCTCATCACGTGCTCGGTCCAGGAGTTTCTCTTTACCCAAGTCAGCCTCCGTTTATTGTTTGTGTGCGCACGCATTCCGCGCGCCTCTTGATACTTGCTCTCTACGACAGCCCTATAACGTAAACTCGATACCCCTCCCCTACCAAACTCGGAGGGCCCCAACTCGCTCCAGCCCAGGGCGGACATTTGCGACGAGAGGCCATCTCTATCAAGGTGACACCGTCGGCGCCAGTTCCGCTGAACGCACATTTCCTACCACCGACTAGGCATCCGTGACTGAATCCTCCGCACCCGACGCGGTAGCACTCGAGATTTTTCGGCACCTGTTCACCGCGCTGGCGGAAGAAATGGGCGCGGCACTCAAACGCGCGTCATTTTCCCCGAACATAAAAGAACGGCGCGACTACTCGTGCGCATTGTTCAGCCCTCAAGTCGCCGCAGTGTCGCTTGGCGATCACATGCCGGTACACCTCGGCGCCATGCCTATGAGCGTGGAGGCGGCCATTGCTGAGTTGGGGCTGCTCGAGCCTGGGGACGTCGCATGCTTGAACGACCCCTTCAAGGGCGGCACCCATCTGCCGGACATCACGCTGATCTCAGCGGTTCACGCGAGCACGGGGCGACTACTCGGATACGTCGCCTCCCGGGCACACCATAGCGACGTGGGCGGATCCACCCCCGGGTCGATGCCACTGGCGCGTGAGATTTTCGAGGAGGGGATACGAATTCCGCCTGTCCGACTCTACACGGCGGCGGGTCGCAACGAGGACCTGTGGCGGATGTTGCTGGCCAACGTGCGCACGCCCGAGGAGCGCGGTGGCGACCTAGACGCCCAGCTCGCTGCACTCCACACGGGGCGCACCCGCCTGCTCGAGATCGCAGAGCGCCGAGGTATCGATGAGACCCTCGCCGCTATGGATGCCCTGATCGGCTACGCCGACCGCCTGGTAGAGGCCGGCCTTCATATGATTCCCGACGGCCGTTATGAGGCTGAGGACGCGATCCAGGACGACGGCTTCGGTTCGGGCCCGGTACCCATTCGGGCGGCGCTCACCATTGCCGGATCGAAGCTCACTGTCGACTTCGCGGGGACGTCACCGCAGGTGCCTGGTGGCGTGAATGCTGTGGCTGCTATCACGTCGTCCGCGACGCGGTACGTCGTCCGCTGCGTCGTCGAGGCGCTGTTGGGCGAGCCACTCCCGGCGGGAGGAGGATCGATGACGGCGGTTAAGTTGTTACTTCCGGAGGGCTCCGTGGTGAACGCGGCACCCCCCGCGTCTGTCGCAGCCGGCAACGTAGAGACCAGTCAACGGATTACCGACGTCCTCCTCCAAGCCTTCGGAGTCGCATTGCCGGACCTCATGCCCGCCATGTCCCAGGGGACGATGAACAACACGACCGTGGGCGGAATTGACCCGCGCAGTGGCGCTCCATTCGCCTACTACGAGACCGTGGGCGGCGGTATGGGCGCCGGGCCGACTGGGCCAGGACTGTCCGGGGTGCACTGTCACATGTCGAATTCCCTCAACACACCGATCGAAGCCCTCGAACACGCCTATCCCTATCGAGTGACCGAGTACGGCATTCGTCGCGGGTCCGGTGGGAAGGGCCGGCACCGCGGTGGAGACGGCCTGAGGCGGGACCTTATGCTGCTTGGCCCCGCTCGCGTCGTACTTCTGACCGAACGACGTGACGCCGGCCCTCCCGGAGCCCGGGGTGGAGAGGCCGGAGCTCCGGGCGAGAACGTCCTGATCCATGGAGGGGTAGAGCATCACCTTCCGAGCAAGACGACCTTTTCCGTCGAACCGGGTGACGTAATCAGCATTCGTTCACCGGGCGGTGGTGGATGGGGCTCTCCCGACGACTCTCACCACGAAGACCCATGAGCTGTACGCTGCGCTTCGCCGCTGTTTGTAACGACGCCCGACCGACCCCAGACGGGAAGATCGACATCCACGGCATCTACCACGACCTGTCGGCTCCAGGCTTTCCCGCAAAGCAGGACAACCTGGTGTTGGTTGTCGTCCTGGAATGGGATCGCTCCGACCACGGCCGCTACATCTTCAAGGCCGACCTCGAGGACGACGAAGGCAACATCTCTCTCACTGTCGAAGGCGAGACCGAAGTGGTTCAGCCTGAGGAGGGGAGTCCGCCGGCACGCTCTCAACTCATCATGCCTCTGGATGGCGTGGTCTTCCCACACGCCGGGCAATACACGTTCCGCGTGAAAGTAAAGGGCGAAACGCTGGACGGACCCGGCATCTTTTTGATTGAAGCGCCCGGGGGGTCAGTCGAGGCGTGACGTTCCACGCCACCGCGGTGGGGGGGGACCTAGTCTGCGCATTCCGTATACCGGCGGGAGGCTGAAGCGCGTGCGCCTCTCCGGCCAATGACCGAGCATCTACTCCCCGACGGCTACGTGGCCCTCGACTCTACCGAGGCGAATGGCTTCGCTCTTGTGGCCACATCCCATTGGGGCGCAGGGGTGTTGGCCTCGGCGAAGACGCTACACGCCTGGGCTGCAGGGGCAGAGGGTGCCGAAGCGTTCACCGGGCGTGGCACCGTCTACGCTGTGCCAGCAGCAGCAGCCGGTCCGGACGATCGTGCACGCTGGGCAGTGCGACACTACCGGCGCGGGGGGGCCATCGCAGCGCATCTCGGGGATCGATATCTCGCGAGCAACGAGACCCGACCACGCATCGAGTTGGCGGCAAGCGTCGTCGCCCGCGCCAGAGGCGTGCCGACGCCCGCCGTGGTCGCGGGCACGTGCTACCCGGCAGGGATGTTCTACCGGGCCGACTTGGTCACGGAGTTGATCCCTGACGCAGCAAGCCTCGCCGCGCTCGTTCACTCGTCGGGGCTTACCGACTCCCAGCGCAACGCGCTCCTGGGATCTGCAGGGCGACTGGTGCGAGTCATGGAGGAGGCTGGGATCGCGCACGCCGACCTCAACGCGATGAACATCCTCGTCGAACACGGCAGTGGGAAAGCCCACGTCATCGACCTGGACCGCTGCAGAATCATCTCGCGGCAGTCACCTTCAGGTGACTCGATGAGGCGGCGGCTGGAGCGGTCGCTTTTGAAGGTCGGCGCTGCCGCCGACTGCGAACTGGCCGCGGACGCGTGGCAGGCACTCCGCGCGGGCTTCGAGACGCCGCCATGAGCGCGGGATGGCAGGGGCCTCCCCCGCGCGAGATCTGCATTGTCATGCTCTCCGCGATCGGAGATGCGGTGCAGGTGCTGCCTGTAGCCCACGCCCTGAAACGGGCTTGGCCCGACTGCCGCATCACATGGGTTATTCAGCCGGTGCCCCACCTGCTTGTGAAAGACCATCCCGCGATCGATGAATTCGTGGTATTCCAGCGGAGGAAGGGCTTCAAGGCCATCGCGGGTTTTCTGGAGTTGCGTTCCGCGCTGGCGGGCCGGCACTTCGATCTACTCCTTGGACTTCAGGTCTACTTCAAGGCCGGCCTCATCACCGCCATGACGAGCGCCCGCGTGAAGCTCGGCTTCGACCGGTTGAGGGCCCGCGACGCTCAGTGGCTCTTCACCAACCGCAAAATTCCGGCCAGTGGACAGCACCACGTGCAGGATCAGTACTTCGAATTCGTTCGCGATCTCGGCATAGACCCGGAGCCAGTCGTCTATGACATCCGAGTCTCGGGCTCTGAGCGCGAGGCCCAGCGCGATTTCTTCGCCGCGTTGGACCGGCCGGCGTGCGCGGTGGTGGTCGGGACGAGTAAGCCTGAGAAGAATTGGACGGTGGAGGGTTACGCGAGGGTTCTGGAACACGTCGAGTCAGAGCACGGCATGCGACCGATCTTGATCGGGGGCCCGTCGTCGATTGAGCGGGACTTAGCAGATCGGGTACTCGCGGCGACCCAGGCGACCGTGATCGACGCTCTTGGCGACGACCTGCGCAAACTGGTTTGGATCGTGGAAGGGAGCGCACTCGTGATCAGTCCCGACACTGGGCCGTTGCACATCGCCCGCGCGCTCGAGACGCCGGTCGTCGGGCTCTACGGATATACCAACCCGAAACGATCTGGACCTTACCAGAAATTCCAAGATCTCGTGGTCGATGGATACGCCGCGTACCCAGGCGAGGACTACCCCATTGAACACGCTTATAGAGATGGAATGGAACGGATTACAGTGGACCGCGTGTTGGAGAAAGTCTCACTCGCGGTCGAGCGGTACGTGGGCAAAAAATCGAACGACTTGTAGGAGGACGTACGTCAGACTCCGGCACGGACCAAGGCACCCAAGAATTTGCATGGGAGAAGGTTCTTGGACCCGACGATCTCCCAGAGGGGCCAAGTAGGGTCCGTGACATGTCACCTCTCCACCGTCTCCACGACCCAGACACGAAGGCAAGTACGCGGCCCTCGACAAAAAATGCCCGCACAGGGGCGCCCCATGAACTCGGGTTACGAGCAAGGCAGAGCTTGCCCCCGCACTCCTGCGAGCCCTTGACCACATCGGTCCGGCGCCGGTCGTGATCATGACAGACTCCCAACTGATTTAGGAATAGAAATGACGCAAGTGGACGCCTGGACCGGGCTCGGACTTCTTGCTCCGGCCGACCTCAAGGACGCGGCCCTCCAGCTACACTGGGCGGTCCAATATCTCGCCGCGGCCGGACAGACGTTTTCCGAGCCACAGCCTAACGACAGTCATAGGACTGCGACGTGGAACGCAGAACGCCGTGAGTTCGTGAGCGCCCAGTTCGCGGGCCCCTACCCGTTCCGAGTCGCTCTGCGACCCGCAGACCTCACGCTTCAACTCTTGGACCGTACCACCGAGCCCCTCGGGACATTTTCCCTCGCCGGCAAGCCGCGCGAGGAAGGCTTCGAGTGGCTGCAGCAGGGCCTGTCCAACTACATGGGGCGACTCCCTGTGATTGATCGGCCCGCCTATGACATGCCAGCACACCCTGTCGGCACGGGGGCTCCATTTTCGCACGGGCTCGACGTCGGCCTCGGCGTCCTAAGCGCGATGTACGAGTCAGCGGCGGAGATCCTGACCCTCGTGAACGACGGAGACGAGTCGGCTTCGACCGTCCGTTGTTGGCCACACCATTTCGACATCGCCACGCTGCTGACCGTTGAATCGAATGCGGCAGGTGAGGCGACAAAAACGGTAGGAGTGGGTATGGCCCCTATGGGTGGCGGCTACGACGGCTGGTATTGGTACGTGTCGCCTTGGCCGAGCCCGAAGCCCGAGGCACTACCGCCCTTGGAAGGGCCTGGTGGCTGGCACACCGAGGAGTGGGTCGGGGCGGTTCTCACGGGAGACGCCCTCGTTGCGATGGACCCTTCGTTTCGTGAGCCCGCGGTGAGGAAGTTCGTGGATGTATCGGTGGCGGCGTCTCGTTCGGCGTTGGGGGCCTAGGGGGACTGCGGCTCACGCTCTAGTCGGAGTGTGACCAAGTAGTCACCGGCGAGTATCGCCTGCGTCGACACCGGATACGGGGTTACGTCCACCAAGGTGACCCTGATTCCGTTCCACTCCGCCACACGGGGCTCCAATGCAGTGTTCAGCAGCAATGTGGACGTCGGGCCGCTTCCAGCCGCGATCCCCAGCTCAACCTTCGCGTTGCCCTCCCAAACACAGACTACGTCCGAGGGGCATCGCGAATCCTCGGCCACGGCGGCCAGACTCACGCGCAGGACTGTACCCGGGACGAGAAGGTCCTCGCCCTGCTGGAGCGTGACTTCAACAGGGCCTGTGACGAACGCGCTCGAGAGATCCACATCCGGTCCCGTGCTCGACCCACACCCAGTGAGGAGCAAGACCCCCACGACAAATAACCCGTTTCTCAACACCCACCACCTCATGGCTCTGGCAATCCCGTGTCCGTGAATCCGTACGCTCTATGAACGATTCAGTTTCGCCGCATGTGACACCGTTCGGACGAGGCGAGGCCCACGGTCAGGAACGCACGGCCTCCGCTGGGTGTTTCAGCCCGCAGCAGCAGAAGAATTTCGGCCCCGCCCGTGTGACAGCGGTTTTGAACACTCCCCTCCGAGGTGGTTCACCTGATCGCCATGAAATTCGATCGCCACGTCGCTCTTGCGGCACTAGTGCTGAGTGGATCGGCCCTTCTTTCCCAGCCGGGAGCGAGCCAGGCACCGCCAGGTGGGACCGAGCACGCTGGCGACGTGATCATGATGGCGCTCCCGGTCCTGGCCGTCGGCACCACACTCGCGCTGGAGGACCACCGGGGTAGCCGTCAGTTCCTCATCGGCTTCGTGGCGAACGCGAGTGTCACGGCGGGACTGAAGATCCTTATCTCCAAGGATAGGCCCGACGGGTCGGATGACGACTCGTTTCCTTCGGGACACACTTCGATCGCATTTCAAAGTGCGTCATTCATCCACCTGCGGTACGGACTCCGCTACGGGGCACCGGCCTATGCAGCGGCCGCCCTCGTCGGCCACAGCCGGGTGCATAGCCGTCGCCACTTCGTCGAGGATGTGGTGGTTGGCGCGATGATCGGCACGGTGAGTTCGCTCCTCTCCACCGCCCGGCTCCAGCCCCGTCTTCTGGTGAACACCGGAGGCGTCGGTCTGGGGGCGACGCTTCACTTCTGACTCCGGACACTAGGGCCGTCCTACCCCAGCCACATCCCCTTGGTCGCCAAGAACGCGAACGCGGCAGCCGCGCCCAGTAGCGCCTCCCACTCGTTGTGGCGCAGGTACTGGCTGACACTGAACCCGCCGGAGACGTCGGCCTGTTCCGGCCGATACGCGGTCAGCCGGGGAACGACGGAGGGTACGTTCGCCTTGTAGTCGACGAATCGAGCCCCGAACAACTCGGTGAGCACCTCGTCTTCGAAAGCGAGAGTTCGGCCGTATACCACCAGATAGAAGATCAGAAACACGAGCGGCCACACCCAGTGGCCGCCCGCCCCAGTCACGCCCAGCCCGACGAGGAAGCTCCCGACGTAAAGGGGGTTCCGCGTGTAGGCGTAAGGGCCAGACGTCGTGAGGTCAGCGTCTTTGTGGATGGTGCCGGCGGCCCAGGCGCGAATCACAAGGCCAATCGCAGCGAGCACCGCGCCGGCCAACATCCAGGCCGTGATTGGGGTCGAGAACCACAAAAAAGGGAGAACCAAAAGCCACACGGCTCTGGTTCGGACTCTCCTGGGGTCCTTAATCGCCATCCGCCAGGTACTCTGCGACAGCCCAGGGACAACCTGTGGGCTCGCTCACCGGCCCTGGATCGTGTCGGCCTGCGCCCGCTCCGCCCTTCCTGACGCAGCACGTTGGCGAGCGTCCGGATTCAGAGGCACACCCGGCTCGTACGACTTGAGGTACAACTCCAAGGCCCCGGGAAACTTAGGGATATTCGACTTCATGTAGATCATGATCTTCCGGTCGTCGTCGGTGAGGTAGATCTCCGCCTCACCACCATCTCCGAACAACCCGTCAGTCTGGACGAGGGGCTGGATCACGATCGTATTGAATTCACCGCCGTCGACTTTTTTGACCTCGCGCCTCAGCACTTTGATCACTACGGGATTGCCGTCTTCCTTGAAGTAACGCGGGACCGTGTACGTGCGGCCGACCTCTAGCGTCATCTGGCGCATGAAGTAGATGAAAGAAATGTCATCCAGCGGGAAGGAGGATCCGAGCGGGCCATCACGGTCCGGCGACTCCTCCTCCTTGTCTTCGTTCACCCAAAGGTCTTCCGCAGGATACATCTCATAGTGACGGGTCCCGTGGTAACCCGTGTTGTTCATCAACTTTATGTAACGCCAACTCTGCAGCGTGCTAGTGTCAAAAAAGGTCGTGTCGGTATTGTGGACCTTGAAGCCCAGGATCGAGGCATCGATTTCCATCACAGCTCGGAATGTCTCGTTGCCGCGCACCGTATCGAGCGCCTCGATGGACATGTGACCCTCGCCGACATCAAAGATCCCGACTTCCACCCGATACCGCGCGCGCTCACCGGGTCCAAACGGCACCTCAGCTGCCATTTCGTTCGTTGGATAAAAGGCCGCGAGACTGTCGAGTGCCGCTTGCGAGCGGACATTTTCCTGAGCATCGACGGACACCGGAGCCAGCACCCTACAAGCCAACACGGCCACAATTGCGCCGCCAAGGGCCCCGCAACGCGTGGTCACGCCGCCTCCGTACGTTGCGCCCGCACCTCGCCTGACGCCCCCTCAGGCAGAGACTTCCAAAGGGATGCGCTTCGGAGCTTCGCCAATCCAACGAACGTCTTCCAAGCCTGGAAACGAGAGTCCCGCATCTGTAGGTCGTACCGAAGCGACAGGGGCCACTCGGAAATTCGGCGCGCATGAGGTGCCAGTTTTCCCAACAACTCCACGTTCGCAGCCCAGCCCTCGGCCTCAATGAACCGCACGCTCACGGGTAGGTCGCGCAGCGCCTTCCGGAGCACGATCACCCGGTAGGCGCGCATACCCGTCAGTGGATCAGACACGGGCGACTTTCCGAAGACGCCACGCAGCAGCGCGCGCGCGAACCAGCGTACCATTTTAGGACCACGAGGCAGGTCGGGCCCGCCGGTCTCCACGGAGCCTGCGACGATATCCATTCCTCCCTCAAGCACCTTCACGAGCCCCACCACATCTGCAGGATCCTCAGTAAAGTCGCCTTGAAGTACGACGACACAGTCCCGCTTCGGATAGGGCGCTTCTTTCACGACCCAGCGGAGCAGCTTCTCGACCGACGGCGCGTACCCGATCTGCTCGTCCGACTTCAGGATCGTGAGCGGCAGCGCACGCTTGTATCGCTCAAGCACCGCGCCGGTGTCGTCAGTCGACGCGTCGTCATGCACGACCACGCGGTAGTCACGGCCGAACTCGCCTAGGACCTTTCGCACCTTCCAAAGAAGGACACCGATAGTCGAGGCTTCGTCGTGGGCCGGAACGCAGATGTAGATCAAGATCGCACTGGGTACGAGGAATGGGTCCTAAGTGTGCTGTAACAGACGTTCGTTGAGCACCAAGAGTGCTGATGCGCCGCGCTGGCAAGGCGCGCCAACAAGGAATAGCAACGCTATTTTGCGGAAGAGCAACGAAGCCAGCGTGGATGCAGCGGCGCTCGAATGCAAACGAACCTCTGTTACAGGACACTGCATGCTGAGGTCGGGACACGCCTGAACGTGCCACCGACCCAACGGCTTATACAGGTTCGGCCGGATGCGGTTCCGAAAACGCCTTGGCGACGATCCCCTCGTGGAAACGGACGTTCCTAACCGGGGACCGGACCTGAACCGGCGTCCGGCCTCTTTTTCCAACGTTTGTGGTGCCACAAATACTGCCCCGGAGCCCGGCGGATCGCGCGTTCCAACGCTTGTGTGTGAGCCACAGTCAGCTGCCGGATGTCAAACGGCCGATCCCCCGTCGCCTCAAACTCAATGGGCTCGATGGTCACGGTGTAGGTCTGCCCTGGACCGGGATCTCGGAGCGGAATCGCAAGCATCATGGGCGCGCCGCTGCGCAACGCAAAAAGGGCGGGCCCTCGAGCGGTGGACGCCATCTTGCCAAAGAACGGAACGAAGATTCCACCGCGGTGCGCGTTTTGATCCGCGAGAATGGCGACCGAGCGACCGGCGCGAAGGCTCTCCAATACCCGACGGGGCGCGACGTCCACATCAATCACACCCATCCCGATTCCAGCCCGAGCAGAGATGAGCGCCTCCCCGAAGCGGGAATTCTGCATGCTTTTTGCCACAGCATCGAACGGTACGCCACGAGCGGTGAAGCCGGCCGCCCCCACCTCCCAATTGCCCAAATGACCCGTCATCAAGATTACGCCCTTGCCGAGAGCCATCGCGGCCTCGAACGCCTCAAAGCCGACCATCGTGGTGCGGGACCGCAGCTGGTCACTGGTGAGCCTACTGAGACGAAAAATGGCCACGGTCTCGCGGCCCAGATGCAGGTAGCACTCCCTCGCCACGCGCCTACGCCATGCGTCCGACTCATCTGGGAACGCCAAGAGCAGGTGCTCGTCCACGACGCGTTTGCGAAGACGGAGCACGTAACCGGCGAACCAACCTGTGAGCGCACCCAGAGTCATGGACAGACGCTCAGGCACGAGGAACAGGACGCCGGTGAGCACGCGAAAGAGCCCAAACTCCAGGCCGTCCTTGAGAGGGTTCCGGCTCACGGTGTGGGCCCGGGGGCTCCGTCGAATTGGAGCTGGCAGAGACGCTGATACACCCCGCCTGCGGCGACCAAAGAAGCGTGGTCGCCGCGTTCGACCACACGACCTCCATCGAGCACGAGGATCTGGTCCGCGCTCTGCACGGTCGAGATCCGATGTGCGATTACGAATACGGTACGTCCCTCAAGTAGGTGCACAATAGCGTCCTGAATGAGACGCTCCGACTCCGTATCGAGCGCGCTCGTGGCCTCATCGAAAATGAGGATGGGTGGGTCGCGCAGTAACGCCCGCGCGATCGCGATCCGCTGACGTTGGCCGCCGGACAACTCTACGCCTCGCTCACCGACCAGCGTGTCGTAGCCCTGGGGCATCTCGGACACGAATTGGTGCGCGTGTGCGGCACGCGCCGCGGCAGCGATCTCCTCGTCTGTGGCGGAGGGCCGGCCGTAGGCGATGTTGGCACGCACAGAGTCGTGGAAGAGCACGGTCTCCTGCGAGACAACCCCCATGAGCGCCCGCAGGTCTGCCGTTCGCACCTCTCGGATGTCCGTGCCGTCCACGGTGATACGGCCTGATCCGACCTCGAAGAACCGACCCAACAGGTCGACTAGCGTACTCTTCCCGGCCCCGCTCGGGCCGACCAGCGCGACGACCTCTCCGCGCTTCACCGAGAACGACACGTTGGAGACCACCGGCTCGGCATCACGGTATGCGAACGACACATCATCGAAGACGATCTCGTTTTCGAAGCTCGTCAGGGGCTTCGCCCCGGAGGCGTCTTTGATCTCTGCGGGCGCATCGAGGAATTCGAAGACCCGCTCGGCCGCGACGAGCCCGGGCTGTGCGGTGGCGGGGAACTTGGCCACGATCTTCACCGGCGAGTACAGCTTCATAGACAGACCAAGGAAGCCTACGAACTGCGCCCCGGTAATGTCGCCGCCGACCACGAGACGAGCTCCGAACCAGAGCAGGATGACCGTCCCGGCCGCCGCGAGCATCTCCGTGACCGGGGCGGCAAGGGCCCGTGCGAACTCGGCGCGCAGGAATTGCCTGAAGTAGTCTCCGGTCAGGCCACGGAAACGTGCCTTCTCACGCTCTTCTGCAGACGAAGACTTCACCAGACGGATGCCCGCGAGCGTCTCCTGAATGTGCGCGTTCACCTCACCCCCAAGGTGAAGGACCTTCCGATCGCGACGACGCAGGACGCCGACGAGCGGGCCCCAGATGATCATGGCGCCAGGGATCACGATGAACGCGGCAAACGTGAGCTGCCAGGAAATCAGAAGCATGGCCGCGACCGCTACTACGAACTCGAAGACCGCAGAGATGAGCCGAGCAAACTCAGCGGTGACGACCGTACGCAGCTGTTCGACCTCAGTGGTGAGGCGACTGACGATCTGCCCCATACGTACCCTGCCGAAGAATGACAGATCAAGGCCGACGAGGTGATCGTAGACCCGGTTGCGCAGGTCTCGATTGACACCCTGCTCGGCACGCGCGACAAGGTAGAGGCGAGTAAAGTGGAAGATGTTCTTCACAGCGAAGACGATCAGGATCAGGATGATGATCCGCCCGATCGCCACAAGTGGATCGCCGGAGAGATCGACCCAACGGTAGACCGTCGCATCGAGCAGTCGCTCCATCGCGGTCCCGGTCACCGTGGTCGCTGCGCCCCCGCTAATGAAGAGCGCCTCGATGAACGGGATCAGAAGCACATACACAGATGCATCCAGGACGGCAAACGCTGCGGTGGCCACAATCGCCACGGCAAGGACGCCGCTGTGCGGTTTCAAGAACGAGAGGATGCGCAAGAAGGTCGAGCCTCGCGCGTCTGCCGCCTGGCTCATCCCCGCGGAGTCAGACTCGCAACGGGGACGATCATCTCTTCCGGGCTGATTCCGCCGTGCAGGAATGAATTTCGGTAGCGCGCCTGGTACTCACGCAGTTTAGTCGGATACACGAAAAAGAAGTCCTCCACCGCGACCAGGTAGGTCATCCCCACACGCCCCTCAGGCAGCCGCAGATGCTTCGCATTAATCGTGCTGAAGGCGGTCGACGAGATCTCAGCCCGCAGGTCCTGACCAAATTTATAGCGCAGGTTGCTGGTCGCGTCGCGGCGCGCGAGGACCGTCGTCGGGTGCTGGCACAGAATGGACCCGTGGTCCGTGGTCAGGATCACCTTGTGACCCTGATGGGCGGCTTCCTTCAAGACGTCAAAGGCTGTGGATCTCTCGAACCACGAGCGCGTGAGGTCTCGAAGCGCCGCCTCGTCACGGGCCACCTCCATCAAGATCGGCGACTCGGAGCGCCCGTGGGTCATGAGGTCTACAAAATTAAAAACCAACGCGATGACCATGCCCGGCTTTTTGAGCGCCGACTTCACCCGTGCGCGCACCTGATCGCCTTGGCGGTCGGAGAAGATCTTCTCGTAGTGCACAGGGACGTCCCGTCCCGTCAGTCGCTTGAGCTGTTCGACGAGCAGTTCGTCCTCAAAGGCATTGAGGCTCCCCTCGTCGTCCGAAGAGTCCCACCATTCGGGCCGCTTCTTGGCGATCTCGTCCGCATACTGGCCGGAGAAGATCGCATTACGGGCGTAGGGGGTGGCTGTCGGAAGGATCGAATAGTGGAACGATTCCTCGATGTCGAAATACGGCGACAAGAGTGGCGCGATCACACGCCACTGATCGAGCCTCATGCAGTCGAGCACGACGAAGTAGACCGGGTCCGGGCCAAGCCGCGGCACGAGAAAATCCCTCACCAGATCCACGGACAGCCTCGGGCGGTCCGGCGAGTCCGCCATCCAGAGGGGATACTGCTCGATCACCCAGGTGCCGAAGTCCCGCCGCAGATCGTCCATCATGGAGCGGACCGTGTCGAGGAGGCCCGTCTCTCCGGCTTCCCCCAGGCGGATATGCCAGTCCGTGAGTTCTGTGAAGACCTTTGCAAAATCGGTCGGCGTACGCGCCTCCTGGCGGTGGACCGAAAGGAGTTGGAAGCGCGCCGCAAAATCCTGGGCGACCTGTTGTTGCCGAATGGAGGACCCCTCCAGAATCCGGGTGACCACGGACAGTACCTGGCGCGGACTCGTCGGCTTCACGAGGTAGTCATCGACTCGGCGCCCGATGGCCTCGGTCATGGTACGGTCTTCTTCGGACTTCGTGACCATGACCACGCGCTGGTGTGGATCCTCGCGGCGGATGATTTCCAAAACCTCGAGACCTGGGCGACCTGGCATCTGCTCATCGAGCAGTACGAGGTCATACGTGTTGGCACGCAGCAACTCGAGCGCGTCGTCGCCGTTCGAAATCGCATCGACGTGGTATCCGCGCGCCTGAAGGAAGAGCAGGTGCGGTTTGAGAAAGTGGATCTCATCGTCGACCCAGAGAATACGCTTGGCGGCCCGGGGGGTCTGAATGGTCATGCGAAGAAGCTACAGGACGAGGCGGGCTGACCCCAGGGTAGCGACGGCACGTCGGGATTCAGCCAACTGGACCGGGGCGGCCGGCCGGACCTCAGCATGGGCTCGCGAGTGCACCGGATCATGGAGTGTGACGCGGCTCGGGTGCCATCCTACTCATGATCCGGTGCGCTGACGTCCAAACACGACTTCGAGTCGGGTCCGGAGTTCATCGCGGATCTCCCGGAATGCCTCGACCTCCTCTTCCTGGGTCTCACCGGCTCCCGCTGGGTAGGGAAGCCCCCAGTGGGCCCGCCAACCTTCTCCTGGTCCGTGCAGAGGGCCGTCAACGTGAATTGGCGTTGCGCGTCGCACTTGGGTGCCGCGCGTATGCAGGTCCTCCGCTCGTTCATGAGCGAGAGCCTGGTGCTCGCCGGGGTCGGTGGGATCCTGGGGGTCGTGGTCGCTACATTCGCCGTCAAAATCTCCCTCGCGTTTGTGCCGAGTGACATTCCCCGCATCGATGAGGTGGGGGTCGACATGCGGGTGTTGGGATTCACCGCGCTCATCGCGCTAGGATGCGCGCTCTTCTTTGGGTTCTTCCCGATGCTGCGATACGGGTCCGACAACCTGGCTGGACAGCTACGTGAAGGAGACAGTCGCGGGGCAACGGGCGGCAGGCAGCGTAATCGGCTTCGGAGCGGACTCGTCATTGTTCAGATGGCGCTCGCGATGGTTCTCCTGGGGGGTTCGGGTCTGATGTTGAGGAGCTTTCAGGCTCTGCGCGCGGTTGATCCTGGCTTCGACACCGAGAGGCGTCTCACGGCCCACCTGGGCATCCCTGCGGCAGAAATCACGGATTGGGGCGAGACCGAGGGCTTCTTCCGGCAGCTCCGAGAACGACTCAAGGCCCAGCCCGGTATCGAGTCCGTGGGCTTCGCGGAGTCGGTTCCGCTCGGAAGCGGTGCGGGCTATTACAGCATCGAAGTCGAGGACCACCCCAGAGATCCTGGGGCTCTCCCGATTTTCGCCAGCAACAACCAGGTCGGTGTGGGCTATCTGGAGACCATGGGCATCGACCTTCTGGACGGACGCACGTTTCAGTCGGGCGACGGTGCTGAGGCCGCGCAGTCCGTGATCGTGACCCAGTCGTTCGCGGACCACTGGTGGCCCGGCACGAGTCCGCTCGGGCGACGCATGCGGCTCGGCTTCGGCCCGGAGGAGGAGTGGCACAACATCGTGGGCGTCGTTGCGGACGCACACTACACGAACCTCGAGGACACGCCAGCAGAGATGGTCTACTGGCCCACTACCGTGGGCCCCGCAGCCGAACCGCAAGCGATCGCCGACATGGACATCGTATTTCGGACGGCGACGGACCCGCTCCAGTTCGTCGAGATACTTCGCCGTTAGGTGCGGGGCCTCAACGCGCGCATCCCGGTGTCCAACCCGCTCACGATGGAGAGCGTGTACGCCACTGCGACCGCGCGCACCTCGTTCACGATGGTGCTCTTGGGGTCCGCCTCAGGCATTGCCCTACTGCTTGGGCTGGTGGGGATCTACGGCGTGATCTCCTATGTGGTGGCACAACGAACAAGGGAGATCGGCGTGCGCATGGCTCTTGGTGCGACGGCTCCCTCGGTGAGGGGCATGATCGTCCGCCAAGGGATGGTGCTTTCCAGCATCGGCGTTGGCGTCGGTCTTCTGGCTGCAGGCGCCATGAGTTCAGTGATGGGCTCCCTGCTCTACGGCGTAAGCGCTACCGACCCGCTCACATACGGATCCGTGTCCGTGGCGCTGATCGCGGTCGCGCTGATCGCGAATTGGCTCCCCGAGCTGCGTGCGGCAGGAGTCGATCCGTCGAGCGCGTTGCGATCGGAGTGAAGCGGCTAGAAGGGACGCCGGAACCCACCGGCGCCCCTCCACCTTGCGCCCCATAGGTCCGAGCGCGTAGAACCGTCCACACCGCACAACCCTCAAACGCGGCGATTTGGCGATCGGACCGCCGTAACCACTGCCGGAGAAACACGTCGTGACGGGCACCCAGATACTCAAGATCGCCACCCTTGCTACGACCCTAACGGTCGCTGGCTGCTCTGGATTCCAAGGAGCAGACCCTCAGGGATCCCCTCAGGCCCAAGCTGACATCGAAGCAGGGCGCCTAAGGGAATACCTCTTCGACTTCGCCGCAGACTCCATGATGGGTAGAGCGGCGGGCACCGAGTCGCACCAACGCGCAACCCGATACTTGGCCCGACGCGCGGCAGAGTTTGGGCTCGAGCCCGGCGGCGAAAACGGGACCTACTTCCAGGATGTGCCTCTCACGGTGCGAGCGTGGCAGTCGACGCTCGAGGTAGAGGGGGAAGCGATTCAGATCGGGCAGGACTTTGCCCCCTATTGGGCCGAGGGCCTCGCCGGAAGCACCTCCGGTCGGTTCACTGACGCGCCGGTGGTCTTCGGCGGAGACCTTGGGGCCGTCGACGGGATCGACCCCTTAGAGGTGGCTGGAAAAGTGGTCGTGTTCGGAGCGGTTCGAACGCCCGATGGCCGGGCCTTCGGACTCGTGCCTGGCACGCTTGAACGTTACGCCGAGGCGGAGGCGGTTCTGCTCGCGGCCAACGACTACGCGCCCGGAGAGGTCCTCAGCTTCTTGGTGGAGCCGTCGGTGACCCTAGATGACGACGCCACAGAGGCGGACGCCTCCTCCGGCCAGAGCCCCTTGATGGTTTTCGTATCCGAGGCCCTAGTGGAGAGACTCTTCGGGCAGGGCGTGGACGTTCTCGCTACGGGCGCCGAGGGGCGAACGGTCCGGGGAGAGATCTCGCAACTTGCGCGACCCACCGAAGCGCCCACGCGGAATGTGATCGCGGTCATTCGGGGCAGCGACCCAGCGCTGAGAGATGAGTACGTCGTCATTTCGGCACACAGTGACCATCTCGCCCCACAGCTGCCCGCTGTCGATCACGACTCGCTCCGGGCCTACCTGACCACGGTGAGACCCGAGGGAGCAGAGAGCCCCGAGCGGCCAGCGACGACTGAAGAGCAGCAATTGATCGAGCAACGGCTCGCGAACAGCCCAGACCTCCAGCCCCGACTCGATTCAATCCGCAACGGGGCAGACGACGACGGCAGCGGGAGCGTCGCGCTCCTAGAGATCGGTCGGGTCCTCGCCGCCGCCAGCACAAAGCCGCGCCGGTCGGTACTGCTGGTGTGGCACACCGGTGAGGAACTCGGCCTCTTCGGGTCGCAGCACTTCACGGATCACCCGACGGTCCCGCTCGAATCTCTGGTCGCGGACATCAACGTGGACATGATCGGCCGCGGTGGCGTGGACGACGTCGACCTCGGCGGCCCGACCTATCTCCAACTCATCGGCACGCGTCGCTTATCGACGGAATTGGGCGACTTGGTAGAGACGGTGAATATCGACGAAGCACACGGCTTTTCATTCGATTACCAGTACGACGCCGACGGCCACCCGAGCAATATCTACTGCCGCAGCGATCACTACATGTATGCCCGCTACGGGATACCGATCGTCTTCATGAGCACGGGTGCTCATCCAGACTACCACATGCGGACCGACGAGCCGCAATACATCGATTACAACAAGCTGGCGCGGGTCGCGCGCTTCGCGAAGCAGCTTGGCGTACGGGTCGCGAACCGCAACGATCGTCTCGTTGTCGACAAGCCGGTACCAAGCCTGGACACCCCGTGTCAGCAGTGAGGCGCATTTTCGCAAATAGATAGGGAACGCTGTCGGTGCAGCGAACTGCGACAAATGCCCCGTAAGGGCTCGGCTACCCGCCCAACACCTTGGGTCGGGACCGCACCCGTCACACATTAGGGGCTCGCGAAAGCAAACGCGCCATCAGGAGCCGGGCCATGCAGGACTTTCTGTCACAGACGTTCTACGGAAACACCATGACCCAATGGGCGATCGCCCTTGGGATCGCCGTCGCTGCTTTTCTCCTCGGCAAAACCTTGTACTGGGTGATCAGCCGGGTGGTTCGTCGTGTGACGAAAAACACCAAGACCGAGCTGGACGACTTCATCGTGGACACGATCGATGAGCCGCTCGTCGTCATCGTGACGGTCATGGGCCTGTGGATCGCCGTGAAGTCGCTCGTCCTGCCGGTGTCCGTAGAGGAGTTCGCGTCGAACTCGACGCAGGCGGCCTCGGTCCTGGCGGCGACTTGGATGATGGTCCGCCTTTGGGAAGCTGTCGTACGCGGCGTACTCGCGCCTATCGCGTCGAAAACCGGCAGTGCCCTCGACGAGCAACTGATTCCGATCCTCCAGCGCGGCGGAAAGTCAGCCTTGTGGGCGCTCGGGGTGGTCGTCGCCCTGAACAACGCCGGCTACGATGTGGCGGCGCTCATCGCGGGGCTTGGCATTGGCGGGCTCGCCCTAGCGATGGCGGCGAAAGACACCGTGTCGAACGTTTTCGGTGGCTTCACGATTTTTACCGATCAGCCGTTCACTTTGAGGGACCGCATCGTCATCTCCGGCATCGACGGGACGGTGAGCGAGATCGGCATCCGTTCCACCCGCATCAGGAAACTCGACGGGCGCGAGGTGACCATCCCCAATTCGCGATTCGCAGATTCACCTGTGGAGAACGTCTCGCGTGAGCCCTCTCGCAAGGTGGTTGTGAACCTCGGCCTCACCTACGACATGACACCTCGCCAGCTGCAACTGGGCATGGATCTTCTACGCGAAATCACAGACGCGCACGCGGAATTCTTGGTGCCCGATACCACCAAGATCGCATTCTCGGGGTTCGGAGACTTCGCGCTCAACCTCATGCTCGTCTACTACATCGCCCCTCCCAGTGATATTCTGGCGACCCAGACCAGCATCAACATGCGAATCCTGGAGCGGTTCAACGCCGAGGGTCTAGACTTCGCCTTCCCGACCCAGACGGTGCACGCGCTGTCAGGGGGCACGGCCTAAGACGGGGTCACGTTCGGAACTCCGTAGCCGAACAAAGATCAGGAGCTCAGACCGGCTAGAAGAACCGAGCGGTCCGCTCCGGCACGAGCGCTCCGAGCGACATCACCATCTTCACGCCTTCCTCCACCGTGAGGTCCGTGGTCACGACGTCCTTCTCCGGCATCAGCTGCAGAAAACCAGAGGTCGGGTTCGGTGTGGTCGGCACGAACACGGTGTTCCAGACCTCACCGTCCGTCGCGGAGATCGAAGACGTCACGAACCCCACCGCGCGCGTGCCCGGGTGGGGGAACGGGACGAAGACCACGGACTTGAATGCCTTCGATCCCGGGCCCTGAAAGGCAGCCACAATCTGTTTGGCAGCACCGTAGACGCCCTTCACCATGGGCACCTTGAGGACAAGGTTTTCGCCGAGACCGAGCATCCTCTTCCCCACCACGTGTGCCGCGAGCTCGCCCAACAGGTAGAGGCCGACGAGTAGCGTCAGGAGGGAGAGCGCAGCCTGTAGGATCCAAGGCCACTCGGTCACCGCAGGGTCGAGGACGGGCAGCAAAATGCCCGACGTGAATAGGAGCACCCATCGAACGACGACGAAGGTGACGACGAGAGGTACGAGCGCAATGATACCTGACGCCACGCGGATCCTAAGACGCCAGAATTTTCCTCGCACGATCCTTACTCCTTGAGTGTTGCGGAACCCTAGGGTCCGTCGTGCCCAAACCGATCAGCTGCCAAACCCATCTTTAGTGAATCGAAGTAGCCGCCGAGAAGCGATCGGCCGCAAGACATCGATCGGCTGCCAAACGTCGACGGGCCGCCTAGGTCGTCTATCAGCTAATAGGCCGGGTGGCCTGCAGGAACGCCGTCTCCCCACCCACGACGGGTAACTCGATCAGCGTCCCCTTCAAATCTAGCGTCAACCGCGTGCCGGGCTGAGGCCACAGGGTGAACTCCCGGTCACTGGAGAAGATCATGAGCCCGATCCGCTGCCCGGCATGGATCACCTGATCGTCCGGCTGAAGGTCGAACTCGAGCTCTACGAACTCGCCCGGCGTGAGCGGGGTGCTCTCGCGAAGTGAGGTCGCATTCTGTGGGTCGGCCCAACCGCGGGTGATGACGTTGTCCGTGATCGACGCGCCGTCTGTCCACGGCAACGACACGAGCCAGACAGAAAGGTTCGCCGCCGCACGATTCGCGGCGACTCGGACCTTGATGGTCGCTACGCCAGAAAGGTGAAGGTCCCGCGTCAACTCCGCAGTGGCATACAGAAGGCGGCTTCTGGACTCCGCGGCTGATGCGAGTTGGCCGCCGGTGAACGACACGTCATCCGCAAACTCCTCCGGCGCCGCGGTAGGCGCGGCCTCAGTCGACAGGGCGCCCACTGAGTTGCCGCCCGAGCCCAAGTGAAGCTCAACCCCAGTCGCCCGAGGATTGGGGTAGTCCTCATACGGCGTGGGGGTGGCCCTGTCCTCACCTTCGCGGACGATCCAGGCCTTGGGGTCGTTTTCTACCCCATTCTGGACGCCGTACACGTACCGAGTGAACCACCGGTTCATCAACTCGAGCGGCGGCGGACCGCCGTGGCCGCCCTGATGATAGAAGTTCTGCACCGGGACGCCCCGCTCCTTGAGGGCCCGTGAAATGCGAAAACTGTGCTCGGGCATGACGTTCCAGTCGTTGAACCCGTGCGCCATCAGCGTCGCGGCCTTCACACCACCAATGTGGTTCAGGTAGTCTCGTTCAGCCCAGAAATCGTTGTAGTCACCGGTCTTCCTGTCGTGGCTTCCCTGCATGAGCTCGTCACGCACCGTGGCATTGCAGAAGTCTCGTGTCTCCGGATATCCACTGTTGATGAAGTCGTAAAGCACGTCCACATCTTCGCCGAGGTAACCGCCTGGAGACCGCACGAGTCCGTTGGACCGGTAGTAGTGATAATACGATGTGTTCGGGGACACGGGAATGATCGCCTCTAGGCCCTCAACACCTGTCGTGGCAGCCGCCAAAGGCAGCGTTCCGTTATAGGACGTCCCGGTCATGCCCACCTTCCCCGTCGCCCAGTCTGCACGCACTTCTTCGCCGCCGCCGACGGCGGTGAAGCCCTTGGCGCGGCCGTTGAGCCAATCGATCACCGCCTTCGGTGCGAGCGATTCGTTCGCCCCACCCACAGTCGGACAACCCTGCGACTGTCCGGTACCCGGCGACTGGGAATGCACAACGGCAAAGCCTCGGGGGACCCAAGTTCCCACTTCGGACTCCGAGATGATCGGCTGACTGGTGCGGTGGCGGATGGACGGAATCGGCGTGCGCGTAGGCGGATCTTCTCCGACCTCCTGCTGCACATTCCAGAAAAAATTCAAGTCCGCACCGCCGACCCCCGAATAGTACGGGCTCGACTCATAGATGACCGGGACCTTGAGCCCTTCGCTGTCGGTCTGAGCCTGACGGGTCACATCTACGTGCACCCGGTCGAGTCGGCCGTCACCATCGGAATCGAATTCGGTCTCCACCCACAGGTCATGTCGAATCCAAGCCGACGGATCGGCAAATGAGGGCACGATCTGGGCCTGGCCATCTACGAATACGGGCGCCGCTTGGGCACTGACGGGGGAAGCAGTCACGAGCACGACGCCGATTCCCAGAACGAGGTGTGCCAATGCGACGGACGAGCTGAGAGGAGCGACGATCATCTCGTATTCTCAATGCGTGGGGATGGCTAGAACGACGGTAATCTGTGGTCTGTGGCATGGGGGGGCGAGCGAGGACTGCCCCCTGCCCTACAACTCCGGTGCGCCACCCACCTTAATGCGGTACGGGAACCAGGAGGAAACCATCTTCCCCTCCTGCACCGCGGGGCGGAACATCCATTCGGCGGCCTCGCGGATGAGGCGCTGATTGAAGTCACGGTTCCTCGTAGGAGGATCCAGCCGCGTAGAGTCGGCGATCACGCGCCCACCTGCGTCTACGAAGACCCAGACCCGAACGTCTGTCCCACGCAGATCGCGTTCGAACGGTGGCATGATCATGCCGCGCGGCGTGGGAGGCTGTAGGCGGAAAAAGCCCTCATCGGTGTCACCTCCATCTCCCTCGCCGGTTCCGTCGTCGAGCCCCGGACCCTCTTCGGTTCCGGGTCCGTCCCCGAGGACTGAGGCGGGATCCGTGACCGTGATGTCATCGAATTCCACGACTTCGACCGCAATATCCGTGGGGATGGGGATCGGTGGTGGTATGAGGATGACCGGGGGCGGCGTGCGCAGGTTGAGGGCCTGCATCGATCCCTTGGCCGCTCGGTTGTCGCCGGCACGTGGCCCCGCAGCAGCGAAGGGAGAATTTGGAATGACGTCGCCCGTCCATCCCAGGAACATCATCAGATGGAAAAGCACAGACAGGAGTAGGCCCGTGCGCCAGATCCTCCTCTCCTGGAGCCTTCGGTCCCTCGCAGCAATGTCGTGATGAATACTCATGTCAGTCCCATCTACGTGTTCACACTTACTAGTACTGACGTGGGCGGGTCTTGTTTCCAACACACGCACCTCGACGCTCGCCCACTTCTATAAAAACTACTTGGTATGTAAAATGACCTGAGGCTTTGACCGTTTCGCGCTCGTGCGCACCTGATGGAGATACCCGTGGCTGGCCCTACACCGAGTGACCTCGAACAGCACGTCCTCCTCGCAGCATGGCGACTCGGCAATGAGGCGTACGGCGGCTCCGTGCGCGACGAACTTGAGGCCAAGACCGGTCGGGACCTCGCCCAAGGCGCGATCTATGTGACCCTCATTCGTCTCGAAAAGAAGGGGCTACTTCGCTCGCGGCTCTCCGATCCGACCCCGGTCCGAGGCGGAAAGGCCAAGAGAATTTTTGAAATCACAGCGACCGGAGTGGCCGGCGTTCAGGCAGCGCGCCAGGCGCTGGATCGCCTGTGGGATGGCCTTCCCCAAGCCGTCGAGGGCTGACGCTCCTTGTCGCCGCATCACCCGCCTGTCGCCGCCCAAGCACTACTTAAGCTGCTCCTTCCTGGAGCGCTCTACGAGTCGTTCGCGGGTGATCTTAAGGAGCGCTTCCATCGGACAGCCGCCACCAATCTGGCCGCTGCTCGCCGCTGCTATTGGAAGGATGTGCTCTCCCCAAGCGTGCTGCAGTTCCGAAGGGAATCGCAAGGAATGCCCCTACCACCTTGGTGCTTCCCCAAGCATCGGACGAGGAGATGGACCTGTGAGGGATTTGCTCACCGACTTGAAGTTCGCGATTCGTATCGCTGA
Source organism: uncultured Gemmatimonadales bacterium (assembly GCA_937919655.1). GTDB lineage: Bacteria > Gemmatimonadota > Gemmatimonadetes > Longimicrobiales > Gaopeijiaceae > CALFPJ01. The sequence continues at coordinate 24,526 of CALFPJ010000046.1, forward strand.
CCAAGGTGCCGCTATTCACCGCGATCGCCATCCTTTCGCTGGCGCTCGGCATCGGTCCGAATACCGCGATCTTCTCCTTCGTGAACTCGGTCTTGTTTCAGGACTGGGGCGTCGACGACCCCACCCAGATCGTGGACATCTACAATCTGACAAGTCGGGGCGAATACTTTTTCAACGACTACCGCACGTTCGAGTTGATCAAGGAGGGGACTCCAGACGTTTTCGAAGCGGTCGCGCAGCACAGCATATTCATCGGTCGCATCGGCACGGGCAGTGACAGTGAGATGGTGCTCGGTGAGATGGTCACCGGCAACTACTTCGAGGTCATGGGAGTGAGCGCCGCGCTGGGGCGGACGTTCTTGCCGGAAGAGGACGCTACGCTCGAGACCCATCCCGTCATCGTCATCTCTGACGACTTCTGGCGGACCCGCCAGGGTGCAGACCCGGCGGTTGTCGGCCAACAGCTGCGGCTCAACTGGCGACCGTACACGGTGGTCGGGGTCGCCCCTCCGGTGTTTCGGGGCCACTTCGCCTCCGGCGTCTGCGCCGACTTCTGGGTGCCGTTCAGCATGTATCCCCACCGCAACCCGAATAAGCCCGGTAACGGCGATCTCACCATCACCGGACGGCTGCGCACCGGCGTGCAAGCCGGCCAGGCGATCGCCGCAGTCGAGACCGTCGGCACGCGCCACGACGAGGAGCTCACCGCGGCCAACCCGGACCGACGAGGCCGTTTCGCCTTGATCGCGGTCTCACTTGCGGACGTCCGACTGCACCCGAGCATGGATCGCACGGTAACCGCTATTGCGGCGCTTCTCTTCGTCGCCGTCGGCCTCGTTTTCCTCGTCGCTTGCGTGAATCTGGCCACATTCCTCCTCAGCAGAGCGGTCGACAGACGCAAGGAAATGGCCGTGCGTATCGCCCTGGGGGCCGGGCGCGTAGCGATCGTGCGCCAACTCCTCGTCGAGTCACTGGTCCTCTCCGGTCTCGGCGCCGCATTGGGATTGTTCCTGGGCCAGGCCGCGATGCGAGCGCTGGTCAGAATCGAGCCACCCGTGCCAATTCCGGTGGAATTGGAGCTGGGACTCGACATACCCCTGCTCATCTTCACTGCTGTAGCGGCAATCATGGCCGCCGTGATCTTCGGGCCTCGCTCCGGCACTCGAAGCCACACGCGCGCCTGTGGCCGCCACGCTGCGTGACGAAGCGGGGTCCACGGCGGCCGACGAAAAGCCAGCCTCCGCGGCGCTTTGGTCGTTTCACAGATGGCCCTCTCTACTGTACTGCTCTTCGGCGCTGCGCTCTTCCTGCGCTCGCTGCAGTCGGCATCCGACATGGGCTTCGCGACCCGGAAGGCCGCCGTTGTGAAAGTCGAGACGGAGGCGAACGAGTACACATCAAACGAGCGCCTCGCATTCATCGACGACCTGGGCCGGCGGATCGCGGCTCAGCCGACCATCGAGTCCTTCGCTTTCACCGCGCGCATGCCGCTCGACTTGGGTGTGTCGAATACGGTGTTCGACATCCCCGGCGTTGAGCCTCCTCCGGACGAGAATCGTCACGTGCTCGAGACGGCGGCGGTAACACCGGGCTATCTCGCGACCATGGGCATCCCTCTGGTGGATGGCCGTGGCTTTGAAGCGAGAGACAACGAAGACGGCGAGCTCGTTGCGATCCTCAGCAAGGCGGCGGCAGACCGATATTGGCCCGGGGAGTCCGCGATCGGTCGCATACTTCTTCGAAATCCGGACGGCAGCGACGCGCTGAGGGTCATCGGGGTCGCAGCGAACGTGAAGATCTGGAGCCTAGGTGAAGCGCCGCGGCCTTATATGTACCGCCCCTTCGTCCAAGGTCTCAGCCAGGGAGGCGTCGCCGTCGTTGTCACGGGGAACGCCGCTCCGGCTGACCTCGCGGCCACGGTCAGGGCGGAAGCGCTCGCCATTGATCCGGAGATCTTCCTTACTGCAGTCGGCACGATGGACGATCACCTCGGTTACATCTTCTTCTTACCCAGGATGGCCGCGGGCATGCTGTCGTTGGTCGGAGTCTTGGCTTTGATCCTCGCATGCACCGGGCTCTATGGCATGATCAGTTACGGTGTGTCGCGGCGGACCCGTGAGATGGGAGTCCGGCTCGCGCTCGGGGCAGATCAAGGCGGTTTGGTCCAGCTTGTGCTGAGCGGTGGCCTCCGGATCATCGCCCTGGGCGGGATCCTCGGCATCGCGCTTTCTCTCGCGATTGGGACGTTTGCGGAGCAATTCTTGGTCGGCGTCAGCGGGCTGGATGTGCCTGCTCTTCTGACCGCTCCCATCCTGCTGGCCGGCATCGCTGCACTGGCCACATACATACCCGCACGTCAGGCCAGTCGGGTAGATCCGGTTCGGGCGTTGCGGTCGGAATAGTCCTCGGTAGCTTCTTTGCACGCTGGCACGCCAGCGACCTCAGCAACCACGTCACCGGCGATTCTTCCCGGTCTCCCGGATCCATGAGCCAAGTCACTTCCGAGCCCGCACCACAGAGCCCGTCGCGCCTTCGCGCGTACTACGAGTTGACCAAACCCGGGATCGCCGGATACGTCATGGTCACCGCAGGTGCGAGTGCGTTCGTGGGATCACGGGGCACGATCGACCTCTTGTTTGAGGTCCACACGATGCTTGGGACCGGGCTCGCCACCGCCGGCGCGTTGTGCCTTAACCAGTACGCAGAGCGTGAGGTGGACACCCTCATGCACCGTACCCGAGGACGCCCGCTCCCATCTGGGAGGGTCACCCCCGCGGCGGCGCTCGGATTCGGGAGTGTACTGCTCGTTGCTGGCCTCGTGTACCTGGCCATCGCCGTAGGGCCAATCCCCGCGGGCATCGCTGCCTTGAGCGCAGTTATTTACCACCTCGTGTACCGACCGCTCAAGTCTCGTTCCTACGCGGCGACCTTGGTCGGATCCGTGCCTGGCGCGCTCCCGATGCTGATCGGGTGGACCGCGGCGACGGGTGACTTCGATGCCGCGGGTGGCATGTTGTTCGCGATCGGATATCTGTGGCAATTGCCCCACGTACTCGGCCTCGCCTGGATGCTTCAGGAGGACTACGAACGAGTGGGCTTCAAGTTGATCCCGCAGGGCGGTGCCCCCGTGATCGGTCGACACATGGTCATGGCCACAGCCCTCTTGATTCCCATCAGCTGGGCCCCGACGGTGCTCGGCTTTACGGGGATGATCTATGCGGTGGGGGCGACCGTTCTCGGACTCGCCTTCGCCTCAAGGGCCGTCCTCGCGGCGCGGGACCTCACTGAGGCCACCGCACGAAGAGTGTTTTTTGCATCGCTGCTGTATCACCCCCTGTTGTTGGGCTTCATGCTTTTCGACACCGTTCGACTGTAGCAGGGCCGCTTCGATCACCGACTGACTGGCGCACGACCGACTGGCGCACAACCGACGCACTCGAAGCGGACACTCGTAGGATCACTGGAGGAATCACCGTGCGACGGAAAGCATTCGCCCCGATCTTCACCGTCCTCTGTTTGGCAGCGTCACCACTCTGCGCGAGCAGCCAGGAGTCGGAGCGGCCCAGAGCCCGAGACTTAGGCCTGACTATCGGCGTCTTCGAGACCGGCAGGTACAACGCAATCACCGATGTCGCTGGGGTGCGCGTTGGCCACACAACCGTCTCGGACGGAGTACGTATTCAGACGGGGGTGACCGCGATCCTCCCGCACGGGGGCAATCCATATCTGAGCCGCGTGCCCGCCGCGATTCACGTGGGGAACGGCTTCGGCAAACTCCTGGGCGTCACGCAGATCCGAGAATTAGGCGAGTTGGAGACACCTATCCTGCTCACCTGCACGTTGTGCGTGTGGAAAGCAGCCGACGCCATGGTCGAGTGGATGCTCGGCCAGGAGGGCATGGAGAACGTGCGCTCCCTCAACGCCGCGGTCGGTGAAACCAACGACGGTGGGTTGAACGACATCCGTGCGCGGCCCATTACCGCCGCCCATGTCGTGCAGGCGTTGGAGTCCGCCTCGGACGGACCCGTGGCGGAAGGCGTGGTCGGCGCGGGCGCCGGGACGTCCGCCTTTGGGTGGAAGGGTGGGATCGGCACGAGCAGCCGCATCCTTCCGGAGAGCATGGGCGGCTACAGCGTCGGGGTGTTGGTGCAGTCAAACTTCGGCGGCATCCTACAGATGAACGGCGCGCCGGTCGGCGTCGAGTTGGGACAATATGCGTTTGCTGACCAGGTGGGCCGGGATGAGGCCTACGACCCTCAGGCCGACGTACAGGAGTGGGGCTCGATCATGATGGTGGTGGCCACAGACGCGCCGCTATCGGATCGCAATTTGGAGCGCATCGCCGCGCGCGCCGTCATGGGTCTGGCCCGGACGGGGTCGTACGCGAGTAACGGCTCCGGTGACTACGTGATCGCGTTCTCCACAGCGACCGGGGTGCGCCGCTCCACCACGTCAGGTGAGCATACCTATGACGACCTCGCCAACGAGAGCATGAGCGGCCTCTTTGAAGCCACCGTCGAGGCCACCGAAGAAGCGATCTATAATTCGTTGCTCAAGGCCCATACGGTCACCAGCAACGGACGCACGGTCGAGGCGCTGCCGATCGCGGAGACGGTGGAGATTTTGCGGCGCTACGGGGCCATTCGATGACCGACGGGGCGCCTTCCGATGACCGCCGAAGCCAGCCGGTGAGTGGAGGGACCCCCACCGAACTCGACTGGGCGATTCGCACCGCGATCTATCAGAATTTCGCTACCACGGGTGCGGCGCCTTCTTATGCCGTGCTGGCCGAGCAGTTCGAACGAACGCTCGACCAGGTCTCTGAGTCGATCACCCGCCTGCTCACGGCTCACGAGATCGCGCCCTTCGCCGACGGCACGGGGGTGTTCATGGCGAACCCCTTCTCCGCTGTCGCAACGGACTACGCGGTCGAGACAGCTGGCGTGACGGTCTTCGCCAACTGTGCATGGGACGCGCTCGGTGTGCCCGCCATTCTCGGCACAGACGGGTGGATTCGCACGCACTGCGCGGAGCGTGCCACACCCCTCGAGTTCGGTATCCGTGATGGCGCGTTGACCGGGGACGAAGGTGTGATCCACATGGTGGTGCCCATCCGCGACGCTTGGGTCGACATCGGCTTTACGTGAAGCCGCATGCTCGCCTTCCGGTCGGAAGGGGATGTGCACGCTTGGCTTGAACGGACCGGGAACCCGTTCGGCGCCATGATCGACTTCGCGGCGATGTGGGCGCTGGTCCAGCCCTGGTACGCGGGACGCATGGAGCCGTCTTGGAGGGGCCGCTCTGCAGCCGACGCTCAGGCGATTTTCGACGGACTTGGGCTCGAAGGGGACTTTTGGCGGCTGGGCTAGCGTGCCCTACAGCACCACTCCCGAGTCCATCAATTCAGAAATCTCTGGACCACTAAACCCGAATTCCTCAAGCACTTCCCGCGTGTGCTCACCAAGCAGCGGCGCCCCACGTCTCTCTGCGGAGCCACCCGCGTACTCCGAGCCGGACATCTTCACCGGGCTCCCGAGGGAGCGGACGGTACCCGCCCTGGTGTGTTCGACCTCGATGACCATGTCTCGGGCCTGAGTCTGAGGGTGCTCAAGCATTTCCCCGATAGATGCGACTGGGCCAGCCGGAACTCCTGCACGGTCGAGCCGCCCCAGCCAGCTCTCTGTGGAGCGGGCAAGAAAATTCGGCGCGAGAACGCGCACGAGATCGTCCAGGTGGCCCATGCGGTCGGTGTTCGTGCGAAAGCGCAGATCATCCTGCAGTTCGAGAATGTCCAACGCCTGCGTCAGGCGCTGCCAAGTCGCCTCATTGGAGGCACCGACATTGATCCACCCGTCTGCAGTGGGAAACGTCTGATACGGAGCTGCCAGGGGGTGAGCCGAACCCATTGGGCCGGGCGACAGCCCGCTCGCCAACGCGATCGCGCTCTGCCAGAACGTCTGCGTGATGCCCGCCTCGAAAAGCGATGTATCGACGCGCTGACCCTTCCCTGTCCGCTCGCGCTCGAACAGTGCAGAGACCACCCCGAACGCCGCGAGGATGCCCGCGGTGATGTCCGTCACGGGTGCACCGACCTTCACAGGTGCTCGATCCGGGCCCTCACCGGTGAAGCTCATCAGGCCCGAATAACCTTGTGCGATCAGGTCGAAGCCGCCTTGTCGCGCCAGAGGTCCGGTGCGCCCGAAACCCGTAATCTGACAGTAGACGAGTCGTTGGTTCAGCGCAGATAGCTCGTCGAACCCCAGTCCCATCTTCTCCATGGTACCGAGCCGGAAATTCTCGATGATCACGTCGGCGTGGCTCACGAGCCGACGGACCGTGGTGCGTCCCTGCTCCGCGCGAAGGTCCAGGGCAATGCCCCGCTTGCCTCGATTCAGCATCATAAACGCGGCAGACTCGCCGGCGACATCCGGAGGGATGAACCCGCGGGTACCGTCCCCGTTCGGAAGCCGCTCCACCTTCACGACATCGGCGCCCATGTCCGCGAGAAGCAGGCCGCAGACTGGGCCCGCCATGACGTGCGCGATCTCGATGACCCTGATGCCAGAAAGGGGTAGAGGCATGAGCAGTGCGCCGCGCTATTCGCCCGTGAAGGTCGGCGGACGCTTCTCCATGAACGCCGTTCGTCCTTCGCGATAGTCGTCGGTCTCGAAGGCAGCGTGCGATTCCTCGCGCTCCACCTCGGTCAGTGGCGCGGGATCGGCGAGCCGACGAATGAATTTCTTGTGCCAGCGGTTCACCAAGGGCGCGCCTGCAGCAATGCGTCCCGCCAGATCGCGGCCTCGTGAAACGACCTCTCCGTCGGGAGCAACGCGGCTCACGAGTCCCATACGGCGCGCGGCAGCGGACGGGATCAGGTCACCGGTAAGCAGCAAATCCAGAGCCGGACCTGCCCCAACAAGGCGGACAATGGGATCCAACTCGTCGTACGACATGGTGAGTCCCAGCCGATTGATGGGCGCGCCGAATTGGCTCGACGCCTCACACGCCCGAATGTCACAACACACCGCAATCTCAAGCCCGCCCCCAACGCAGATACCCTCAATGAGCGCGACGGTCGGGTGGGGACAGTCGCGGATGGCATGCATCGCGCCGCTGATCGCCGCGGAGTACCCACGCACATCGTCAGGCGTGACGCGCTGGCCTGAGAAAGCGGAGATGTCCGAGCCCGCCGAAAACGCCCTCCCGCCCGTGCCCCGAACGGTCACGCAACGGATATCGGTGCGGGCTGAGAGCGCGGCGAAGGCCGCCGCGAGCGCATTCCAACCCGCAAGGTCGAGGACGTTGTGCTTCTCGGGCCCGTCCAGCCGAACCTCGGCGATCGGGCCCTCCACGGTTACGCGAACGGCTGAACTCATCGGTACAAGATCTCCACCAGGGCCATCGGGATGATGGGAACGTAGGTGACGAGCAGCAGCACAGCGAGCAGCACCGCAACGAAGTACACGTTCACTTTACTGACCTCCCAGATATCCGCTTTCGCGACAGAACACGCGGTGACCAACACCGACGCAACGGGGGGCGTCTGCTGGCCGATCCCCAAATTCAGCGTGACGATGAGCCCGAAGTGCACTGGATCGATACCGGCCGCGAGCACCAGTGGCATCACAATCGGAACGACCAGGATGATCGCGGCCGCCGAGTGGAGGAAAAGACCAATGACCAGAAAGAACGCATTAAGCAGAAGGAGAATCGCCCACCGGTCTTGGGTCAGTTCCATGATTCCGGCAGCGACCTGTTGCGGCACGCGCACTTCGGTCAGGTAATCGCCGAGCAGCGCGGAGGCAGCCACAAGCAGCATGACCACAGCGGTCTGCGTGCCGCCCTCGATGACCGCCAGACGAAGGTGCTTCCAATCCAGCTCGCGGTAGATCACGGCACCAATGAAGACCGCGGCGACCACCGCGAGCCCGGCACCTTCCGTCGCAGTCACCCAGCCGGTGAAGATGCCACCCAGAATGATGAGGGGCAGCGTCAGTGCCCATCCGGCCTCTCGAAACGTCGTCCACACGCGGTCGAGACGGAACATCTGCTCTCTGGGGAAGTCGTGCCGTCGAGCCAGGAGGTAGGCGACGAACATCATCATCAGTCCGCCCAGAATACCCGGCACGATGCCCGCGACGAACAGTTCGACGATCGACGAGCCTGACATGACCCCGTACAGGATCATGGGAATCGACGGTGGAATGATGACGGCGAGCGTGGCAGACGAAGAGGTCACCGCAGCCGCGAAAGCCTTTGAATATCCCTTCGCTTTCATTGCCGGAATCAGGATCGACCCCAGCGCCGCGACGTCGGCTACTGCAGATCCGCTGATCTCGGCGAAGAAGAGCGAGGCGGTGATGGTGACCATCGCCAAGCCACCCCGAACAAAACCGACCATGGCCGAGGCGAAAGCGATGAGGCGTCGACTGATTCCCGACGCATTCATGATCGCGCCCGCCAATATGAAGAGCGGAATCGCGATCAGCGGAAACGACGTGGCGCCGCTGTACATCACCAGGGCCGAGTTCGGTAACGAACCGAGTCCTCCGGGGCCTGTGACCATGGCCAGCACGGCCACGGCTCCCAACGAAACTGCGATAGGGACGCCGACCAGCACGAGCGCGAGCAAGACCAGCCCGATCGCCAGGAGGGTCACGCGTCCTCCTCCGCTTCGGATGCGCGCAGCGCACTAGGAAGAGACAGCAGCTGGGCCGCGATGAACAACACAGCCCCAATCGGCATCACAGACTGCGTGACGGCCAGCGGCACCCACGGCAGCGACACCAAAGTCGAGCCGCCCAACACCGAAAGCACCCGCACCCCAGCCCAAGCGACCGCGCTAAAGAAGGTGATGACCACCAGGTCACCAAAGATGACGACAGCTTTGCGGGCGTTTCCGGGCAGCCTGTCCACCAAGGTCGGCATGCCGATGTGCGAACGGCTGAGCGCGGCCAGAGCGGCACCGTAATAGGTGAGCCAGGCGAGTACGACTGATGCGACTTCGTCGTACCACACCAGTGATGCACCGGCCTTCCGGAAGCCCACGCCCACAACGACGATGAGCGCGAGCGTCACCATCAGCGTGAGGACGATCGCCTCAAGGATCTTTCGGAGGAGACTCCGGACCGTGTCGAAGTTCACGTGAGCCAAACGCGAACGATCAGTTGGAGCCAGCGGCTCTCGCCCGCTGCACCAGTCCTGCACCGCCCTCGACGGTACGCCCGAACTCAACATAGACGGGCGCACTCGCTCGCTCGAAGCTCTCTCGATCTGGCGTATTCACCTGCACCCCTGCTTCACGCACGGCATCCAACAACTCGGTGTCGAGCCGTTCGGCGGTCTCATGAACAAAAGCCTGAGTTGCGCGGGCCTCCTCCTCCAGCACCTCACGCACGTCGTCCGGAAGTCCCGCCCACCGCGACGGAGAGACCACCACGTACCCAGGCGTATACACGTGCCCCGTCAGCGACAGGTACTCCTGGACCTCGTACAACTTCGACCCCCAGATCTGCGCCAACGGGTTCTCTTGCCCATCGATGGCACCCGTCTGCAGGCCGATGAATACCTCGGACAGTGCCATAGGGGTCGGGTTCGCCCCAAATGTTTGGAAGAGCTTCACGCGCCACACGCCGCGCGGTATCCGCAGCTTGATGCCAGAGAGATCGGCAGGAACAACAATGGGGTGCTCGTTGTTCGTGACGTGTCGAAATCCGTTTTCCCAAACCGCAATCATCTTGTAACCCTCGGCCTCGGCAAGCGGAGCGAGGTCAGGCCACACCACGGCTTCCTCGATGGCCCGCATGTGCGTGCGGTCGTGCACGAGGTACGGCATCTCAAAAAGACCAAACGCTTCGATCTGTGATGACATCACGGTCGACGGCAACGCAAAGTCCACGGTCCCGAGTTTGATTTTTTGTAGCAGAAGCTCGTCGCCACCCAGCTGGCTCGAACCAAAGACCACGACCTCGTACGCGTCGAGTCGTGCGTTCACTCGGCGGGCGAACTCTTCGGCGGAGAGGGCGAACAGAGATCCCGGCTCGCCGACGTGGCCGAATTTGAGCTCAATTGGCCCCACATGTTCTGGGGCGCATCCAGCGAGCGAGCAGAGGATGGCAGCAGCGGCAGCGAGATGTCGGACATGGGTCATGCCGCTCCCTCCGTGGTGAGGTATCCCATAGCGGCGTCGACGCCGCCTGGCGTGTGCGGCACACCCGCGAGTGCCAGGCCCATCTCAATACCTGCGAGCGTCCCCATCAGCGTGAGCGCGTTGAGATGCCCGAGGTGCCCAATGCGGAACAGCTTGCCTTTGAATGGTCCCAAGCCGGACCCGAGTGACATGTCGTAGCAGTCAAGAATCACAGCTCGGAGCGCATCGGCATCGCTCCCAGGCGGAACAAGGACAGCCGTCACCGCACTACTCGCCTCGAGCGGGTCTGTAGCGAACGTGTCGAGTCCCCAAGCCGCGACTGCAGTGCGCGTGGCCATGGCAAAACGCCGATGCCGCGCGAACACCTCTGGGAGGCCTTCCTCCCGCAGCATCGCAATGGCCTCAGCGAGCCCGAACAGCAGGTTCGTCGCAGGTGTATAAGGGAACGCCCCCTCTGCGTTCGCATTCAACTGATCGTCCCAATCCCAATAAGAGCGAGGCAGGGTCGCGGTCTTCCTCGCCTCAAGCGCCCGAGGCCCTACCGCCAGAAACGACAGGCCAGGCGGCAACATGAGACCCTTCTGGGACCCGGAAACTGTGACATCAATCCCCCAGGCATCGTGTTCAACTGGCGTCGCCCCGAGCGAGGACACGGCATCCACGAACAAGAGCGCCGGGTGCTCCGACTCCCGCAGCGCCACAGCCAGCACTTCGATATCGGTCGTCACACCTGTTGAGGTCTCGTTGTGCACGACCAAGACCGCCTTGATGCGTCGATCCACATCGTCACGAAGCACATCCACCATCGCGTCCGCGGCGAGCCCACGACGAGGCTCCCACGCCTCCAGCTGAACCTCAAGCCCGAAGCGCTCCGCGACTTGGGCCCACTTCGCCGCAAAAAACCCTTGATCGAAGACCAACACGCGATCACCGGGCGACAGCGTATTCGCGATCGCGGCTTCCCACGCGCCGCTGGCAGATGACGGATGCACCAGCACCGGGTGTTCTGTGCCGAACAACCACTGCGAGTCGATGAGGAGTTTCTGCGCCAGCTCTTGGAATTCTGGCCCACGGTGGTCGATTGTGGGCCGTGACATGGCTCGCAAAATTCGCTCCGGGACGTTCGTGGGTCCGGGCAGCTGGAGAAAATGGCGTCCACTTCGGTAGGTCACGATCGTTCACTCGGGTGCGAAAGGGGTCAGCACGGCATAGCTTTGCTAGCCTAAAGGGAAGGCCAACTTACACCCAACTCCACGCCCCGACACCCATGGGGATCCCTAAGACAACGCTCATGCCGGACCTTCGCGTGTTAGAGCAGAGACTGCGGACCGCCGTCCGAGGCGAGGTCCGCTTCGACGCGTTCACCCGCGGCCTGTATTCCACCGATGCATCCCACTACCAGATTGAACCCTTAGGGGTGGTCTTTCCGGAGTCGTCTGCAGACGTGGAGGCGGTCCTCTCGGTCGCCAAGGAGCACGGAGTACCGGTACTCCCCCGTGGTGGTGGGACCTCTCAGTGCGGGCAAACCGTGGGCCGCGCGATCGTGGTGGACGTCAGTCGGCATCTGACGGGCATCGAGTCCGTCGTGGACGGTCATGTAGACGTCGAACCCGGCGTCGTCCTCGATCACCTCAATGCGCATCTACAGGACCAGAAGCTCTGGTTCCCGGTTGATCCGTCTACGAGTAATCGAGCCACACTCGGAGGCATGGCGGGCAATAACAGCGCGGGGGCCCGATCCCTTCGTTACGGCATGATGATCGACAACGTGGCAGCGGTCGAAGCCGTTCTGCCCGACGGTCGACGCCTTTGGCTCGGAGAGGGGGGCTCGGAGGCCGCACTCATCCCGGACGAACTCGCAAAGCTCCGCGCCTTGTATTCTCGCGACGCCGAAGAGATCGCGCGCACGACCCCCAAGACGATGCGAAACGTCGCCGGTTATGCGGTAGATCGTCTCAATCCGAACGCCGAGAATCTGGCACAGCTTCTGGTGGGGTCGGAAGGCACGCTCGCGTTCTTCACCAAGCTCCGGCTCCGCCTAAAGCCTGTACCGAGAACACGAGTGCTGGGCGTGTGCCATTTCCCAGGGGTCTTCGACGCATTGGACGCCGTGCAGCACATCGTCGCCCTTGGGCCAAGCGCGGTCGAACTCGTGGACGAAAACGTCCTCACCTTGGCGGCGGAGCGCCCTGATTTTCGCTCAGCCATGAAGACGTTCGTGCGCGGGCGGCCCAAGGCGCTCCTTCTTGTCGAGTTCGCAGACGAATCACCCGGCGTGGACCTGAGTGGCCAGTTGAACGACCTGGAGCGCCTGATCGGCGGGCTCGGCTTCCCCGACTCCGTGGTCCGGGCCGTGACGCCTAAGCATCAAGCGGCGGTGTGGAGCGTACGGAAGGCCGGCCTAAGCATCGTTATGTCGATGGCCGGCCCGCGGAAGCCCGTGTCCTTCATCGAAGACTGTGCGGTTCCGCTCGACCGTCTGGCAGAATACGCCCACCGCGTCGACGAGATCTTCGCGCGCAACGGTGCCGAGGGAACCTGGTATGCGCACGCATCTGTCGGCTGCCTGCACGTGCGACCCGCCCTGAACCTGAAGGACCCCGGCGACGTGCGCGCCATGCGGACCATCGCAGAGGAGACCCACGAGGTCGTGCGGGCCTTTGGAGGCACACATTCGGGGGAACACGGTGACGGTCTGCTACGCTCAGAATTCCTGCAGTCCATGCTGGGTGACCGCATGGTGCAGCTCTTCAACGACGTGAAGCACACGTTCGATCCCACCGGCATGATGAATCCCGGAAAGATCGTTGACCCACCCCGTATGGATGATCGGGCCCTCTTCCGGTACACGCCCGGCTACGCCGGATCGGCCCTGCCCGTGGTTCTCGATTGGTCCGCCGAGGGCGGCTTCCTTGGTGCGGTTGAGCGCTGCAACAACAACGGAGCGTGCCGGAAATCCGACCCTGGCGTCATGTGCCCCTCGTTCCGGGTCACTCAGGACGAACGGCATTCGACACGGGGCAGGGCCAACGCCCTGCGCCTCGCCATCACCGGCCAGCTCGGAGACAACGGGCTCGATTCGCCGGAGATGGCTGAAGCCATGTCTTTGTGCGTCTCATGTAAGGGCTGCAAACGCGAGTGCCCAACCGGGGTGGACATGGCCGCCTTGAAGATCGAGTGGCAGCACCGCCAGAACGGGCTCAGGGGCATTCCCGTGAGGGAACGGTTCCTCGCTGAGCTTCCCCGGCGGGGGCCGCTGCTGAGCCGATTCGCCGGTATCGTGAACGCAGTTAGCCGAAACACCACCCTGCGGCGCATCGCCGACCGAGTGTCGGGCATCTCACGGAGGCGGCCGCTGCCGGTCTGGTCGTCGAAGCCTTGGCGGGACATGGAGGCACCGTCGGCCCACCCGTCGGGTGGCCCCCTGCCCCACACGGCCCTCTTCGTCGACACGTTCACGAGGTGGTTTGAGCCCGAAATCGCACGGGCGGCCCACGCCGTGCTCATCAAAAGCAGCGAGGGCGATGTGGCCGCCGTCTCCTCGAAGGGCCGCCCTCTGTGTTGTGGACGTACCTACCTGAGCGCGGGCATGTTGGTCGAGGCGCGCCTTGAAGGCGAACGCCTGATTTCGGCGATGCTCCCCTACGCCAGAGCGGGCGTCCGCATTGTCGGGCTCGAACCGAGTTGCGTCTACACGATCAAGGATGAGCTTCCGAGGCTCATTCCGACCGCAGATGCCAGAGCCGTCGCGGACAGCCTGGTCTTGTTCGAGGAGGCCGTCGACGCAGACCTAGAGGCCGGAAGTGCGCTAGCCCTGCGAGCGCGCCCGGGCCAAGCCAAGGTCCATGGGCACTGCCACCAGAAGGCAGCCGGCACCACAGATGCCACCGTGCGACTCCTCCGCCGGATTCCAGGCCTGGAGGTCGAGAGCATCGAGTCCGGGTGCTGCGGCATGGCAGGCGCATTCGGATACCACGCGGAACACTATGATGTGTCGATCGCCATGGGGGAATTGGATCTATTCCCCGCAGTCCGTAGCTCACCACCGGAGGTGTGCATCGTCGCGCCCGGCACGAGTTGCCGCGCACAGGTCATGGACGGGACGGGACGTCGTGCGGTTCACGCCGCCGAGCTCTTGAGGGACGCGCTGCCCGTGGACTAAGCTTCCCTAGCGCGGCGTGGCCCTACGAGGTATCAAGGAATCAGATTCCGAACGGGCCAAACAGCAAATTCGCGGGAGCCGCGGGATCGTCGCCACGATAGGACTGAGCGCTGATGTCCATGAGCTCGGCACGAGTGATCACCCCGTCGCTGTCGGCATCCAGCTCGACGAACACCGACCGGACAAGCGCCGCGGCCAGGCCGAACACACCGTAGAAGTTGCAGAATTCGTCGGGGCCGATGCTCCCGTCTTCATCCGTATCGAAGACTGTGAAGAGTCGGTCGGTGATCGCGGCGACCTCTGTCGCGTATCGCGCGTCGTCATCCAGTGCCTGTTGTCAGTACGCGAGCCACTCGTCGATATCCACCCCACCGTCGTCATCGACATCGGCGGAGGCCTGCAAGGCATCCCAGCGACCCATATAGGACTCGCGAAGATCCACGTAGGCCTTCGAGTGATCACTTTCACCCCGCAAGATCCGCACGTTCTCCACCATACGCTCGAAGTCCGCCGCGTCGATGTGGCCGTCGTCGTCCACATCGTACACTTCGAAATAGCGCGTCAGTTTCTTGGTCTGGAGATCGCTCAGCATCGCGTTTGCTCTCATCGTCATGCGGCTGCGGTCCGCGACGCTCGGGACCGTCTGGGATGACCCAAGATATGTGCTACCCTAGCCGTGCCACCACCGCAGAGGAGACCTCACCTAACTCGAGCAATGCGGCCCGGAGTTCAGCGCTCACATCGCCATCCACTGCCACGGCCGCGAGCGCATCGCCGCCCTTGGACAGACGAGCCTGATGGTACTCGCCGATATTCATGCCGTGGTCTCCGAGAAGCGTCCCTACCCGGCCGATGACCCCGGGTACGTCTTTGTTCTTTAGTACGATGAGCGTACCGGCCGGTACGATGTCCACATGGTAGTCTGCGATGCGGACAATGCGCGGATGGGCATCCCCAAGGAGCGCACCTGCCAGACGAAGGTCGCCCGCTTCAGTCTCGATGATGATCTCGACGAATTCCGTGTAGTCGGTGTGACGAACGAGCTGCGCCCTCGACACGCCGATGCCGCGTTGTTTCGCCAAGTGTCCGGCGCTCACGAAGTTGACCTGATCGCCACCCAGCATGTTCTCGAGGAGCCCGACTAGGATGTACGATGCCAACGGCCGCAGCGCCTCGTCCGAATCGCCAGCATACCGGATCTCGACCCCCTCCACCGGCCCTTCCGCCAACGCACATGCAAGCCGGCCGAGCTTATGCCCTAGATCGAAGAGTGGCCCAAGCGCCTTCAGCGTTGCGCCGCTGATAGCCGGAGCGTTCAGAGCGCGGGACAAGTCACCCTCTGCGAGGGCAGCTCGCACCGCCTCCGAGATCTCGATGGCGACGAGTTCCTGCGCTTCGCTGGTAGACGCCCCCAGGTGGGGCGTCAGGACGAGGTTAGGAGCCGTACGCAGGCGGCTGCCCTCCTCGAGCGGCTCATTCTCAAAGACATCGAGGGCAGCCCCCGCGAGATGTCCGTCATGGAGCGCCTGCGCGAGTGCCGCCTCATCGACCACCCCCCCACGAGCGACGTTCACCAAAAACGCACCCTTCTTCATTCTCGCCAGCGTCTCTGTCGAGATCATGTTCCGCGTGTCTTCGGTGAGTGGAACGTGAAGGGAGATGATATCTGAAGTCCCGATCACCTCGTCCAATGAGGCCCGCTCGACGCGGAGCGAGACAGCCCGCTCCTCGGTCAGATACGGGTCGTGTGCGATCACGCGCATGCCGAACGCGAGGCAACGCTTGGCGACTTCCCCTCCAATTCGGCCTGCTCCGATGAGGCCCAACGTGCGACCCCGCAGTTCCACCCCTTGGAAGCGCGAGCGGGCCCATTCGCCACCCCGCACAGACGCGTCGGCCTGGGCCACCTGACGGGCCATCGACAAGATCAGAGCCATCGTCAGTTCCGCAGCGGACACCGTGTTTCCCGCCGGCGCGTTGACCACGGCGACACCACGGGCGGTCGCGGCCTCGAGATCGATGTTGTCGACCCCTACGCCGGCCCGACCCACGACGCGGAGGTTGGCCGCCTGCGCCAGCATCTCTGCGTTGACCTTCGTCGCGCTGCGCACCACGAGTCCCTGCACCTCAGGGAGTGCCGCGGCAAAGGCCGGGTCACTCGAATCGTCAATCTTGATCACTTCGACGCGGGGATCCCCGCGTAGCGGCGCCAAGCCGGTCTCGGAGACCTTGTCGGTGACCAGCACCTTGAACGCGGCATCATTCATCGGACGACCTCCGTCAGCTCAGCAAGTAACTCATTCAGCTCATCGAGCGTGTGATCACCCATGTGGCCAATCCGGAACGAGGTGTCCTTGAGCTTGCCGTAACCGCCGCCGATCACCCAACCGCGCTCCTTCATCCCTTTCACGATGGCTGGACCACTCATGTCTTCCGGGAGTGCGACGGCCGTCACAGTTCCAGAGCGATGGCCCTCAGGTGCCATCACGCGGAGCGCCACGCCCGACGCCTGCATGTCGGCGACCCACGCGTGAGTCCGCTCGGCCATGGCGGTGTGCCTGGCCCAACGCGCCTCCATGGTCTCAGTCGTGATGTACTGCAGCTGGACTTGGAGCGCGTACATCGTCGAGAGCGCGGGCGTGGATGGGGTCTGCAGCTTGTCGATGTTGGTTGCGAACTCGATGAGGTCGAAGTAGTAGCCCTTCCGAGTCATGGACGCCGACCGACTGAGCATCGCCTCAGATGCGACGCCAAACGAAAGTCCGGGCGGTAGAGCCAGAGCCTTTTGTGACCCAGTGAGGACGAAGTCGAGCCCCCAGGCATCAGTGCGCAGTTCGGCGCCTCCACACCCTGTGACCGAGTCGACGAGCAAGAGCGTGTCGCCGTGCCCTGCGACCACCGCGGAAATTGCCGGCAGGTCATTCAGGACGCCCGTAGATGTCTCCGAATGCACCACCGTGACAGCATCATAGCTGCCCCCGGCCAGCGCGGTCACCACAGCTTCCGGGTCGTGCGCCTCGCCCCAGGGCACCGCGACCTCGTCCACTTGCATGCCGCACGAGCGGGCGATGTCCCCGAAACGCTGACTGAACGCGCCGTTCACCAAGGCCAGCACTCTCTTCGCCGCGCCATTTCGCACGGCAGCCTCCATGAGACCACTCGCCGAAGAAGTCGACACGAACACAGGCCTGTCGGTGAGAAAGACTGCCTTCAAGCCTACCTGGAGTTCGCGCATGAGATCTTGGATGTCAGCGCCGCGGTGCCCCATCATGACACGGGTCTGGGCTTCTAGGACCTCGGGGCGGACTTCGGTAGGACCTGGAAGAAAGAAGCGACCGAAGGGCGGACCAGCGCCCGCTGCGGCGTTCGAGTTCAAACGAAAATCTCCATGCGCTGCGGCGCATTGGACGGTATATGCGGCGGAGAGCCGCTCGGTTTGGAGAAGCTAACCAGGCGGCAGATGTTTACCAGGCGCGACGGCGCCTAACGCCAATCGTCCTTCCACAGTGTGTAACAGACCGTCACGACACCGGCTCGGTCCAGCACGTCCAATCCAACCGGACTCCTATACGCCTTCCGATAGTACAGGTGGGTCACGTTTGCCTGCACCATGAGCTTCGCGCACATCACACACGGGCTCGTCGTCACGAATGCGACCTTGGGCATCTTCCCGGGCGATTTCACCAACGCGTTCATCTCGGAATGAATGCAACCACACCGGCCAGCTTCGTCTGAATCGCAGCGGTTCGGAAAGCCCCGCACGTTGCCATTGTACCCAAGGGAGACGACGTGCTCGAGGTTGGCGTCTGTGAGCACGGTCCCGACCTGTAGCCGGGAGCACGTCGAGCGCTTCGCGAGCTCTTCGGCCATGCGCATGTAGACCTCATAGAGCGGCGGGCGTGACACCTGGTCCGCGGTGGCCACGAAGTCGTCTTCGACCTCAATCAGATTATTGGGGTGCTTATTTCCCTGCACTCCATCCTTGTAGATCAACGGCATCCCACTACGCTCCCCTAAGTTGGTCCTGGATCGACTTCGTGCGCTCGTTTGTCTCGCCCCCGGTGTGCGTCGTCGCGACGGGCTCAAATAGGGCGATCCAACATTCCTCGTCAGCCACCGGATTGTGGCGTATTCCTTTCGGAACCACAAAGGCGTCACCGGCACTCAATTCCACCGCACCTTCTTCAAGCTCAATGCGGAGCCGCCCTTTAAGGACCAGGAACATCTCGTCTTCGTCCTCGTGCGCGTGCCAAACGAAGTCGCCCTGGACCTTGGCGACCTTGACGAACGAGTCGTTCACCCGCGCGACCACCCGAGGGGACCATAATTCCTCAAGGGCTTCCGCCTCAGCCGCGAGGTTCACTGACTTCAATTCCGTGGCCTTCAGTTCCATCCCAATCCCTCCAAGAAGACTCTGGCCTGAAGATACTCCACGGGCGCCCAAGCATCGGTCAATACACGACCGGCCGCCCGCACGGGGGACTCCGGCCAATCACCAGGCGGCAGCGCACGCTCGTCCATTGCCGCCACCACAATAAGATTCTGCGTCACGGACAACTCGACCTCTGGGGAGGCGCGGTAGATCCGCACCGCCGGGAACACCTCACCTAGAGTGGTCCTGAATTGTTCAAGAAAGCCCGTTCCGGCCCCCGAGAGAGGCGACAGCACGTTCGCCATGAATAGACCGTCCGCTGAAAGCCTCTGCGACATGGCGGTCAGCGCCTCAACCGTGACCATCGTCCAGGGCACCGTGAGCAGATGATCGAATACGTCTAGGTAGACCAAGTCGTAGTGATCAACGGACCCCCGCATGAAGACGCGGGCGTCCTCGTGGACCACCCGGATATTCGGGTAGTCCGACTGACCGAATGCGAAGTACTCCCGCGCCAACGCGGTGACGGCAGGATCGATCTCCACGACATCTACCCGCACGTCAGGCTGCCAGCGCTGGAGCGCTACGGGGAGCGACAACGCCGCCCCACCCAAGACGAGCGCCGACTCCAATCGTTCGACGACCGGCGCCAAGATGAGCCCGCTCGCGATCGCATACGTGTGGGCCGGCTCCCCGGTGGCAACATACTCGGCCGATGACGATCCGCCGTTCTGCCAGAGTTCCCGCACGAGTTCGGCCTCAGTCCCCCAAGGGCGCTCAGTGACAGAGACGGCGGCGTAGAGCGTTTGCTCACGGTGCAGCGTACCCGCGGGTAGCTGAGAGCCCGCCACGCTGAGGGTTCCAACGCCCAGCCCGGTGATGACCAGGACCTGAGCCGGCACCCGCTGGCCGAGCACGACCCCGGCGAGCACGGCGAGCAGAAGGATCAGGACCGCGGTAAGGCCCATGAGTACCGGGAGTGGAAAAAGGGGAAGGAGCACGAAGCCGGTCATGAACGACCCCAGGATCGAGCCGCCCGTGGCGGCGGCGCTCACGTCCCCCGCTCGGCGCCCCACGCTTCCGAGGTTCTCTGTGTCGGCCTGAATGAGGTACGGGACGACCGCACCCAGACATAACACTGCGGGTGCGAAGAGAAAGAGCGCACTTACGACCGCGCCCGGGATAAAGCCCAGTACCTGACGCGCCATCCAAGGGAAGTCGACCCCCACGATCGGGAGCGCCGCAGTGACAGCTGCCGCGGTCAACACCGCAGACAACGGTACCTTACCGGCATCCGCCAGCCGGCCACCTAGGTGACTACCCACAGCCAAGGCGGCCAAAATCACCCCGATGACCGCAGTCCACGGCACCGCGGACAGACCAAAGACCGGCGCGATCAATCGGGCCCCAGCGATCTCAATGGTGAGGACCGCAAAGCCAGACGCGAACGCGAGTGTGAAGATGCCTAAGCGGCGGGCCGGCGAGTGCCCCGTCCCAGGGGCCGGGGCCGCCACCTCCGCGGTCGGGTCGGTGTGACTGTCGTGCTGGTCGTTGTCCACGCTGGCCATGGTTAGGGTGCGCTCGCGATGCCCCGCCCTACGAGGTGCGGACCCCACAAGGTCGGCGCGACACAGACCGAGTGCAATCGACGCACGACGGACCGACCTCAGACCGCCTGGGCAAAGACGTCTAGCAACTCCTCCAACGTCGAACGGCCGTGGTCCTTCGCATACCAGCGGCGCACCACCTTGTACCGCTCAGGGGAAGGCATGGAAAGACCCTCGCCCATCACCCAAGACTGGATCTTGCCGGGCCGCGGACCCCACCAGCCCATCTCATTGAAATTCTCGTCATAAACAATCACGACTGGAATCGATCGGCTGCGTCCGTTCGTGAGGTGCTCGTCCATGAGGTCGGGATTGTCGTCCCGAAGCATCACCCGCAGAGGCCAGCCCACCTCGTCCGCGAGACGTGCCACCACCGGCAGCGTGTTGACCGCGTCGCCGCACCAGTCCTCGGTCAGGGCGACTAGGTGCCAGAGCCCAGGGATCTCCCGTCCCGCGGCAATGAGATCCTCAGGCAACCGCACCCGATCGTACACACCTCGCCAGAGATCCCGGTTTTTGTCTACCCCTTCGAGATAACCGGCGAAGGTCTGCGCGCTTTCGAAACGGAACTTGTCCACAACCTGCCTCAATCTATGAATTCGCGGGTCCAGTAGACCGGTCCCGGCCTATTGAAATATCACCCTCCCGTTTGCCGAATGCGAACGGGTTCCACGTCGGCACCCGTGCTGCACACGCAGCGGGGAGCGACTGAGTGACGAGTCGACCGGAGAAGTCGCGGCGGTTGACTAGCCGCCGATGACCCGGGTTGGCAGTGGGGTCGGCACCATAAGCTTATAGATGGGCACCATGGGAGGCCCCACCTGACCACCACGGCCACCTCGCCCACCCTGGGCCGCGGGCCCTGCTGACCGCGGGATCCACGCGTCCATCGTATTCCAGTAGACGACGTTGTCCGCGGTTTCGACCTCGAGCATGTGCGCGACCAGCCGCCCCAAATACTGCGCGGTTGGAACAAGGTAGGTCCCGACCGGGAAGGTCTCTTGAACCGTCAGTACTTCACCCACCTCGATCTTGGTCGCCGCAGCGTGGTTGTAGGCCCTTTCGTACGTCACTCCGGCCACCGTGTACCCCTGAACCTCTAGTGAGGCAGGCGCGGTCAGCGTCTCAACTGTGATCCCATGGCGCCGGAGCATGGCAACGGCATCCACCGCCTCGCGGGGCAACAGATAGGCCCAGGGGCGCTGCCGAGTCGCGGTCACGATCGGCTTCTTCATGAGCTGTGCACCGGTCACTTGGATGATCTCGACGGGCTGGTTCGGGTCACTCCCCCTACCGCCGCCCTGGACCAATTCGTAGCTGACCGGATAGTCCTCTGGGCCGTACTCCATGGCGACGGTCACGTCACCGCGAGGTGCGGCACCCATCGCGAGGGTTTCGGCACGCGCAGCATTGATCACGCCCACAAGTCGATCGGTATGCTGCGCTGCATATTCGACCACGGCCAGGTACCCCAAATATCCAGCCCTTGCCCCGACCTCGAGAGACTGGGTCGGTGCCTCGAACAGGATCCCGACCGAGTTCACGAAGCCACCGTAGTTGCGGCCGATCCTCGCCTCGGATCCGCCCACCCGCCACTGCTCCTCATCACCGCCTGTGTAATACCAGGACTTGTAGCCCTCGGTCGCGAGCTTCGAATCGATCGCAGGGAAGATCTCCTGGTCGCATAGGAGAGAGATCTCCGGAGCCGGATCCGCATGGCTCGGACACTGGTAATTGAGGTTGTAGGGCCGGGAGCCGCCGTTGTGGCCGTCGACAAACGCATGCGGCCGCCACGCACCGATGATGTTCGCGATGTAGTTGGCGATCGCCGGCTGCTCCAGCTTCACATAGTCGCGGTTGAGATCGATGTCCCAAGCGTTGCCGCGCTGCCCGCCTTCGGATGCCTCGAAACCATCCGGGTTAATCTGAGGTGCAACGACGACGGTCACCTTATCGAGCAAGCGGTTCGCGTCCGTACCGGGGGTCGCAAAGTCGCGCATGAGGACCAACAGGCCCTCTCGGAACGTGCGCTCACCACCGTGCACGTTGGCCGCCAGCACCACGATCGGCCGGCCGAGTGCCCATGCCTCCCAGGGCTGGCTGACTTGGGGGTTACTCAACACCGCGTACGCGAGTTCGCGACCCTCCCACGTTTCCCCATACGTCCCGAGGCGCATCGAAGGCGCCACGCCGCGCAACTGTTCCAGATAGTCCCACATCTCGAGATGGCGGGTGTGGGCGCTGAAACCGTTGAGTTCCGCGGCGGTGCGTGGGTAACCGTCTGCAACCGGGGACCAGGCGACCTGGGCTTCCAACGCCGGCACCAGCCCGAACGAGAGCGTCATTAGCGCGAACAAGAATCGGAGGAACAGGCCGCCGCGCGGGTCAATCGTGTTCATGTGGGCACCCTCTGAGATGGTCGGGGCGCCGATGGTAAGGTCCATGGGCGACCCGGGCAACTCAGTTCGACGTGCGAATCGACTGAATGACGTTCATCGTGAGGGAGGGACAGGCAGCAGTGCCCCGCTCGCATTGGCGGACGGCCATCGGGATCGCCTCCCAGCAGCCGATCGGCTCTACCTGGACGTGCGCCGCGGTACTGGAGACCCGAATGCGAAGACCGACGCCGATCGGCTCGCTGAATGGGCGGCACTCACTCAGGCGCTCCTCGACCGCGTGGAGGCCTGGTACTTCGAGGCTGAGACCTACATGCACCGGCGGCTCTGGAGGCATACCGATTGGGCACAGCGCGCGATCGCCATGTTCCAGCGGGCGCTCGACGTGGATCCGAATCACATCCCATCGCAAGAGCACATCTTCTTTGTGCGGTCGATGGTGGGTCCTACGCCGACTGACCCGCCACTTTCTTCGCGGCCTTCTTACGCATGTTCGCGTCCAAGACCCGCTTGCGAAGGCGCACGGCGTCCGGGGTCACCTCGATCAGCTCGTCATCTTCGATGAACTCGAGCGCGAGCTCCAACGTGAGCAGACGCGGCGGCTCAAGCTTGATGTTCTCGTCCGAGGACGTCGTGCGCATGTTCGTGAGCTTCTTCTCCTTGCTCACGTTGACATCCATGTCGTCACTGCGCGCGTTCTCGCCAACGATCATGCCGCAATAGCACTCCAGGCCCGGCGCAACGAACATCGTCGCGCGGTCCTGCAAATTGAAAAGCGCAAAACCGACCGACTTGCCCAAACGGTCCGCCACCAGAACTCCCCGACTACGGCCACGGAGCGGACCCGCCCAGTTGCCCCAGGAATCGAACTGGTGGTGCAGAATACCTTCGCCGCGCGTGTCGGTCATGAACTCAGAGCGGTAGCCGAACAGCCCACGAGCCGGGATCCGAAAGCGTAGGCGGGTTGTGCCAGAGTCGCCCATCGGGCGCATCTCGGTCATTTCACCGCGACGGCCGCCGAGCTTTTCGATTACGGTGCCAACGATCCCCGAGGGCACTTCGACCACGGCCTCCTCGTACGGCTCCTGAAGCTCACCATCGTGCTTTCGCGTAACCACGCGCGGGCGCGAAACCTGGAACTCAAAGCCCTCGCGGCGCATGGTTTCCATGAGAATCGTGAGGTGCAACTCTCCGCGGCCGCTGACCGTGAACGTGTCCGGCGAATCCGTGTCCTCGACACGCAGTGACACGTTGCGCTGGAGTTCCTTATAAAGACGCTCACGCACCTGGCGGGTCGTCACGAACTTCCCAGACTGACCCGCAAACGGTGAGTTGTTGACGGTGAAGTCGACGGACAGCGTCGGCTCTTCCACGGCGATACCAAGAAGGCGCTCGCGGTGTTCGGGGTGCGTCAGCGTCTTGCCGATCTCGATATCGTCCAAACCAGCCAGAGCGACGATGTCACCTGCCGTAGCCTCTTCGACCTCGATACGGTCCAGACCACTAAAGGTGTAGAGCTTAGAAACCCTAGCCTCTTCCGCCTCCGAGACATTCAAGACCATGCCTGGGTCTCCAAGATCGAGCAGCGTTACGCGATCGCCCACCCGGACGATGCCACGCTCGATCTTCCCGATGGCGATTCGCCCGACGTACGACGAGAAATCGAGTGTAGAGACCAGCATTTGGAACGGGCCCGCCGCATCGACCGCAGGAGCCGGGAAGTACGACACAATCTTGTCGAACAGGGGTGCCAGATCGCCGCCGGTGGCGTCTGGGCTGTCAGAAGCCCAGCCGTCCCGACCAACCGCGTAGAGGAAGGGGGCGTCGAGCTGGGCGTCGGTAGCCTCAAGATCCATGAAGAGCTCAAGAACTTCGTCATGGACTTCGCGCGGACGCGAATCACCACGATCCACCTTGTTGATGACCACGAGCGGTAGAATGCCGAGATCAAGTGCTTTTCGGGTGACGAAGCGCGTCTGAGGCATCGGCCCCTCCGCAGCATCGACCAAAAGCACGACGCCGTCGACCATGCGCAGGATGCGCTCAACCTCACCACCGAAGTCGGCGTGCCCAGGGGTGTCGACGATGTTGATCTTGATGTCGTTCCACTGGACAGCGGTGTTCTTGGCGAGGATGGTGATCCCCCGCTCCTTCTCAAGCGGATTGGAGTCCATCGCACGCTCTTCGATCCGCTGGTTTTCTCGGTAGACGCCGGCCTGCTGGAACATCTGGTCTACGAGGGTCGTCTTTCCGTGATCGACGTGCGCGATAATAGCGATATTGCGAATGGGCATGGTATACCTGCAGCGCCCTCTGACCTTCGGATCGTTCGTCCGGGTCGTCGGGGCGAATTGTTCGGATGTATAGCCTCTAAAGCTAACCGAAAGGCCAAACGATTTGCCCCCCCAGCAACGGTGTGCGCCTCTCGGTCGTGTCCAGCGGCTTCCTAGGACGCCTATCCGCTCGCTTGTCAGGTCTCCCCGACGAGGGTCGACACTGAATGAAGTCGCCCGCTGTAGTGGCCCTTCTCGCTATGCCGACACACAGGTCCACGCTCTTGCTTGAGCGCTCATACCCTTGGAGTTTCGAGCTTCATTCCTCACCCGGAGTTCCAAGGCATGTCTAGGTCTCTCTTGAATGTCCGCATGGTGTGCGCCCTTGTGGCGGTCGCCGTTTCCCCGCTTTCCGGCCAGACGGCATCCGCCGAATACGCCGCCGAAGCTCGATCTCTCTTCGCGATGCCGGCAGTCGCCCAAGCCATGCAACTCGCGACGGACCTGGACGCATGGTCCCTCGATCGACTCATCGAGCTCACGGAAATCCCAGCCCCTCCCTTCATGGAGGAGGTCCGCGGACGTCGCTACGCAGAACTCTTGAGTGAGGCGGGCGCCGACTCGGTGTGGACCGACGAAGTTGGCAACGTGATCGGGCTCCGTCGTGGTCGCACCGGGGCCCGCACGATCGGCTTCGGTGGGCACCTCGACACCGTCTTCCCAGAAGGCACCGACGTGACCGTGCGTCAACGAGGAGATACGCTCTACGCCCCGGGCATCGGAGACGATACCCGCGGCTTGGTGGTCGTTCTCACCGTACTTCGGGCGATGGAAGAGGCCGGCATCGAGACGGACGACGACGTGATTTTTGTGGGTGTGGTCGGAGAGGAAGGGCTCGGCGACCTGAGGGGCATGAAGCACCTCTTCCGAGACCGCGCGGTCGCGCCCGACGTCTGGATCGATGTGGACGGTGGAGGCCTGGAGAGTCTGGTGACTATGGGCCTCGGCTCTGTCCGGTACCGCGCTACTTTTGAAGGACCGGGCGGACATTCCTGGGGGGCCTTCGGGCTGGCGAACCCTGCCCATGCGCAAAGTCGGGCAGTCCGCTACTTCCAAGATGCCGCAGACACCCTCACGCGCAGCGGCCCTCGAACCAGCTACAACGTCGGTCGTTTGGGCGGCGGGACTTCCGTCAACTCTATCCCGTTCGAGACATGGATGGAGGTCGACATGCGCTCCGAGAGCCCGGCAAGCCTCGCACGTATTGAGCGCGCCTTCTTGGCTGCTATGGAACGCGGAGTGGCAGAAGAGAATGCGCTGCGCCGTGAAGGGCCCGCGCTCACCGTCGACGCTGCCAAGATCGGCGATCGTCCGTCCGGTGAGGGCGACCCGGCTTCTCCGCTCGTTCAGAGGGCCCTCGCGACCACCTCGGTCTTCGATGTACAAGCGACCCTTGGGCGTTCGTCCACCGACTCGAACATCCCAATTTCGATGGGCATCCCCGCCGTCACGATCGGCCGCGGAGGGATTGGTGGTGCGGGCCATGCGCCGGAGGAATACTGGATCAACCGCGACGGTCCGCTCGCCATCCAGCGTGCGCTTCTGCTTGTCGTGGCGGAAGCCGGTTTGGCAGGTCCGATCTCCTGACAGGCGTCATCTGTGGGCGCGCCTAAACTTCGTCCGACATTCACGATTACTCTCTCGCTCCCGTGCGAGCGGGCCATATAAGAATTGCGGGCGGGCCTCGTCGCCGATCCGGCCCTCACGGGTCGGTGGCGGGGAAAAGGGCGGTGGGCTGAGATCCACGTTGCAGAGTCCGAGCGCAGACTGTGGTCGCCGCACTTGTCTTTGCGTGTGGATCAAGCCGACGAGGGATGCACACTCTTCGGCCGTTTCGCGCCTCATCCCGAGGTGCGGACGTTTTTCATGCTCCTGTATTTCGGTGTCGCATTTCTAGCCCTGTTCGGCGGCACCTTCGGATACGTGCAATGGGCTTCAAATGAGTCCGCTTGGGCATTGTGGTCCGTGTGGATCGGCACCCCGACTCTCGGCCTTCTGCATCTGGCCTCGTCGGTTGGACAACGTTTGGGACAACACCAGATGGAAGCACTAAAGACCGAACTCGACAATTTGTTGCGAGCCCTGCCAACCGAATAGCGCCCCCGGCCCATGTCGATCGCCGGGCGATCCTTCTACCTTTTTCATCCCTCCCGCCGTGATCCATCCACGAATCACGGAGAATGTTGGTATGCATCCAGAGAGCATCCAG